>JAEZVF010000060.1 GCA_023443225.1 Bacillota bacterium
TATTGTGGTGATTTAATTTTACATCAAAAAAGGAGAAGATTCCTTAAATTATGGCATTTTCTTAAAGTTGTTTATTACAATACCGATAAAAGAGAGTAATGTGGACAAAACTACGGAAACTCAAGAAACTGTTGTTATTGACTGGAATTCTTTTTTTATATACAATGAATGTAGATTAGGAAGTCGTTTTAGCTTTAAGAGAACGCAGAATGTAGAAAGATGCGGGTAAGAGTATATGGATTTATTTGAATATATGAGAAATACCTCAATGGAAAAAGAATCTCCGCTTGCCTCAAGACTCCGCCCCACAACCTTAGATGAGGTTGTAGGACAGAGTCACATAATCGGCAAAGATAAACTATTATATCGGGCTATCAAAGCAGACAAAGTCAGTTCAATTATTTTCTATGGGCCACCTGGTACAGGCAAAACCACCTTAGCTCGTGTGATTGCAGGTGCTACGAGTGCAGTTTTTACTCAGATTAATGCTACCTCATCAGGGAAAAAGGATATGGAAGAGGTGATACAAAAGGCAAAAGAAAATTCCGGTATGTATGGAAAGAAAACGATATTGTTTATTGATGAGATTCATCGTTTTAATAAAGGTCAGCAGGATTATCTTTTACCATTTGTTGAAGATGGCACAGTCATTTTAATTGGTGCAACTACGGAGAACCCTTATTTTGAAGTGAACAGTGCTTTGTTGTCGCGTTCCATTATGTTCGAATTAAAGCCTTTAGAGAAAGAAGATATTAAGCAACTAATTCTTCGTGCTGTACAGGATGAGGAAAAGGGCATGGGAGTGTATCATGCAGAAATTGAAGAGGATGCCTTAGAGTTTCTTGCAGACATGTCAAATGGAGATGCTAGATCAGCGCTAAATGCGATTGAATTAGGAATACTAACGACGGAGCGGTCAGCAGATGGAAAGATACACATTACGCTAGCTGTTGCAGGTGAATGTATACAGAAAAGGGTTATACAATATGATAAAACGGGGAATAACCATTACGATACAATCTCTGCATTTATTAAGAGCATGAGAGGCTCCGACCCTGATGCTGCAGTATATTATCTTTCTCGTATGCTATATGCTGGTGAAACAGTGGCTTTTATTGCTAGGAGAATAATGATTTGTGCATCAGAGGATGTATCGAATGCTGACCCTAATGCCTTAGTAGTAGCAACCGCAGCAGCACAGGCAGTGGAACGGCTTGGCATGCCTGAAGCACGAATTGTCCTTGCACAAGCGGCTATTTATGTAGCATGTGCTCCAAAAAGCAATTCATCTTTATTAGCCATTGATGCTGCTATGAATACAGTAAAAAATGAAAAAACCGCAGCAATTCCTTCCTATCTTATGGATGCCCATTACAAAGGGGCACAAGAACTAGGACGTGGACTTGGTTATCAGTATGCTCATAATTACAAAAATCATTATGTGAAACAACAATACCTTCCAAATGAACTAAAAGACCGGGTGTTTTATACACCTTCCGATCAGGGGTATGAGAATGCAATGAAAGAACATTTGGATAGAATAAGAAAAGAAGCAGAAGAATAATTTTATTCTTCTGGTGTTTCAGAATTATTGTTTGAATTCTTTTTTAATAAACGATAAACCAACATATAAGCATATAACATAACTGGAACTACAATAGTAGAATAAATGCTGGCCTTGAATAATGCATCAGAATATTCTGGGGCAATGAATGCACCTACTAGAGTTAATATATACATGGAAACTAACAAAACAACACCAATCAAAGCTAAGATTCGCTTCACCTTTTTCATAGAAGTTAACTCCTTTCTTTATACTGTGGGGGGGTTGACGTTAACATAAGACATTTCATTAAGAGATATTATAGCAGTTAATATATAAAAATAAAACCATTAATTTAATGCAAAGCGGAATGCAATAGCCGCTTTGAAGGAGGAGAAAAAATGCCAGAAAAGTCTAATGTTGTAGATTGGAAGACCATTACAGATTTCGTGGTGGATGCATTTAAGGGATACGGGATACCGAATGAAGATGCAAAAATCTGCGCGGATGTATTACTTGAGTCGGACAAACGAGGAATTGAATCTCATGGGGTAAACCGTTTTAAACCTATTTATCTTGACCGCATTAAGGCAGGAATTCAAAATCCGGTCACGAACTTTGAGATAATGAAAGAGACACCTACTACCGCAGTGGTGGATGGTCATGATGGTATGGGACAGGTAATCGGAGTAAAATCCATGAATATGGCTATTGAGAAAGCTAGAAAATATGGTATGGGAATGGTAGTTGCAAGGAATTCGACACACTATGGAATCGCTGGTTATTATGCAACCATGGCTGCAGAAGCAGGATGTATCGGAATAACAGGTACGAATGCGAGACCATCGATAGCGCCAACCTTTGGAGTGGAGAATATGCTTGGAACAAATCCACTTACTTTTGGCATGCCGACCGATGAAGAATTTCCATTTGTTTTGGATTGTGCAACCTCAATAACGCAACGTGGTAGAATTGAATATTATTCCCGTGTCGGTAAAACTACTCCGGCGGGCATGGTAATTGGGAGAGACGGAGAAGCGAAGACAGATTCCGACCAAATATTAAAAGATTTAAACACCGGAAATGCTGCTTTGGCACCACTTGGTGGAATTGGAGAAGAACTAGCAGGCTATAAAGGTTACGGTTATGCGACCGTAGTTGAGATTTTGTCTGCAGCATTACAACAGGGTAATTTTTTACGAGCATTGTCTGGAATCAATGAAGATGGTGAGAAGGTCCCCTACCATTTAGGACATTTCTTCATTGCCATTGACACAGAGGCTTTTATGGGATTGGAAGCATTTAAAAAAACATGTGGTGATATTTTGCGGGAACTTCGTAGTTCAGCAAAAGCACCTGGTGAAGAACACATATTTACAGCAGGTGAAAAGGAGTACCTTATCTGGCAGCAACGAAAAGACAGCGGTGTACCTATTAATGATGCAGTACAGAAAGAAATTATTAAGATACGAGATGAATTGGGATTGACAAAGTATCATTTCCCATTTGAATAAAAACTTTGTTTAGAAGAGTCAATGGCCTCTTAGATTATGAGGCAATTGGCTCTGTTTTATTTGTTACTAATAGTGATGCTTTTTCACTTATCCTCTTCATATACAATAACAGGAGTTCCTTCTTCAATATTTTCATAAATAGTTTTTGCCAAATACAATGGTAAGTTTACACATCCGTGAGTACCGTTTCTTTTATAAATCTCTCCTCCAAAGCTGTGTCTCCATGGAGCATCATGAAGTCCTATGTTACCGAAAAAGGGCATCCAGTAAGTTACATTTGCTTCGTAGCCCGGACCTGATAAGGTTGCTTTTTTTTGTTTATAGTTAAGCATGTATGCTCCAATTACAGTAGCATTATTTCTGTTTGGATTCCCTGTTACGATAGATCCTTGAGTAATTAACTTACCGTCTTTGTAAAACCATAGATGCTGTGTAGTTATATTGATTTCAATATAGGTATTCCTTATTTCATTTCCCTCTCTGGTAGAAGCTTTTTGAGAATAAGCAGGCTCTCTTTCAATCGTATCAGCATTCAAAATATTATTGTATAATGCTTCTGTTTCAGAATCACAATTAATCTTCCAACCATAAATTCCACCTTTTAACTCTATTTTCTTACCTGTAGCAGACTGAAATTCTCTTGTTATACCAACGGTATTATATTTTTTACTCAATGCAGTAATATATTTTGCAACTGCTTGTTTGTTTATTACAACTTCTAAATTCTCATCAACACTTAACCATTGATTAATTATAGTTCTATCAACTTGTTCAACTATGCTGCCAAATTGATATGCTATTTTTGCCGATATGTATTTATTTAATAATTTTTCTGTCTGGAAGGTCTTTTCTGAGTTTACCGTATACCTTGGATACTCATAACACTTCATACTATCCAAGTCTAGTTTTGTTTTGCCTGTTGATATAGATAGATTAATTGTTTTAATAAAATGATCTGTATTTATTTTATTTCCATATATCTCTTTGATAATATTATAAGAACCGTCAGAGTATTTAAAACTTACATTTTGGGGCTCTATAATATTTCCGTTTATACATTTTAAGCTGTTAATTTTATTGACTAATAAAATTTTATCATAAATGTACAGATTATTTATGCAATATGTGTTACTTCCAAATATTGAAGTTATCCACAAAAATGGATTTTGCTTAGCAGTTACTTGGGATATGTTTATGTTCTTATTGTACTTCATTCCTATATCCTGACTCATTATTACTTCTGTATCACCGTATCTTTCTATTAACTGAAGTTTATAGTCCAGTATAAATTGGCCGATTATGTTGGATATGTTGTCATGAGCTTTCAACGATACATTCACGCCATTTATTTCAGTATGAAAATAAAAATGGTTAACAAAGTATAATGCGATCAGCGAATAGATACCAATCACAGAGCTTGTAAATATTAAAAATGCTCTTTTAATTTTTCTTTTGCTAAACACCATGATTTTAATTTGTTTCATGCCAACTTACCTTCTTAGAAAACATAACAACCAATTCATCATATGTTTGAAGTTCTAATCCTATAACTGTTTTGATCTTAGATTTTTTATTTATTGTTAATTGATCATTATTTGCCCACTTTGGAAGGTGAAGTATAAAATTATATGGAATAATACTACATAAAATGTTGACTTTTGGAAGGTGTAAGGTTATATTAGATAATGATTTATATACTTAAGAATAGGGGAGAAGCAATGAAGCAGAAAAGAAACATCAAAAAATTAATAACATCATTAGTGGTATTAGCTATGGGGCTAACATTTATGCCAATTCAACTATACAAGCATTTGCTATTTCAAGAGCAGAGAAATTAGAAGGAACTAGACCGGAAGCAAAGGTAACAGTAATAAATAATGTAACTGGAATTAAAATCAATAATTTGCCTAAAGATATGACGGTTAAAGCAGGTCAAGAATACGACTTCAATCGTAAAATTTTAAATACCGAAAGCGGAAAAGGCAAAAAGTCTAATGGTATAACACGTTGGGAAATTAAAAATGATACCACAGAAGCAGATAAAGTTAGTAATAATGGTGTGATTTATCCTATCAAATCTGGTCAATTTAAAATTCGTGCTGTAGCATTCGAGAGTAAAGAAAAATACGAGCTATGGATAAAAGATAAAAAGGCCAATGTAAAATATATTACAGCTTCAACTGCCTGGAGCACTATAAATGTGGTAAATGGTGGCACAGCTATAGCTAAGACACAAGAACAACTAGATAAAGTGTTGGAAGAAAAGGATTTCGAAGAGATTAACTTAGTAACAAGCAAGAATGAGTCATTTGTGATTAAAAAAGGAAATCATGCAAACAAATTCGTCATCAACAGGCGGCAATACATATTATCCACCAGTTGATACAGTAATTCCAACACCAATTACTGTGACAGGAGTCAGTATTAATAACCCAGCTGGAACAGGTGATGTTACTGTAACAGCTTCGGCATCAAATTATGGCAGTAACACGGCAAAAGTAGAATTATTGGGCGTAGGTGCACCGGCGGCTGCAACTAGTGTTACCATCGGTGAAAATGGATTGATTTCAAAAACATTTAATAATGTATCTGATGGTACATATACGGCTAAGGTAACGATTGGAACGGTTAATGCTAGTTCGAGTCAGTTTACAGTTGCAATAGTTCCGATTGAGACAACCCAGACACTCACTTCATTAGTTATTTCGACTTCACAACCAACAATAGGTACAACTATAACAGTAACTCCAAAAGATGCTAGCAATAACACCATTTCGAGCAGTATATCATATCAATGGTACTATACTGATAATTCCACAATAAATGATTTTGCCACAATTGGTACTGATCCGACCAATAATTGGGTTGCAATCACAGGTGCTACTACTAATCCATACACTCCATCAGCCGATGACTTAACCCATAGACTGATGATCAAAGCAATGGGTGCCGATGGAAGCTATATATGTTATGGGGTATATGATCCTGCTGACTAGTAAAGCTGCTGCCCTGGGGACAAAGTAAGATTAATTTTTCCTGAAGGATAGAAAAAATACATCATAAATGTAGATATTAATAGAGCCTGCCTTATAAAGAAATTTAATAAAGGCAGGCTCTAACGTTATCTAAATATCGAGTTCGATTGTACCATGAGGAATTATATGGTAAAATAAATGTAGGAGTAAACGAGACATAGATGTCTTTTGAAGAGTGTTAAGCACAGTAGGAAAAAAGTTTCTATGAACATAATTCTGCAGGCATTGAACAAGGTATCCATGGGAATGAGGTAATGTATGAAAACTATCAAATGGTTAGGGAAGTGCACCAAGGAGCATAAAAGATATACCTTATTCCTTGTTTTGGCCGCTTCACTGCTTACGGTAGCTGCACTCTTGGTTCTGGTCAGAATAAATGGGCTGGGGAAGGGAACGGTGCGGCAGATGACAATCGCTGAACAGGAGGGAAGCTATAATCTGACGGGAATTAGTGACTGGGACAGGCTGGTGATCGAGTTGCCCCCCGGCGAAACCTATTATCCCGAGGAATTACTGACACCGGAGGAGGCAGATACTGCCTCGGCGGCTTATACGGAGGGATATGAGAATAAGAAAGCTGATTATCTGACCCAACGCTTTGTGATTCAGGTAGAGGATAACAGCCAGGTATATATGCTGACATTTAAGACCTCAGGCAGACATGCGCTGAAGGCGTATATCAATGGTATATCCGCGGGGCAGATAGGCAATCCGGGACCCTCAAGGGAGACTATGGAAATTGGCGAAAATCATCTTGTCTGCTATGGCTCGGCTGAAAACGGAAAGCTTGTGGTAATCCTGCAAAGTTCACAGTTCTACCATTACAAATACAAAGGGGCAAACCTAGCAACACTTTATCTTAATAAAGCTGTACAGGGGATGGATGCTGGCTTTTCTATGAAGTCCAAAGGCTATTTAACCATAGGAGGACTTTTTTGCGCGGCAGTGTTGCTGCTTATGCTATTCTTGTTAAATAGGGGCGTCGATGTGGCATTGTATTTTTCCTTAGCCTGTTTTTCCATGGCACTTAGGGAATGTATCACAAGTCAGGTATGGGTGGAGATGCCCTTTCTGACCGGAGAGCTTTCCTTTGTACTGGAATATGTAAGCATGGTTTTAGTCACTGTGTTTCTAACACTTTATCTGGGGCAGTTGCTAAAGGGGAGGTTCTGGAAGGGAGTTCAATACACCGTTCTTACAGCCTCTGCCTTGTATTTTCTGTGTCTGCTCTCAGGTAATTCAATCTTTTATACCTCAGTATTAATCTATTATAAGGCGATTCTGATTATTTGTATTATCTGTGCTGTTGCAGGACTATTTATCCTAGCACGTAATCCCTTGGCAGAGCAGATGGTGGCTCTCTATGGCATAGCAGTGTTTTATCTCGCGGTCATCAGAGATATCCTAATGTATAGCCTGCTCCCCACTGAGACTCTAAAGGCACCCATAACTGAAGTTGCTATGCTGGTGTTTGTTTTGGCACAAACATTATCCCTCTTTCTAATGAACAACCGTATGGTGGCGGAGGCGAAGGAAGCAGAGCGTAAGCTCGAAGGGGAGAAGGAAGCTTTGGAGAGCATCAACCGGATGAAAACAGAATTCCTTGGGAATGTATCCCATGAGCTGAAGACTCCGCTGACTGTTATCAGCAGCTATGCCCAGTACAGCTATAGGGTCTTAGAGAAGCAGGATGGGACAGAGGGGATCAGTGAATCTTCACTTAAAAATAATATGAAGTTGATTGAATCGGAGGCAGACAGGCTGGCCATGATGGTTTCACAGATTCTGGATGTTACTCGCATCGAAGAAAATCGTATGCATATCTCCTGCAAGTCCTGTCAGTTTACGAATATCATCCAGTATACCTTGGATACCTATTATCCTGTATTCTCAAAAAATGGAAGCCAACTTACCTTCCGTCCTTACAGAGAAGGACTTTATGTGTACTGTGATGAAGAACGTATGATTCAGGTACTGGTCAATCTCATAAGCAATGCCGCAAGGCATACCCGAGGTGGTATGATTACAGTAGAAACAGATAAGCAGGATGGCTTTGCAGTAGTTAAGATTTCCGATACCGGTGCAGGTATGGACAAGGATAAGCTACAACATCTGTTCGAGCGTTATTATACGACTGCCTTCCAGAAGGAGGGAAAAACTGGTGCTGGAACAGATACGGGAACCGGTCTCGGACTATATGTATGCCGGCATATTATAAAGGAACACGGCGGTGAGATATCCGTAGAGAGTGAACTGGACAAGGGGACCACTGTTACCTTTACCCTGCCCCTAGGGGAAGAAATGCAGCATTCCCAAAGCCCCGTGTAGTGCCTTTACACCTTTGGTTACTTATATTCGCCCATATGTTTTCTCCTATCTATTTGCCGGATAGCCGGTCCGCAGAAACAGATACGCCTGGTTCGCAGTAGTAGAAAGCTCAAAGCATCCCGTTTCCTCCAGTTTTAATTTCTGGCGGAGACGGGATATTGTCATCTTTACGGTGTTTCCCATGGT
This sequence comes from Bacillota bacterium, assembly GCA_023443225.1. GTDB lineage: Bacteria > Bacillota > Clostridia > Lachnospirales > Lachnospiraceae > Anaerocolumna. Next base: position 8,607 of record JAEZVF010000060.1, read on the forward strand.
TTCAGAAGGTGCCTCCCAGACGTCTTGATAAAGCTGGGACTGGCTTATTTCCTGTCCCCTATGTTCCACCAGATATAATAAGAGTTGGAACTCCTTACGGTTTAAAAGGATTTCCCGGTCGTACAGACGAACATTGCCTGAGGTCATATTAATTGACAGCGGGGGAAGTTCCAGAAGGCCGGTACCCATACCGTGTCGTCGAAGTTGCGCAGCTATTCTTGCCTCCAATACCTCAAAGCTGTAGGGCTTGACAATATAATCATCAGCCCCTAGGGAAAGGCCGTCTACAATATTCTTCGTATCTCCCATACAGGTCAGAAAGATGACCGGTGCGGCGCAGAAGGTGCGGATGCTTTTGCACAGATCATAGCCGGAGCCATCCGGTAGCAGCACATCCAGTAAAATCAGATCCGGAGGATATTCCCAGATCAGGTTTCTAGCCATATGCAGGGTATCCGCGCAATATACCTCATAGCCCTTCTCAGAAAGATACTGTTCATTGACCCGCTGCACATCAGATTCGTCCTCTACAAGTAGGATTCTTGATTTTCTTACCATATCTTTTATTCCTCCAATAAGCCATTATCAGCTATATGATAAATACAGTTTATCATTTTTATATAAATGGGTAAAGAAGGAAAAAAGGAGGATAACAATGTTGTTATTCTGCCCGTATAGTTATCTACTTCTGATAAGATAAAATGGAAGAAAAAGGTGTAAATAAATGGATGCCGTATAAGAATCCGGTAGGAATAACAACCGGTATCTAGAGAAGAAACATCGATGGAGGAGGTAGATTATGCTTCAAATCATTCGCGTGGATACCTTAGATAACCAGACATTAGATATTGAGTTTAGCAATGGAAATCTGATTTTATTGGATATTAATCCGCTGCTGTGCGGGGATGATGCTTATACCGCCTTGAGCAGAGAGAAGTTACTTCCCCGTCCACTGACAGACGGGAACAGAATTTATTGGCAGGATGGTCCAATTCTAGGGCTGGAGGAGATATTTATCCTGCTTGGCAGTCAGGAAGGTAACAAAATAAAGGAGGATATAAAGAATGAAACAAAGAAGTAAAAAAGTTATCAGTATATTGATTGTAATTTGTCTGACTCTGGCGCTGATACCTGTGTCTCTGGTGAAGGCGGGTGCTCCTGGGACGATTACAATTACAAAACAACCTACAGAGGTAGTGAATGCAACTTTTGGAGAAAGTAAGACGGGTATCTGGACAGTGGAAGTAGAAGTCAGCAGTGGCAGTGCAATCACCTTTGATTGGACATTAGAGACCACATCTTATAGTATAGGAATGCCTGCTGATTCTGTTGTTTCCCTTGGTACGAAATCTACGCTGACTCTTAATGCTGATGATTATAATCCGGGAACATATAAAATTGCTTGCAGAATTAAGAATGAGGATGGTATATCTGTTTATAGTGATGCAGGAAGTTTGATAATTGATAAAGGGATTGTGGAGCTTAAGGAATTTGATACGTATTACGTAAAAAGTGGAAAGGCAGGAGTTTATACGCTTCCATTAATTTCACCAGTCTCTGACATGAAATACAGCATATCAGGAAGTACATCCTCTGGCTTAATTGATGGCGAACCTAAGATAATCGATAAAGAGTATGGTAACTATGAATTAAGTTTTAGCACAACCGCCCAGCCGGCGGGTGCGGAGGCGAAGATAGATATTTTGCTACCTGATGGATTTTTATATTATGGTGGTACTCGAACATTGACCGTGGTAGCAGTAGATAAGATTCCGGTAAATATAACCGGCATTACAGCGGCGGATGCCACTTATTCCGGAAACGGATGGAAGGGCTATGACGGTACACCAAAGGCAGTTGGTTATGAGGGGGGATTCGACTGTCATTATCAAGGCCAGGAATACTCCGGTACACTCTATGACAGTGCCCAGCCTCCGGTGAATGGGGGGGAGTATAAACTGACTTTATCCATACCGAATACGGCAGACTATAAAGGCTCGACTGAGATTGAATTTAAGATTAATAAAAAGGAAGTAGCGGTTAAGATGACAGATTTTGGTATGAACCGTGGGGATAAACTTTTTACGTTAGATAATGAGTGGTATTACAGATTCGAAGGGTTTATAGAGCCAGATAATAAGAACAACTGTATCAAAATACTACCCCTTCTTCAATATCAGTATCTTGACGGTAAGGAGCTTACGAATACCGATGTGCCAGGAACCTATCAAGTTGGTTATAGTAGAGAGGCAAGTTTAACTAAGGATGCAGCAGCTAATTATTCCTTAAAGTATGAAAAAGGATTGCTTACTATCGGTGAAAAATACGGGGGTTGGGATATATTGCAGACCAATTTGCCGGGAACCAGTATAGGAGATGGTGAAATAACCGCTACAGTGGCTAACAGTGTAAGCTCATTTAAACTTGATTTTACCGTTAGCAAAGGTGCGACCTGGAAGCTGTTCAAAGATTATGATAATAAAAATTGGACCTTTATAGATGAAATACCGGGTAATACGATAGATCTGGTGCAGGGAGATAATATCTTGTATGTTCGGGTTATTCCGGAGAACCAGGGTGGGTGGAAGAGATACAAACTTATTATTACAAGACAGGAGAAGTCTACAGTAACACCTACACCGCAGCCATCTACACCGCAGACACCTTCCGGTGGAAATACTTCTTCAGGAGATAGTGTCGCTGCTTCAGATTACTCGGTTGTTGGAAGCAATACAGAGAGCTGGAACAAAGTTCTGCAAGGATTGCAAAATGAGACATCCGGAAAGTTACATGTAAAAATGACCGGAACTACAGTTATTCCAGGAACGGTACTCGAAGAATTGGCAGGGAAGAATATAAATATTACCTTTGACTTAGGAGATGGAATATCTTGGACGATTCATGGAGATGAGATAGACAAAGGGGAAGATGAGGCTTTACCAATGGATTTAAAGGATATTGATATGAGAGCAAAGCTGGGAGCCGGACAGATTCCGAAGGAAGTTCTGGAAGAACTTGCAGAGCAGACAGGTGCAGAGGCAGCAGAGGAAATACTGTTATTAAGCCTTTCCCACGAGGGAAGCTTTGGTTTTAAGGCAAGATTATCTGTCTATGTCGGCAGCATAATGGCGGGAAGAATGGCAAATCTCTTCTATTATAATAAAAATACAGGAAAACTAGAGATTATGTCTATGGTAGCTGTTGATTCAAAGGGTTATGCGATATTTCAATTTAACCATGCATCTGACTATGCCATCGTAATAGATGATGGAGCAAATCTAAAGAATGAGCTTGATAAGATGACTTTGACACCGGCAAAGAAGACACTCTATGCTGGAGGAAATACTGGTAAGTCAACAGTACTAAAACTAAATCTGCCAGAAATTTTAAGCACTCTGACAGAAGAAGACAGTCTATATCCTAAGATTACCTATACATCTTCAAATCCTAAGATTGTCACTGTGTCAGCAGAAGGAAAAGTGAATGCAAAAAAGGCTGGAAAGGCAACGATAACAGCTACAGTTACTGCTGGTGGGGTCTCGAGGATTTTAACGACTGACATTACGGTGAAGAAAGCCTATCTTAAGCTGGTAGAATATAAGAACAGCCTTGATAAAGGGGAAAGTTTCACCTATACGGTCACCGGCTATGGAGTTAGTAAGGATAAGATAATCTGGGGTACCACAGAAAAAGCGATTGTAGTAATTGATAAAAAGACAGGAAAAGCAATTGCTAATACAACAGGAACAGATACTGTTGTGGCGAAGTACGGAGCTATAAAACAAACAATCAAGGTTACAGTGAAGTAAATTATTGCATTATCGTTGTATGATAGAATGTGAAACAGTACGTTCTCTTTTGTAAGAAGAGGGGGGTACTGTTTTACGTTCTATTTAACCTTGGATAATTCTTATCTGTCCAGGATAGAGAACGGTTTAGAGACCGGGCAGCTTATTATCACCTTAACAACACTAGAGCTGGTCTAAATCAGAAGTATTGATATGTATAAGCTAAAAAAGCACTTGGATTAAGTCTTTGTTTTGCACAAAACCTCTTACAAAATAAAAAAAATTGTATAAGTTGCGTATAAACAAATTTTATGATAAAATAGTCCCTGTGTCATACAAGCAAACAAGGCTGAAAGCCTTGATTCATAAAGGGTTTAGAAGCAAACAACCCACTACATTTTGCAGTGGGTAATCAACCCACTGTTTGCAATAAGCAAACAACCCACTACATTTTGCAGTGGGTTGATGCTAAAAAGGGGAGGATAAGTATTTAACTTTTCTTTGGTGTTGGTTGCGCAATCGTTTTGTAATAAGCAAAGCGTGTATCTTTAGCTGGAGGGGGGATCCAACTATTGAAAAAAGACTACGCATTTTGTAAAATCTAATTTATCGAAATCACTTGAATGTGCCCGCAAACCTGAGATTAACGCGAAGCGTGATGCTCAAGGTTTGAATTAGATTAACTATAGTATGATGCAGTTATTATAACTTTATTCATAAAATAAATATTTTTATAAGATTTACCTTAATTGTATATACTAAATTTAGAAAGGATGAACGCAATGAGTTTATTAGAAGAGTGGAGAGAGCGTGCGTATGCTCACGATACAGATCAAAAAGAAGGACAACTATTTTGGGGTAATTATTTTAATATTGAGAAAGGCATCTATGAAAAACTTTTGGCTGACCCTGATACTGTAGTGGAAGGAACCGTTACTGAGTTAGCAGTAAAGTATGAAACAGATGTTTTTATTATGGTAGGTTTTCTTGATGGTATTAATGATAGTTTAAAAACAGCAAATCCAATTGAAGAAATGGATGCAGACACGAAAGTAAACTTAGGGTTTGATAAAGAAAAGCTCTACTACAATATGGTTGGTGCAAAAGCCGACTGGTTATATGGTTTACCAGCATGGGACAACCTGTTAACAGTAGAAAGAAGAAAAGAGCTGTATTTAGAACAAAAGAAATCTAATACCGTAGTTAAAGATAAGAAAATTGGAAGAAATGATCCATGTCCTTGTGGAAGTGGTAAAAAATATAAGAAGTGCTGTGGATTAAATTCCTAATCTAAAAGCAATCAAGGGGCTTTTGCAATTAATGAGTAGACCTCATCTATTTTGCAAAAAGCCCCTCTTTTTTTTATTTGTCTGACGATTTTTCTTGTATATATAACAGATACTGTATGTAGTTCTTAGCATCTTTCGACTTCTCTTTATCTAATCTTTGGTACAACTGAAAAAAATCAAAGATGTCTTTATCTAAAACCTCTCCACTAATGGGTAAATAGGCATCGGATACTCCGAGGAGATAATCACAGGATACATCGAAGTATTCAGATAATGCAATTAGTTTATCAAAAGAAGGTTCGTTTCTTTTGGACTCATAGTTAGATATAGCAGTAGATTTTAAACCTAATATCTCTGCTAATTCGCCTTGAGTTAATTTATATTTTTGCCTTAAATGCTTTAAGCGAACGCTAAAATCCATTTGTAATCCCCCTAGTAGTATGCGTTTAGACAAACAATGAGTGCGTTCTATATTAAGATTTTACAAATTAAGGAACAACGTTATTATATAACAAAAATTACGATTATGTCAAATTATATAATTAATGAATGAAGTTCCTGTTTAATATACATATTTATAATATTAATAGGAACAGATAGAAAGATTTAGCTAAACGCAAGAAATCATGATATAATAACCTTGTTGGGCAAAAATGACATCTTGGAGGTTAAGATTATTATAAAAAGTTTGCAAGATTATTTTATTTCACGTGTATAAGTATAGGAGCGTAAAGGAAGGAGGCTTATAACTTGAAGGATGAAGCAATTGTAAATCTGATTTATGACAAGAATGAATTGGGTTTATTAAAGTTATCTGATAAATATGAAAGGTTGCTAATCCACATAGCTACAGGCATACTCGGTAGTCGTTCAAGAGATATTGAGGAATGTGTTAATGATACCTATCTGAAGATATGGAAAAATATTGAACAATACGATATGGAAAAAGCGTCATTAAAGACATACCTTAAAGTTATCATTCGTAATACAGCAATAAATAAACTACGTGATTTGAGTAGGCGTGAAGAACGAGAGTTTACAGAAGATGTATCTGATATAGCCAGATATTATATTGATCAAAGGCAAAATGTTGAAAATCAGATATTCTCAAAAGAAAACATGAAGCAATTAAATAAGATAATCGCACATTTAAGCAAGAGGGACCAGGAACTAGTGATTCGTAAATATTACTACTTACAGTCTTCAAAGGAAATTGCGAATGCGACAAACATGACGGTTACTGCTATTGACAGCAGATTATCTAGATTAAGAAATAAGATGAAACTGGAATTTGAAAAGGAAATAAATGTGTGGGATGGTACACAGAAAGGAGCAAAATATGGATGAAGCATTACTAATTGATATGATGAGTGGGTTAGAGGCGATATTACTTCAAAATAATTATATTGAAAAGGATATGAGAAGAAAGGCATCATTTCTTAATCGCTTTTTTCCATCAAAGAAGACATCTATCATTAAAAGTGAGAATTTTTTTCAGGGTTTAGAAGAAGATATCATGAATGAAAGCAATCAAGAAATTATAGATGAAACTATGGTAGTGGGATTCAGCGATGATAACAGGGAGTTGAACATCAGCATCTTCAAGAAAGGCTTCCCGAATTTGATCAAGATTGTATCCGGTATAGCAGCAGCTTTTGTTGTAGTAAGTGGAATAATTCTTTTCTTTGTTAAGCATTATAAGAGTGCTGCTAAACTATTAGACAAAAAGGCACAAATTATATATTAAACAATAAAAATTAATTTTTAAAAGGAGAAAAAAATGTTTGAAAAAATTAAAACAATCATTGCAGAACAATTAAATGTAGAGGAAGACACAGTTACCTTGGAGTCTTCATTCAAAAATGACTTAGGTGCTGATTCCTTAGATTTATTTGAATTAGTCATGGCATTGGAAGAGGAATTTGATGTTGAAATTCCATCCGAAGACTTAACAAGTATTGCTACGGTCGAAGATGTAGTAAATTACCTGAAAGATAAAGGTATAGAATAAGAGCAGAAATGCGGAGGATTAGAATGAGGACTAGAGTGTGTGATTTATTCAATATAGAATATCCTATAATTCAGGGGGGGATGGCATGGGTTTCTGAGCATAATTTGGCAGCTGCAGTTTCAAACGCTGGTGGCTTGGGAATTATTGCTGCAGCAAATGCACCAGTTGAAGTAGTGCGCAATGAAATTCGTAAGGTGAAAGAATTAACCGACAAAAATTTTGGTGTTAATATCATGCTTTTAAGTCCTTATGCTCCCGAAATTACAGACTTGGTAATTGAAGAAAAGGTACCGGTTGTAGCAACAGGTGCAGGGAACCCAGAAAAATACATGCCAAAGTGGAAAGAGGCCGGAATAAAGGTGGTTCCAGTTGTAGCATCGGTGGCATTAGCGAAAAGAATGGAAAAGTATGGAGCGGATGCTGTTGTAGCAGAAGGCTGTGAGTCCGGTGGACATATCGGCGATATTACGACGATGGCATTAATTCCACAAGTTGTAGATGCAGTAAATATTCCGGTAATAGCAGCAGGAGGAATTGGAGATGGTAGGGGCCTTGCAGCAGTATTTATGCTGGGTGCTGAAGGTGCTCAGATTGGAACAAGGTTTGTAGTAGCCAATGAATCCATTGTACATGATAAGTACAAAAAATGTATTATAGCGTCAAAAGATATTGATTCTGCAGTAACCGGAAGAACACATGGACATCCAGTGCGTTCGATTCGTAATAATATGACAAGAAACTATCTAAAACTCGAAAAAGAAGGTATGGGTTTTGAGGAATTAGAACTACTTACTTTAGGTTCCCTAAAAAATGCTGTATTAGATGGGGATACTGTGAATGGCTCTTTAATGGCAGGCCAAATTGCTGGACTTATTTCAAAAGAACAGTCTTGTAAGGAAATTGTAAATGAAATGATAAGTGAAGCAAAAAGATTGCTAAAAGAATAGGATGGAACTTGCAAATGGGCAAAACAGCATTTATTTTTCCAGGGCAGGGTGCCCAATATTTTGGAATGGGAAAGGATTTTTATGAACAGCTTCCGGATTCCAAAGCCATATATGACAGAGCCTCTGCTTTGTTAGGTATTGATATGGCAAAGTTATGCTTTGAGGAAAATGAAGACCTTAATATTACAGAATATACGCAAATTGCCATGGTAACTACTTGTATGGCAATACTCCTCCAGGTAGGCAAGACAGGATTACAAGCGGATGTATGTGCTGGCTTAAGTTTGGGAGAATATCCTGCCATGATGGCATGTGGTGTTATGAGCTTTGAGGATGGAATCCAAGTGGTACGTAAACGAGGTATCTTGATGCAGCAGGCTGTAAAACCAGGAATTGGAGCAATGTCAGCTGTACTCGGAATGGATACAGATATAATCGAAAAGGTATGTGAGGATGCTGAGGGCATTGTCTCCATTGCCAACTATAACTGTCCAGGTCAGGTGGTAATCTCAGGAGAAAAAAACTCAGTGGATGCAGCTGGGGATGAGTTGAAACAAAAAGGCGCAAAAAAGATAATCCCCCTTAATGTCAGCGGTCCTTTCCATTCCTTAATGTTAAGAGAAGCAGGAGAAAAACTTTACGACGTATTACAAAACGTTACTGTAAGTGAGCCAAAGATACCATATATTGCAAATGTAAATGCACAAGCAATTTACAAAAAGGATGGCATCCGAGAAATACTTGCAAAGCAAGTGTATTCTTCTGTAATGTGGCAACAGAGTGTGGAGCATATGATTGCTTCCGGTGTAGATACTTTTGTTGAAATAGGACCGGGAAAAACATTGTCTGCATTTGTAAAAAAGATAGACAGAAACTGTAACGTTATCAATATCGATAAAGTGGAAGATTTAAAGAAAATCACAGAATTAGTGAATCATGAAAAGATAGACTTGGAGGGGAACTAATGTTAGAGAATAAAGTGGCTATTGTAACTGGAGCCAGTCGAGGCATTGGTAGGGCAATTGCTACAACACTTGCTGGCTATGGTGCAATTGTTGTTGTAAATTACTGTGGTTCCAAAGAAAAGGCTGAGACGGTCGTAAAAGAAATTGAAAACAATGGCGGAAATGCAATTGCTTATCAGGCCGATGTCATGGATTCCGAAGCAGTAAAATTAATGTTTGCAAATGTGGTCAAGCAATTCGGTAAACTTGACATAGTAGTGAATAATGCAGGCATTACCAAAGATAATCTAATACTGAAAATGAGTGATGAAGAATTTGATGCAGTAATGAATACCAACATCAAGGGAACATTTCATTGTCTTAAGCATGCTTCTCGCATTATGCTTAAGCAGAAAAGCGGAAGAATTATAAATATATCTTCTATCTTTGGTGTTTTAGGAAATATCGGACAGATTAATTATTGTGCGTCCAAAGCAGGTATTATTGGTATGACCAAATCCCTTGCGAAGGAATTAGGTTCTAGGGGTATTACAGTCAATGCCATCGCACCAGGTTTTATAAGGACTGATATGACGGATGTACTTAGCGAAGAAATAAAGGAAAAGGCTATGGAACGTATTGCTTTAAAACGAATTGGTGAAGTTGAAGACATTGCAGAAACTGCGGCATTTTTGGCTTCAGATAAAGCTTCTTATATAACTGGACAGACAATACAAGTGGATGGCGGTATGAGCATTTAAAGGTTAAATAAAGAGGATAGGAATGGAGAAAAGTATGAAGAGAGTGGTTATAACAGGGATGGGTATTGTTTCACCCTTAGGTAATAGCATAGATACCTTTTGGAATAACATTAAGGAACAAAAAACAGCGATTAAACCCATCACTTATTTTGATACAACTGATTTTAAGGTAAAACTTGCAGCACAGATTGATGATTTTGATCCTAAGGATTATATGGATCCCAAGTCAGCCAGAAGGATGGAAGCCTTTTGCCAATTTGCAGTAGCAGCTGCAGGGCAGGCGATAGAAGATGCAAAACTTGATCTTACAAAAGAAGATACCACCAGAATTGGTGTATCTGTTGGCTCCGGAATTGGAAGTCTTCAGGCAATCGAAAGAGAGCACCAGAAATTATTAGAAAAGGGACCAAAGAGAATTGCTACGTTATTAGTTCCGTCTATGATTTCTAATATGGCAGCAGGAAATGTCTCTATTGCATATGGACTAAGAGGAAAATCTACGAATATCGTAACTGCATGTGCAACAGGAACGCACTCCATCGGTGATGCATATCGTTATATTCAATGCAATGAAGCAGATGTCATGGTTGCGGGTGGAACAGAAGCCGCAATTACACCTCTTGGAATCGGCGGTTTCAGCGCATTGACAGCGCTCACAACTACAACGGATCCAAAACGTGCTTCCATTCCATTTGATAAGGAAAGAAGCGGATTTGTTATGGGTGAGGGTGCTGGTATCGTAATCTTGGAATCCTATGACCATGCAATAGCACGAGGAGCGAATATATTAGCTGAGCTCGTTGGATATGGAGCTACCAGTGATGCTTATCATATTACATCACCGGCAGAGGATGGTGAAGGAGCAGCCCGTGCGATGCTCTTTGCTGTGAATGAAGCAGGAATTAAGCCGGAAGATGTAGATTATATTAATGCTCATGGAACAAGTACACATCATAACGACTTGTTTGAAACCTTGGCTATTAAAAAAGCTTTTGGAGATCATGCATATAAATTAAATGTAAACTCAACAAAATCTATGACGGGACATTTATTAGGTGCAGCAGGTGCAGTGGAATTCATAGCATGTGTGAAGACAGTTATGGAAAACTATATTCATGCTACAGTTGGCTATGAGGTACCGGATGAAGAACTTAATTTAAATTATACCAAGGTACCGGAGACCAATAAGATTGTTAATTATGCAATTAGCAATTCGCTTGGTTTTGGAGGACATAATGGCAGCTTGCTCATTAAGAAATATACTAAGTAGGAGGTAATGTTACTATGGAAATGGAAAATATAATCAAACTCATTCAAACGGTATCCGAATCGTCCTTGACCTCGTTTGAATATACAGAAGGGGATAGTACACTTTCCTTTCGGATCGATCGTAATGTAACTTATGTGGAACCTACGGCCCCGAAACCTTCCGATACTAGAATTGAAGTAAAGGCAGATCTTAACAAAAAGGAATCCCAGAACTTAATTATCAAATCCCCTATGGTGGGGGTATTTTACGCCGCCAAATCGGAGGATAGCGACCCGTTTATATCCGTAGGTGATATAGTGAAAAAAGGACAGGTCATTGGGATTGTAGAAGCTATGAAATTAATGAATGAAATAGAATCCCCTTACGATGGAGTTGTAGAAGAGATTCTCGTAACGAATAAAGATATTATCGAATATGGACAGTCTTTAGTGAGTATACGCAAACTCTAAGGTTAACAGAGATGCAAGTTATTTTGCAAGAAAGAGGTTAAAATGCTAAATATAATGGATATACAGAAAATTATACCACAGAGGAGTCCTTTTTTACTTGTTGATAGAATTGATGAATTAGAACCTGGAAAGCGAGCGATAGGGCGTAAATGTGTAACCTATAATGAACCGTTTTTTACTGGACATTTTCCTGAAGAGCCAGTAATGCCGGGAGTTCTTATTATTGAAGCTCTATCACAGGTTGGGGCAGTCCTTTGCTTATCTCTAGAAGAAAATAAAGGTAAAAATGCGTATTTTGGTGGTATAAATAAAGCGAGATTTCGCAATAAAATATTCCCTGGTGATGTTTTAACACTTGCGGTTGAATTGATAAAACAAAAGGGCAATGTAGGTGTTGCAACAGCGAAAGCATATGATGGCGATAAAGTATTTGCAGAAGCCGAACTGACTTTTGTTATCGCTTAATGGTATAACCTAAACTGTGCGTGTAATTAGGTATGCACAATACTTCAGATGCGACAAAACATGCGCAGAAATGGAGGATTATGATTAAAAAAGTTTTGATAGCGAATCGTGGAGAGATAGCAGTGCGCATTATACGTGCGTGCAGAGAAATGGGAATCAGCACGGTCGCCATTTGTTCTGATATAGATAAAGATGCCCTACATGCTCAACTTGCAGATGAGACTATTTGCATTGGGCCTATGCCAGCAAAGGACAGCTATTTAAGAATGGACAGAATTCTTAGTGCAACTTTAGCAACCGGAGCGGATGCGATTCATCCGGGTTTTGGATTTTTGTCTGAAAACAGTAAATTTGCTTCTTTATGTAAAAAGTGTAATATCATTTTTATTGGTCCATCTGCAGAAGTAATAGATAAGATGGGGAATAAATCAGAAGCAAGAAAGACAATGATGGATGCAGGGGTACCGGTAGTACCGGGGACAAAAGAACCTGTTTATACTGCTGATGAGGGAAAAATAATTGCAGATCAAATGGGTTATCCTGTTTTGATCAAGGCATCTGCCGGTGGCGGCGGTAAAGGAATGCGTATCGTGGAATCGGAAGATCAGTTTATACATCTTTTTGAGACCGCAAGTCATGAGGCAAAAAGCTCTTTTGGTGATGATACCATGTATATTGAGAAATTTATACCAAGAGCAAGACATATAGAATTTCAAATTTTGGCTGATCAGTATGGAAATGTAGTTCATTTAGGTGAAAGAGATTGTTCCATTCAGAGAAGACATCAAAAAATGATAGAAGAAGCCCCGTCAACGGCCATTGACGAAGAACTTAGGAAGACGATGGGAGAGATTGCAGTTAAGGCGGCAAAAGCAGCAAATTATTGTAATGCTGGAACGATTGAGTTTATATTGGACCAGAGTAATAATTTCTACTTCATTGAAATGAATACAAGAATTCAAGTGGAACACGCTGTTACGGAGATGATTACAGGAATCGACCTGATCCGGGAGCAGATTAAAATAGCTGATGGTGAAAAATTGTCTTTTGGACAGGAAGATGTAAAATTCTATGGTCATTCGATAGAGTGCAGAATTAATGCAGAAGACCCATCAAATAATTTTATGCCATCACCGGGTGTAGTAACAAGTTTTCATATGCCTGGCGGAAATGGTGTGCGTGTTGACTCTGCATTATATGCAGGATACCGGATACCATCAGCATACGATTCATTAATTGCTAAATTAATCGTACATGATTCCAATCGTGAATTAGCAATTCAAAAAATGAGAGGGATACTAGGTGAATTGGTGATTGAAGGAGTGCATACCAATATCGATTTTCAATACCAGCTGATTAATCAAGAGGATTATATTAAGGGCAGAATTGATACCGGTTATGTTGAACGCAATATCAATTGAATTTGCTGTCTCGGTTAACACATGAGTTTGTGTCGAAGTGTCACATATTCTATTATCGCAGAACTGAATTTGATATTCGGTTTGGGCTTCCTGCGCGGTTAATCGCTTCAGAATGGAGGTTATTATGCTAAAAGAAATGTTTAAAAAGCAGCCGTGCTCACCAACCAGATCCAAACAGGTCCAGATTGGTGGAAAAGTGAAGGAACAGTTAGATAATTCTCAGATTCCTGATGGTTTGTTTTTGAAATGTGTAAAATGTAATGAAATCATATATACCGAAGATGTTGTTACAAATTATTATGTATGTCCAAATTGCGATAATTATTTCCGTATAAGCCCAAGAGAACGGCTAAGTATGGTTTTAGATAAAGGCAGTTTTTTAGAATGGAATGCAGATATACCACTTAGCGATCCACTTAGCTTCCAAGGATATAAAGATAAATTGGAACATATGAAATTAGTAACTAGTTTGGACGAAGCTGTTATAACAGGCGAAGGACGAATCGATGATACGACAGTAGCCATTGGTGTTATGGCTTCTAATTTTATGATGGGAAGTATGGGTAAAGTTGTTGGTGAAAAAATTACTAGATTGATAGAAACTGCTACTGAAAAAAGAATGCCAGTAATTCTATTCTGCTGCTCTGGTGGTGCTAGAATGCAAGAAGGAATCGTTTCTTTGATGCAGATGGCAAAGACATCCCAGGCAATCAAAAAGCATGATGAAGCAGGATTATTATATATATCAGTATTAACCGACCCTACTACAGGTGGAGTTATGGCAAGCTTTGCAATGTTAGGAGATGTTATATTAGCCGAACCGGGTGCTTTGATTGGTTTTGCAGGCCCAAGAGTGATTGAACAAACAATTGGACAAAAACTTCCAGAAGGGTTTCAAAAAGCAGAATTCCTATTAGAACATGGCTTTATAGATAAAATAGTAAAACGTAGAAAATTAAAACAGGTGTTATCTATGTTGGTAAAAAGCTAATGGAACAAGAAGGGTTTCACCCGGAAAGGAAGGAATGCGAAATGTCAGATAAATTAACTGCATGGGAGCGGGTAAAAATTGCCAGAGGAATCGAAAGACCGACCAGCTTGGATTTTATCAGTGCCATATTCAATAAATTCATGGAGTTGCATGGGGACCGTGTCTGCCGTGATGATGGAGCAATCGTAGCGGGTCTTGCAACAATCAACGATATTACAGTTACCGTGATTGGCCAGCAAAAAGGGCGCAATATAAAGCAGAATATCAAGAGAAATTACGGAATGCCATATCCGGAAGGTTACCGAAAAGCATTGCGTCTTATGAAACAGGCTGAAAAATTTAATCGCCCAATTATTTGCTTCATTGATACACCGGGTGCCTTTTGTGGTATTGAAGCAGAAGAACGTGGTCAAGGAGAAGCAATCGCTAGAAATCTATATGAGATGTCAGGAATTCAGGTTCCCATACTATCAATAGTGATTGGGGAAGGCGGCAGCGGTGGTGCACTTGCACTGGCTGTGGCTAATGAAGTATGGATGCTTGAAAATGCAACATATTCCATACTTTCACCGGAAGGCTTTGCATCCATCCTTTGGAAAGATAGTAAACGAGCAGATGAAGCAGCAGAGGTTATGAAGATTACTGCCGAAGATTTAAAAGAGCTTAGTATCGTAGAGCAGGTGATTCCTGAAACGGAAGAACTGTGTGTAGATAATATGGAGATGGTTGCTGAACAACTTCGCTGTGGTATATTAGATTTTATACAACGTTATAAACCAAAAACCGAAGAAATTGTTAATGAACGATACGAAAGATTTCGTAATATGTAAAGGGTTCCGCATTATGCGGAACCCTTTTTAAGTAGCGTTTTTTTCATTATCTATCCATAATTGGAAGATATGTTTTGTGTTTTGCCACGCTTTTATATGCAGGGCGAATAATTTTTCCTCCGTTAATCAACTCTTCTATTCGATGCGCGCTCCATCCGGAGATACGTGCAATCGCAAAGATTGGAGTATATAATTCAAGAGGCAAATCAAGCATACTATATACAAAACCACTGTAAAAATCTACATTTGCACTTACACCCTTATAAATCTGACGCTCTTTTGCAATTACTGCAGGTGCAAGAGTCTCAACTAATGTATATAACTTAAACTCTTTATCTCTTCCTTTTTCCTCGGATAACTTTTTCACAAATCCCTTAAATATATTGGCTCTTGGGTCCGAAATAGAATAAACAGCATGCCCCATACCATATATCAGACCGGCTTTATCAAAAGCCTCTTTGTGTAGTAGTGCAGCCAAATAATTGCCTACTTCATCTTCATCTTCCCAATCCTTAATTGTCTCTTTCATATCCTCAAACATTTGAACTACCTTGATATTAGCACCACCATGTTTTGGCCCTTTTAATGAACCAAGGGATGCTGCCACAGAAGAATAGGTATCTGTTCCCGAGGAAGTTACTACATGTGTTGTAAAACTGGAGTTATTACCACCACCATGTTCTGCATGCAAAACTAAAGCAACATCAAGAATTTTTGCTTCTAACGGTGTGTACTTACTATCGGGTCTTAATAAATGTAGTATAGTTTCTGCTGTAGATAAGGTAGATTCTGGTGTATGAATATATAAACTCTGTCCATCATGGTAATGGCGATATGCCTGATATCCATAAACTGACAGCAATGGAAATAGTGCAATCAGCTGAAGGGACTGTCTCATAACATTAGGAATACTGGTATCATCAGCTTTGTCATCATAAGAATACAGCGTTAAAACACTTCTTGCCAGAGTATTCATCATATCATGGCTTGGTGCTTTCATTATGATATCACGGACAAAAGACGTGGGAAGGGAGCGATAATTTGATAATATCTGGTTGAAATTATTTAGTTCATGGACGGTTGGCAGCTGACCAAATAATAGAAGATATGTGATTTCTTCAAAACCAAAACGGTTTTCATTAATAAACCCGTCTACAATTTCTTCAACATCTATTCCACGATAGAAGAGTTTACCTTCACAAGGAACATATTCTTCATCTGTAATCGTGTATGCACGTACTTCAGCTATTTCGGTGAGTCCAGTTAAAACTCCTCTTCCGCTTACATCACGAAGACCACGTTTCACGTCATACTTAGAATAAAGGGAAACGTCAATCGAACTGTTTTGCCTACATAGATTCGTTAATTCCAGAATTTCAGGCGTAATAGCAGAAAAAATATTGTTGTTCATAATTACCTCCTAACGAGTGATGGGTATTTACAGTAACGGTAATAATTGAATCGTGTTTCAGATGTCTTCTCTGCATCCTAGACTTACAATTATTGTATCTCATATTTTAACATAGAAAGGACTTGATAACAAGAATTAAAATCCTTTATTTAGGTAGAATAGATGTAAGATACAAAAAGATTTGTTTGTTAAGATAATGTAAAATAAGGCATTTTAGCCAGTTAATTATTGCATTTTATTAATAAATCAACTATGATAATAGTATTAACAAAAAGAATAAAACAGAATCAAAGTCGAATATTTATTTTAAATTGGAGGAAGCTATGATATTGGATGATTATATTAGTTTTACAATAGCAAAGCAAAAACATATTGCTTTGATTGCTCATGATGGTAAAAAACAGGAACTTGTAAAATGGGCAGACAAAAATAAAGATATATTAAAGAATCATTTTTTATGCGGCACAGGAACAACAGCGAGACTTGTTTCAGAGAAGACTGGCCTGCCGGTGAAGGGATATAATAGTGGCCCTTTAGGAGGTGATCAGCAGATAGGTAATAGAATTGTAGAAGGAAATGTTGATTTTGTTATATTCTTATGGGATCCATTAGAGTCCCAGCCTCATGATCCGGATGTGAAAGCATTACTTCGAATTGCGGCAGTCTATGACATACCAATTGCAAACAATTTAGCTACTGCGGATTTTCTGCTTACTTCAAAATACATGGATTCGGAATATGACAGGAAGGTTGAGAATTTTAATAAAAATATGCAGGAGCGCATTGAAAAGTTTTCTAATGAGTCAAATAGTTAAGATCAGTTTCCTTTGGGGGTAGTTTGATGAGAAAAATTTGTTTTTATGATACTAAGCCATATGACAAGGCATTCTTTGATTTGTATAAAGCAGAGTTTGGATTTGAAATTGATTACTTTGAAACAAAATTAAACAGTGCTACGGCAATCATGTCCAAAGGATATGATGCAGTGGTTGCTTTTGTAAACGATACCATTGATTCAACTACCATCGATATTTTATATGAAAATGGTGTTCGGATTATAGCGATGCGTTGTGCCGGTTATAACAATGTTGATTTTAAAGCAGCGTTTAATAAAATCCATGTAGTAAGGGTTCCGGCCTATTCTCCTTACGCGGTAGCCGAGCACGCTATGGCACTTCTACTAACGCTGAACAGAAAAATACACCGAGCATATAATCGGACAAGAGAACATAACTTCAGCCTAAATGGTTTAACCGGATTTGATCTACATGGCAAGACTATGGGCGTGGTGGGAACTGGTAAAATAGGGCGCGTCTTTATTGATATCTGCCGTGGATTTGGATTGGATGTAATTGCATATGATCCATTTCCAGTAAAGGATTCTGATATTCATTATGTTTCTTTGGAAGAATTATGTAGGAGGTCAGATATCATCTCGTTACACTGCCCTTTGACAAAGGAAACTTATCACTTAGTTAATAAAGATACCATAGATCAAATGAAGCGTGGTGTTATTATTATTAATACTTCCAGGGGGGCTTTAATTGATAGTGAGGATTTATTAAATGCCATTAAAGATGAAAAAGTTGGTGGTGCCGGGCTGGATGTATATGAAGAAGAAACAGAATTCTTTTATGAAGACTTATCTGATGTGATTATCCGTGATGATGTGCTGGCTGGTTTGATTTCTATGCCGAATATTATTGTCACTTCTCATCAGGCATTTTTGACCAAAGAGGCTCTAAACAATATAGCTCATGTAACCTTTCAGAATCTGACAGACTTCTTTGATGAGAAGGGATTGGTTAATGAGATATGTTATCAATGTACCAAAAAAAACACTTGTGATAAGACAAAGTTAAACAGATGTTTTTGATAGTTCTTTTATAGAGTTTTGTCGATTTTTTCACTTGTTTAAGACTTGCTAATAGTTGATTTGATTGTATTAATATGGTATAATCAAGCTATCTTTATATTAAAAGTGCTAGTAAAAAAACAGCAAACTGTTATGTATAAAGAAAATAATAAATTTGGAGGTGTAGTTATGCAGAAATACGAATGTCCTTGTGGATATGTTTATGATCCAGAAGTAGGAGATCCAGACAACGGGATTGCACCAGGAACAGCATGGGCGGATGTCCCAGAGGATTGGGTTTGCCCAGTATGCGGGTTAGACAAAGACGCATTTAATGAGATTTAGGAACTAGTATATAGAACTAGAAGAAGAGCGGTGCTTTCGTAGTACAGGCTCTTTTTCAAAAAGAAGAAGGAGATGTAAATGAAAGAACTAAAAGGTAGTAAAACCGAAGCAAATTTAAAAGCAGCATTTTCAGGTGAATCAGAAGCTAGAAATAAATACACTTATTATGCATCGAAAGCAAAAAAAGAAGGTTTTGAGCAAATTGCAGAGTTGTTTTTGGAAACTGCAAATAATGAAAAAGAACATGCTAAAATTTGGTTTAAACTACTGAAAGATGGTATTGGTGATACGAAAGAAAACTTACTCGATGCAGCAGCTGGAGAACATTATGAATGGACCGATATGTATGCTAATTTTGCAAAAGATGCAAGAGAAGAAGGCTTTGATAAAATTGCATATTTGTTTGAAGGTGTAGCGAAGATTGAAAAAGAGCACGAAGAAAGATACCGTAAGTTATTGGAAAACGTGGAAGAGGGTCTTGTATTCTCTAGAGAAGGTGATACCATTTGGCAGTGTGCTAATTGTGGACATATTCATGTTGGTAAAAAGGCTCCGGATAAATGTCCGATATGTGATCACCCACAAGCTTATTTTAAAATATTAGCAAAGAATTATTAATTTCAATTCATAGGAGGATTAGAGTCAATGAAAAAAGAACCTAAATTTTTTATATGTAAACATTGTGGTAATCTAGTTACATTATTAAACGAATCAGGTGCTCCACTCTCCTGTTGTGGTGATACTATGACACAAATCATACCAAATACCGTGGATGCAGCAACAGAAAAGCACGTACCCGTTGTAACTGTAAATGGCAACTCTGTTTCTGTAGCAGTGGGTAGTGTGGAACATCCTATGGTAGCAGAGCATTTTATTCAATGGATTTATCTTGAGACCGATAAGGGGTTCCAGACAAAATATTTAACACCAGAAGATAAACCAAAGGCTGATTTTATATTAATTGATGAAAAACCGGTGGCTGCTTATGAGTATTGCAACCTCCATGGATTATGGAAAACCAATATATAAAGTTATAAAGTCTGCTTTAGAATCTAGGTAGAGACAGGAAAACGAAATGTTGAATGAAAACGATGTGAAATACATGACCCAAGTTTTTACTTTTTGGGATAAATTAAGCGATAACCAAAAAGCAACCATTCTAGATACTACAGTACCTGTACAGTATAAGAAGGGAACGACTATCCATGCAGGGGATAGTGATTGTGTTGGTGTCCTTATTATAAAAAAAGGGGAACTACGGGTATATATGTTATCTGAGGAGGGCAAGGACATAACTCTCTACCGATTGAGGGAAGGAGACATATGTACTCTCTCTGCTTCTTGCATTTTAAAAAGTATTACTTTTGAAGTTAATATTGATGCAGAAACGAACTGTGATGTTTTACAATTAGATGCAATGTTTTATAATCAATTATGTAATCAAAATATTTATGCTGAAAATTTTTCACAAAAGGTAGTCATTGAACGTTTTTCGGATGTTATGTGGACGATAGAACAGATTTTATTTATGAGTTTTGATAAGAGACTTGCTATTTTTCTATCCGATGAAATGAATCGAAAGCAACAGGATATCATAGAATTAACCCATGAACAGATTGCTAAATATGTTGGAAGTGCCAGAGAAGTCGTTTCACGCATGTTAAAATATTTTGCATCGGAAGGAATTGTAGAATTATCAAGAGGTGGAGTAAAGATAATTGATAAAAAGAAATTAAAGAAATTAATTTAATCATCAGAAAACATCCAGGTAAGCGAGTACTCCAACATCGGAATTGCTTACCTGGATGCTTTTTCGTTGTTTTCACAAAGGGTGACACTAGAGGTTCAATAAATCGAGGATTTTCTGTTTCGGCTGAGCACCAACGGAAGTATTCTTAACCTTACCATTTTCAATAACGATTAATGAAGGGATTGACATAACTTTAAAATCCTTAGCAAGATCAGGTTCTTCATCCACGTTTACTTTACCAACTTTAATATCGGTAACTTCTGCAGCAATTTCATCAATGATTGGTGATACCATTTTGCAAGGACCACACCAAGCTGCCCAGAAATCAAGTAAAACTGGCTTATCAGATTGTATCACTTCTGAATCAAAATTTTCTTTTGTTATTTTAAGTACACTCATATGTTCATCTCCTTAGTAAGTTATGTTTTTATTCTACAGGTTTATCTTATATGTTTCAAGAGTTGCTTTCAGTAACCTGGTCACATATTTACAAAATCCATCTATCTATCTTGCTAAAATAGGTTATAATATGATAGACTGATTGAGATTAATAAATGTTAGATTTTTAAGTTAAGGAGGAATTTGTATGAAAGAGAGAAATATTGCCCAAGATACGTATCAGCTTTCTATAAATGTGGAAAATATATTATTCGAAGGTTTATGGGAGGTCCCAGAGGGTGTTACACTCAATTCATATATTATTAGAGGTGAAAAGACCGCTATTATTGATGGTGTTATTGGATGGGAAGGTATTCCAGAAACTTTATTTGATATACTTGGACAAGTTGATGTTCAGGTTGATTCCATTGAATATTTAATTGTTAACCATATGGAACCGGATCATTCTGGTTGGATTGAAGCCTTTATGCGGATAAATCCAGATGTTAAAATAATATGCAGTAAGAAAGCCAAAGATTTATTGTCATGCTTTTATGGGCAGACAGAAAATATAACAGTAGTTTCAAATGGAGATACATTAGATTTAGGAAACGGACATGTTCTTAGCTTTGTTGACATTCCTAACGTGCATTGGCCTGATACGATTGCTACCTTTGATACATTAACTGGTACATTATTCTCTTGTGATGCCTTTGGATCCTTTGGAAGAATAACTTCCACCCAGTATGCTGACTTGTTAACTGAAAGCGAAGCAGAGAAATATGAAATTGAAACCATCCGGTATTATTCCAATATAATAGCTTCTTTTTCCATGCAGGTTAAAAAAGCTGTGAGCAAGTGTCGTGAATTACCAGTTAAATTAATAGCACCTGGACATGGACTAATGTGGCGTGAACCAGAAAAGATAATGCAGGCGTATTCTGAGTATGCCGATTACCAAAAAGGTCCCGCCAGAGAGGAAATTACCTTGATCTGGGGTTCTATGTATGGCATGACAGAGAAAGCTGTGAAGCATGCAGTTCAGGTATTAGAAAATGAGAATATCAAAGTTCATGTACATCAAGTACCACAAGACTCATGGGGCGAAGTACTTACCTCTGCGTGGACGTCTACAGGAATTATACTGGCTATGCCAACGTATGAATTTAAAATGTTCCCTCCAATGGCAGCTGTTCTGGAAGAACTGGGTAAAAAGAAAGTCCATGGACGTAAGGCGTTCCGCTTTGGATCATATGGGTGGTCCGGTGGAGCTCAAAGAGAATTGGACGATATAATGGAAAGACTCGGTATGAAATGGGAATTTGCAGAAGCAGTAGAATTTGCAGGCGCACCTAGTGAAGAAGAACTCCAATTAATTGGAGAACGTGTGAAAGATCTGGTGAAGGAAATCAAAGAACTGAACCTGCCCAAATAGATGGTTTGTTGTAATAACATGAAACTATAGGTGCTATCCCAGTTTTTTTCAATAAACTGGGATAGCACCTATTTCTGATTCATAGTTAGAAGCCGATTCAATATCATTCCACTTGTTTCATTAAGATTGCCTCTTTTAATTTTTCTATTCCATCTTTGTATTCGTTTGTATTCTCAAGTACTTTGTAGAAAGGATTCATAAGGATGGCCTTTAATTGACTCTTTTGAACAATTGATTCCTTTGTAGTAGTTACAATGTTTCTACTGATATTGGAGAAAATGGGATGATCTTTATAGCTGAAATCAAGTGAGAGAATAGCTTCTATCATTCTTCTAAAATTTTCAGCTGCTTTTTTTACCTCTCCAGTATGAAGATAAGTGTCTATCAATAAATCATAAGCAGTAGAAGCATTCATCAATTGAAACTCTTCTACAACAGATAAGTAGGTGTTTGCATAATGTAAAGATTTTTCAAAATTTTTAGTTCTAATCGCTATGGTATGCAAGGTCATAATAGAAGACAGTATATTTTGTAAATCACCTAAAAGAGCTTGTGCAGCCAGATTTGAGGCAGTCTCTAAGTCCTCTTTTAATAGATGAAGACTAGGTGCCAGCCGGTTTGCATTTATTTCATCCTTGGGCAATTGGCTTAATAGTTCTTCTGCTTTTTCCAATTCACCAATGCTCATATAGGAGGAAATTAACCATACACATGCTGTCATACTTAGAGTTTTATCCGTGCTGTTTTTTACCTCTTCATATAACTGGATATTATCTCGAATAACTTTCTTATATTCTTCCTCACTATAATCATCTTCTATTGTGTATGCATATTTAATAACCAGAGGGCCCAATTCCATCTTAAGGGAATCAGAGTTAGGATATTCTTTTAAATATGTTCTACACTTGCTATAACCCGAACGAAAACCTTCCTTATCAAAACGCTCACTTATTTCTGTTACAATTACATCTAACTCTTCTTTGGATAACTCAGATTCAAAGGAAAGCAAATTATCTAAAGTGCTTCCTAAAACCCTTGCAATTGGGGCTAGTAGGGCAATATCCGGATATGTAGCACCGGTTTCCCATTTACTTACAGCCGCAGTCGATACACCTACAGCTAATGCAAGTTTCTCTTGTGTTAGTTGTTTTTCTTTTCTTAGTGTAAATATTTTATTGCCAAGATTCAATTGATTCATTACTTCACCTCCAAATTGCGAATGATACTGTATTTTTCTATAGACTATTATAGTATGCTTCCATAAACGGTGCAATGGAGAGTGAGTTAACTTTTAGTTAATAATAATTAACTATTAATAAAAACAATTCTTCTATTTAACTCTAGAACATTTTCAACATCACATAGTATTACAGACTAATATCAAGATGCTGAATTGTACCAGCTGTGCCATTTTCCCTTAAAAACAGGCCGGTTTGCCGGATGACTCCTTGGGTTGAATTATTTCTATCCTTTAGAGTGTAGGAGCTGTCTACGGATCCAAGATAAATAGCTCCGATGCCTTTTTGCCCTATTGCAAAAAGCTGATCATTTCCATTTTCATCTTTGGTCCAGATTCTAAGCTTATCATAGATCGGATCATTTTCATCTATCCAATTGTTACCATCAGAATCCAGTTCGGACAATTCTAGGAAACCGTTACCGGATCCCGGGCCAAACAGTTCACTTCCATTATTAATCACACCATCGTTATTTTTATCAAATGCTAAAAAACCGCTGCCGCCGGTAGCGAAAGAGATGCTGTCACTTTTTCCATCATTGTCTAAATCAAAGGAGAATTTATTTTGCGTAAGCATTGCGGAGGAACATCCATAATTAATGACAAGCGGATCGATTAATGCATCACCTGCTTTTATGGAGGTTAAGCTCTGTGTTTCAAAGGAACGCTGGACTGTTAAATTAATACCAATCCGAATCTCCTTACCATCCGTTGTTTTTACAGTACCGGAGGAATTAAAATTCATAGTTGCAGTTTCTGAATAATATTCCGACTTCTGATAATCAAGTCCCCAGCCCTGCAGATTCTGAACCGGTGTCATAACAGATGGTAGAGAATAGGTAGATGATGCAATTGGTTGATTTAACGAAGCTTGTGGAATGAGGAATTTTAACTTTTTCTGAATGAGTTTATCCAAAATCAAATTCATTAACCTTATCTTAAGTTCATCTTTTTTTGGTATTGCTAATGGATCTGTAGCAGTTTGTGAAATAGTAGTTGTTGAATTCCTTGTCTTGAATTTCTCAAGTAATTCCTGGCTTAACTGTTTTTCTAGATTGTCCCCTCCAACAGTGGAACCCTGAATATCCAATGGACTGTCTCCCCATATCCGCAAGTTCTCGGAAGTATGTGATATCATCCTTTGAGATGTAGCAGAATTCATATAAATAGATGCGCTTTCAATTTTCAATGATTTACCCCCTTTTTTCCATAGTAAACAAAACATGGCATAAACTATATCGGAAGAAATAGGGAAATATTTGATAGATTGTTCGAATCTGCGTTAAAAAATAAACTATTATTGCAGTTCTAGAATACTATGGGTATAATATTTTTATTGGCAGATGTTATAAACTGTCATTATTTTGTTTTTATCGAGTAAAAATGTTTGATAATATTTCAATAGAGAGAAGGTATACTATGCCAATTCATGTAGTTAATGAAGCAAAACGGTGTTTAAATTGTAAGAAGCCTAGGTGTGTGGAAGGATGTCCAATCAGTACCCCTATACCACAAATGATAAGTGAATTTTTAAATGGAGGAATTACCGATGCCGGTGAAATGATTTTTGAGAACAACCCATTATCCATTGTTTGTTCCTTAGTATGTGATCATGAAAATCAGTGCGAAGGACATTGTATCCTCAATAAGAAAAGTTCACCAGTTCATATCAGCAGTATAGAAAATTACATTTCCAGTAATTATTTTGATAAAATGAAAATGACAAAAGAAGAAAAGAAAAATCAGAAAGCTGCTGTTATCGGATCAGGACCGGCTGGCATAACTATATCTATTATGCTTGCAAAAATGGGGTATAGTGTTACCGTCTTTGAAGCACGGGAAAAGATAGGCGGAGTATTACGATATGGAATTCCTGAATTCCGTTTACCAAAGAATATACTTGATAATATCAAGGGAAAAATGCTGGAGTTAGGTATAAAATTCCGTCACAATACCACAATCGGTGGTGCTATTAGTATAGATGATCTAGTCCGGGATGGCTATTTGGCTATCTTTATTGGAACCGGGGTATGGAGACCGAATTCTCTTAAGATAAAGGGAGAAACGTTGGGGAATGTTCATTATGCCATAGATTATCTGGTTAACCCGGATTCTTTTCATTTGGGTGATAGTCTTGCAATTATTGGAGCTGGTAATTCTGCCATGGATGTTGCAAGAACTGCCTTACGAAAGGGAGTACGGGATGTTACGATTTATTATCATCGGGATGTTATTAAGGCAAGTCAGCGAGAAATCGAATATGCTATGATAGACGGAGTCAAATTTGAATATTGTAAAGCTCCAGTGGAATTAACAGAAGAAGGGCCAATCTTAAAGACAGTGATTGTAAATGAAGATGAATCTGTTAGCGATGTACCCGGAAGTGAAACTTTATATCGGGCAGATTCCACTATTATTGCAATTAGTCAAGGACCAAAGAATAAAATAGTTTCTACAACTGAAGGAATCGAAGTCAATAAAAGGGGCTTGATTGTAACAGATGATGATGGAAAAACTACAAGAGACGGAATCTTTGCATCCGGTGATGTTGTTAATGGTGCAAAGACAGTAGTAGAAGCTGTTCATTACTCAAAACAGGTTGCAGAAGCGATGGATCAATATATGCAAAGCTTAACGGGGAAAACCGATACTCCTTGACATATTGAAATTACCTATTTAAATACATGAGAGCTGTAGCCGCCAATCCAAAGGATTGGCGCTACTTTGTGCAGTTTGTATTGGTGAGTTTGTGCTATCGTTGGCCTTACCAAGTAATACCTTTCATTTATCCCCATAAAGGTAACTCATAAAAGAGTTCTTCTTGATTTGCATTTATCCATGCTTTCTTACCCTTCTTATTTACAATTCTCACATATGCTGTTCCTGAATTTGTAACGTGCAATTTATCAAAAGTAACAACATCTCCTTTTTTTACCTTGAATTGTATTACTTTTGAACCAGCGGTTTTATAAGCAGAGAAGCTCTTTTTTGATTTATATTTGTACTCTGTTGAGTATTCAGAAAAAGAATAAGTTTTTGAAGCTACCATAGTTATTTTATTATTCTCTAATTTATAAGTAATGTAACAGAGATAACATCCTATGGACGCTGAATAAATGGGAGTGTCAGCAAGTATTGTAAATGTTTTGTCTCCTTTTACTGTATCTATTGAAAAACGATAAAAGGATAGGTGTTTTGATAGCTCATTTGGTTTAAAGTTAATTTGATTTAATATCGACTTCCCATCATATTGAAAGAAAGTAGGATTACCTACCCCATCGGAAGGCTCTATAACATACAAATAAAAATCGAGATAGTTATCTTTACTATCGAGGTCACAGATCTGTAAAATATGACCATTGTCAAAATTGTCTTTTCTAGTTAGGCAAAGTTGGTCATTTATAAATAATTCTAAAGTAGATGTATCAGTTTTTCCCTGATAAGTTGATTTGTAATAAATCTTATCCTCTTTCCCATCACCATTTAAATCATAATAATAAGTTTTGTCAGCTTCTAAATAGATAATTCCTTCAATTTTAGTTTCAGCTGCACTTGCCTTTGCAGGCAAACATAATAGAATTAAACTAAGGGAAAGATAAAATATAATGGAAGCCCATTTATTTTTTATTAACATACACTTATACTCCTTTTGATATTTTTGCTTTTTTTCAGTATATTATATATATTGTAAATTGTATACATTTATTTAATCTATCAAAGCAGTATGAGGATACCTGCTTTGATTATGAAGCATAACCAAATGCCACAAAAACACTGTCCTGCTAGTATAAAATTGTATAAAACTATCCCTAAAACATACAGGAGATAGCTCTACACATGTTGAGCTATCTCCTGATTTAAGTTTGTGAATTTGTGAATTCGTAAATTTATAATTTTGTGAAAAGGATTTAAATTAAGACTAATTCAATCCTAATCTTCATTTCCATATGGATTTATGGTCTGAATCGTTCCATCTGCATTATATTTTAGTTCCGTATATTTTACGCAACGCTTATGATTTACTCCACCGGATAATGAGCTGTCATGATAGAATAAATACCACTTGTCTTTGAATGAGACGATGGAGTGATGAGTTGTCCATCCAATCACAGGTTCTAAGATTCGTCCCTGATAAGTGAAAGGGCCCATTGGATTTTTGCTGATTGCATAAACAAGATAGTGTGTACTGCCTGTGGAATAGGATAAATAATAGTATCCGTTATATTTATGCATCCAAGGTCCTTCAAAATATCTTCGATCTTCATCACCTGCAGTAAGAGGATTACCATTTTCATCAAGAATTGTAATTTCTTGTGGAGCACCTTTAAATGAAAGAAGATCATCACTTAATTCTGCGACAATAGGGCCTAAAGCCTTTTCCTTACCAGAAGGGCCTGTTGCATCTGGTACGTAATTACCAGTCTGCCATTTTTCCAACTGCCCTCCCCATAACCCACCAAAATAAATGTAGGATTTCCCGTCATCATCAATAAATACTGCAGGGTCAATGCTGAAGCTTCCAGGTATGTAATTCGGTTCTGCAGTGAATGGACCGGATGGACTTTTACTCGTTGCAACACCTAGCCGGAAGATACCGTCCTTATCTCTTGCAGGGAAGAAGAGATAGTATGTATCATTTTTATATGCAGCATCCGGTGCCCACATCTGTTTGCTTGCCCATGGAACATTCCTTATGTGAAGTGCTTCTCCGTGATCAGTGCAGGGAGAATTGATATCCTCCATGGATAAGACATGATAATCCTCCATCTTATATTGGTCTCCATTATCATTGTCAGGTCCGTTATGATCTAAATCATGAGAAGGATAAATATATATTTTATCCTCAAATACATGTGCAGAAGGATCTGCAGTAAAGATATGGGTAACGATTGGTTGATTTTGATTTGAATTATTTCCCATTGTAGTAATCTCTCCCTAATTTTTTAATGATGATAATAGTATATCAAAGAATAACATAAATAGCCACATAAATTTAGTTACTAAACAAACTATGAATATATGCTTTTCCGAAAATGGAGTTGTACTTGTCAGACTCTTTTTCGTATGGTATAAATTATAATAGAACATTTGAATGATAGGAAAGGCATGGATGCACGAATGAAAGAAGTATATAGAATTCCTCAAAAATTCTGGAGTCTGTTTAAATCCCAAAACCGCTATATTTACATAGAGTCGCTCCTGCTGATATATGATGAATACTTGTATAACGACTATTTTCTAACCAAAGATACCTGCATACAGTTGATATCTGACTACTTTTCAAATCGAATCATAGACATTTCAGTGGATGAAGAAGAGGAAGACATGGATTATTTAGAACCTATGGCTTCTAAAATCTTATCCCGATTGATTCGTTTTACATGGCTTAAGAAAGTGGAGGATTATAGTTCATTTACGACAAATATCATTATTTCCGAGTACGCCTCCGTATTTATTGAGATATTTAAAAAATTAGATAATCCGGAATATGACGATACGGACATTTATATACAGAATATATATGCGAATATTTACTCCTTCTATCATGACAACAAGGCTGGGATTGAACTTTTAAAGACCGCATTGGTGAATACGACAAAGTTAAACCGAGTTCTCCAGGACATGCTTCATAACATGGACAAGTTCTTTGGTTCTCTTCTAGATCAAGAAAATTATGAAGAACTTTTGCAGGAACATCTTATGGTATATGTAGAAACCATGGTTAATAAGAAATATGGTATTTTAAAGACAAATGATAATTTTTATATCTATAAAAACGATATCCGAAAGCTTCTTCGTTCTATACAGGAAGATGAACAGCGTTTAACCATTTTGCAGAATAAATTGATGGCAGAAGGGAAAAAACAAGAAGATGCAGAATATGAGATTATGGAAATCATCGATGGGGTGGAACATGGAATGATTAATATTGAGAAGCGGATTTCTCATATTGATACAGAGCATAGTAAATACATCCGTGCTACCGTGAGTCGATTAGAATATCTATTAAGTAACGATGACAATATGAAAGGTAATGTAATTAAACTACTAAATATACTTGGAGGAGACAAAAAAGAAGAACTCCTTACCCGAATATCGGAAAGCATGCAACTCAACGATTTTTCAATCATAACTTTGGAATCTTTTTATAAAAAGAGGGGAAGACGTAAGGTGTTTGAAGAAACAGTCGAGGTGGAAGAACTTCCAGTGGATGAACTAACAAAAGAAGATATCCTTCGGATTAATCGAAATAAGAATCGATATAATAAAGGTCAAATTGAGCATTTCATATTGGATCAGATGGAGAATGGAGTATATAAGACGGAGGATCATCCAATCGCTTCTACAGAGGAATTTGAACTTCTGGTGTTGGCTTATGATTACAGTATTCGTAAAAACAGCCCTTATCAAGTAATTCCAGATGAAAAGGAAATAGTCCAGAATGGAATTTATCGCTATCCTAAGATGACTTTTATTAAGAAAGGAATTGCTCCAATGGACGAAAGAGAAGGTGGATATAATGATTGAATATTACAATAACCTGTCAGATGAAGAAAAAGATGATATAACTGAGGCCATAAAGGTCTTATATAATCAGACCTTTATTCTAGAAAAACGATATGATAAGAAAAACGAACGTTATTTGCCTAATAAGTTATATCGTACTTGTGAAAGACACCTTGAATTTTTAACGGATTATTTTGCGATTGCCGACATTACATTCATTGAGAACAGGCAGTATGGTATCATGGCATTACAAACACAAAATCTTCAGGGAGATAAATTAAGCAAATTAACTACCATATTTATTCTATTGTTAAAATTAATATTTGACGAAAAGATGAATACAGCCTCTAACTCCATTCATGTGTATACTACCTTAAATGAAGTTTATGATAAGATCAATCTATTTCGCTTGTGGAATAATAAGGCGATAGCAATTACCGAAGTACGTAAAACTGTAGCGGCCTTAAAGAAATATCAGATATTGGATTTGCCCGAAGATAGTAGTGATTTAGAAGGTGATACGAAACTCATAATTTATCCGACTGTCAATCTGTTATTAAATCATCAGGCAATGCAGAGTATCATAGAGCAGTATCAGGAAAGTGAGGAAGAAGAGGATGACGACCAGATTTCAAGCTCTGACCAGGATGTGCCTGAACAATTGGCATTATATTAATGAGAAAGTATTGACTTTTAATAATGCAATCAATTTTTTCACTGGACATTCAGGAAGTGGTAAATCCACGGTTTTGGATGCTCTTCAGATTGTACTTTATGCAGATAGTAACGGGCGAGGTTTCTTTAATAAGGCTGCAAAAGAGGATTCTGACCGTACGCTGATGGAATACCTTAGGGGTATGAAGGTAGTGCAGGATAACGATGAAGCCAGTTATTTAAGAAATAAGAATTTTTCCACAAGTATTGTATTGGAATTTCAAAACACGGAAACTTTAGATTATCAGAGTATCGGAATTGTATTTGATGTAGATGTCAGCGCAAATGACATAAACCGTATGTTTTTTTGGCATAAGGGACCTCTTGCCGAGAACCATTACCGTAATAGGGAAAAAGTTCTATCTACCAATGAATTAAAAGAATACATAAAGGGTAATTACGAGAAAGAGGATTACAATTTTAATCGTACCAATGAAAAATTCCGTTCGGAATTATACAGTACCTATTTTGGTGGTTTGCATGAAAAGCATTTTCCAGCTCTTTTTAAGAAAGCAATTCCTTTTAAGATGAACATGAGGCTTGAGGACTTCGTGAAGAATTATATCTGTATGGAAAACGACATCCATATGGAGGATATGCAGGATAGTGTATCTCAATATGTGCGCTTAAAAAGAAGATTAGAAGATACCAAAAATGAAATCAGTATGTTGACGGATATTCATGACCAATATTTGAAGTATCACAATTGTTTGGAACAATCCCTGCAATGTCAATACAATATAGATAAACTGGATATTAACACGATAACGGTAAAGCTTGAAACAATTAAGGAACGTAGCATTAGCTATCAGGAAGATGTAAAAGTATTACAGGGTTCTATTGCTTCCTTGGAGAGTGAAATTGATCTGTTGCAAAAGCAGAGAGATGAAGTATTAATTGCAATTGAGAATAGCGGCTATCAACATCTGGAAGCAGAGCTTCGTTCCTTAAATCAGGTGTTAGAATTCTTATACAGCAGTAGGGCATCTTATGATAAGATTGCAAAAAGGCTGGAACCTTGGTTATCGGTTGATTATATAGAGCCTTCTTTAAAGGAACATATCCGAAGCTTTCAAAAACACCAGGCATCCAGTGAAATACTATCTCGTATTCAAGAAGGAATTGCCCTAGTTAGAACAGAACTCCAATCTGATAAAGATAAGATGGCTGCAACAGTAAGTGCACTTAAAGCAAAAGAAAATGTGATTATGCAGGAGCTTAACAAGCTCGAGCAAGGTCAAAAAACATATCCTGCCTATCTGTTGGAAGTAAAAGAAATAATACAGGTAGAACTTAAGAACCGGTTGGGCAAGGAAATTCCTACCCATATCCTTGCAGATGTGATCGAAGTAAAAGATGAGAGTTGGATGAATGCTGTTGAAGGATATATGGGAAACAATAAGCTCGCGTTGATTGTAGCACCGGAATATGCAAAAGAAGCAATGAAGATATATCAAGGACTTGATGTGAAACGCTATCATTCTGTGACAGTAGTTGATACTGAAAAGGTTAGAAAGGATACAAAAACCACCTTACGTAATTCTTTGGCTGAAGAAGTGGACACCGATGTGGATTATGTAAGAGCATATGTGGATTATTTATTGGGATCCGTGATAAAATGTGCAAATATCGATGAACTTCGAGAGAATAGAAGCGGTATTACAAAAGACGGAATACTTTATCAAGGTTATAAACTAAGTCATATCAATCCTCGTAATTATACGGAATATGCTTATATTGGACAGGCATCCATTGAGAGAAGAAGAAAGCAGTTACAAACAGACTTAGCTGAGATTACAATGGAAAAGGCGCCTTTGGAGGAATCCTTAAGAACGCTAAATGAACAGCTTAGTTATGAGAGCTTTTCTGAAGAAATTGCTACTTATGAAAAGAAGCTGCAGGATATGGCTGAAATTCGTGAAAGGGAGCAGGAAAAGCAGGTTTATCAAAATAAGATACAGGAACTTAAGAATACGAATATTGACGAGTGGAAAGCAAAAAAGGATTTCTTACAGCAGGCTATGAATGAAAAATCACGTCGTAAAGAATCTACTAGAGAAGAGTATGTAAGAAAGACAAAGGAGCTTGAAGAGTTTGCAGATACTATTTTAAACCTCAACGAAGAATTGTTAGAAAAGCAACTATATTTTACGGAAGATTTCATAAGAGAGGATGCATACCGTGCATTCATGGAAGAAAGAACAAAGGAAAAACCGGAAAGCATAAAGTTGTCTCTCTTAAGTACGATAAAGACAAGTGAGAGTCTAGAGAATCTGGAATACAGTAGGCTTGTGGAATTAAGAGAAAAGTATCAGAAATTGTATTCTTATCGTGGATTCTCATTAACAGCGAAAGACAACAGTTCCTATGATCAATTACTGGACATCTTACAAAGTGATAAGCTAAACGAATTCATGGAAAAGGCTGATGAACAGGCTAAAGTAGCCGTTTATCACTTTAAAACAGACTTTGTCTATAAGATACGGGATGCAATTAAGGAAGTCATGCAGCAAAAGGATGATTTAAACCGTATCCTCTCACATCTTGATTTTGGTAAGGACAAGTATAAATTTATCATAAGCAAGAACAAGGGGGAAGATGGTAAGTTCTATGATATGTTTATGGATGAGAATCTGGAGATTAATCCTTCCCAACTCTACAAACGTGAAGATGATAGACAGATGAATCTTTTTGCAATGCAACATGAAGCAAATCATGGTGATTTGATCAATGAACTCTTAGATTTATTTATGCCTCCAGAAAGCAATGATTCCAAGGTGTTAGAGGAGGCCCGTGCGAACATGGAGAAGTATGCGGATTACCGGACCTATTTATCCTTTGATATGGAACAGTTGGTAGAAGGTATGCCAGCTATGCGATTAAGTAAAATGCTATCTAAAAACTCTGGCGGTGAAGGTCAGAACCCTTTATATGTTGCTTTACTGGCAAGCTTTGCACAGGTTTACCGAATCAGCTTAAAGCCAAATGTACGCAGACGCCCTACGCCGAGACTTGTTGTCTTAGATGAAGCGTTTTCTAAGATGGATGGTGAAAAAGTAGGTAGCTGTATCGGATTAATCCGTAAATTGGGATTCCAGGCAGTTATCAGTGCTACGAACGATAAGATACAGAATTATGTGGATAATGTAGATAAGACTTTTGTTTTTGCTAATCCAAATAAGAATCTTATATCCATTCAGGAATTTGAAAAGAAGGAATTTACTAGTTTGCTTACGGTAGAGGATGAAGAAGTAGATGGATTAGAATCGTAATAAAGTAAAATTGAATGGCTATATAATAAATGATGGAATATGTGATTTTAATCATATTTCCATCATTTATTTATTATAGAAACTATAAAGCCGAAATAATCCCAAGCCAGAGACTGTTTTTTACTATTTATAGTATTTTCTTAAATCATATCGTTCGATTGCTTCCGGGCCCCGTATTACATACCTTTCAACATGTAGTACACCCTCGTGATCCGCCCGGACACGCCAATTAACCATCATAATTTTTCCATTTGTGATTTCAATTCCTGTGATCCCTTTTGTATGAATGCAGCATCCGGAATTAAAATAAGGAAGCTCTCTGTTCTTGGGGAATCTTGGTCTATGGGTGTGCCCACAAATCAGCATCATTTTATGTTTTCGTATCCACTTTTTATAGGCCTTTTCTACTTTATGTCTGGTGAATTGATTTCTTGCGGGGCTCGCTGGATTATGAAAACCTACAACATGCAGATACCGCCAAAAGTACCGCAAGGTTAACATCGATACATACCAGAGTTGATCATTCATTAGGTCACCTTGATGGCCATGGACAATAAAGATTTCTTGATTGTTTTTTTTATATTTTAGTATCAATGCTTCTATTGGAGTTACACCGTTAAATAGGTCTTTTTTTTCTCGATTGTATTCATCATGATACTGATAATAGAATTTTTTGACGAAGTTCTTGTTCTTGAGGTATATGTTGTGATTTCCATATAGTAATATTAATCTGTTATCGTCAAAGAATTTTTTAATTCCAAAAAAGATATCATTATGTGCCAAACGAATTAACTTAAAATCTGGATATTCCCAAAGTTCATCGCCGTCACCAACCTCTACGTACGTATAGCCACGATTATAATAGTAATCAAGCGCATGCAGCAGCACGTTCTGGTTTCGGGCAAATTCGTCGGAAATACTGTCATCACCTCTGTGGGAGTCACTAAAAAAAATGTATTTGGAGTCTTTATCAAAATACTCTACTTTAGCATGCTTGTATGCTTTTGTAAGCCTTTTATCAGTAAACATCATAGCTCCTAACTACCTGTCGAGTATAAAACCTGATTTGACAGACCTAAAAAAATATATTTGTTATTATTATGCAGATACGGAATGAGCTTATTCAGGTAATTTATACCAACATAATATAATTGATATATTTCCAGGTATTATTTTTGTGTATTATTTGGGTTGTATTATTTCATTTTAATATATAAAGTGCTATACTAATTTTTACGGAAGTGGATTCCGATAGAGAAATTATTGTTGATTTTTCGTTAAGGAGACTATCATGATTTAAAATAAAAATGAGAGGTTACTATGGCAAAACTATATTTTAGATATTCCACTATGAATGCGGGAAAATCACTGGAATTAATCTCAACACATCACAATTATATTGAACTTGGTCATAATCCTATTGCACTTATGCCAAAGGTATTTGGTAATACCATTAAATCAAGAGTTGGTATTGAGATACCAGCCTTAACTTTTGATGAGGCATATAGTTTTAAGAAAGATGAGTTGGGGATTTTGAAAGGCTGTGATTGCATTTTGATAGATGAAGCACAAAGTCTGACACAAGAACAGGTGGTTGAGTTGCATCAAATTGCGAAATTCAAGGATATTCCTGTTATATGTTATGGGTTACGAACGAATTTTCAAGGGAAACCATTTGAAGGTTCCACTATGCTTTTGGCCTTAGCAGATGAATTACAAGAATTACCCACCCTGTGCCATTGTGGAAAGAAAGCAAGAATGGTACTGCGGACTATTGATGGTCAAGTGGTAACGGAAGGAGAGTTGATCGCGGTTAAGGGAACAGATGAACAGATTGAATACCATAGTGTTTGCGGCAAGCATTTTTATTTAAGGCAAGCCTTTAAAGAATAGATACAAAACGATATCATTTGTTGCAATTAAAATACACCAAGTATATCATAGAATACCCTATATATACTTGGTGCTTAGAATATCAATGCTAAAACATCGGAAATGAATGATGACATTAGTGATTACTTTCGTTTAACTGGTGAGAAAGCCTGCCTCTATAATCTAAAACAAGCGTTGTACCCATAATTATAATAGGAAAAACCACATAAAGAAAAACTATAATATATGGTGCAAAAGGTCCTAAACTAAATGAATCCGGATTAAAGTTTTTTCTGTAAGAATTAAGTGTATATGGCAAAAATAAACCAGTAGAACTAATAAGTCCAAATATAGAGATCACCAGTCCAAACAATTTTTTGCCACTTTTAAAAAACCATTTTTGACCTATCCAGCAAAAAATAATTATAACAAAAAACAAAATCGGTAACACCATCCAATGCATATCATTTATCTTCCTTTCAGAACTAATAATTAAATAAAGCTATTCCAACTACCATGTATTATAAAGTTAAAGGAAACAAAATACCCAAAGCATACTTTGATAGTTATGTTACTTATGCTAAAATATTCACGGTGATATAGAAGTATAAACATATCCAGGTCTGAGTATAGGCTTCAGCAGGTTTTATAAAGATTAAACCAGAGAAGTAGTCATTTTTCTCTCCTAATAAAACAACCGGAACAGGTAATTGCAATCGGTAATATTGCTAAACTTAATAAAATCATGTATACAAAGAACAATGAGGAGAACAAGGCGGTATACAACAAATGTATAATTGGTGTATATAGAATTAATACAAATAGGCTAATCATAGCCGTGTACCCGTAGGAAATATATGATCCTCCTTTTGAGTGATTTTTATTGATAGTTTGAAAAATCGAATATAGAAATAATATACATAGCGGTATGGTAAAAATATAAGCCAAACCATTCAGTAGTCCTACACATATCCAGTTTAAAATATTAAATAGCAGCATTCCACATATGGACAGAGTCGTTTTGTTTTTTGCTCGTTTGGTTAAGAAATATATGAAGAGTATGAATCCTATGATTGTTATAAAACATAAACCATAAAAGATACCATTCATGATTCCAAAGGATTCTATAAAACCCAAGGAATTACTTGCTTTTGTACAGAAATAGGTTCCCGCCAATCCAAGTAAGGCTGCCACTGTAATGAATGCAAGGAGGAGAGTCAAGGTTATGAGGAAATCTTTTATGTTAACCTGTTTTCGTAGGAACAACATCAAAATCCACAGTAAGGTAACCAACCCTATGAAACAGGAGAAGATAAACATAAGGGTATTTGATAGGATAATGGTATTTCCTTTCATGAATGGGAAATACACGGCATCTTCTTCACTTTTCAATTCTTTCAGGTCAGCGTTGCTAAGATATTCAGTTAAATCTAGGGTTGTCCTAAAGTACATATAGGCGCTATCTCTATCCAGATTTTCGTAGTTATCTGTACTCTGGTGATAATGCTCGGAACCACCGACTACGGCAAAATTCATACCAGAGTAGCCTGCATCTAAGAATTCTGTTAGATCCGTATTATTTGGCATAATTTTATACATGGCGGAAAGGAAGGAAAACATAGAGTTATGGCTAACTGCCTTATTCAAAGCTTTTACTAATCCCTTATTATGGTCAGAGGTTTCAAACATTAGCAGTGTACCTTTATTGCCTCTTGCCTCCAGATTGATTACCAAATCTATTTTTTCTTTCATCTCCGGATAATCTCTGACAAATGCATTAGCACCGAATAAATTTAGTTCCTCCGCATCCGTAAAAAGAAAATACAGATCATTTGTAAGCTGATTCTTAAGCTTTGCGTCACGAAGAGCCTCTAACATACAGGCTACACTGATTAGATCATCACCTGCACCGGGGCCACCATAAGTACTGTCGTAATGGCTGACAAACATTACTCCTTTCTCTGTATTAGGAGCATCAATCTTAACAAGGTAATTCACTCCATTTATGTAATCGCTATCAGTACAGTAAACACTTGCCCGAAATTTCTCCTCATAGGAAGCAAATCCAAGGCTTGCAAATTCATCCTCATAATTGGCTTTTTTCCCCGGATGTTCTTTGATGTAAGAATTATAAAAAGCGACTTCTTCATCGATTATGGGTTTCATATCTGCTGTAAACTCTTGCACCTGGTATTCACAACCGATTTCATTGAATTGCTGAACTAAATAACTACGAACTTTTTCTATCTCTCTACTTCCACTGGCATGGGGTTCTTTCGCCATTTTCCTTACATGATTCATGGTCATGGAAAAATCAGCAGGTTTTCCTTTGACATAATCTGCGTCTGATTTTCATCCGGAATTCCGGCACGCCAACTGTCCCGCATTGTGATCATTGCAAGGATGAAGATTACAACCCCAATGCCTGCCAAAAGTAACCCGAAATATCTAGCAGCCTCAAAATGAAGTCCGTTTGTATTGATACTAATACTCCAAATCTCAACCGGAACAATCAATAGGGTAACAACTTTAAGGCACTTCTCAATAAACAATATATTTGCTTTTTTATTACCTTTTCCCATTTGGTTGGTTTGAATCCCCTTTTTTCTTTGAGATAATAACTTTGTAAAATATGCTGCATAAAATACGGTTATTATAATTAATGAAATAATCTGATATAGATTCATTGCGCTCCACCTCTAATCATAAAATTAATACATAAACAATACCATAAAATGTAATACATTTCAATTGATGCTCCTCATAGCGTTACATATTTACTGGAGTGACATTTGATAAGTGATGATATAAATGAACGTTTTTTAAATTGAAACAGAGAAATTATAAAGGTCTTGTTGAAGGCCACTAAATTGGCTAGCCGTACTGCCTAAGATTTGGTACAATAGTAATGTTAGAAAATCTGAAAGGATGATAGAATGAAAGTCCTTAAGGTAAAACTTCAGTGGGGAAATAACATTACTGAAATGGTAAAGAAAGTACAGAAATTGTATAAGGGAGGAAACTACTATGAATATACTAGTTAGTGCATGTCTGCTTGGTATGAAATGCCGGTATGACGGAACAGGAATTGAAATGGAAGAACTTAAAACAGCATTTCCAGAGGACAACCTAATACCGGTATGTCCTGAAGTACTCGGAGGACTTCCTATTCCACGTACCCCTGCTGAGCGAATTGGTGATAATATTATAACAAAGGCAGGGACAGATGTTACGAAAGAGTATATGCAAGGGGCTAAGGAAGTGCTAAAGCTTGCCAAGGATTGGAATTGCAGTTTAGCCATTCTAAAAGAACGCAGTCCTTCTTGCGGGTGTGGTAAAATTTACGATGGAACTTTTACCGGTAAGCTGATTGATGGTAATGGAGTAACCGCTGAACTGTTGTTGAAAAATGATATCAAAGTAAAAGGAGAAACTTCGTTTCAATAGGTTTCCTCTTTCTAGAATAATCACCTTTTATTTGCTTATAGAATACACATAATGTGGCATATCCATATTATAATAGTGTTTTATAAATTGCTTTTCGAGCTGCATTCCTACTCGTTTTGCAACATTCTGCGATGCATAGTTAGTATCTCTAATGATGCTAACTACTCTATCTGCATTCAGATTACACCAGTATTAATGTTACAAAGTGTATTTCAAACCGTAGCAGGGATAGAGACTCCGATTGCTGCTATGATTACAAAGATTGGAATCTTTATCTTACTGGGGATTTGGGCAAGCTATCTCCAGATAAGGTTATACAAAAATATGAAGTATTTCTTTCGCATTCCGGTATAGAATTAATTCTAATTCCTCTTCCGTAAGTCCGAGTCTTTTTATGTGGTCAAAAGTTTCCATTTGACCACCCCAAGGTGAATCCCAATCCTCGTAACCGCCGGTATGTGCCAATACAATCTTTGGATTTTTGCCCTTTATTTGACCTAACATAGTAGCTGCACGTTTGGCGGTACAATGAACAGGATCCGGGAGGCCGATATCCTGACCAGAATGAATAACTACAATCAGGTCTAAATCAACTGCATATTGAACGACTTTTATCATTTTTTGGTCATCAATAAAGGTTTTCTGATAATCTGGATGAAGTTTGATTCCTAAAAGTCCCATTTCTTTTATACGATCCAGCTTCTGAGTATAATCGTCTGTATCCGGGTGAATTCCACCAAAAGATATAATGCCGTCTTTTCCGGTTATGCTGCATGCATATTTATTAACAGTTTCAAATTGAGAAGGTTTTGTTACCACTGGAAGTATTACCGAGTAGGTAATATCATTCTCTCTCATGGACTTTTTTAGACCTTTCAAGGTTCCATCGGTATATGCTTTGATTTTACCCCGGGTTTCTAAGGTGTTTATGGTTTTTTTGCAATTTCATCAGGGAATATATGTGTATGAAAATCTATAATCATAAGTATGCTCCAATCTTATCCTAGCATGTATCATTTCTCTTTTCTGAACAGTATTTTAGCACAATTCATGAAAATTCAAGTGTTCCAATCCAGTAGCATACTTTTATATTTATATAAAGCAGATTAAATAATAATATATAGAATCTTAAAGTTTTATAACTTCATATACAGCCTATGGGAGTATCGATGTAAATAACAAAAGCTATGACAAAAGCCTCAAAAAGGGAAGTGACACAACCAAGAGTATTACTGCTAATTTAAGTAGTGGTAACTTAAAATTACAATTGGAATAAGGCCGTAAGTAAATAAATTGGACGTTTTGTCTTGGAGGTTATAGATACTCCGGGAGGATTACAGCCAGATTTATCGTATAGTGAAAGTATCCGATAAACCTAACTGCAGCCCTCCCGGAGTTTTCTTTTATTTGGTGCAAAGCTGATTATGTATGTTTTTGACGATAACCAACGAGCAATAACCCTCTCCAACCACTTTCTTCACCGGTTGCTCCCGTAAATAGAAAGCAGGAGCGCACTTGCCACACAAACACTAACTTCCAATAAAAGAATCCTTAAAAGATATTGTATAATAATTAAAATATTAAATATGACAATAAATTTCCGAAAATATTCGAAAATTATAGTTGATTTTAACATTAAAGTATGATATTACTATAATAGTATTATACATATTATCTAAAAAAGGAGAAGGATATGAAAAAGGGGAGTATAAGAAAACGTATAATGAGTTTACTAGTGGTACTTACAATGTTGTTAGGCCTATTGCCAAATAATTTGTTGGTACAATCGGCAGAAGTACAGACTACAGAAGCACAAGATGCAGAAGTACAGACTACAGAAGCAGGAGTTACAGATCCAGAGTTAGCTGGACTAAAAAGTCCAGTTATTCATGAAAACGGTACGGTTACCTTTAATTATGTAGGTAATAGTAGCCAAGCGGTTGTTGTTAAAGGGTCATTTAATGGTTGGGCAGAAGTAGTAATGGATAAGATGACAACGACAGATGGTAATACCTACTTTACAACTACAGTAGATGTCACTAAAGTCCCAGGGATCTATCCTTACGGATTTAACGATAATAATGGTGGAGGCTGGATAAGAGATCCACTGAATAATGCATACTATACTACTAATGACAACAAAGCATTAGTAAGAAATCCTATTGAAACAGAAACGGGTACAACAATTTATTATCCAACTTCTGAAGTAGAAGCAAAGTTACAATATAGAAAAGTTGGTGAAACAGATTATCAAACAATAATAATGGAAAAGGCGGCTTCCTTTAGTGATGGCATGTATAGCGCTACTGTAACAGAAGCTGGTACATATGAGTATTACATAGAAGATGTATTAGGAAATAATATTGGAGATCCTAATAATTTTGAAACTGGGAATACTACTAAGACTTTTAAGGTTGCCGAAATTGATAATGAAGTGGCAAACTTAAAGAGCCCAGTAATTAACGGCACTAGTGTTACTTTTAATTACTATGATACTGCAGCGGCGCAGGTGCGGGTTGCAGGAAGCTTTACAAGTTGGCAAGAAGGTGCATTATCAATGAAAAATGATAAGGGTATCTGGTCAATAACTTGCAAATTAGAGCCAGGGGTTTATGCGTACAAATTCATTAGGAATACAAGTGATTGGATTACTGATCCTAAAAATAACAGTACAGTTGATGGTAATAGTGCATTTTATGTAGAAGGCCTTACATTAGGAAAAACTCTTGATGTTAAAAAGGGAGAGGCAACTACATTACCGGCAACAGGACAATTGTATACAAGTCTGAAAGGACAGGAAGTTGCTGTAGACTATACGTTATCAGACGATGACACTAAAGCTGGGGTAACAATTACAGATGGTAAGATTACTATTCCAGCAAATTATACAAATCCTACACTTAAATTAAAAGTATCTGCTGAATCATATGAGTATTCCAGTGTGATTAATGTTATTGATAAACTATATACCTATAATATTAACTACTATCGTAGTGATGAGAATTACTCTGATAAGGACATTTGGTTCTGGGGAAGTGGAATAAATGGTTCAGCTATATTATTTAATGGAACTTATACGGATGCAAAAGGACGTATCTGGGCAACAGCAAGCACAACGTTTAAGCTCGATAAAGCACAATTTATCATACGTACGACAGATAGTGGACATACACAGTGGCTTGGTCAAGAGAATACTAGAGATTGTGCAATAGCTAGTGGTACCGAAAGTGCAGACCTATGGGTTATTTCTACACTTGATGACGTAGCAACAGAAGAACCTAATGAAATTGTAGTTCCAGATACTCGATATGTAATATTAAAATACGTTAGAGGAGATGGAGATTATACTGATTGGAATGTCTATACTTGGACGGATAGTACAAGAACTATAGACTTCGATAAGAACGGAATTGCTTTAGTTCCAGTTAATCAAAGCACTACACAGTTGGATTTTATAATACGAAAAGGATATCCAGCTGAAGGTGAAATATGGGTTAAGGATGGTGGAGATTGTTCTGTTAAGATTCCACTGAATCAAACCATTGTGAAAGGGATCATACCAAGTGGACAGACAAGTAACATAAAGTTGCTTCCTTATAATAACGGTTATACAATAGATGGTAATAATAAAATCATTCATTTCACATATAGAGATGACAATATGTTTAAAGAAGGTACTTTAGAGACCCTTAGCGAGGTAAGCGTTGAGGTAAATGGTACTAAATACCCTATGACATATAATAGTGAAAATGAACGTTATGAATACGATTATAACTTAAGTAAGGATGGGCAATTCTTGTACTGTTATTATGTTAAGAAAACAGTTGGGTCTAAAGAAGAAGTAATACTTGATAAGT
The DNA here is from genome assembly GCA_023443225.1 of Bacillota bacterium. GTDB lineage: Bacteria > Bacillota > Clostridia > Lachnospirales > Lachnospiraceae > Anaerocolumna. Next base: position 51,853 of record JAEZVF010000060.1, read on the forward strand.
ATAATGACAAAGTAGTTGATGGAAAATCTGCGTTGGAGTATAAAGATATTACTGAAGACATAATTGCAAGTGTGCAAGCATCTAGCATAAATTACAGACAAAATGCAGTATTGTCTATTAGCATTAGTAATAAGGATGGAGAAACTGCTTTAATTCCTACCGAAGCATATGTCGATTTAAGTAGTTTAGGTGGTGAATCAAAGGTTTCTGTTGAAACTGATTTAATGGAAATTAGTATTGCAGTGACGGAATCTACAAAGTATGGTAAGAAACAAATACCGGTAACAGTTGTGGATCAGTATGGTAAAAAACATGTTATAACAACAAGTGTTACGGTTGTAGCACCTACCCCAAATAGTAATGATTTTGATTGGGAAGAAGCAGTTATTTACTTTATGGTTACAGACCGTTTTAAAGACGGCAATACCGCAAATAATGATGCATATGGAGTAGGAGACTACAATATTGATCCGAAAACGGGAAGTAGTAGTTATCATGGTGGAGACTTTGCAGGTGTAACATCAAAATTAGATTATTTAAAAGACCTAGGTATTAATACAATTTGGGTTACGCCTATTGTAGAAAACATAACACAAAGTCAGGCTTCTACAGAACCACCTATGGAATCCTATGGATATCATGGATACTGGACGAGTAATTTTGAAGAATTAAATAAACACCTTGGAACAGAAGCTGAATTAAAAGAGTTAATATCGCAAGCACATAGTCGCGGAATCAAGATTATGGTTGATATAGTAATTAATCATGCAGGTTATGGAACGGAAAACACATTCAAGGGAATGTTCCGTGACAAAAATGTTTCAGGTGATACAATCTTAGATTCACTTGCTGGACTTCCAGACTTTGCAACAGAGAAGGTAGAGGTTCGGAATAAGTTGATTGAGTGGCAAATGGCTTGGATGGAAGGATACGATATTGACTACTTCCGAGTTGATACCGTTAAGCATGTTGAGACAACAACATGGGCAGCATTTAAAAACGCCCTTACAAGGAGTAATCCTGAATTTAAGTTAATTGGTGAATATGCAGGAGCAGGTACCTCAAATGACTTTGATTATTTGAATACAGGTAAGATGGATTCATTACTTAACTTTGATTTTAATAACATGGCAACTAACTTTGTAAAGGGAAAAGTTGAAGAAGTAGAAAAACAATTAGAAACAGCTAATAATATGTTAAGTAATACAGGTACGATTGGTAATTTCTTAAGTTCTCATGATGAAATCGGATTTTTAGCTTCATTAGAATCAACCGAAACGAAAGAAGTTAGTACAAATTTGGCCAAGATAGCGGCTACATTACAAATAACTGCAAAAGGTCAACCAGTTATCTATTATGGTGAGGAATTAGGACAGAGTGGTCTTAATAATTACCCATACCAAACTAATCGTTACGATATTGACTGGAGTATTGCTAACGATGAGAATAGTATGTATACCCATTATAAACAACTGTTAAAGGTTCGTAATGATAATACAAAAGTATTTGCAAAAGGATCTAGAAAGACAGTTGCAGGAAGCGATGCAGATGGTTTCTTAGTTGTGGAAAGAGAGTACGATGGTAAGAAGGCATTAGTTGGATTCAATCTAAACGATACCGAAAAGGAAGTTACCATCCATGTAGGTACAATGAAGGGTAATACGATTACCGATCAGTACAATAAGTTGGCATATACAGTAGATATTAAAAATAATATTACATTTACTATTCCAGCAGTGCAAGATGGAGGAACATCCATTTTGATTTATGAGAACAAGCCAGCAGTAATTGATAATGGAAATTCTGGAAATTCAGAAAATTCAGGGAATTCAGGGACAACAGACCAAACAACCAACCTAACTTCTGATAATTGGTCAGATGTACAGAAATCTATATCTGAAATGATTAAGAATACATCTACAGAAAAAGAAACTACATTTATCATTGATATGAAAGAGGCTACAACAATACCAGTAGAGGTATTTTCCTTAATTACTAATACAAACATTTCTGTTGTTTTAAATATGAAAGGCTATAGCTGGACAATAACTGCTAAGGATGTTGATACAAAAAAATGGTTAGAATTTGAAAAAAATAATAAAGTAGTTGATTTACTAGTTACTAAGATTACTGATAAAGATACGCTATCAAGTATGGATAAGGCATTAAATGGCAATAAAGGTTTGTGTTATCTTGATATTAATCATAACGGTGCAATACCATTTAATGCAGTACTTAATTATTTTGTAGGTGAAGAGTATGCAAATACTTCCCTCTTCTATAACTACTACAATGAGAATACTAGTAAAGTAGAACCAATCGGATATGGAAAAGTAACTGAAAAAGGCTTTATTCAGTCGTCATTCAGCCACTTCTCTAAATATGTAATTACTGCAGAAAATAAGGTATTACCAACAGTTATTAAATCGAAAACATTATATGTTAAGAAAACTTATAACCTACAAACTAAAATTAAGAATTTATTGAGAGATGATCAAGTGTTTTTCAAATCAAGTAATAAATCCATTGCTATGGTAAGTAGTGAAGGAAAGATTACAGCTAAAAAGGCTGGAACAGCAACAATCACTACAACAATTGTTCAGAATGGTAAGACGTATACATATAAGACTAAAGTGGTAGTAAAGAAACCCTTTATAAAATTCACGTCATCAACGAAAACAATTAATGTTAGTGAAACATTTACATTTAAGTCGGAAGTTTATGGCGATTCATCTACTATAAATTACAGTGTATCTGACACAAAGCTTGCAACCATTGATAAGAAGACAGGTAAGCTAAAGACTAAGAAAGCTGGTAAGGTAGTAGTTACAGCTAAGGCTGGAGGGATTACAAAGAAGTTCACAGTAGTTATAAAAAAGTAAGTCTGTATTCATTAAAGCTATCATAATTAAGAAAAAAGTAATTTGGAATCGTGTAAAAGAGGTGGAATTCCCCTTTTACACGATTTTAACACTACTTACAGATAATTCAGAATTATCTGATGCATAGCGAAAATTGATGTGCGAAGTTAAGTGATTTAATAATAATATGTCGAAAGGAAATTATATGAATATAATTGTAAGTGCTTGTCTGCTTGGTATTAAATGTCGATATGACGGAACAGGAGTAAAGATCAAAGAGTTAATAGAGGCTTTTCCGAATGATAATCTAATACCGGTATGTCCCGAAGTACTCGGAGGACTTCCGACCCCACGCACTCCTGCCGAGCGAATCGGTGATAACATCATAACAAAGACAGGGAATGATGTTACAAAAGAGTATATGAAGGGTGCCAAGGAAGTCCTGAAACTTGCCAAGGATAAGGAATGTTGTTTAGCCATACTAAAAGAACGCAGTCCTTCTTGCGGATGTGGTAAAATCTACGATGGAACTTTTACTGGTAAGCTGATTGAGGGTAATGGAGTAACTACGGAATTACTTTTAAAGAATGGAATTACGGTAAAAGGGGAAACTTCATTTCAAGAAGTTATTAATACTTGCATTAGTATGAAGTGAGTGTTAAAATATGTAAAATACATTGAAATACCGTCTTATCTATTTTGTGACGTATATCGCATTCAGTTATAGACAGGAAGGTCTTTGTGCTGTATTAGGATTCATGCTGGCAACCCCTATTATTAGGTGGCATAATAAAGAGATTACTTGATAAATTTCAAAGCGGTTTCATAGGACACATCAGGAAATTGCTCTCTGACATGTGCGATGATCTGTTCTCTTAATCACGTATTTTATTTGCTTATTGAATATACATAATGTGGCATATCCATATTATAATAATGCTTTATAAATTGCTTTTCGAGCTGCATTCCTACTCGTTTTGCAACGTTTTGAGATGCATAGTTGGTATCTCTGATAATGCTGACAACTCTATTTGCTTTAAGATGCTCAAAAGCATAGTCCCTACATGCCTTGGCAGCTTCGGTAGCATATCCTTTATGCCAATATTTCCGTTTGACTAAGTAACCAATCTCTAACTCATCGGTGCCTTCAACATTTTGAATCGTAAGACCTACTTGACCGATAAAACAATTCGTAGTTTTATCAATGACTGCCCATAGTCCAAATCCTAATTGTCTATATCGATCAAATTGTCTCTTCAGCCAGTTCTGTACTTCAATATCCGAAAACGCATGCTCGTAAGCATACATAGCTTCAATATCCTGTAATATTTCACAAAGGTCGCCAAAATCACTCTGCTCTATTTCTCTTAAATAGATTCGTTCCGTTTCTAAAATTATCTTCACAAATTTCCCTCCAATGACGTTATTGTATTAATGATAATTATATGACAGGTATATTTACTATATTTAGCATATGACTAAAACTTGGAATTTATCATAAGTATATAGAATAAATTATGATTGACAATATGCAATATATTGCATATAATAAATGCGTAATATATTGCGTAAAAATATAAACGGAAATGGAGAAAGTAATGACAGAAGATTACATGAAGGAATGTAAGAGGAAAGAACAGCATATATTTGGCAGTATCCTATTGCTTGCAAATAAACTTCAGATTCTTGGAGATCGATTAATCGAAGACATATCACTGAAACAATGGTTTTTATTAATCATAATTAAATTAATAGCAAAAGAGAATCCTTCCATTACGGATATTGCTGAAAATATAGGCAATACAAGACAGAATGTGAAACAAATGCTGAATACTCTTGAAAAGAAAGGATATGTCATAACTCAAAAATCAAAAGAAGATGGAAGAGCTTTATCTGTATACTTAACCGAGAAATGTTATAAATATTTTGAGAGAAATGAACATTCCGGAGATGTTATTTTGGATAAACTTTTCCAAGACATAGAGCCTTCTGAATATGATTCCATCATAAAAATATTTAATATACTATTTCAGAATATAGAAAGTTACAATTAGACAACACGATTCTAAGAATGACAACTTCATAAAATAAATACAAAAGAGAAAGGAACGATAAGTAAATGGTAAATACTAAGGAAGAAATAGTAAACAAAGAAACATTCCAAGGGTTTCATGTTCTGGTTATCACCATTGGCATACTTTCCATTATTGCTACAGCGATAGGTGTTTTTTATACAACTGGGGGAGAGGCTTTTGATGTAACCAACATCTATGGACATACAATCAAAATGTGGGGTGACGGAATATATAAGTATGATTCTTATTTTAAAGCTCCTCTGAGCAGGGGTACTGATTTATCAATGCTCCTTTTTTCTATACCTATTCTCATTCTTGCCTTGTTACTGGATATTAAAAAAGCATCAATGAAAACTAGAGTTTTTTTGGTTTCGCTAATGGGAACTTTTATCTATTATTCTGCCAGTTATTCCTTTGGTGTTACTTACAATCTCTTATTCCTGGTATATATAACCTTGCTTAGCTGTAGCTTACTTGCGCTCATCATGGGAATACGTAGTATTGATTTGAAAGAATTACAAAATAATTTAGGAGAATCAATTCCTTTTAAGGGAATCTACAGTTTTTCAATTTTGAGTAGCGTGGCATTATTTGTAGCATGGTTACCTGATATTATCAGTTCCATTTTGGCTGGTAATACATTACAGCTTATTGATACATATACAACTGAAATCACCTATGTAATTGACATGGGACTACTTAGCCCATTGTTTTTAGCCTCAATATATCTCATTGTAAAGAAGGATGCTTTAGGTTATCTGTCATTTCTAATCTTATCCATGATCTGCATTCTGATTGCACCTGTATTAATGTTACAAAGTGTATTCCAAACCGTAGCGGGGATAGAGACTCCGATTGCTGCGATGATTACAAAGATTGGAATCTTTATCTTACTGGGGATGTGGGCAAGCTATCTCCAGATAAGGTTATACAAAAATATGAAGTAATTCTTTCGCATTCCGGTATAGAATTAATTCTAATTCTTCTTCGGTAAGTCCGAGTCTTTTTATGTGGTCAAAGGTTTCACTTTGACCACCCCAAGGAGAATCGGTTGCAAACAGGATATGATCAGGTCCATGCTTTTTTACAATTCTAACAAACTGCGCATCCTCTATCTTCCCCAAAGAGTAACTTATATCAAGCCAGACATTTTTGCCGGCAATATATTTCTCTACATCATCCCAATCCTCATAACCGCCGGTATGTGCCAATACAATCTTTGGATCTTTTCCCTTTACTTGACTTAACATAGTAGCTGCACGTTTAGCGGTACAATGAACAGGATCCGGGAGCCCGATATCCTGACCAGAATGAATAACTACGATCAGGTCTAAATCAACTGCATATTGAACGACTTGTATCATTTTTTGGTCATCAATAAAGGTTTTTTGATAATCTGGATGAAGTTTGATTCCTAAAAGTCCCATTTCTTTTATACGATCCAGCTTCTGAGTATAATCGTCTGTATCCGGGTGAATTCCACCAAAGGATATGATGCCGTCTTTTCCGGTTATGCTGCATGCATATTTATTAACAGTTTCAAATTGAGAGGGTTTTGTTACCACAGGAAGTATTACCGAGTAGGTAATATCATTTTCTCTCATGGACTTTTTTAGACCTTTCAAGGTTCCATCAGTATATGACTTGATTTTACCCCGGGTTTCTAATGTGTTTATGGTTTTTTCAGCAATTTCATCAGGGAAAATATGTGTATGAAAATCTATAATCATAAGTATGCTCCAATCTTGTCCTAGCATATAACTTTTCTCTTTTCTGAACAGTATTTTAGCACAATTCGTGAAAAAATCAAGTGTTCCAATCCAGTGGTATACTGCTTATATTTATATAAAGCGGACTAAATAATAATATATAGAATCTTAAAGTTTTATAACTTCATATTATCTTCTTGACACACACTAAAACCAAAGGTATAGTAGTTTACAATTATAAAAAGAATATGTATTATTTAACGACCGGGGGGTATATGTATGTCTATCAATGACTTAAGGAAACAATCATTTATTTTTATATTTCTTATTTTTGTCGCTGTCACCGTTTTATCAGGATGTGGCGCTCATGTAAACATTAGCTTATCTAATTCTTTAAAAAAGTCGGATGCGAAGGAATTTAACATTGAAAAAACAGCCGTAGAACCAATTAAACGTATCGATATTGATGCTAGCACTGCGGATATTATGTTAATTGAAGATGATAATTATTATGTAGAATTTCATTACTATTATTGGGAGAAAGAACCGGAGTATATGGAAAAGGAAGGTGCTATCAAGTTTGATGACAGTGGTATATTTCCCAAATCATATTCCATCAATTTTGACATAGACAATTATGTGAAAGTATATCTTCCGAAGGATGCAAAATTGGATGAAATCTATATTAATACTGCTTCCGGTGATGTTTCATTGCAAGATTTTCTTGCAGATACTCTAGAGCTTCAGGTGGCTTATGGTGATTTATCCATTGAAAATGTATCAGTCCAAAAGGCTAGTATTAATATGGCATCTGGAAATGGTGATATTCAAGATCTAAATGTACAGAATTTAATACTAAAGGATTCTTATGGAAATATAACTTTAAAAAATATCAATACCTCAAACATAACAGATACGATTGATCTTAAAAAATCTGATATGGAAATCGCTTTGGCAAGTGGAAAGTGTACAGTGAATAATCTGATAAGTAACACGCTTGAAATCAATAATTCCTATGGTGATGTGACCGGTAAAGGCTTCGCAGTTACTGAATTTAACTCCGATTTAAGCAGTGGAGATTTGAAAATAACTGAGTCAACTCTAGATAAAGCGGATGTTAATAATAGTTATGGTAATGTCACGCTTCTACTAGCTGGTAAGGAAGAGGATTATGAACTGGATTTGGATACATCCTATGGGAAAATCGACGTAAATAACAAAAGCTACGATAAAAGTCTCAAAAAGGGAAGTAGCACAACCAAGAGTATTACCGCTAGCTTAAGCAGTGGTAATATACAATTACAGTTCGAATAGAAAATATATAAAAAGAAATAATAGATATTTATTGTTGAGTGTCATAGTAATTGCTATGACACTCATTTTATTGTAGTACTCGTGAGATATTTGATAATTTTACAACTTTCTTACTGAAACGTTATGGTAGTAATTTTTATCTAAAAGACTAGAAAAAAGCATCAAATAACCAAGTATTAATAATAAAGTGAGATAAAAAAGTAAAATAATAATAATTATTAACAAAACCATTGACAAAAATGTCGAAAAATAATACAATATGCATGTAATTAACTAAAACGTTTTGGTAAAGGGGTATACAATTGAAAAAAAGAATTACAATTAAAGACATTGCTGAAAAGGCTGGTGTTTCAGTTGGAACTGTACACTGTGCTTTGACAGGAAAACCGGGGGTAGGGGATGCAACCCGCGTTAGAGTTCAAGAGATTGCTCATAAGTATAATTATCAATCCAATTCGGTGGCTGCTTCTTTAAAGCGAAAGACTATACGGGTTGCTGCAGCATTCCCGGGTCCGACAGAGGAAAATCGCTTTTATTACACCTATGTTTGGGAGGGCATTAATGATTATTTAAATTCTATGAGTGATTTTAACATTGAACTTATAGAGGTACCTTACTATAATGGCGTAAATAATCAAGCAGATGAATTAACAGATTTATTGAAACGCACCGAAGTGGATGGTCTACTTACAGCCGACTGTACAGATAGTCGTGGGAAAGCAGCTCTACAACAATTTTCAAAAAAAGGAATACCAATAATTCTAGTAGGTAATGATATTATGCAGTCCGGTAGACTGTGTTGTGTTCAACCAAACTACCAAATAATTGGTCGCACCCTTGCAGAGTTATTAATGAGACAAATTCCGGCTGATGGTGGTATCTTGCTATGTGCCGGTGATGTCATGATTCCAGCACATTACAATATTGTACAAGGATTTGATGCGTATATGCAGGAGAGAAACTTTAATAATCCAGTATATAAAATCCATGCTAACAAAATCAAACAAGAAGTCTACGATTATATAGTTGATGAACTGCAAAATCGCTCGAATATTGCTGCATGCTGTTGTGTAAATGCTCGTGGCAGTGTAATGCTTGGGCAGGCTTTAATAGATACAAAAAAAGCAGGTACTATTTCAGCGATAGGTAGTGACTTATTCGAAGAGAATATGGATTTTTTAAGAGATGGGGTTTTTACAAATTTACTCAACAAAAATCCATATTCACAGGCTTATTTATCAGCCAAGTATTTAGTCGAATATCTACTCCGTAATGTTCGTCCTCCACAGGATACAGTATATGTAGGTAGTGAAATTGTATATCAAAGTAGTTTGCCATTGTATGAAAATGGTTCCTACCGATTACTTGTTTAGTATTAATAATTATGAATTTAAGAGAAGCATATAAATTAATTGACATTCAACTTACAAGCAAGTTGAATTTGGAGAAAGAGGTATTTTATGAAAAGATTAATATCGCTAGTTCTAATAATATCAATGATGATTCTTACAACTGCTTGCTCAAGCAAGAAAGTAGATCCTGTAGCGTCTGCTGAAAATACAAATTCTAACTCAACATCAGAAAATCAAGATTCTAATGAGGACTTAACTGGTGAGCTTCGTATTACTGTACAAGCATGGATGATGGGAAAATATGATTTTGAAGGGATGAAAGCAAACTTTGAGAAAAATCATCCTGGTGTAACTGTGGTATACAACAAAGTAGATAACTTTGATGTGACAACTAATATGCTTCAGTGGTCACAAGAGAAAACAAATTGTGATATAGCAATCGGAGGAAGCCGCGAACATGCTGTGCAGTACGCTGCTAAGAACTATATTGTTCCATTTGAAGATGACTTTTTTACAGGTGATATTTCAAAAGATAAGTTCTTCCCAGCATTCTTAGAGTTGGGTAACGTTGAAGGAACTCAATATATGATTCCATTTACAGGTGAAGTAATGTTCATCGTAGCAAATAAAGAATTGATGAAAGAAGCTGGACTTACAGATGCGGATGGTAATATTGTAGAACCTAAAGACTGGAATGAACTTTATGAGTATGCGAAAGCTACAACTAAGATGGATAACAATAATCCGGTCCAAACAGGACTTTCCATTGACTGGGGAACCAATTTTATGATGTATGCATATTTATCTAGCTTACAGGGCATGAAAGGAAATTTCTATGAAGCAGATGGCAAGACGATTGATTTCACAAGCCCTGAATCAAAAGCAGTATTAGAAAGTTGGAACAAATTAGTAACGGATGGATATTCACCTACAGATACTTTTGCTGATATGGATGCTGGACGTACTAATTTCAAGGCTGGAAAGGTTGCAATGTTAATGACGGCAGCTTCCCGTTGGATAGAATGTGAAGAAAATATCGGCGATGGCAATACCGCTATTATTCCTATACCGGGAACAAGCGAGAACGGTTCTTTAGTTTACATTCATGGAGTAGTAATTCCAAGGGTTTCTCCTAAGGTTGAACTTGCAAAACTATTTATTAAAGAAGAACTTCTTAGTGCGAATTTACATATAACTGCCTTAAATACTTACGGTAAAATGTCTCCATTACTTACACATTATGAGAATTTGGAAAATCCGGATTGGCCTGTTGTAGTTAAAGCAACTGAGAATGCTATGACAACTCCGTTATATAAAGATTACTCGAGATTGGATACTGTTTCTCAGGTTGAATTCCAAAAAGCAATTATGGGAAATCAGTCAATAGAGGATACTCAAGCTAATTTAAGTGCGCTTATAAACTCTTTGGATTTAACAACTGGGTTAAAGTAATTGGATTAATCTACATTATACAGTAGCGGTTATCATTACATAATAGATAACTGCTACTGTAAAGAAAAAAAGAGTATGTACTTTCATAACTTTTGACCGAATATGGAAAGGCAAAAAAATATATGAAAAAAGGATTCTTGATCAATCTAAAAAAGCAGATACCGGGATATGCGTTTATGCTGCCGGGATTTCTTTTCGTGGCTGTCTATATGGGATATCCCTTAATTAGGTCACTATACTTAAGCTTTACACAATATAATTTTAGTTTTGATGCAAAACCTATTTTTATCGGCTTTCAAAATTATATAAAAATGTTTTCTGATACCTATTTTATGGATGCTTTACGTAATACCACAGTTTTTACATTAGCATTTCTCCCCAGTGTGATGATTATCTCTTTAATTATTGCCATGCTACTTGATCGTGGTGTAAAAGGATCGGGAGTTTTTAGAACCGGTATCTTCTTACCGGTAGTTGTACCATTATCATTGACTGGTATTATCTTTCAATGGATATTAAATGAGCACTATGGCTTACTAAATTGGTTCTTTTCAGAAGTGCTAAATCTGCCGGTATTGGCCCAGAATTGGTTGGGTGAAGGTAAATGGGCAATGGTAAGTATTATAGTGGTCAGCTTGTGGAAGAACATTGGTATGCTAGTGGTAATGTTTATGGCAGGACTGCAGGCAATATCAAATGATATAAAGGAGGCAGCGCATGTAGATGGTGCTAGTGCTTGGCAAAGAATTATTTATATCATTCTTCCAAATCTAAAAGAAAGTTATGTTATTTGCGGAATTTGGGCAATTATTCAGGCGGTTAAGGTTTTTGAACAGCCATTTATTATGACAAATGGAGGACCTGGTACGGATACTTTAGTGTTATATCAATATACATGGATGAATGCATTCAAATATTTTGAAATGGGATATGCGTCGTCTATTGCTTATTTTATGGGCATGCTGATACTAGTTCTTTCTGTTTTTAATATGGTGATTAACAGAAGTGACGAACAGAAAGAAGCAGCAATGGCTAAGAAATTAAAAAAGCAAATGCTAAAATCCAAGTAATACGTCGCTATTAACATGCAAATTAAGTCTTTTGGTAGTTGTAAAGGACTTACAGTAAATTTATAATATGAGGAATAATAAGTATGGAAAAAAGAAATTTAGTAGGAGATATTATTATCTTTGTTATTCTCTTAATAATTGCATTTATATTTATAGTACCTTTTCTGTGGACAATTCTCACTTCAATTAAAACGAATGATGAGATTTATTCCTCTGTGATGGTTATACTTCCGTCACAACCTACCTTTGAGCATTATATTAAAGTAATCACTCAAATGGGCGACTTTTTAAAATATTTTTGGAATTCTACCGTTACTACCTTCTGGAGTGTGTTAATCACAGTTGGTCTTAGTGCTACACTTGGTTACTCATTCTCTAAAATGGACTTTAAATTTAAAAATTTTTACTTGGGCTTTATTCTAATTGTATTAACTCTTCCTTATGTTATCTATCTGATACCTATTTATATTATGGAATCCAAAATTAACTTAATAGATAATGTATGGGGACTGATTCTCCCTTATATTGCTACCAATCTTCCGATGTCTGTATTTATCATGCGAAGCCAATTTAATAACGTTCCTAATACGTTAAAAGAAGCAGCCACAATTGATGGGTGCAATGAATGGAATGCATTCAGAAGAGTTATGCTTCCGGTTGTTAAGCCTGGTATTGCGACAGTTATTATATTTACATTTATCAATGCGTGGGGTGAATTTACATATGCACGTACGTTAACGGCAACTGCTAATTCTCAGACATTACCTGTGGGTATTACATTCCTGCGTGATGAAGCTGCTTCTTGGCAGTATGGTACATTAACAGCTACGATTGTGATATCTCTTATTCCGTTATTGATAATCTTTTTAAGTATGCAGAAATATTTTATTAGCGGTATTATGGAGGGTGCATTAAAGGGTTAATGCAAGAATTAGTAAAGAAAGGATGCAAAAAGGTACTTATATGATTATAACAAAATTTGAAACTTGGTGGGTAAAAAGAAGTAAATGTCTCTTTGATGAAAAGAGAAAAGGTAAGAGTAGTATGGATTGGGATGTACTAGTTATCAAATTAACCACAGATACTGGTATTACAGGAATCGCTACAGCTCTTGCCGCTCGGTCTGGTCTTATAACCGAAACTTACCTGCATGAAAATATTGCTCCCGTTATCATGGGACGTTCCCCATACGATAGAGAGAAAATATGGCATGAGCTGTGGAATATAGATAGACACTTGACCTTTTTCCCGGTTTATCTTCCCGGGCCAATCGATGTAGCGCTATGGGATATTTGTGCAAAAGCCGCAGGAGTGCCATTGTATCAATATATTGGAGCTTATCGCGAGCAACTTCCAGTGTATGCAAGTGGACTATTTCATGAGACCGTGGAGGATTATATAGAGGAAGCATTATACTATAAAGCACGTGGTATTAACTGCTATAAGGCACATCCACCTGGACCAATTAAATTAGATATGGAAATACATCAGAAATTGCGTGAGGCAGTTGGTCCCGATATGGAGTTGATGAGTGATCCGGTTGCAGAATATACCCTAGAGGAAGCCATAAAAGTTGGAAGACAGTTAGAAACTTTAGACTATGTTTGGTTGGAAGAACCATTTCGTGATTTTGAGTTGTCAAAATATACACAGTTATGTTCTGCTTTAGATTTACCTATTGCTGCAACGGAAACAACAAGAGGATGTCATTGGGGAGTTGCACAGGCAATAAACCAAAAATCAGCAGATATCGTACGTGCAGATGTATCCTGGAAATGTGGAATTACCGGTACGCTCAAAATTGCTCATTTGGCTGAAAGCTTTGGCATGCAATGTGAATTACATACGACGACTATGAATTATATGGACTTGGTAAATTTACATGTATCCTGTGCAATTCGTAATTGCAAATATTTTGAATACTTTGTACCAGAGGAGGATTTTCAATTTCCTATGAAAGGTCTTCTCCCAATTGATCAGAATGGAATAATTACGGTACCCAAAGAACCGGGAATCGGAGCAGACCTCGATTGGGATCTCATTGAGAGAAATTGTGTTTCCTATAAGGAAATTAAACTGTAAAAAGGAGCAGATATGTTTGACTTAACTGGCAGAGTAGGTATTATAACAGGTGCATCTTCTGGTATTGGATTTGCTATTGCGAATGTTCTTGCTGATGCAGGTGCTAAGATTTATGCACTTAGCCGCACAGGAAAGCCAAAGGATGATAAGGAACCTTTGAACGATAGTATAATCCATATCAGTGCCGATGTTTGTGATTATTCTTCACTCGGTGAATTGGTAGAAGAAATAGGAAGTAAGGATGGAATAGATTTTCTAATTAATAATGCTGGAACCAGTATTAAGAAAAGAGCGGAAGAATTTTCAGATAAAGAATTTGAAATAATTCAGCAGGTTAATGTTAATAGCATATTCAAACTTTCCTGCTTATGCTATCCATATTTAAAAGAATCTTCTCATATGGGAAGAATTATAAATATTTCATCAATGGCAGCTCACTTAGGCTTCTCTGAGGTTGTTCCATATTGTACTAGTAAAGGAGCAGTTATCGGAATGACTAGGGGATTGGCGGTGGAATGGGTTAATGACAATATAACGGTCAATTCCATAGCACCTGGTTGGTTTCCTTCTGAATTAAGCAGGAAAATCATGGATGAAGAACGAAGAGCTTTGATATTATCCCGTATGCCGATGCACAAGTTCGGAGATACGAAGGATATAGGAGCAATGGCATGTTATCTGCTGTCAGATAGTGCTAAATATATTACTGGGCAAGATTTTGCTATTGATGGTGGTGCACTTGCATTCGGATTCTAAAGTAAACATAGGAAAAGGAGATTAATAATGATTATTTGGAATAATGAGGATGAAATGTTCGATCTTATGAAAGAAAAATTATATACACCGGTTGTTGGAGATATTCTGGATGAAATGGGATATACCCATCAGTTTTTACCGCAAGAGATACGTCCGCTTACGGATGGAATGAAACTGGCGGGCAAAGCAATGACTGTACTTATGATAGATGTATTTGGTCCGCAAAAAAAACCGTTCGGCTTATTAACAGAAACCTTAGACCAAATCGAAAAAAATGAAATCTACATTGCTACCGGCGGAACTAAGCGATGTGCTTATTGGGGTGAATTATTAACTGCGACCGCTAGAACAAGAGGAGCAGTAGGCGCTGTAGTTAATGGTTGGCATAGAGATACACCACAGGTACTTGAACAAAATTGGCCAGTATTTAGCTGCGGATGCTATGCACAGGATTCCAGTGTACGAACTCAAGTTGTTGATTATAGATGTACCATTGAAATCGGTCAAGTAACTATTAATGATGGTGATATTATTTTCGGTGATATCGATGGAGTATTAGTTATACCAAAAAATATTGCGGAAGAAGTAATGGAAAAGTCATTGGAGAAAGCTGCCGGTGAAAAGGTGGTACGTAAAGCGATTGAAAATGGCATGACTGCAACAGCTGCATTTGAAAAATTCGGAATTCTTTAATATGGAAATTTGAAAGAATATAAGAAGAAAGGGCAGATCAATAGGCACTCATATGATAGAAGCACAAGCGGCATTTCAAATAAGTACAGAAGATAATGTGGCAACGGCATTAACAGCACTGACACCTGGAATCGTAGATCTACGTGGAGACACAGTACGCAGTAATGTAGATGTGACCGAGGACATTCCTGTGGGTCATAAAGTTGCACTACGCAATATTCAGGAAGGTGAAGACATCTTAAAATACGGTGTTGTCATTGGCCGCGCAACACAAAATATTTCCGAGGGAAAATGGGTACACCTTCACTGTATCCAAAGTTTATATGATCAACGCTCCAGCCATTTGGATGTAGTAACCGGAGCACCAAAAGACATCAAGTACGAATAGGGAGGCATAGCATGGAAATACAAGATTTACATTGGCAAGGTTATGCCAGAAAAAATGGACTAAAAGGAATACGCAATAAGGTACTAGTCATCTATACCGTAGAATGTTCCTCTTTTGTTGCCAAAGAAATCGTTCGCCAGGCGGCTGATAGTGAAGTAGAGGTTGTAGGATTCTCGGGTTGTACCGATAATGAATATGCAGTCCGGCTACTCATTTCCTTAATTCGTCATCCTAATATAGGCGGGGTGTTAGCAGTTGGCCTTGGCTGTGAATATATTCAACCGGAATGGCTTGCAGATATTGCCAGAGAAGAAGGCAAGGAGGCCGAATGGATGTTCGTCCAAAATGAAGGAGGAACAAAGAAGGCTATAAGTAAAGGGCATGAAATTGTAAATAAAATGCTTGACGCTCTGAAAAACACCCCTCGTATTGATATGAATATGTCGGATCTTATGATTGGCGCTGAATGTGGGGGCAGTGATTATACAAGTGGTCTTGCCGGTAATGTTGTTGTTGGTCGTTTTTTTGATAAATTGGTAGACGCAGGCGGAATGGCATTATTTGAAGAAATAGTAGAGGCTATAGGGCTTGATAAATTACTTGCTGATCGAGCTGTTGATGAACAGGCAAAAAAAGAGATACAAAGCACCTATGATAAAGCTTTAGACTATTGTAAGTCGGTCCACCAGTATTCAGTCAGTCCCGGCAATTTTGCAGGAGGACTCTCAACAATTGAAGAAAAAAGTATGGGAGCAATCATTAAAAGTGGAACAAAAGCAATTCAAGGAGTGTTGAAAGTGGGAGGACGTCCACAACATCCGGGGCTTTGGTTGCTTGACAGTACACCGGATCCATACTGGATGCAGTACGGTATTACGAATCCCAACGATAATGAGGGCATAATGGATCTTATTTCCTGTGGCTGCCATATTGTATTTTTAGTTACCGGACGAGGAAATGTAGTAGGGAGTGCTGTATCACCAGTTATAAAGATTACAGGAAATAGTGAAACTTATTCCCGTATGGAAGATGACATGGATTTTGATGCAGGACTTGTACTTAACGGTAAGAGTACACTAGATGAATTAGCAATGCACTTGGCCAGAATGGTGGCAGATACTGCTGCAGGCACTGCTACAAAGAGTGAAGTACTTGGTCATAAAGAGTATTTCATCCCTTACAAATATCAGGACAAACAAGTAATTACAGAATACCGATGTGAAAATCGGTAAAGGGTAAAGTCAGCGATTGGCAGAAAGCGAGTATTAGTTATGATTAAAACAGAAGAATTCTTTTCACTAAAGGGACAAACAGCTATTATTACGGGAGGCTCAACCGGACTTGGTCTAGCTATTACCCGTTGCATGGTTGGTGCAGGTGCAAAGGTTGTGGTTCTGAGTATGGAATCACAGGATATTGCAGCAAATGCGCTTGGTGAATTTGGTGACAGGGTAGCATATTATCAATTTAATGTTACTGATACTGATAAGACACAGGAAATTGTTGATAAGATCATAGAGGAACATGGTTCCATTAGTATATTAGTAAACAATGCAGGAAATCACTGCAAAAAGCCGATTGAGGAGATGACAGTAGAAGATTATTGTAGTGTACTCAATGTACATCTGGTTGGGGCATTTGCACTTACGAAAGCATTAGTCCCACATATGAAGAACAATAAAAAAGGCAGTATAATATTTCAGGCTAGTATGACCAGCTTTATAGGACAGCCATATGTTGCTGGTTATTCTACCGCAAAGGCAGGCTATCTTGGATTAGTACATACTTTGGCTTCCGAATGTGGTGCAGATGGCATACGCGTGAATGCCATAGCTCCTGGATGGATTGATACACCTATGTTCCGTAAAGCAACGGATAATGATGCACCTCGTCTTGCTAAGATTTTAGGACGTATTCCTATGAACGAAGTCGGTGACCCGATGGATATTGGAATGGCAGCGGTATTCCTTTGCAGTGAAGCTGCCAAATATATATCCGGTACATGTCTCCCTGTAGATGGTGGTGCACTGATTGGATTCTAGCAGAAAGGAGCATGTATACTATGAATGAATCATTTTCTGAAGACTTTTTATTGACAAACCAAACGGGGAAGCACCTTTATAATGCATATGCTAAAGATATACCAATTATAGATTATCATTGCCATCTTCTCCCTCGGGAAATATATGAAAATCATGAATTTGAAGACCTTGGTGAAATGTGGCTGGCTCATGATCATTATAAATGGAGGGCTATGCGAACCTTCGGTATAGATGAAATGTATATCACCGGTACAGCGAGCTTTTATGAAAAATATATGGCATTTGCTGAAATTTTTCCGAAGCTGATAGGTAATCCCGTTTATATATGGTGTATGCTGGAATTAAAACGATATTTTAATATAGAAGAACCTCTAAGTATGAAAAATGCTGATAGCATTTATCATCAAACAAAGAAATTAATAAAGGAACAACATATGACTCCCCGCTGGTGTATGGAAATTTCAAATGTGGAAGTAGTCTGCACAACAGATGATCCTGTTGATTCAATGGAATATCATCTAAAAATGAAAGATGATCCAACGATTAAAACTCGTATACTTACAGCATTTAGAGCGGACAAAGCTTTTTATTGTGAAAAATTAGGTTTTAAAGATTATGTTTTGAAATTAGGTAAGGTATCGAATATACAAATAAACACCTATACTGAACTCATTGATGCATTGGAAAATCGATTGATATTCTTTAAAAGTATCGGGTCTACGGTTAGCGATAACGGGATCGAAGATTTCTGTTGGGAAGCTTATACGAAACAAGAAATCGAAACTATTTTTCAAAAAGCAATACAAGGGCAAGAGCTGACACAAAATGAAATTAACCAGTACCGTTCCGCATACTTAGTTACTCTAGGGGAACTATATAATCGCCATGGATTTGTAATGCAATTGCACATTGGTACTTACCAAGGTGCAAATAAAAGTAAAGAGGCATCAATTGGAGTTGCATGTGGATTTGATTGTACCGATGATTCTACACAGATTAAGAGTGTTGGACAGTTGTTAGATGAATTGACAAAACGTGATATTTTGCCAAAGACAATACTATATCCATTAGACTCTGCAAAAATTGAGACATTTGCTATTCTTGCAGCAGGTTTTTGTGGCGACGGTACTCGTGCAAAGGTTCAATTGGGTGCACCCTGGTGGTTTAACGATCAGATTTATGGTATCAATCGTCAATTCGAGGCGGTAGCAAATCTATATCCGATCAGTCTGTCAGTCGGAATGATTACAGATAGCCGAAGTTTTTTGAGTTATCCACGTCATGAACTTTATCGTAGAGCTTTATGTAATTATTTTGGTGCTTTGATTGAACGTGGCGAGTACTTTTCAGGCGAAGATGCCATGAAAGAGATCATACAGAATATCTGTTATTACAATGCAAAACAATATTTTGAATTTTAACATTATTGCTAAATAAATATACCCAAACCCTAAAATATATATAAATATTTAGTAGTGACAGAGGATTGAATCCTGTATTACACAGGACTCAGTCCTTTTAGTTGTGCGCCCAGCATGGGCGCAATCTTATGGGTTAAAGTCGTGTGTTCTGAAAGCTGTCATCAGCTTGCCGGTGAAAGTCCGGTCAAGGTAATCGCCAGTGAGCCTTGTAGCAAGCCTCCAGTGCTCTTGGGTGACCGATTGTGTTGAAGCGAGGTAAGCCTATGTGAAATAGGTGCAAATTAGCAGTCCGTAACATTAAGTGAATTCTGTAGCATCGTTACCTTAGACCTCATAAGAGGACAAGAGGGAGTCGAGTCATTGACTTTCTGACGAAGACCATGGAAGACGTGAAGATACTGGAAAAGCAACGTTGAAGAACCCTTCGGTGTAGAGGAAGCGGAATGTTAAGATAGTTGGTGATGGAACAGAAGAGACCTCATATCGTCATGTTCCATAAACATGTAATTCAAGATATAAGTGAACACATGAAATTCTTGAAGAAGCGATATGAGGAGTCGGAGGAGTCCATAGTATCTATGAACCACTGATAAGATAAACAGTGGGAGAAAAGGGACTCTGCTTTAATCATGATTAACGGGAAGGTAAGGGATAGTGCATGCCTAATAAAGGACAACAACACTCAATAGAAAAATCACGACAACTTCAACGTAATCTATACCTAGCAGCCAAAAAGAATAAGCAACGCAGATTTCATGCGTTGTATGATCGCGTCTATCGCCTGGATATATTGTGGCGGGCATGGAAAGAAGTAAGGATAAACAAAGGAAGTGCTGGTATTGATGGCATAACCTTTGAAATGATTGAGGAGTATGGAGTCGAAGAATATCTGTTGGATATTCAAGAAGATTTGGTCAATGGAAAATATAAACCGTTACCAGTCAAAAGAGTCTACATTCCAAAACCAGATGGTAAACAACGACCTTTAGGGATACCAGTCATTAAAGACAGGATTATTCAACAGGCTTGCAAAATAGTGATTGAACCTATTTTTGAAGCAAATTTTGTGGATGTCTCCTATGGATTTCGTCCCAAAAGAGATGCGAAGCAGGCCACTGAGAAAGTAAAACAAGCGTTGTATAAGAACTGGTATGTAGTAGATGCGGATATCCAAGGATATTTTGATAACATCAATCATGAAATCTTACTAAGTTTACTAAAAAGAAGAATTAGTGACAGAAGAATTCTTAAGCTATGTCGATTATGGTTACAGGCAGGAGTTATTGAGAATGGCAAATACAGCATAACGGAAATAGGATCCCCCCAAGGGGGAGTAATTAGCCCTTTGCTAGCCAATATATATCTTCATGTATTGGACTCCTATTGGACAAATCAGGATGATCTTGGAGAAATCGTAAGATATGCGGATGATGCAGTAATCATCTGTCGAACCAAGAAAGATGCAGAATTAGCCTATAATCATTTGAAACATGTGATGGGAAAACTGAAGCTAACACTTAATCCAAAGAAGACGAAGATAGTTGATATGAACCATGAAAGTTTTGACTTTCTAGGCTTTCGCTATCAGAAGTTTAAAAGTCCTAAATCAAAAAGAATGCTTCCATATATGATGCCAAGTTCCAAATTACTGGGCAAGGTTAAGGATGCTATTAGGGAAATAACTTGTAGAAAATCTGCATATGAAAGCTTAGATAGTAAAATATATCGCTTAAATCCGCTTATAAGAGGATGGCGTAATTACTTCATGCACGGAAATTCGACTAAAAGATTTATACAGTTAGATGAATATCTGTGGATGAAACTTTGGAGACGAAAATACTACAGACGGAAGCAGAAAAAACACAAGGATAAAGTCCTTATTGATTTCAGACAGTGGTATGGGAAAAGTGGTATAGAATTCTTTTATAAAGGAAATAAAGATAGATACTGTCATGTTCTTTGAATGCGCTAGGAAGAAGATTGCTAGTAGGAATGAATTTATAAAATTTATTGAAAACAGTATCTTGTTTCGGGCAAGTGATAAAGCTCATGTACATATATTTGACAAAGGTGATAATGCAAATGAATTAGGTAAGTGGTTCGAAATAGCGGAAGGAGATGTACTTAATGAATCGTAATGCATTGATAATTTCATGTAGCCCAAGGGCAAAAAAAGGCAGTTCAAATGCCATGGCTGAATATCTTTTTGATCAATTTAAATTAAATGGTACTTCCACAGATAAAATAATCCTTTGTCAGGAAATCAGGGATGAATCCCGTATTGTTGAGTACATAGATAAGGCAGATGTTATTGTACTGACTTTGCCCGTTTATGAGAATTCGATTCCTGGCTTAGTTGTGCAATTATTTGAGTTGGTTGATCAATTTAGAAATAAGTTAGCAAACATAAAAAAGCAATTATTCGTAATAAGCAACAGTGGATTTGCCGAAGTTTCAGCAAATCAATCGGCAATTGAAGTATGCCGTCTGTTCGCGGCTGAAATGGGATTTGACTGGCTTGGTGGCATCGCTGTTGCACCTGGAACATTATTTACAGAAGATAATCTATATAAATCAAAACGAATATATAAAAAGTTAATTAAGTCACTTGATATGATTGCGGAATCGATTTCAAATAATAGAAAAATTCCTGAAGAGGCATTTGCACTTGTATCAAAACCATTTTTAAATTTGTATATCTATTTAATTGCTGGCTATATATTACAAAAGAAAATGATTGTACGAAAAATTGGAAAAGCATCGTATTTTGCACGACCGTTGCTTATGACAAAAACAGAAGAATCTGCCTGAGTGCAGAAATTGAGAGGAGGTAATGATTATTATAAAAATTAAAAATAAAGTTAAGTTTCCAACCGCATATGTTGTTCGAATGTTGTTTTCTGTTATCGGCTTTCTATTTATATTGTTATTTACGGTAAGAGGTATCTATCAAATCACATTTACTTTAGTAAATTACTCAAATGATATCGTGGAACTATTATCTGGGAAAACGGAACGCCTATTTGTAATTATAGGTGCCTTAAAACAATCTCCGGGTGATTTGTTTGATACTCTCCTCTTGGTTTTATGCGGTTTGGTAATGATTCACGGTATGATTGGGATGTACTATGCCATTTTAACTAATTACAACATGAGAAAAATGTCAAGAGAAAAAAGGTGGTTTTACTTACAGATTATATCTGCGGTAGCAGCAGGCAGTATTATAAGTACTCTTATGATGCCATCCAGTAAAAGCGTTGTACATTCTCTTGTATCCTTTATTATCATTATTTTAATAGCTATTCTGGGTTCGTTTCATATTGCAAAAGGATTCTTCAATGCATGTATTACATTGGGGATTAGTGTATCTCAACACACGAATCTAGCGGTAAAGATATTGTCATGGGTAATAGCGGTCATTTCAGCTATGCAGGTCATCATTATATTCATATAGGAAGGGTGGAATTGAAATGTTAAATGTTATTGTCGTAGGAAACGGAATATCCGGATTGATGTCTGCTGTTATGTTGGCACAATCTGGAGTTTCAGTTACCATGCTTTCCTATTATGAATCAATAAGGTCTGCATCTTGTATGGCACAGGGTGGAATAAACGCCGCTGAACTGCGTGAAAATGACTCAATAATGAAGCATTTTACCGAAACCATTATAGGCGGAGCGTGGCTTGCTGATCAGCAGGCGGTCATGGAGATGTGCAAATTTGCTCCTCAGATTATTGCAATGTACGACCGGATTGGAGTCACTTTTAACCGTCATTCTGACGGCACACCCGATACAAGATTTTTTGGCGGTTCAAAATATCCAAGGACTCATTACTCGGATACAACAACAGGATTGCAATTGATGAATGCACTTGATGGACAGGCACGGCGATTAGAAGAACAAGGTCTTATTAAAAGAGTTTCCGGTAAAGATTTTGTAAATGCTCTGATTGATGAAAATGGACGCTGTCATGGATGTATAGTACAGGATATCTATACCATGAAGCTGGAAACCTACATCGGCTCGGCACTTATCATTGCAACAGGCGGCTATTCAAACCTTTACGGACAGTCGACGAATGCTGTATTATCAAACGGTGCAGCTGCCGGAGAATTATTGTTACAAGGTATATCAATTGCAAATCCTGAGTTTGTCCAGTTTCATCCTACAGCAATGGCACAGGGTGATAAACCGCGCCTAATAAGTGAATCAGTACGCGGTGACGGAGGACGAATGTGGGTTCCAAGAGATTCAAATCCCTGGTATTTCCTTGAGGATATGTTTCCTGATATGGGAAATCTTGTGGCTCGCGATATTGCGTCTAGAGCTATTTTTAAAGTGGTAAATGAAATGGGACTTGGGGTTGACGGAAAGCAGCAGGTGTATTTAGATATCACGCATCTGCCTAAAGACATCATGGAGAAAAAACTATCAAATGTAATAGACCTGTATGAAAAATTTAGCGGAGAAAATCCAAGAAAAACACCTATGAAAGTTTATCCTGCACCACACTATTCAATGGGTGGAATTTTCGTCGATAATGATCATAGAGCTGAGATACAAGGACTTTATGCCTGTGGTGAATGTGATTTTATGTACCATGGAGGTAATCGGCTGGGTGGGAATTCACTATTGTCTGCTACATACAGCGGATATATTGCGGCAAAGACTATTCTTTATGACTATGGGTGTGGCGCATTACCAAATACTCCTTGTTCGAATGACACATCTTGGATTTCAAGAACATTATCTGACCATGATAGTGAAATAGACAGTTATATAAAACGAACCGGCGGTGAAAGTTCCGTAAATATCGCGAAGGAACTGGGAGAGATTTTGTCTGAAAATGTAGGAATTGTCCGTAATAATGCTAATCTGAAGAGTGCCTTGCTGAAAATTCAGGAGCTCCATGAGCGTTGGTATAACATCTCTTCTCCGGATAAGGGTACATGGGCAAATTCTTCTATAATAGCTGTCAGAAAGCTTCGCCCATGCATTGTTTTGGCAGAATCGATTGTTACAGCCGCTCTTGCACGTGATGAAAGTCGAGGATCGCATTATAAACCAGATTTCCCTAATCGCGATGATTCAAACTGGCTGAAAACAACAATAGCAAGCTATGATAATGGAAAGATAGTTCTGCGATACAAGCCCGTTGATGTTTCAATCTTGCACCCGCAAAACAACAAAGACGAATGATATGGAAAGGAGAACAACATGTCATGTAGAAAAACTGCTTATATTAAAATGAAACGTCAAGCTTCACCAAAAGATAAACCATACTGGGAAAACTTCAAGCTGGAATTTGGTGATGACGATACAATACTCACGCTTCTGATTCGGTTGGAAAATCCCTCAAACAATTCTGCCCCGGTTCATCATGAATGTAACTGCAAAGAAGAAATGTGCGGTTCTTGTACAATTAGAATAAACGGAAAACCAAGTTTATCATGTTCAACTTTAGTAGCTGATTTACCAGCTTCTTCTCTGAAAAAGCCGATTATTCTGGAACCGTTGGACAAGTTTGCAGTTATCAGAGATTTGACTGTTGACAGAAGCCGTCTCTCTCATTC
The DNA here is from genome assembly GCA_023443225.1 of Bacillota bacterium. GTDB lineage: Bacteria > Bacillota > Clostridia > Lachnospirales > Lachnospiraceae > Anaerocolumna. The sequence continues at coordinate 76,643 of JAEZVF010000060.1, forward strand.
ACTGTCAAAGGTAAAAAATTGGGTTGAAACAGATGAACTTTTCGGTTCAAAAACAGAATATGGGCAGAAAGTACAACATGAAATGTATTCCTACGCAAAGTGCATTAACTGCGGCAGCTGCTATGACGCCTGTCCTCGCACAGGCAAATCCGAAAGCAGATATGTTGGTCCTTCAGCAATTGCACATGTGGTAACAATGAATGACCATCCGCTTGGAAAAGAAAGTAGTAAAGAACGGCTTGAATCAATTATGGGGAATGATGGTGTGTCAAAATGCGGTAAGGATATGGTTTGTGAAAAAGTATGCCCTAAAAAAGTTCCTCTTGTCCGTGCAATCACACGCGCGAATCGTGAGGCATTTCATAAACTTTTCCATTAATGTTTCGAAGAAATAGACTAAGATATTTTTGTGAAGTATGTTACCTTAACAGTGCTAATCACAATATGGGTTCTTTATCCTCGTATGGTTTCCTCTTTTTAGAATAAATACAACATTTTATTACGTAATACGAAAAATACTGAAATGGCTATGTATAGTACTGCTGAATACACCTGATACAAAATGTCGTCTCCGCAGTAAAATGCAAGAACAAAATTAATCATATAATGGAAGAATACAAGCACAAGCATGCATAATTTAGTATTACATACTTCTTTGTATTATAATTCATTCGTTAACTCCTCCCATTCCTTATTAAGTACGGTTTTATCGAGACCCAGTAATCTTTCTGCTGCCATAAATATACTTCGAAGCATACGAAACATATTACAGGGCTCATTTCCAATCACTTCATCCTCCATTAAAACTAGAGCCGCAGATAGAATAATCATAATGTTATCCTCTAGTACACCGTATTTCTGATCAACATAATCTTCTCTTAAAATATTCGAAAGTATCGGTGTAAGGATTCGCAGTAAAGCTATCCTGCTTTTATGATGCATAAGAGCATTTTCCGGTTTATGCATATTATGCATGTCCTTGGTTGGCTGATTGTCCTTTTCCACAGTCAACCCTGCAGCTTTATTTACCTGTAACAAGGTCATCAAAAACTTCTTTTCATTACTTAACCCAGTTTCCATAGCTAATTTACAACATGTTTGTTTGATTATTACAGATTTTCTGCTAATGATTTCATCTAGCACATCTTCCTTTTCTGGAAAATAATAAAAGAAAGTTCCCTTTGCAATTCCTGCAGCCTTTACAATATCGCTAACAGAACAATTCTCGTATCCCTTTTCCATAAAAAAACGTTCACTGATTTCAACTATCTGCGTTTTTCGTTCTTCGTGTTCTTTTACAATCCTCATAAATTGACCCTTTTCATTACTGACCAATGGTCAGTTAGTAGCAATAATATACCAATACATGAAGTAAAAGTCAATACCAAATATTCCAGTGAAAGTAGCACCACATAAATGATAAAATATGTAAATATTTGTTTCATATTGCAGCAATATGTGATAAAATGGTATTGTTTATAGAAGAAATTTTATTATTACCTTCAAAGGAAGTGATAAACAAGGGTGTTCAGTATTTTATTTTTTGGAGATCTTGTCAGGCATTTATGACAAGCGTGGGATTTAATGTGGAAATTTATTAAAAAAGAATCTTTAGACCAGAAAAATCAAGGTGTAGAGATGCAAGAGATTATTCATAAAAAGAGAGGTTTATATGAAAAATAATAAAAAAATAATAACTATTATATGTATGATTATATTAATTGTAAACATAGTTACTGGGATGATGGGGGCAGGTATACTTAAAGTATATGCAGCAACACCTAACACTGAGAATTTTGAAAACTTTGAGGATGGTTGGGAAGAAAACACTAATTCAAAAGTATTTAATGACTTTCAATATACTATGCTTACTAATACTGGAACTATAGATTCTGAATCTTGTTCAAGATTAATGATAGCAGGGCCTGCTTCATATATTACAGGTGAACTACACAAGATATCAAAAGCGCTTCTATTAGAGGGTACATGGAACTCTGAAAACACGGTATCTGTAAAATCATTAAAAGGCAACTTCAGACTAATATCCCTTGAAATGGAAGATTGTTATTCTAATGCTGACGGTGGCGAAAACCATTCATTCACAATAGCAGGATATAATAATGGAATTGCTGTGGATGGAGCGATCTGTAACTTTACAGGTCCTAATGATATTATAACTATGGTATCCCTCTCAGGTAGTGCATGGTACAATATTAATGAGTTTCGCATTACGTTTAACGGAACTACTCCAAATATAGGTATTTTCTTGGACAATATTTCAGTAGCTGATCCACTCTTCACCGCCTGTGATGTAACTTCTGTCACTGTACCGGCAGGAGCAACAATCAGTGGAAATAATATAACAGCAAGTGTGGCAAACGATATAACCAGTGAAACAGTTTCGATCACAGTAAGTGAGAACGCTTCTTGGAAGCTGTACAGCGATGTAGCATGTACAACAGAAATAGCAGATAAGACAATGAGCCTTTCCGTTGGTTCAAACACCGCCTATGTTCAGGTAATAGCCGAAGACGGGACAAGGAAGACCTATACACTTATCATAACACGTGTAGCTTCTGCTTCCGCTGCATGTGATGTAACTTCTGTCACCGTACCGGAAGAAGCAACAATCAGCGAAAGTAACATAACAGCAAGTGTAGCAAACGATATAACCAGTGAAACAGTAGCGGTCACAGTAAGTGCGAACGCTTCTTGGAAGCTGTACAGCGATGTAGCATGTACAACAGAAATAGCAGATAAGACAATGCACCTTTCCGTTGGTTCAAACGCCGCCTATGTTCAGGTAACAGCTGAAGATGGAACAAAGAAGAACTATACACTAACCATAACACGTGCAAGTACAACGACCCCAACACCTTCAAACCCAACACCTTCAAACCCAACACCTTCAACATCAATGCCTTCAACAACAACGACTAGTGAAAAAATAACAGTTGATGTTAAGAAAGGAAATACCCAAGGTGTAGCTACTCAGTTAGGTATTACAAGGGTTTCAGATGAAAAAGGTAATAAAACAGACACAGTTATCTTACAAAAAGAAGATGCAGTTGAAACAGTTGACAAATTAAAGGAATCGGGTGAAACTTTAGCTAGACTTGTAATACCAGATGATAAAGATGAAGTTATTGAAACTAATGTCAAGGTATCATTAGATGCTATAAACATATTGACAGATGGGAATTTAGATTTAGAAATTGAGACAGAAAATGCGATAATTAATATTCCGAATCAATCGTTAGATAATGTTCAACAGAATTCTTCGAAAGATTTGTATTTTAACTTAATACCTCTTAGGGAGGAAAAGAAGACACAAGAGATTGTTGAACGTACAAAAATTCAGGTAGGAAAATGGAATAGTACGGATAAAGAAAATGTCTCAGTAATGGGTAGACCATTTTCAATTGAAACAAACATGCCATCTTCTGAAGTATATATAACCCTCCCTCTAAATCGAATTGAGATACCTACGAATAAGGACGAGAGAGAGCAATTTTTAGATCAACTTGCTGTATACATTGAACATAGCGATGGAGATAAGGAATTAGTAAAGGGTGAGATTGTTGAGCTGGCAGAAGGTGCATACGGAATTAAATTCCATATTAATAAATTTAGTATCTTTACGATTATAAAATCGGAGTCAGTAGCTGACAAATCAACTGAATGTAAAATATTGAAATTTAAATCCTTGTCTAATGCTAAAATTAGTGGAAGTACGATTAAAGCATCAGTAGAAAACAAAACTTCCAAACTTACAGTAAAACTTAATGTAAGTAAAGGTGCAACATGGAAATTATATAGCGATAAAGCTTGTAAGAAGAGAATAAAAGATCATAAGTTAAAACTTGATGTTGGATTGAATACAGTATATATAAAGGTTACGGCAAAAGATGGTGTAACAAATAAGATATATACCTTAAAAATTGTACGTACAGAAGCTCCTAATAAAATTATTATTACTACAAAGTCCACTTATACTGATTTATATGCGAGTAGCGTACTTGCATCACAGCTTGGTTGTGAAATTGTTAGTACTGGTATTACAAAGAAAGACGCAGTAAAAATAGTAAATTACATTGTTAAAAATTACTCAGAAAAAGATCAGATTTATATTGTAGGTTTAGAAAAATCAATAAATAAAAATTTGGTCAATATGTTGAAAGAGAAAGGTTATGCTAATATTTTGCGTATAGGCGGAGCAAACAAATATGAAACCGCTGAGATCATAGCTAGTGAGTGTAAAATTTCAAAAGATACAAAAGTAGTTCTTATCAATGGAGATACAAAACCTAAAGATGCAGATAATATTGTAAAAGCATGTGCTAAAAAGGGATATGTAATACTATTTGTAAAAAATGATAGCTTAACAAAATATTCTATTCGAGCACTGAAAGAAATTAATCCCTCCCAGATATATATCGTAGGAGACAAAACACAAATTAGTGCAAAGGTTATTGAAGAAATAAATACAGAATTCAAAATGGAAGCGGACGATATTATTAGAATTAATAAAAGTAAAGATATAAAGTAACTCAGCCTGTAAATGGCTTAAATCAAAGGTTTTCAGACTTTCGGTATAAAAACGGACTTCTGAAAACCTTTTTATTTTCCTGTTGTTCTGTCGTTGTAAGTTAATTGTAACCGATTCAAAGGTATGTTACAATTAACATGTAAAGGTATGGTAACCATTTGATAAGGAAGTAAAAGCTACAGAAGAAGGTTATGAGATGGGAGTGAAGTACTAAATTATGAATATGATGGTATCCGGTATTTTGGATAAAAACGGTAAGAAAATTGCATTTGCGCGATTTGAAGAGGATCACCAATATGCTGAAGGTACGATTCCTGATTGTAAGATTACTGTAAATAATGGCTTTACCGATGATGAGATTAAGCAGCTTGAGACATATATGCAGGAGAATCTTGCGATGCTTAAAAGTCAGGCAGCAAAGGTGAATCCGATTAAGGCAATGATGAATTCGACAGAATGGGTTTGTAGAATGCTTTTTATTTAAAGATAATGGTTTTTATGATGAACCGAATTATTGTGGTGTTGTAGGAAAGGATCGAAAGGTATTAACACATGATTGTATTCATACATCGGATTTCATCGAAAGAAGAGCTATAATAACGATTGACAACATAGTTATTGAATATAGGCTCTAATCATAAATGTAAATTAGTGTAAAACCTTATTAACAAATATGGAAATATATGGTACACTATCCCTATATCTTTTTCACTTTAGAGAATCAAAAAACTTTGTAAATCAAAGAGGGGGTAGTTCAATTGAAATTGACGTTAACCCATGATATCATTTCTAATTTGGATGAAATTGTTGAACGGCTGTTATCCAATCACGCAGCGGTGATGGTTGGTGCTGGCTTTAGTATGAATGCGTTAAAATCCAGCCCGGAGGTAAAAGGCTTTCCAGGTTGGGCTGATTTAGGAGATGCCTTTTATAAAAAAGTAAATGGCAAGACACCTGACCAGGGTCACGACAAATATCTAAATGCTCTAAAACTGGCAGAAGAGGTACAGGCTCAATTCGGTAGAATTGTACTGGACAAGATTTTACAACAGGAGATTCCAGATAAAAAATACAATCCATCCAAGTTACATAATAAATTACTTCAACTGCCATGGAATGATGTTTTTACAACGAATTATGACACCTTGCTGGAAAGAGCAAGCCAGGAGGTCATTTCTCGTAAATACGACGTGATTGTGAAAAACGAAGATTTAGTCTATTCCGAAAAGCCAAGAATAATCAAACTTCATGGAAGTTTCCCGTCACAAAGACCATTTATTATTACTGAAGAAGATTATCGTATATATCCAACTATGTTTGCGCCTTTTGTAAACACAGTACAACAGTCTTTATTAGAAAATGCATTATGCTTAATCGGTTTTTCTGGAAATGACCCGAATTTCTTAGCCTGGATTGGTTGGATTAGAGATAATCTTGGGAAAGAAAATTCTTCTAAGATTTATTTGATTGGTGTGTTTGACTTTTCTTCCGCCCAGAGAATGCTATTAGAAAAACGGAATATTATCATTCTTGATTTCTCAGAGTGTATGGAACCACGCAGACAAAATAACAGACATGCAATTGCTTTGGAAGCTTTTTTGAATTATCTTTTTGAAGCAACGAAGAAAAAGAAAGAGTTTGACTGGCTGGCGGGCGAGAAGGAATTTCATGTAAATTATATAAAAAATGCGGATATTAAAGATATTATTCGGGTTTGGTCAGAGACAAGAAAATCCTATCCCGGATGGTGGATTCTTCCCGAAGATTTACGCAAAAGGCTGTGGAGGCGAACGGACCATACCCTGCTACGTGAAGTAGCTACACTCAAAAGTGCCAAGGTATCTTTAGCCTCTATAAATCAACAAAATTACGAGAGCTGTGAAGATTTACTTTATTTATATGAATATAACTGGAGGCAGGAAAAGTGTTTAATACCTCTATGCCTTGATCAAGTTGCAATCTATGAAGAGGTCATCAAAAAATACAATCCATTTCCAGATATCATTAACATAGAAGGGGCGTTTCCCTTAGATAACATGGATTCGACCATGAAAGGCTTTGGTGAAAAATGGATTGATCTGCAGCTGGCACTACTACGCTATTTCAGAGAAAACAATGATATTACGAAATTAAACGAGACCAGTACTTTGCTTAATGTGTTACAGGAAGTTCTTTCGCCGGAACAAAGAGCAAAGCTACATTATGAAAAATGTTTAAAGAATCTATTTAGCATACGCTTTAATGAGATTAAAGATTGCCTTTTCGAATGGAAAGAGGATGATATGATGCCGGTATGGGAGGCAAAGCGAGCCAGTATTTGGGGGATTCTTGGAGAAGTTGAAATTGCCTGTGAGATCATCGGTAAGGCTCTGGCTGAGGTTAGAAAACAGTTAATGCTTGTACCGGTTACCAATAACTATACTATGGTTTCACAGGAAGCCTCCCTCATGTTTCTCAGTGCTTATTATCAACAAGCAATTAATTTAAAATGTAGAAAAAATGAAAACGTTTTTAGTGACAGTTACAAAGAACGGAGTGCAGAGCATAAAAAGTATAGATGTGATCCATTCCAGGAAAAGAGAATTTTTGAAATTGAATTATCATATGAGTATATTCCACGGGTTGAAAAATCAATCGAGCATACTTTTGATATTGGGCATGTGGTAAATCATCTATTCATTAATTACGATGACAGCGCACTTTTGTTGGGGTTGGAACTATTTCGGTATTTAGAAGAATCAGGGATTCCAGTAAGCGTTGGAAATGTATCGTATTCAGCAAAAATCATGACAAATGTTTTGCATAGAATCAGCTGTGTGAATCCATATCTAACTATGATTTATACCATTCTGTATGGAGATAAAAAGAACACCAAATATATATTTTCAAGGAAGAATATCTCGGAAATGGAATATGAGGAGGTGGACAATCTATGCCATGCATTTATACTGCAGTTAAAATTATCTGAGAATGAAATTAAAATGGGGGATACTTTTTACACCAGTAATTTTGGAATTCGGCTGGCGCAGATTCTACCCGAAATTTTATCTCGTCTATGTGTCAAATGTTCCAAGCTTGTTAAATTAGAAATTGCTGAATATATCAGTTGTGTTTATACCAGTGGCTATCCCGGTAAATACGATAAGATGAATAAGCTGATGGAGCGCTTAATAAAGACTTGTAATCACGAAGATATACTCAATATGATTCAGATATTCATAAAAATACCGATCAATTCCGATGAGGATATTCAAGACATACTTCCCGATCCCTTTTTATTTATTGAAAACTATTATAGTAATGCCTATCTTGATACAGAAATAAAGTTAAGTTCACAGATGATTCAAAATTTAATATGCTCCACGCAAAAGAGCGGATTAGAAAGAAAAACTGCAATAGTCCGATTGACGGTTCTTTGGAGAAATTATTTGTTAACAGACCTGCAAACAAGTCAATTTGCAGAAGCACTTTGGGGTAAAAAGGATGAAGCAACAGGTTTTCCCAAAGAGACATTTATCCTTAATTTCACTGCATTTTTAGATCTTCCATCACCTACGGATATGGATGTACCAGGACTTTTAAAACAGTACTTGCTAAATAAATTTGAGTTAAAGGTAATGGAACATAAAAATATATTGCAGGAGTTACAGTATATGCTTAGGAAGAAAAGAAAGAATGCCTATGTATGTACTTGGTCAGAGGAAGAAAGACTTAAATTACTGGAGTTTACATTACTTTATTATAAAAGGATGAGGGATCAGTCAAAACACGAGACCTCTTTCATAAACATATTTGCTTTATCGGATGACTGTCAATGTGTGAAAGAAGTAATAGAGTTATTAATGGATATAGTATTGCAGCAATCGCCCTTAACTAACATACCTGAAGTACAAATACAAGAGATGAAATTAATTATTCGTGACTTAGAAAAGGACGGAGTACCATGCAGCAAATTAAAATTAGCCTGTAAAAATGTACTAGGGATAACTGATTACAATTACAATGAGAAAATCTTAAGGATGGCTAATTCCAATGATCAATCGATAATCGAGGATTGTTTTGAAGCAGTTTATCACTATTTATTACTGAATGAAACAGAGAAAGAAGAAGGAAGTATGTTACTGTCTTTGATAGCCTATCAGATTGCTGTAAGGAGAAAAGAAAGTCTCTACATTGCCTTAGATATTATGAATAAAACTGTAAGAAACATCCCGGAATATGTTACAGAAGACATATATCATAATCTCCTATGTGGTTTGGAGTACTTACATGAAGAAAGTCTAATGAGTAGGCCGGATGCAGATTACTTAGTAGGGATACGGTCGAGAGCTATGGGGTTAGCTGGTGTATTATACCAATATTCTAGAAAAAATAACGAGAAAATACCGTCTATATTAGATAGGTGGAAAATTTCCAGCGACTGTTTGAATGAATTTTGGGAAGTTCGGAATGCATGGATGGGAGAGGATGATATTGATTCGTAATTTTTCCTTTAGGATTGTTGATACGCTAAAGAATTATAGAATTATAAAAGAGGAAGATCAAGATATATACCAATATGGGATGGAATTACTAATTTCAACATTGATTAATTTGGTTCTTATCATAACAATTGGCCTTATCTTTGGTAAGTTGCCGCAAACAATTTTGTTCTTGTTGGAATATTGTTTTGTGAAACGATATGCCGGTGGCTATCATGCTACAACCCATGCAAGATGCATCCTTACTTTTAGTATTCTATATACGGTAATGCTGCTTGGGTTTCATGTTTTTCAAGTATACAGAGTTAATTTAAGCATATTTGTCACATGTATGATAAGTATACTTTCTGTTCTGATATTGGCTCCAGTAGAAGACAAGAACAAACCTTTAGAGCAGGAAGAAATAAAACTATACTCCCTTCGAAGTAAACAGATTCTATTGTTTGGAGTAGTGTTTAATATCCTTTTATACATATGGATAGGGGATAAAAGTAGTCTGCTATTATTTGCTATGGCTGCTCAGATTTGGGTGGGGGCTGCAGTAGTGGCTGGATCTATTAAGAATAAGGTGAGTAGTCTGCTTTAATGTTTAAAAATACTTAAATCCTAAGGCGGTGATCCATTTGATTACGGTAGTACTATGTGATGATGAAATGTTATTTATCAATAAAATGAGGGATTATATAAAACGCTATAGCTTAGAGACAAATAAACAAATTAAACTCAGAGAATTTACAGATGGACAGGACTTGTTAAAAGCATATCAACCGGATTTTCATATTATTTTTATGGATATTAAAATGCCAAATCTTAATGGAATAGAAACTGCAAAGAGAATACGTAAAAAGGATACGAACGTGATAATCATCTTTATTACATCACTAATGAAGCATGTGTTTGCAGGATATTCTGTGGAGGCAGCAAATTACTTGATTAAGCCATTAGATTATCGGAGATTTAAATTGGAAATGGATAAGGCTGTTAACAAGGTGACTGAAAGTGCAGACGGTTATATCTGTGTAAAGAATGATGATGGTTTCTTCAAAATCTATCTGAACCGGCTAAAATACATTGAAACATATGGACGGAATACGATGATTCATACGGAGAATGGAAGTGTTATTAGCTATAAGAAGATGCAGGAGCATGAAAAAGATTTGACAGCTTATCCATTCCTACGATGTCATAACAGTTTTATAGTAAATCTAGAGTATATTAATAAAGTCATCGGTTATGAAATAACTCTTGCTACAGGAGAGATCATACAAATTAGCAAGCAGAAGAAAAAGGAACTGATGCAATGCCTTGCGGAATATTTGGGGAGTGGGTTATAATGACATACTTGCAAATGGTGGATCTGGGGTCAACAGCATTTGAAATACTGGTACTAGTATATTTGTTGTTTTATCGTACTGTCGGAAGGGATAAAAGGACAAGTTGGAAGATTGTCCTGTTTTTTATCATTATGGTGACAGCAGTATATTCTATGACCCGCTTCCATCTATTGATCATAATAAAATGTACCATGATAATACTTTTGACTGCTTTATTAAGTACATTGTTCGATAGAAAATCTTTTAAATTTGGTTTAGTCATGGGAATTTTATTTATGATGGTCGTTTTTTTAAGTGATGTATTAACTTTAGGTTTTTTGCATTTCTGTCTAGGTTTGAATAGCAATTATCCTTTTATTGAAATACTATCTTTTTTGATTTCTAAAATGTTATTATTAGGCATTATTATAATACTAAAAAAGACTTTTGATAAGACAATCCCCAAAATAAATTTTGGAAATGCTATCATAATAATTTTACCCAATTTTTTTAATCTTAATTTACTATTATTAATTGGGTACCGTATGTATTCTGATATAAATATTGTAAAAATTGAAGCAATGATCATGGTACTTGCAGCAATCATGCTATTGATATCTACTTTTTGCAATATAACAACAGCAGATTACTATTTTGAAACGAAAGAAATGGAACATCACAGTAAAATGAATATGGCTCAATTACAAATACAATATGAGTATTATAAAAATCGCCAAGAGGATTTTGCTAATGTTAGAGAACTTTATCATGATATGAAAAACCATTTACTGCTTTTGCAAAATCAATTAGAGACAGCTCAAAAAGAAAAGTATATAAAAAACATGCTAGAAGATATTAAAGGATTTGAATATTATATCGAAACAGGAAATGAATTTCTCAATTGTATTATAAACGAAAAGCAAAAAGCTGCGGTATCAAAGGGGATTGATTTTTATAGTGAGATTGAGTTTGCGGATATACATTTTATCAATCCTATGGATGTTTGTACGATATTTAGTAATGCCATCGATAACGCTATTGAAGCTTGTGATAAGATATCAGATTCAGAACTGAAGATAATAACGGTAAAGTCGAAAAAGGTGAAAGAGTTTTTAAGTATTACCTTTGAGAACAGTAACACTGAAACTGTTATATTGGAAAATCAAGTGATAAAAACCAGCAAATCGGATAAACATCTGCATGGTTTTGGTCTTAATAATATTAGAAAAGTTGTGGAAAAATATCAGGGTGACTTTAAAATAAAAGTAGAAGCAGATAAGTTTATTTTATATCTTTTGCTACCCTATATTACCGAAAGAAAATGAGTGAATTAAATTGAGCAACAAGAATGTCCAATCACGCAAGAGGGTAATAATTTATTTTTTAAAGAATAAGATTTAATATGTAGATCTACAATTAACTTAATAATCCAGCTATCCCAATAGGAGGGCAAAAACATGAACAAGTTAAAAATGTTAGGACTTAAGACGGTTAGTATTGCTGCATTACAGTTTGCAAAAGGTTCCGTATGTGAGACAAGTTGTGGATTTTTACACCAACCAAGGATGAATCAAAAATTACGAAATAGAATTAAGGATAAATAAATTATAAGGAAGTAAGGGGCTGTCGCACTACTTAGTACGACAGCCTTTAATACCTCCCTAACACCAAATCAGTGATTAATAAATTAACTAATCTATTAATGTACAATCAATTAATAAGTTTTAGCTTAATACTGATATTTTATATAAATCAATAATAAAGCCACCAAAAAAAATACAATTCCGCCTATTCTATAAAATACTAAGGAAGTATCACTTGGTTCTGCTTTATTTTCGAATCTCCACCAATTTGATAAATACCAAGATGCCTGAGGTGATATAGTGCCTATTATTCCAATGATGCCAAATGCTATAATAAATACCCACATATCATTTTTCTCCTCTCAAATACACTAATGCATTTAGCATACTATGCAAATTAGTTATATACTAATATAAGTCTAACTATAGATTTTACCATTGTCAACTTTTACTTGATTTACGATTGCGTTTATTAATAAATACTATAAACTCCTTTCAAAAATTCATTTAATATATATGATTCGAGTAATGCAAATTAATTAGATTTTGAAATAAAATCTAGATGCATGAAATGAATTTCATAAAATCTTTCACGAAACTTCTGAAGGCTGTACTCTTTTGGTATACTAATTCTGCCATCAAGAAGATCTAATGCTCTTACAATCCAGCGTATTTTATAAGAATCGATTTTACTTTCTTCTTTGTTCGTCTCTTCATCTAATGCATTCATAAGGCTTCTATAATACATTGTTATAATCCTCCTACCTTATACATCAGGTCAGAGAAACAAATGGTAACAGGGAATTTAATTATGTTTAACGTAAGCAGATCAGGCCAAGTAAATAGTCACAATTCATATAACTCTTGTTTCTGGGTTATAATGAATCGTGGAGAATTACTTTGACAAATCTGCTTGTATAAAATAAGTTTACAAAACAGAAACAAACTCCAATAAGGCGGTGATTTTATGCATTATATCGTATTTGATTTGGAATTTAATCAGGACCCGGATTCCCTAATGATTCCACAGGGCAAATATTCCTTTGAGATTATTCAAGTTGGAGCTGTAAAGCTGGATGGGGATTTTAATAGAGTGGCAACTTTTAGCCGTCTTGTAAAGCCATCTATATACTCCCGTATCAGTGAATTTATTACTGAGCTTACGGGCATAACAACGGAAAGTCTAAAATCAGAACAGACCTTTAGCCAGGTCTATAAAGAGTTTTTAGAGTTTGTAAATGAACCCGAGATAGTTTTATGTACATGGGGAATGGCAGATATGAAGGAGCTTATAAGAAATGCAATTTATCATAAGCTTGATGAGAAGCTGCTACCGAATAGATATATCAATATTCAACCCCTGACTTCAGTACATCTTGGACTGCCAAAGAAGAAGCCACTTGGTCTTAAATACTGTGTAGAAGCCTTAAATATCGATATATCATATGCATTCCATGATGCACTAAATGATGCCCTTTATACTGCCGAGGTTTTCAAAAAAGTCTATAATTCTGGGGTAAAGCCAAGAAGATACGATCCGACTGTAGTACTGAAAGCAGTCAGACCCGCTAAAATGACCCTAGATTTTCCATTGCTTATTTCACAGTTAGAGAAGATGTTTTCCAAAGAAATGACTGTGGAGGAACAAGAAATCATCCGCCTTGCCTATCATATGGGTAAGACAGGACAATTTCTTAAGGCGGAAGATAAGAATAAATAATAATCATCCTCCGATTTAAGTTTTATATATTTATTAAATCATGTTTTGTTCTGATTTAGACGATTGTATTTATAATTTGCTTCCAACTTTGCTTCTTATTTTTTTTATTATGCGATTCATTCGCATCTTACTTGCACCAACATTGATTTGTTCCTTGTTCGCTAACTCAACCAAGGTAAATCCTTCAACATAATGCTTCATTAAGAATTCGAATTCCTTGTTTGTAAGTATCTCTTTGTAGTCTGCATATATAATACAGTCATATTCATCCTGTTTTCCTAGCTCTTGTATGTCAGCATAAATCATTTCAACCTGTTTTACATCGGAGCTATGAATCTGATTCATAAATTTAAGTGCTTTGAATTTAGCTGTTTTATAAACCCAACCTCTATAATTCTCATGATCGATAAGAAGCTCTATTTTTTTATATGCTTCGAAAAAGGTCTCCTGTAAGATATCCTCTAAGATTCGATTATCATTTGTAATTCTACGTATGTAACGATAGATTTCTTCATACATCTCTGTATAAACTTGATTGAAAAACTGATCCAGCTCTTGTTTTAAATATTTCACTTTCCTCACTCTTTCTATGTGTTTCGGTATTGCGAATTTATTTATGATTCATTTGCTGATGGAGACAGCTTAACTCTATTCTGAAATCAAATCAATTCATAATGTCTAATTGGTTAACTATGTTGCCTAATTTGACAATTATTTAGAAAGATCAAACAATAATATTGAGTTGTCAAATAAATACATGCAAGACACACTAATTTACACATAAATGTTACCTTTCAACCAGCAAATGGAATGTATAAGTATAAGGATAATGAAAGATAACATTGTGATTTGAAAGGAGGAGCGTTCAATGGATAGAAAGATATTCTTTACACAACTTTACAGAATACTTAGAAATGATGAACAGTTAGTAATCGGTGGTATCGTAGACGATGAAAAGTGGATGTCATTTGAAGAAGATGACCTTGCATATAACATAAAAAGTCTTTCTATCAACTTGACATCCAAACCTACGCTCTGGCAGAAAAACTCATCAAATGTTAAGTACAATATTGATTCACCGCGAATGAGCAGAGAACTTTTCATGAGCATCATAGAATGGGCAGAGGAAAATGGGATTGAATCCTTAACCTTAACCTGGGAAGATCTAACCCTTTTTCCAGATATAAATGAACTGATGTTATTCATCAAAACAAATTTTAGTGGGAATGTTGATATCATTACGGAACAAAGTCTTTCATAAAAGTTAAGCATATGATTGATAAACTATAGGTTAAGAGTTAAAATATAGAGAGATTATATGTTACGTAGGTGTTTCATAATTATAGAGTTACTGATGAAAGGGAAGAAAAGGAGACCTAAGATGGCAAGCGCTATTAAAACGATAACGATTTGTTTTCCAGATGGAAAGAATAAGGTATTAACTATGAGTTATGATGATGGACGTCAGGAAGATAGACGTCTTGTAGAACTATTTAACCGGTATGCAATTAAAGGAACGTTTCACTTAAATTCCGGAATTGATTGGGATGCCAGGTTGATACCAACATCAGAGTATCAAACATTATACCAGGGGCATGAAATAGCATGCCATGGCTATACCCATCTGAATTTAGCACAAGCCCCTATGGAGCAGGTGGTAACTCAAGTATTGGAAGATAGAAGGGCTCTAGAAGCCATTACCGGATATCCAGTAAAAGGAATGTCATATCCATTTGCAGCTTATAATGAATCTGTAAAAAGTGCACTTAAGGTCCTCGGAATAAAATACTCTCGTATTGTATCTTACAATAGTTATTTCAACATGCCTGAGGATTATTATGAATGGAAACCAACTTGCCATCACGAGCAAAATTTGCTAGAACTGGCGAAGCAGTTTGCAGGTATAGATAATAAGTACCACCTATATATGATGTATGTTTGGGGCCATAGTTACGAATTTACGGATGAAACCAAGTGGAAGGTCATAGAGGATTTTTGTAGTTACATAGGTAATCGGAGTGATATCTGGTATGCAACAAATATTCAGATTGTTGATTATATGGAAGCAGCAAAAAGATTGGAATTTGCAGCGGATTCTAGTTTTGTATATAATCCATCAATACAGACGGTCTGGATTAATGCTTCCGATGACGTAATTGAAATACCTGGAGGACATCAGGTTTTCCTCAAATAACCAATTATAACTTATTAGCATCTACAGCAGAAGAGTATGTAATTTATACTATTCTGCTGTTTTTCTATGGTCATAATTTTAAAAAGTCAAGGGTGTAAAAAGTCAATGGAGTCTGTAGAAGGAACAGCTCTTTTAACACCCTAATCAAAAAAAGCTAAAATAATTAAATTACTAGTTGACATTAGAGAAATATGAATGTATAATTCAATGCATATTATTCATACCAAGTTACTATGATATATAGAAAATGAATAAAATTATGATTTGTATAATATAAGTTAACAAAATGGAAATGAAAGATGGGGTGAGCTGACAGTCGTGAAATGGTCATTCATACAAAAAGTTATTCCTCTTTTTGCAGAAGCAGCTAAGGTGACTTTGTATATTGGTTTCTGGGGAATTTTATTAGCTGTAGTTATAGGAATACTATGTTGCTTCTTATTATTCTATAAGATAAAAGGGTTACAGAAAATAACCAGGCTGTATATAGAATTATCTCGAAACACGCCACTGCTGATTCAGGTATTCTTCCTTTATTTTGGATTAACCCAAGTGGGAATCAAATTAAGTGGTACTGCTTGTGGAGTTATTGGACTTGGTTTTTTAGGCGGAAGTTATATGGCAGAGGCATTCCGAGGAGGGCTTGAAGCAGTAAGTAAGTCGCAGATTGAAACAGGACTCAGTATTGGACTCAGTTCTAGTCAGGTTATGAAACATGTAATTCTTCCCCAAGCAATTTCCATTTCAATGCCACAGATAAGTGCGAACTTCATTTTTCTATTGAAAGAAACCTCTATTCTAAGTTCCATTGCCATTCCGGAATTATTATATGTGACAAAAAGCATTATTGGCCTTTATTATAAAACGAATGAAGCTCTTTTACTATTGACGTTGAGTTATCTGGTTTTAATATTGCCAATGTCTATCTTATTAAGGGTCATTGAAAGGAGGCTGCGTTATGCTGAGTATGGGAATTAGGGTGATAGCAGATAATATTGAATTACTCCTTAATGGACTGGGTAATACCCTGATGATTGCTATAGTAGCCTTATTGATATCAATGATTACCGGGTTTGGCTTTGGAATACTAAGGACGTCCAAGAACATAGTAGTGAAGCTTTTCACTGATATCTATTTAGAGGCATTTCGAATTATCCCAATCATGGTTTGGTTGTTTTCCTTTTTCTTTTTCTTACCGAGACTTCTTCAAATTAATGTCTCTGGAGAGATTGCGGCCATTCTGGTTTTCTCCATGTGGGGAACAGCAGAAATGGGCGATATTGTAAGAGGTGCCTTGGAATCGTTACCCAAGGGCCAGCTAGAAGCCGGATTATCCGTAGGATTAAGTAAAAGCCAACTGTTTCTTTATATTCAATTACCACAGGCAATTAGGCGAATTATACCGGGAGCGATTAGTTTAGCTACCAGAATGATAAAAACCACATCGTTAGTTGTATTAATTGGTGTATTGGATGTTATCAAAAGGGGACAGCAAATCATTGAAAGAACAAAAGAATCTTTTTGGATCTACGCTTTTCTATTCTTGCTGTTTTTTATCATATGTTATCCATTATCCTTACTGTCAAAGAAATTAGAAGCAAAGTGGGTAAGTTAAAGATAAAATTAACTGTAATTTGAGGAGGTATTAACGTGAAGGAAACTTTGCTTATGATAAGAGATTTAAACAAAAATTTCGGATACCGAAAGGTGCTAAATGGCATAGATTTATCTCTTTACAAAGGAGAAGTGTTGGTTGTATTGGGCCCTTCTGGCTGTGGTAAATCCACTTTGTTGCGATGTATCAATGGGCTCGAGACCATTGATAGTGGAGATATTTTACTTAATGATACCAGTATTTATGATAAGAACATACAAATGCGCCAAATTAGGCAGAAGATTGGAATGGTATTTCAGAGCTATGATTTATTTCATCATATGACTGTAATAGATAACATCTTACTAGGACCAATCAAATCACAAAAGCGTGATAAACAGGAAGTTTTGGCGTTAGCAAGGGAATTACTTAGGAAGGTGGGGTTAGAGGATAGAGAAAATGATTATCCAAGACAATTATCTGGTGGTCAAAAGCAAAGGATTGCAATTGTACGGTCACTGTGTATGAATCCAGAACTTATCTTATTTGATGAAGTAACAGCAGCTTTGGATCCAGAAATGGTTCGAGAGGTTTTGGATGTTATACTGGATTTGGCAAAACAGGGGATGACAATGATTATTGTCACTCATGAGATGCATTTTGCACAGGCAGTATCGGACCGAATTCTATTCTTAGATAATGGCAAGATAGTGGAAGAAGGAAAGCCAGAGGAATTCTTTACGAATCCAAAGACGGACAGAGCAAAACAATTTTTAAATAAATTTAATTATTAAAAAGGAGAGATCAATATGAAAAATTGGAAGAGAAGTATAGTAGCAGTATTAGCCATCTTAGTTATAGCAGCAGGGGTTGCAGGCTGCTCAAAAAAAGAAAGCACGGATACAAGTGGAAGTTCTACAGCAGGAAAAATTGAGCAGATAAAGGCTGCTGACAAGGTAGTAATTGGTGTATTTGGCGACAAACCTCCATTTGGCTATATTGCTGAGGATGGTACTAATGTAGGTTATGACGTGTATCTTGGACGTCGGATTGCCAAGGATTTGCTTGGTGATGAATCAAAGGTAGAATTTGTTACTTTAGAAGCGGCAAATCGTGTAGAATATTTAAAATCCAAAAAAGTTGATATTGTATTGGCTAATTTTACGGTAACTGATGAAAGAAAGGAGCAGGTTGATTTTGCGGAACCTTATATGAAAGTTGCACTGGGCGTTGTTGCACCTGATGGCAGTCCGATAACTTCTGTTGAAGACTTAAAAGGAAAGACGCTAATTGTGAATAAAGGAACAACAGCAGAATTATACTTCACAGAGAATTATCCGGACATCAAACTTGTTTCCTATGAAGAAAACACAGAAACCTTCCAGGCATTACAAGATGGAAGAGGAGATGCCTTAGCACATGACAATACGTTATTATTTGCATGGGCATTTGAAAATGAAGGCTTTACAATTGTTGACGGTAATATTGGAAGCCAGGATGCAATTGCGCCTGCAGTCAACAAAGAGGATAAAGATTTACTGGAGTGGTTAAATAATGAAGTTACGACTTTAACAAAAGAGGGATTTTTCAAGGAAGCTTATGACGCCGAATTAAAAGCTCATTTTAGTCCGGAAACCAATCCAGAGGATGTAATATACTCCGAATAATTAACGATGCAAGAGACACTAAAGACAACTACTATTTGAAATTAGCACCTCCTCACAGAAAACTAATTAGGAGTAGTTCACCGTGAGGAGGTGCAGTTTATTCTCAAGAAAATTCTTTTACATTTAAGGCACGGAAGGAATTTATGATTGCAAGGACGGTTACCCCCACATCTGCAAAGACCGCCGCCCACATGGTTGAAAGTCCAATTGCCGTCAGGATAAGTACCAATACCTTGATACCAATGGCCAATACTATGTTTTGATAAGCAATTTTTAAAGTCTTTTTAGAAATCTTCATGGCAGTAGAAATTTTAGATGGTTCATCTGTCATGATAACAATATCTGCTGCCTCAATTGCTGCATCGGAACCAAGTCCGCCCATGGCAATACCGATATCTGCCCGTGATAATACTGGAGCATCATTTATTCCGTCTCCTACAAATGCAAGCTTGCCATTAACGGATTTCTTGGCTAGCAATTCTTCTATCTTAGTTACCTTATCTGCAGGGAGTAGCTCGGTGTACACAGTATCAATTCCAAGTTTGTTTGCTGTCTTAATTCCTGTATTCTTAGTGTCACCGGTTAACATTACCGTCTGTTTGATTCCGGAATCCTTAAGGTTATGGATTGCTTTCTGTGCATCGTCCTTAATCTCATCGGCAATGAGGATATATCCGGCATAGGACTGGTCAATAGCAACGTGTACAACAGTTCCTGCCACATCACCCTTAAAGTAAGGAATTTGAAGCATGTTCATGTATTTGCTGTTGCCTGCCATAACTCTTTTACCATCTATCACAGCAGATACACCGTGACCTGGAATTTCTTCTACTTCGGAAATGCGAGTCTGACTTATCTCTTTTCCATAAGCACGTCTAAGCGAAGAAGATATGGGATGACTGGAGAAGCTTTCTGCATGGGCAGTCAGTTCCAACAGCTCTTCTTTTGAAACATTTTGGGGATGTATTTCCTGGACATTAAAGACACCTTTTGTCAATGTCCCGGTTTTGTCAAATGCTACAATTTCTGTCTTTGCAAGAGCTTCCAAATAATTGCTTCCCTTGATTAGGATTCCCAATCTGGAGGCGCCGCCCAATCCACCAAAGAAACTAAGCGGGATGGATATAACAAGAGCACAAGGGCAGGAGACTACAAGGAAAGAAAGGGAACGATAAATCCAGCTACTGAAAGTGGCACCGTCGATAATCAGTGGAGGTACAATAGCTAAAATGGCAGCTAATATCACCACAATGGGGGTATAATATCTAGCAAATTTTGTGATGAATTGTTCGGATTGTGACTTCTTGCTGCTTGCATTTTCAACCAGATCTAGTATCTTAGTGACAGTTGATTCGCCGAATTCTTTTGTAACCTCTGCAGTAATCACTCCGTTGATATTAATACAGCCACTTAAGAGGTCGCTTCCTATATCAATATCTCTTGGAACAGATTCTCCTGTAAGTGAAGAAGTATCAACCATAGAAACTCCCTCTATGACTTTACTATCAAGAGGAATTCTTTCTCCAGGCTTTATAATAATAATATCACCAATCTTTACATCTTCCGGATCTGTCCGGAGAATTTGATCCCCTTGCTTTAAGTTAGCATAATCCGGTCTGATATCCATAAGGTCAGCAATGGATTTGCGTGACTTTGAGACTGCATAGCTTTGGAATAGTTCTCCTATCTGATAAAAGAGCATAACAGCGACGCCTTCCGGATACTCACCGATAAAGAATGCACCGATGGTTGCTATACTCATCAGAAAGTTCTCATCAAATACCTGCCCGCGAACGATGTTCTTTGCGGCATTTAATACCACATCACCACCTACAATTACAAAGCTTAGAATAAATAAGGCAATGGAAAGCCAACTAATATTAGCTTGAAGGATAATAGCTGTGATAAATAGAATACTTCCTATAATAATACGCCAAATGGTTTTTTTCATAATTAATTCACCTAAGCTTTCTTCAATATGACCTGGGGCTCTAGCTTTTTAATAATTTTCTCTGCCAAGACTAGGATCTCATCCATTTTTTCATCTTCGGCTTCAATCACCATCTTTGTGGTCATAAAATTAACAGTAGCATTTACCACCCCGTCTAAATCATTGATTGCTTTTTCCATTTTAGCAGCACAATTCGCACAATCCAGTCCGCTAAGTCTATATGTCTTTTTCATAATCTACCTCCATGTTATTCTATGTTAGATTCTTTGATATGCTCTAATCCCATTTCGTATATTTGCTTTACGTGGTCATCTGCAAGGGAATAAAAGACTATCTTTCCTTTTCTTCTGAACTTCACCAGATTTGCCTGTTTAAGAGACCTAAGTTGATGTGAGATGGCAGACTTCGTCATGTTGAGAAGTGCAGCTAAATCACAAACGCACATCTCATGTTCATCCAGTGCCCACAAAATCTTAACACGTGTACTATCACCTAAAACCTTAAAGAAATCAGATAAATCGTAAAGTACAGACTCTTCAGGCATATTTTTTTTCACTTTTTCCACTATATCTGCATGGATAACTTCACAATCACAAATCACTTCTGTTTTTGTCATTTGGTCACCTTCTTTTTCGTATTCAGTTGAGCGGTAACTCAACTGTTATATGTATTATAGTTGAGCAGACATTCAATTGTCAAGAACTTTTTAAATAAATTTTTAACATATTATAAAACCACATGATACAACGAGAATGCCTAGCATATTACTCTTGTTTATGAGCATAATAACAGTGAAAAAGTCATGTGCATGCATACAATGAGAAAAAATAAGATTAGGAGAACATATATTATGATATTGATGAATCAAATACCTAGTGATGGTTGTATTGATAGTACCTTACAGTTATTATGTGAAGGCTATCAATTTATTCAAAACAGGTGCTTACAATATGAATCAGAAGTTATACAGACACGGCTGATGGGACACAAGGTACTTTGTATGAGCGGTGCAGGTGCAGCCCAAATATTTTACAATCCGAAATATTTTAAACGGAAGGGAGTAGCACCCAAACGGATTCAAAAATCAGTCTTTGGAGAAAATGGAGTACAATCCTTAGATGGCAGCGCTCATATACACCGTAAACTTATGTTTATGTCGATTATGACGCAGGAAAATATAAAAAGACTTTCCAAAATAACTACAGCACACTGGCGTATTACCACTTGTAAATGGGAAGATAAAAATCGGCTCGTGCTTTTTAAGGAATCTCAAAAGATCTTGTGTAAGATTGCCTGCCAATGGGCTGGTGTAATGTTAGAAGAGAAGGAAGTATGCTATAGAGCAAGCGACCTGGGTAAAATGGTTGACGCATTTGGAGGTGTAGGACCAAGATATTGTGAAGGAAAATGTGCAAGGAAACGAACAGAAAAGTGGATAGAAGATATGATAGTCAAGGTACGTACTCATAGAATACTACCTGAAGATTATACAGCATTATATATTGTTTCCTGGCATCGCAACAAGGAAGATAAGCTCCTAAGTATTAAGACAGCAGCGGTTGAGCTGATTAATATTTTGCGACCGATTGTAGCAATTGCTACTTATATTACTTTTGGAGCTCTAGCATTGTATGAACATCCACATTGTCGAAAAAAACTTCAATCTGGTAATGATCAATATGTTACTATGTTTGTTCAGGAGGTCCGTCGGTATTATCCATTTGCTCCTTTTGTGGGGGCTTTCGTTCGAAGAAATTTTATCTGGAAACGTTATTATTTTAAAAAAGGAACTAGGGTTTTGTTTGATATCTATGGAACCAATCATGATAGTTCCCTATGGAAGAGACCGGATGAATTTCTACCGGAAAGATTCCTTCATAGACCAAACAATAGTTTTGACTTTGTTCCACAAGGTGGTGGAGATTACAATACCGGACATCGCTGTGCAGGAGAACTGGCAACAATAGAAATCATGAAAGTCAGCTTATGTTTCTTAGTAACTTATATGAAATATAAAATACCCCGGCAAAACCTTAAATATAGTCTAACAAGAATTCCTTCCTTGCCAAAAAGCGGCTTTGTAATCAGTAATATTAAGTTGGTTAATTAATATGTTTCATGCAGGTTATATTTCGCGTCAAAGTCTGCGAACGATAGCCTGTATTTTTTTGTGTAGAAGTACCAAAAGTAATTCCTAATCTGAAAAAGTTATGATACAATATACACGATGAGCAGATTAGTCCATGGAATCTATGGTGATTACCGTGCTCGCACGAGTAAGCACCATGGATTTCATGGATAAGTGCAACGTGAACGAGAGGACGTAGTCCCCCCGTTCCTAATCTGCGGCCCCCCGTTCGTGATTAGTGGACCTAGGACGTAGTCCTCGAGTTCCTAATCAGCGGACTCCCGATCCTGATCTGCGGACTCTCGAGTTCCCAATCTGCAGACTAAACGCAAGAATATAAAAGAGGTATCCATATGGAATATAAATATAAAAAGTTATCATTAAATAGAAAAAGCGGAAAGAATAAAATAATAACGGTTGCGATTTTATGCAGTGTTTTCGTAGCAGTCATTATAATTATTATAGGAATGTCTTATTATAAATATCAGTTATCCAAAATAACCGACACAAGTCCAGTAGATCGAAATACATATAAATATCATTATGCTATGATATCCGATGGGATTGATGAATTGTTTTGGGAAGCGGTTTATCAGGGAGCTTTAGAGAAAGGCAAAGAGTTGGATGTTTATGTTGAAAAACTAGGCAGCAATCTTTCCGTAAAGTATTCCTTGTATGACCAACTACAGATAGCCATTGCCTCGAAAGTAGATGGTATCATCATAGAACCGAATGGAGATGCCAATATAATACAACTTATTAATGAAGCAAATGCTGCAGGAATTCCTGTTGTTACCGTATTAAAAGACGAACCATTAAGCAGCCGTAAAAGCTTTGTCGGTATCAGTAGTTATGATCAAGGACAGGCATATGGAAAGCAGGTAGCTCAGGTTGTAAAGAATGGAAGAAAGAAGGTAACTGTATTATTGAATGCAGACACTCAGGATACCAGTCAAAGCATTATTTACTCCAGCATTTGTGAGGCTGTTGAAAATTTTAATGTGGAAGTTGGTACAGCGTCGATTAATACGAAGAATGCTTTTAGTTCGGAAGAAGATATTCGTAATATAATTATTAATTCAGACAATCCACCAGATGTACTGGTCTGCATGACTGCTGTTGATACCTTATGTGCATACCAAGCCATAGTCGATTACAATAAGGCAGGGGAAATTGATATTATTGGTTATTATGATTCTGATAAAATTTTAAATGCGATTGAGATGAAAAACATTTATTCCACTTTAGTAATAGATACCCAGCAAATGGGTGCTTACTGTGTTGAAGCAATTACAGAATTCCGTGTTACAAAGAGGGTAAGTGAATTTTTTTCTGTAAATACTAGTATAATTTCTTATAATAATGTCAAGGAATATATGGATGCCAAAAATCAGATTGAAACAATAATTAAGTGAGGATAATATGAAATCAACAGTAAAAAAAGGTTCTATCCGACTAAGACTAATCTTTGTTTTTGTGTTTACTTCATCAATTATATTATTGGTAAATATGTATATGTATCTTAATATCAATAATTCCATTCGTACCATCGATAAAGTATATATCAGTAATGTCGGACTAAACGAACTTTTGGATAAAATTACGAATGTGCAGGATAATGTATTCGAGTATTTAAATACAAAAAGCACGGAAGCGTTAGAAGATTATTATCGGAGTGAGCAGGAGTATCAGGTATTGATTGACAATCTCAATGCTGAGATTACCGATGATGAAATGATTCTTATGCAAAAAAATATAAAGTCTATGTCAGCTAATTATCTCGAAAAAATCAGAGCTACCGTAAAAGCAAAACGTGGTAACAATATCGAAAAGATCAAGGTTACTTATGATCAGGCTACTACAATATACAATTATATCAGTACTTATATTAATAGTCTAAACAATGAACAATTTAAACATAATTCTACCAATTATGAAGTGTTACTGGTATCTTTAAAATACCTCGAAGGAATTAGTACTTTGGTATTATTGGTTATTACCTTGTTTAATGTACTCCTAATTGTAGTATTAACCAGAAGTATAACCAATCCTCTGATGAAATTAACTAAGGCGGCAAATGAGGTAGCTGCCGGAAATATGGAGGTGGATCTAGTCAATGAGGAATCTTCGGATGAAGTTGGTATTGTTACAAAAGCCTTTAATACCATGATCATAAGTATCCATCAATATATTAAGGTAACAAAAGAAAGCATGGAGCTTGAAAGCAGAATGAAAGAAAAAGAATTGATGATGATAAGTCATTTAAAAGATGCGCAGCTAAAGAACCTTCAAGCACAGATCAATCCACATTTTCTATTTAATACCTTAAATGCAGGTGCACAATTAGCAATGATGGAGGGTGCCGACAAAACCTGTCTCTTTATAGAGAACATGGCAGATTTCTTTCGTGCAAACATGAAGAGCTTTGATCAGGATTCAAATCTAATGGATGAAATTAAGCTAGTGGATAATTATATCTACATTCTAAATGTTCGTTTTTCCGGTAGTATTCATTTTGTGAAAGATATCAATGAAAACTTAATTAATGTACGCGTACCTAGTATGATTTTACAGCCTGTTGTTGAAAATGCTGTAAATTATGGAATACGAAATATAGATTATGAAGGGTTTATTTATTTATCGGTTTATGATGCAGGAGAAACGATTGATATTAAAATTAAAGATAATGGGGCTGGAATGGAACAAAACAGAATAGAGAGTATCATGAAAGCGAAGCTACAACAGTCGATTGATGAAGCTACAGTCAATGGGGAAAAAGAAAGTAAGAGCATGATATCAAAAGACTCTAACGGAATTGGTCTTGGTAATGTTATAAACAGGCTACGTCTATACTATGATAGAAAAGATGTGTTTGAAATAAAGAGTGAAGGCCTTAATATGGGGACCGAGGTTATCATTCATATACCAAAGGATTATAAGCAGATTCCGAATAATCTGTTAGTAGACGAACTTTAGAATGGAGAAACAGTATGTATAAAATTATGTTAGCTGATGATGAAGGAATTGTAATCGACTCATTAAAATTCATTATAGAGAAAAACTTTAATGAGGCTTGTATCATTGAAACAGCAACGACCGGTAGGAGTGTAATAGAGTTAGCAGAGAATTTTAAGCCAGACATAGCTTTTATGGATATACAGATGCCCGGTATCAACGGTATAGAAGCAATGAAAGAAATACGCAAATTTAATAAATCTGTTATTTTTATTGTTATGACGGCCTATGATAAATTTAATTATGCAAAAGAAGCAATTAATCTGGGGGTCATGGAATATTTGACAAAACCAGTGAATCATAAAGTAATTATAGAAGTAATTCAAAAAGCAATGGATCATATTGAGCAGGAGAGAAAAAAACGCAGTAATGAGTTGATGATACGTGAGAAGCTGGAGATTGTTATCCCCATCATCGAAAGTGATTTCATTTATTCCATTCTTTCCGAAGATGATTTATCAAGAACAGTAGATAATTTTAAAACCCTTCTTAGTATTAAAGAAGATTATGGAATGATTATGGTTTTAGAATTCGGAGATTCACTTGTAGAAGGAACGCTTACCAACCCAGTTGGGGTAAGCGTGAAAGCACAGGATTTTTATGGGGTTATACGGGACGATTTGAAGGAAGAATTCAAATGCACAGTTGGTCCAATTATGGTGAATAAAATAGTTGTCTTTATTCCGAATGAGAAGAACCAGATGGAGTATGATGACCGTACTGAGCTTATTGAAAAATCCAGAAGGCTAATACGTGAGCTTACGAAGAAGATAGATGTACAATTTAAGGTAGGAATTGGTTCAGTAACACAGTTGGAGTCCCTTGGAGATTCTTATAAAGAAGCAATTAGTGCCATAAGAAACAGTACGGGGAAGGTAGCTCACGTAAAAGATCTTAACATTGGCTGTGCCTATGAAGAGGATTATCCCATTCATATTGAAAAGGCTTTATTTGAAATGATTGAGAAAGGAAGCATTGAGGGAACAAAGACAGAAGCGAATCTTTTTTTTGACTGGATGATAGAAAATTATCCTGATTGTGAGATGGATATTAAGCTGAAAGTATTAGAATTTATTTTGTTTGCAGAACAAAAAGCATTTCTGAATGGAATGACATACTATTTCAGGTATCGCAAGGGATATCTGGATACTCTAATAGAAATTAATGATTATGCACAGTTACGTAGCTGGTTTCTAAATAAAGTATTGGAAGCTTGTAGAAATATTAAAACGAAAAAAGAGAAACAAGCCAGTGGAATTATTGCGAAATCAAAAGAATTCATTGAAGTAAACTATAAAAAAGATATATCGCTAGATGATGTATCCAGAATTGTAGACATTAGTCCTTATTATTTTAGTAAGTTATTTAAGGAAGAAACAGGAGAGAATTTTATAGAGTATCTTACTAGAATTCGCATTGAACAAGCGAAACAATTATTGCTAAACAGGGATTTGAGTATAAAAAATGTTTGTTCCAGTACTGGATACAGCGACCCTAATTATTTCAGCCGGATTTTTAAAAAGCTGGTTGGTGTTACACCGTCAGAATATCGGGATGGAATTGGTTAAATACCGACAGAGAGGAGTTATCAAATGAATAAGAAACACTTGATTTTATTACTTTGTACTGTCTTATTGTTATTTACCGCTTGTGAAAGCAAAAACGAAAATGTGGATGAAACAAATGTTAAGGAAGAAAAAATTCAAATTGGTTTATCTTTTGATTCTTTTGTTATAGAAAGATGGCAAAAGGACCGTGATGTTTTTGTAACGACGGCAGAAGATATGGGTGCAGAAGTTAATGTACAGAATGCAAATGGAGATGTCGAGGAACAAATATCGCAAATTGAATATTTCATTGATAAAAAAATGGATGTTATTGTAGTGATTGCAGTAGATTCAGAAGCTTGTCAAGCGGTAATCAAAAAAGCAAAAGATGCTGGAATCAAAATTGTTGCCTATGACCGTTTACTGATTAAGTCAAATGCCGATTTATACATATCCTTTGATAACGAAGAAGTTGGACGTATGATGGCTAAGACACTTACGGAAAAAATACCAGAAGATGGGAAGATCATAACGATATTCGGACCAACCACAGATAATAATGTAAAACAGATGGAACAAGGATTCAATGAAGTTATGCAGGAACATGATATTACGGTTGTTTACACAATAAATGCAAAGGGGTGGCTGGCAGAAGAGGCCTTTCAAGCCATTCATGATGGATTAAATATAGCGGAAGATATCGATGGTGTATTATGTGGCAATGATAACCTGGCAACTCAAGCAGTCCGTGCACTTTCTGAAAACCGTCTGGCTGGGAAGGTAGTAGTTACCGGACAGGATGCTGATTTGGCAGCTTGCCAAAGAATCGTAGAAGGAACTCAAACTATGACGGTTTATAAGCCGGTACACAAGTTGGCAAAAGCAGCTGCTGAATATGCTGTTAAGCTTGCAAAAGGCGAGAAAATTGAGGCTATTGAAACAATTGATGATGGTAAATACGAGGTGCCTTTTGTTAAATTAGAACCTATTGCTGTTACGAGAGAAAATATAGATGATGTAATTATCAATGGTGACTATCAGATTAGAAATGAAGTTTATTTGAATGTTCCGCAGGATACTACAGAATAAGTAGGAATCGTAGTATTCATATACTAGATAAGGAATCCTATAAAAAATGCTACTGACAAGGAGTTTTTTGCCATTCAAGTAGCATTTTTTTGCTGTCCATAGATGAAAAGAAGTCCCTTATTTAAAAATGTACAGTATGTCGCAAGTTTGTACTATCTTATCTATGGTATATTTTATGTGTAGTAATTAATCAGTACTTAAATAAAGGGAGGATTTATTTATGAAGAAGAAATTATTAGGTTTACTGCTTTGTGTTATGGTAATCTCATCCATGTTAGCAGGTTGTAGCAAGAGCACATCTACATCATCAAAAGATGGGGGCAAAAAAATTGGTGTAGCGATGCCTACAAAAGATTTACAGCGTTGGAACCAAGATGGTGAAAACATGAAGAAACAGTTAGAAGAAGCTGGCTATGTTGTTGATTTACAATATGCAAACAATGACATTGCAACACAGGTTTCACAGATTGAGAACATGATTACAAACGGATGTCAAGCTTTAGTTATCGCTTCCATCGATGGTGGTTCTTTAGGAACAGTTTTAAAAGAAGCAAAGAGCGCAAACATTCCAGTTATCGCATATGACCGTTTGATTATGGATACAGATGCAGTTTCTTATTATGCAACATTTGACAACTACATGGTTGGAACAATCCAAGGTCAATACATTGTTGACAAATTAGATCTTAACAATGCAGCTGGACCTTTCAACATCGAGTTATTCACAGGTTCTCCTGATGATAACAATGCTCGTTTCTTCTTTGGCGGAGCTATGGATATCTTAACACCATTTATTGACAGCGGAAAATTAGTTGTAGTATCTGGACAGAAAGAATTTGAAGAAGTAGCTACCTTAAACTGGTCAACAGAAGAAGCACAGAAACGTATGGAGAACTTAATCACTGCAAATTATGCAGATGGAACAAAACTTGATGTAGTTCTTTCATCCAATGACTCTTGTGCGATTGGTATTACAAATGCATTAGTAGGGGCTGGTTATACCAAAGACAACTTCCCTATTCTTACCGGACAGGACTGTGATGTTACATCTGTAAAGAATATTTTAGCTGGTACACAATCTATGTCAATCTTTAAAGATACCCGTACCTTAGCAAAGAAAGTTGTTGAAATGGTAAATGCAATTATGAAGGGTGAAACCGTTCCTGTAAATGATGAAAAAACTTATGATAATGGTACCGGAATCATTCCTACATTCCTTTGTGAGCCAGTATTTGCAGATGCAAATAATTACAAAGAATTACTCATTGATTCAAAATATTATACAGAAGATCAATTAAAGTAAGCATTTATGTATAATAGACAGTTAGGCGGGTAGTAACAAAATTATTACTCGCCTAATTATCTCATGCAATCTGAAAGAATGCATGCATTCCAAACGATTGCATGCATTAATCATAGGAGGGATTTCAGTGAATAAGTTAATATTGGAAATGAAAAATATAACGAAACTCTTCCCTGGTGTAAAAGCATTAGATAATGTCAACCTTCAAGTAGAAGAAGGTGAGATTCATGCCTTAGTCGGTGAAAATGGTGCCGGTAAATCAACATTGATGAATGTTTTGAGCGGTATTTATCCTTACGGAAGTTATGAAGGTGATATTTTATATCAAGGAGAGATATGTAAATATAATGTAATCAGTGATAGTGAAAGAGATGGAATCGTAATTATTCATCAGGAACTTGCTTTAGTGCCGTATATGACAATCGGTGAAAACATGTTTCTTGGAAATGAGCGTGGCTCAAAATATGGAATTAGTTGGGTGGAAACCTATAAGAAAGCAGATGAACTCTTGAAAACAGTTGGTCTTCATGAGTCATCCCGAACATTAATTAAAGATATTGGTGTTGGAAAGCAACAGCTAGTTGAAATTGCGAAAGCACTTGCTAAGAATGTAAAATTACTTATTTTAGATGAACCTACCGCATCACTTAATGAATCAGATTCTCGTAAATTATTGGACTTGC
Source organism: Bacillota bacterium (assembly GCA_023443225.1). Taxonomy (GTDB): domain Bacteria; phylum Bacillota; class Clostridia; order Lachnospirales; family Lachnospiraceae; genus Anaerocolumna. The sequence continues at coordinate 107,460 of JAEZVF010000060.1, forward strand.
TCTTACAGTTTAAAAAAGAAGGACTTACCTCAATTATTATTTCTCATAAATTGAATGAAATTTCATATGTTGCTGATAAAATCACGATTCTGCGTGATGGATCAACAATAGAAACATTGGATAAAAATAAAGATGATATCAGTGAAGAACGAATAATTCATGGTATGGTTGGACGTGAAATGGTCGATCGCTTCCCTAAAAGAGAAAAAATGGGGATTGGAGATGTTAATCTGGAAGTAAAAGATTGGAGCGTTTACCATCCATTATATACAGGACGTAAAGTAGTAAACAATGTATCGCTAAAAGTTCGAAAGGGTGAAGTAGTTGGTATAGCTGGGCTGATGGGAGCAGGGCGTACAGAACTTGCACTTAGCATTTTTGGAAAAAGCTATGGAACAGGAATCAGTGGTACTCTCACCGTAAACGGAAAACAGGTGAATCTAAATAGTTCAAGACAGGCGATTAATCATAAGCTAGCTTATGTAACAGAAGACAGAAAAGGGGATGGATTAATCCTGTCGAATCCAATCCGCATTAATACAACACTAGCAAAGATGGAAAAAGTTAGTAAAAATGGTATTATTGATAAAGATAAAGAAACGGAAGTTGCGAAAGAGTACAAAGAAAAGTTAAGAACAAAGTGTCCTACCATAGAGCAATATGTAGGCAACTTAAGTGGTGGTAATCAGCAGAAAGTATTGCTCAGTAAATGGATGTTTGCAGATCCGGACATTATGATACTTGACGAGCCAACCAGAGGTATTGATGTTGGCGCAAAATATGAAATCTATTGTATCATAAACCAACTTGTTGCAGAGGGCAAATCAGTGCTTATGATATCTTCCGAATTACCAGAGCTTATCGGAATGTGTGATCGTATCTACATCATGAATGAAGGTAAAATGGTTGGTGAAGTATCTCGTGAAGAAGCAACACAAGAGGTTATAATGGGTCAAATATTAAAATCAAGTAAAGGAGTGTAATAAACTATGGATAAGGCAAAAGAATTGTTAAAAAAGAATACGATGCTAATCGCATTGGCAATCGTTACAATATTTTTCTCTTTTCAAACTTCAGGCACTTTATTAGTTCCACAGAATGTAACAAATCTGATTGCACAGAACGGATATGTAGTGGTGTTGGCAGTTGGTATGTTAATCTGTATTTTAACGGGAGGTAACATCGATTTGTCGGTTGGCTCCGTGGTTGCACTGGTTGGTGCTTTGGCCGGAGAATTAATCGTTAATAGAAAAATGAATATGTGGTTAGCTATACTGATTTGTTTAATTACCGGTATAGTAATCGGAGTAATACAGGGCTATTGGATTGCCTATCTACGTATTCCTGCATTTATCGTTACTCTGGCAGGTATGTTAATATGGCGTGGTGTTGCACTCATTATTTTAAATGGTTTAACAATTTCTCCATTCCCTGATAATTACTTGAATTTATTTAACAGTTACGTACCCGATGTATTTGGCGGAAACATCAACATCCTTTGTCTCATTGTAGGTGTTTTAGTATGTATAGGATATGTAGTATTTCAATTTATTGGAAGAGCAAGGAAAAGCAGTAAGGGTTATGAAGTGGAACGCTTTGGTCCCTTCATTGGCAGAATTGCTGTAATCTGTGTAGTGACCATGGCATTAGCATATTCTTTGGCATCTCATAGAGGAATTCCAACTATTTTAATTTTGCTCGCAGTCGTAGTTCTCATATATGGCTACTATACGACAAAAACTGTTCCAGGACGTTATTTGTATGCTGTTGGAGGTAATGAAAAGGCAGCAAGACTTAGCGGTGTAAATACCAATAAAGTATTAATGTTTGCATATGTAAATATGGCATTCTTAAGTGCCGTAGCAGCTCTTATGTGTATTGCACGTTTTAATTCCGCAGCTCCTACTGCTGGAACAAGTTATGAAATGGATGCGATTGGTTCTTGTTATATCGGTGGTGCATCTGCATACGGTGGTATTGGTACTGTTGGTGGTGTTGTTATTGGTGCTATCTTCATGGGTGTACTGAACAATGGTATGTCCATTATGGGTATTGATGCCAATGTTCAAAAGGTTGTAAAAGGTGTCGTATTACTTGCGGCTGTTACCTTTGACGTTATTTCTAAGAAGAGAGGCAAAACTGCGTAATGTTTGACGGACGTTATTACGGACGTTGTTACGGACGCTTTGCCTTGGGGGTAATGGGAACTCCGAGAGCATCTAGGTATGTCTTTTCTGTTCAGAGTAAGAACCCGATGCTTCTAATATCCTGATAATTGTTCATAGCATCCCTGAAGAACGCGAACTCGCCGGCGTGAACGCCGAGGCTCAAACATCACGTTCTTCAGGGATTTTCACAATTACCAGGATATAAGAAGCATAACGGCTTCTTCCAATTCACAGCAAAAACATACCTAGATACTCCCGGAGTTTATTTTAGTTTATGAGGCAAAGCTGTCTGTTCATAGCGGAAGATTATATTGAAAGATTAGGCTCTGTTAAACTAGATTGTTGATATTCGGACAGTCTACCAATTACACTCATTTTTCGTCCTTTATGTTATATTAGCAAAAGGAACTACACTATGAATAAGCATATTTTTTAGATTTTATAAGTATAGAAATTGTCCTGATTAGGTTATAGTATAGCCGATCAGGATTTTTTTATGACATATAGCACTTTATTTTGTGACATAAGGCACTTTCCTTTTTTAGGGGATTCGTGTTAATGTTTTAGTAAATATTTTGATTGGAAAATGGTGTATAGGAAAGGGAGAAGAGAATGGCCGCTATTTTGAGAGTACAAGATGTAACAAAGAGGTTTCATGAGAACGAAATCGTATTAAGAGGTGTTAACTTAGAGGTCAAAGAAAGTTCATTTACGGTAATTTTAGGACCCAGTGGATCTGGTAAATCAACTTTACTAAATGTTATGTCAGGGTTATTAAGACCTACTACTGGACAGGTATTGTATAAAGAAACAGATGTTGTACAGATGTCTCAAAAGGAATTGGCAGGTTGGAAGAGAAATGAAATTAGTAACATTTTTCAGAATTATTTTCTGTTGCCAAATTTGACAGTTGAGGAGAACATTATAATTGGATTACCAGATACAGGCAGTGGGTTAAAGGTTGATGAAGTAACCAGACTGCTTGGCATTGATGATTTGTTGCAGAAATTTCCCACAAAGCTTTCCGGTGGGCAACAGCAAAGAATAGCTATCGCTAGAGGAATTATCAAGAATCCTGCAGTTTTATTTTGTGATGAAGCAACCGGAGCACTGGATGAAGAAAACAATAAAAGTGTGATGCGTCTGCTACATAAAATTCATGAAACATATGGAACTACCGTTCTTTTTATAACACATAATATGAAGATAGCAGAGACTGCTGAGAGGGTAATATTCATAAAGGATGGTGTGATCGTACAGGACACAAGGAACGAAAACCCCTTAACCGTTGATGAAGTGAATTGGGGTGTCTGACATGAAGAATAAAACAAATCATTTGCTTAAGAAAGAACTTACTCATAGTATAAATCGAAACAAAAGTCAGTTGATAATCATTACATTGATGATATTCTTAACCTCATTTATGTACTTTTTTGTGCAATGTTCCATTGATGGGAATCGTAGATTGATTACAGAAGAACAGGAGAAATTTGAGATTGCATTGAATTCGAATGAGATTCTTGCAGGAAGTTTTTTGGCGGCGTTAATAGTAGTAACAGCGTTTATCTTATTTATGTTCTATCGTAACTTTTTTACATTGCACAAAAAGGAAATAGGATGCCTTAAAGCTCTAGGAATTTCGAATGCCCGCATCAACCGGACATGCATGTTGTATACATTACGTTTGTCAGGACTAGCGAGCTTGTTAGGAATGGCAGTCGGATGGTATGCATCCGATATACTAAATAATGCTTATGTAGCTTCTTATGATATTACAACAGTGGGAAAGGGCATTGCCCTGACTAGTTTTTGTTATGGAGTTATTCTGGTATCAGGTACTATGACGCTTATGCCTTATGTATCAGGAAGAAAAGTATTGAATAAAGATACCGCACTATTAATTTGTAATTCCGATGATAAAAAAGAAAACCATCTAATTAATACGCTATCTAGCCGTTTTGCTGCAATCGCCCCTGCTAAATTTCGACTTCCCATAAGAATCGCTCTAAGAAAACCACTTACAGTTCTTCTGACTATGACTGCGGTTATGTCAGCTATGACGCTTTTTATCTTGAGTGTATCCTTAAACTTAAGCAGTCAAAAAATTTACCGATCACAAACGCAAGGACACAATTATCAGTGGAATACAAAGTATGAAACCTATTTCGCTTACCAACCGGAAAAGAGTGATAATACACAAGAAATACATTATCTACAGGAAGAAGTAAACATTACAGCAGCAAGTTACGGAGCGGTTATTCCACAGACAATCTTTGGACTAGAAAAATACAATGACTTATTTACCTTAGTAGGTAAGAAGAATAAGGGACTTCAATTACCAGTTGATAATGAAATCATTATATCACCAGAGCTAGAAGAAGTATATGGAATCCATATTGGAGACAGTATTATAGTCAATTATAAGGACAAACCATACCAATGTTTAGTGACAGATATTGCAATAAACGCATCTCTTCAGTGTATCTATATCAGTATAGAAACACTCCAGGAATGGATTGGAGAAGGTTCCTATATGTATAATGGTTTGTACAGTATGAATCAACCAACTGTATCTGGTAAGTCAGTCTCTAAGATAGAACGTTTAGAAAAACTAGACCAAGCTGCGGTTTCCAATCGAACCAGTGCAGTAATTAATCAAGCACTTGGTGGAGTAATAGGATGTTTATTAATCTATTTGGTTATCCTTTTGAATTTCAGTGATAGCATGAAGGAAATTTTGACACTTCATTTACTAGGGTATCGGGCGAAACAAATCAATACGATGTTAATAAGCATTTACCGACCTCTTTTGTGGGTTGCATTTTTCCTCATGCTTTATCCAAGTATATATCTATGTAAGTCCATCCAGCAGAATTTGTCTATCCAGACAAACGATTATATGCCATTTCAAACAAATGGAATAGTTATCTTATTGATTTTTATCGTGATTAACGGAATCTATGCTCTGGTAAAATTTATATTCGAAAGAAAAGTACAAAAAATCATTGATAGGGAAGATGTTCAAGAACAATTGTTTTAAATTATTTACCTGTGTGGTCACTACTAAATTTAGGGACTGTTGCATTATGTGAATCATATCACATAATGCAACAGTCCCCATTTGATAATTATATAATTTGGTATCAATCCTGATAATTAGTTCATAACTAAAGTCTTAACAAAAAAGTAAAGTATTACAATACATCCAAGTACAATTCGGTACCATCCGAATATTTTGAAATTATGCTTCTTGATATAATCAGTAAAGAATTTAATAACAATTACAGATACGATAAATGCTACCAGCATCCCAATAAGCAAAACCGTTATTTCAAGTGAATTAAAATCAAATCCGAACTTTAGAAGTTTAATAAGGCTAGCTCCAAACATAGCTGGGACGGCTAAGAAAAATGTAAATTCGGTTGCTGTCTTTCTTGAAACACCAATTAAAATCGCTCCCAATATGGTTGCACCGGAACGAGAAGTCCCTGGAAAAACTGCGGCAATTAATTGAAACAATCCGATAATAACTGCTGTTTGGTAAGTGATATCATCAATGGTTCTTATTCGTGCTTGTTTACCTTTGTTTTGATTCTCAATAACAATAAATAAAATACCAAAGACAATTAAAGCCAGTGCTACTGAAAAATAATTGTAGAATAAAGCATTAAGTTCATCTTCAAATAGTATTCCTACAATTGCAGCCGGAATGGATGCAACAACAATTTTAAACCACATAATGAAAGTTTTTTCTTTAATAAAAGGTTTTTCTTTAAAAGAGAATGGAAATAATTTGTTCCAATATAATATAACCACTGCCATAATTGCACCAAGTTGAATAACTACAAAGAACATTTCTTTAAATTCATCAGACATAGATAGTTGTAAGAATTCATCAACTAATATCATATGTCCTGTACTACTTATGGGAAGCCATTCTGTTATACCTTCGACAATCCCTAATATAATAGCTTTTATAATTTCTATCATCTGCAATCTCCGTATTTTACTTTTTAATAAATAGTAACACTTCAGAACAGCTTTTGCAATTGTTTTTGGTATATACATTATTGTTTGTTGGTAATCATAGCTTTGCAGCTAAGATAGGTAGCTATCATATATCCTCCATATATAATTACTATTCCGGAGGCAGAGGCTATAATACCAGCAGAAGCATCAATTTGTCCAATGATTTTGATAACATCATTTGCAACACCAACACCTACAAAAGAATGAATCACTGCTAATAATAGCGGCATCATAAAGCAGATAAGAATCTGCATAAAAACGGATTTGTTAATTTCCTTTTTATCTACACCAATTTTACGAAGTAATTTGTAACGCTCTATATTATCTGAGCTTTCACTCAGCTGCTGAAGAGCTAGAACTGCAGAACAGGTTATTAGGAATATTACCCCAATGTAAATGGCAAGATAGGATACCAAGGTTGTGACACCTGCACTCTGTTCATACAACTCTGTCCGAAACATCCAATTTTGAAACGGTTTTTCTTTCTCCAGATAGACCAGGTCCATCTGTTCAATTAATAGGTTACTGTTTTTTTCAACATCATTTTTTATTTGAATATTATAGATGCATTTTGACATATTTGACTGTTTGAATTCTTCATCCGGTAGAATAATAGTACCGATGTCAATAGAGGCCATTGAGGTAAAATAGGAGTACCCCATTACCTTTGGATATGCATGAAATTCTTTCCCATTAATGAGTAATGTATCATTTTGATTTATGAATTTCTTATAACACCAAAGGATTTCATCAAAAGTACAATTAATAGCAAACACATTTTCCTGTAATGTTATTGGATTTTTTCCTTGCAGTTTTAGAGCATCATTAAATTGGGACAATGGTATACAGTCTACGGTTGCATCATCTATACTTCCCAAACGCTTCTCATAATTCGGATTGTCTTTGATATAGTATTTCATCAATTGAGTTAATTTAACATCTAAATCATAGGTAGAAAGGACAGCATACTCTTTAATCAAAGAAGCGATATCTATGCCGTCTTCCTGCATCCTATCAAGGACATACCCCTTCTTTAACATATCGCTTTCATTAAAGTTGCTATAATTTACTAAAGACAGGTCATAAGGAGTACATTTTTCAATGTTTGAATTCATTGTTTTGGCAAGACCTGCACCACTTGACAGTATACCAATCGATAAAAACAACATAAGGCAAATAAGAGTCATGGATACGAAGGTTGTTGTTATCTTAGAATTAATCTGTCTTAAGACAAACATATTCAATCCCTTGAAATACAACTTTTTATTCATTTGTACAACCTTTAATAAAAAGCCGGATAGGGATAGAAAGAATAAAAAGGTACCGATAATTCCAAGGATAATGGACCATGCAAAAGTAGAATTAAGCAATAATAATCCATTTTCGATGATCAGGCTGTAGGCTGTAACAAGAGATATTACAGACATGATAAATAGAATAACGGAAATCCATAGTTTTTTAACTTTTAGGGTTTCATTCTTTCTGGAAGCTGTTAATAAATCAATTAATTTGAATTTAGAGATAGAGATGGTATTAAAAATCATAACTATAATAAAAATAATTCCGAAATAAATAATTGATTTAACACAAGCACTTGGTGAAAATATGAAAACAAACTCGTTCATCTTGGCATGGAATATTTTAGCGGTAAATACTGCAAGACCCTGTGACGCAAATACTCCAATCAATAAACCGATAATTAAGGAGAAGATACCGATAAAAAAGGTTTCTAAAATCAGGACATGGGATATCTTCTGTTTCTCCATACCTAAGAGCATATACATTCCAAGTTCCTTTTTACGCCTTTTTATTAAAAATCGATTGGCGTATACAATTAAGAAACCTAAGATTACGGAAATAAACACAGAAACCATTCCAATCATTTCCTGTAATTGCTCTAACATTTGATTTTGTATAGATGATAAGGCTAACATTGCCTGCTGACTATGGATGGAATTGAATACATAGAATAAGCAGACTCCAAAGGTAAGGGTTAAAAAATAGATAGTGTAATCTTTTATACTTTTCTTTACATTATTAAGTGCTAACTTAGAGAACATTATTATTGTCACCTCCAAGCAGCGTTACAACTTCAATAATACGGTTAAAGAATTCTTTTCTGCTATCATTACCACGAACAAATTCATTGAATATTTTACCGTCCTTAATAAAGATAATCCGTTTACAGTAGCTGGCGGTAAAGGCATCATGTGTTACCATTAAAATAGTTGCATTCATTTCTTTGTTTAAAGTATCAAAGCTTTCTAAAAGCATTCTAGAAGATTTGCTATCCAGCGCTCCGGTTGGTTCATCCGCCAAAATTAAGGATGGGTTTGTAATAATGGCTCTTGCACTTGCGACCCGTTGCTTTTCACCACCGGACAGCTGATATGGATATTTATCCAAGACATGTGTGATCATCAGTTTTTCAGAAACTTCTCTAACACGATTGTGAATATCACCTACCGGCGCTTTGATAATTGTTAATGCAAGCGCTATATTTTCGAAAGCTGTTAGGGTATCTAGTAAATTAAAATCCTGAAAGATAAAACCAAGTTCTTCTCTACGGAATTTGGCTAAGTTTTTGGAATTTAACGCTGTAATATCTTTTCCATTGATTAAGATATGTCCGGAAGTAACGGTATCGATGGTTGATATACAGTTTAATATGGTTGTTTTTCCACTGCCGGAAGCACCCATAATTCCGATATATTCTCCGTTTTCAACGTTAAAACTGATATCATTTACTGCCTTTGTAACATTTCCCTTGTTGCCATAATATTTTTCAATATGTTGTACCTGCAATATGTGTTCCATAATTTCCTCCATTTTTCTGATGATTGCGACATAGACACTTGTAAGCGCTATCCTATACGAATATCCCTTAGTGTTCATTTTTATTATTTATGGAATCATTATAATTGTTCACAGGTGAAACTGCCATTGAACTATCTTACACTTAACTTACATTTTTGTAAGTTAATCATGCTTTTGACTTTCGCGTTTATAAGTATCGGATAGGACTGTAGCAGGGAATATAATTTTTGCTGTAGTTCCTACATTTATACTGGAGTTCAAAGATACCGATAACCCTAATCGATTGCAAAGTTTCCTGCACAAATATAGACCTATCCCAGTAGATTTCGAATATTGCCTCCCGGCTTTTCCCGTATATCCTTTTTCGAAGACCTTGGGGAGGTCTTTTTCTGAGATTCCAATCCCATTATCTTCAATGGATAAGGATATAAAATTATCTTTTTTAGCTCCAAAGATTCGGATAACTGGATTATCTGAATGATATTTTAAAGCATTTACGATAAGTTGATTTATGATAAACTCTAACCACTTTGTATCGGTATAAACGGTAAGGTTTAAATCCTCTAGTTCTAACTTCACTTTTTCTCGGATAAAGGATTTTGAATTCCTTCGGATAACTTGATTTACAATGTCCTTCAGTTGAATTTCTTTAATAATGTAATCCTTTTCCACTCCATTACTGCGGGAATAAAACAAGGCTTGTTCCAAATAGTAATCCACGAGATCCAGCTCTTCAGATAAACTGTTCGTAACTACAGAAGGATTATTTTCGATGATTAACTTAGAAGAAGCAATTGGTGTTTTCACTTCATGAATCCAGAGCTCAATATACTCTCGGTATTCTTTTGATGCTATAGAGTATTTTGCTATTTCATCATTCATCGATTTATTAGTGATTTTTAAGCAATCATAAAATAACCTTCCTTCAAGAAAGGAGGGTTCTTCTATTAACTCTGATAGTAAGTATTTCTTATCTAGATTCTGCAGATTCTTTAGCACTTCACAATAATAAGCTCTCTTTTTTAAGTATTCCATTAATAGAGATATGATTACCGTAATGCAATAAACTATAAGTAAGAATACGATAGCGTAAAAATCAATATAAAATATGGATAAAAATACACCTGAAAAAGCAATTGCAAATATGTGCAGTAATAAGGTTCCAATCTTGTCTTTTAAAAATGCCAGTATACTCATCGTATCACCCTTCTTAGAATATAGTTTTATACATAATAACCTTGCCCTCGCCTGGTCTTAATATAATCAGAGGCCCCAATGCCTTCCAGTTTTTTACGCAGACGGTTGATGTTTACGGTGAGAGTATTATCATCTACGAACTCATTTGACTGCCAAAGTGCTTCCATAATTGTATCACGGGACAGAATCAACCCTTTATTTTTGACTAAAAGATGTAAGATACGAAGTTCGTTTTTGGTTAGATCAATTCCTTGTTCTCCGCAGGTAACAATGCTTTTGGATAGATTGAGAGTAATGTTATCGCAAACTATTTCTTCGTTAATTTCCTGCTGATAGGTTCGTTTTAGAATGGAAGATATACGGGCCAATAAAATCTGTGTATTGTATGGTTTAGTTATAAAATCATCCGCTCCCAGATTCATGCTCATAAGTTCATCAATCTCGCTGTCCCGGCTTGTTACAATTATGATTGGAATGTTTGATTTGGCACGTATCTCTTTGCAGACGTAATAACCATCGTAAACCGGAAGATTGATGTCAAGCAGAATTAGGTGAGGTCTATTTGCCAAGACATCTTCCACTACGGTTTGAAAATTAACTAGTTCAACGGTTTCGTAATTGTATTTGTTTAAGAATTCACACAGTTCTGTTCTGATTTTTTCATTATCTTCAATAATGGCAATTTTCATGATCATTCTCCAATGCATTAAGTTAATATTATCTTAACAAATATTAACACATATTAAAATAGATGACAATTATTACAATTTGATTTACTATTCAAACCGCTTTTAACATGATATAATGTTCACGATAAGTAGATTTCCATGGAAGAACATCCTTATGTCTTATAGAAAGAGGTATCCGATGTCTATTAATATTAAGAATAAGCTCGATCCGATTTTTGAAACCATTATACTTCTAAATCAAGGATTTGAATGTGATAAACTAAAGGAAATGATTGTACTTTTATTAAATGAATTAGGTGGTAATGGCGAAGTTATTTTCCATAAGTACTTAAAAGAGTATGAGAAGTATGTTCAGGTCTTTCAGAAAAACAGAATATCTTTGGATGGAGAAGAGTTTTATTTCAAAGACACGTCAATTGAATTTTTTATGTCATTTATCTCACTGTTTCTTATTCAAAATGATTTCATTCATACCGTTGATACTATGACGAATCAACAGATTATTCGCGTCATTTATGAACATAGTGAAGACCTGTTTGATATAACCTTGCCAGCCTATTCAGATGAGGCTCATGAGGATTTTATGAAAATTGAAAACCTAATTTCGATGATTAATTCAACTCAGCTCAATGAAAATGAAAAGTGGAAAATGCTATTAGTATTACAGAATCCTAAGGAGTATTACAGCCGTTTTGCCAAGATGATAATAAGAAATATTCCGGCATATGAAAAAGCCTATACTGCAATTGAATCAACGATTCATAAATATATCAAACTGTATGTGAAACAATTTTCTGATGGAAAATATGAAAACACTCTAGGTATAGGGGAAAAACTAAGGGAAAGTGATGTTCATGATATTACACCCACAATGGCATTAGCAACCGGAGAATTGATAGGAGTTAATGGCTGTTATTACGGTTTACTCATAGATAAAATCTATAGTGAAATTAGGCAAAAGGGAAAAAGTAAAGATTTTCTTTTAGGATGCTTACGAGCTCTTAGTGATAATAGTAAACTTGAGATTCTCATTACATTGAAATCTTGTCCTAAATATGCGACTGAATTGGCGGAACAATTGGGAATTACAACTGCAACGGTTTCCCATCATATGAACACATTATTTACCTATCAAATGGTGTATTTAGAAAAAGAAAATGGCAAGGCATACTACCATTTAAATACTCAAACACTCACAGACATTATTAATCAACTTAACCTATTACTGCTATAAAAAAACTTTTGCAAAAGAAAGCTTATTTTTGCAAAAGTTTTTTTAACATAAATATTAGATGAGCGTCTAAAATAGTTGACATATATCTAATATGATGGTATATATAATTTAGTATAAAATATACTGGAGCATAGGGCTCCTAATAGGGAGGTTATTTATTATGAAACATAAGAAAAACAGTTATTATTGGAGGATTTTGTCAAACAACCGTTTCTTTTTGACGATTACCGTGCTACTCAATGTTATAGCATCCATATCAGGAGTTTTTGTAGCAGTTTTCTTGCAAAGAATAGTGGATCAGGCTATTGACGGAGACAGAAAAGGATTTGTTGAGACAATAGTACATGCATCTTTGTACTTATTAGCAGTTACAGCTATTTATTATATGTATTCTTTTTTAAGTAACAAATTATTAAGAAAAGTAACAACAAAATTAAGAGAGACTATCTTTTTTGGGATTTTTCGGCGTAATTACAAGGATTTTTATGAGAATAATACAGCAGATTATATTTCAATCCTAACGAACGATGTTAAATTGGTGGAAGAGAATTACCTGACACCGCTATTAACCATAATTGAGTACTCAGCTTCATTTATAGCTACGATATTTCTGCTATTAAAATTAAACCTATTCATAACTGTCATACTTATTATTAGTATGTTATTCATGTTTTTGATACCGGGAACAATTGGACATTTACTGCAAAAGAAACAAAACCATCTTTCCAATCAGTTCGTAATATTCACTTCAAAGATTAAAGATTTATTTTCGGGATTTGAGGTAATCCATTCCTTTCATATGATATCCCATATTAATAAAGAATTTGAGGAACAGAATGCAGAACTTTCTTCTATAAAATATAAAGCAGATCTGCTGTTTAGTTTAAATAATTCCATATCAGAATTCCTTGCCATGTTTACACAGATAATTACCATATTTATTGCTGCTTATTTTGTAATGCTGGGTAATATTACAATGGGAACACTTCTGGCTATTATTCTTTATCCGGTAATTTTGTTGTTCCTTTAGTTATGATTATGCAGAATTTTCCTAAAATTCAAAGTATTTCACCAGTTTTGAGCCGAATGGATGAGTTGTGTAGTTATCAAGATAAAAAAGTAGGCAATTTGCTTTCACCAAGCTTTGAGAATCGAATTTTGCTATCAAATGTATCTTTTTCTTATCATAAAGACCAGCCAGTATTAAAAGATATCTATCTAATGATAGAAAAGGGGAAGAAATATGCGGTTGTTGGGGAAAGTGGATGCGGAAAGTCAACAATGATTAAATTAATGCTAGGATATTATAAGAATTATACAGGGAAGATTACATATGATCAAACAGATATCAGTAAGAGTTCAGAAGGAGAAATCAGTAAACTTGCATCTGTTATTCACCAGAGCGTCTATATGTTTGATAAAACAATTAAGGAGAACATCTGCCTTTATAATGAATATTCCGAAGAAGAACTTGCAAATGCACTGAAGTTAAGCGAAGTGGCTAAATTCTTGCCTGATACAGAAGACCAATTAAATACCAGAGTTGGAGAAAACGGTGCTAATTTATCGGGAGGTCAACGTCAAAGAATTGCAATTGCAAGGGCTTTAATAAAAAACACTCCAATATTAATCTTGGATGAAGGAACCTCAGCAGTGGATTTACAGACTGCAAATGATATTGAACAAAGGTTGATACAAAATGAACGTTTAACTTTGTTTACCATAACTCATAAAATAAATGAAGAATTACTTAATAAATACGACCAGATTATCTATATGGATAAAGGGAAAATAATAAGCATTGGTACTTTTTCTGAACTATTTGCAGCCAAAGGAGAATTCTATAATTTTTGTATTGGATCTATATAAGTAGAATAAATCATATTAAACATATATGAATATAATAGTATTGTCGAAAAAGGTTGACAAAAATTAGCATAAACCCTATAATATAGGTAATTGAGACTATGCAAACCGGATGGAGAATCTACAACGCTTAAGCCGACAGGCCTGTTTTCTATGAAATAAAGCTGACTTATATAAATCGATATTAAAAAGTTGGCTTATTTATATATTTTACGCTCATTACGTGAGCAGATGGGAGCAGAATATGAAGAGAGAAAGTATTTTAAAAACCATTCTTGGTGTATGGAACACCAAGACAGTAGCTGTAATTGCAATCGGGGCGGCATTATTTGGTGTACTGATGAATTTTGGCAGTATACCCGTAACTACGAACACTAGATTGACAACTTCCATGATTATTCCTGTAATTGTTGGTGCAATGTTTGGACCGGTACCTGCATTTGTCACCTGTTTAGTCGGAAATACGATTGCAGATTTGATTGGTGGTTGGGGCTTTTGGTTTGACTGGTCAATTGGAAATGGTGTTTTAGGTTTTATTGTTGGGTTACTCCCTATTTATGGAGCAAGAATCAACGACGGAATATTCAAACTAAAACATGCGATAATTTACATATTTACCTGTGTAATCGGTAATGCTTTTGCATTTGGAATTGTAACACCCATCTTAACGATACTATTTTACGGGGGTGAATTGGAGATAACTTTTGTTCAGGCAATCTTTGGTGGTATTGCAAATACTTCTATATTAATTATTATAGGTATTCCGATTCTGATTGCATTGTCAAAACGAAACGCACGTAATACTAACTTAACCTTGGATGAGAAAGAAGAGTAGTCTGATAAATATGAAAAAACCAATCGTTGAATTTAAAGATTTTGGATTTATATATAAAACCCAAACAGAACCCACACTCAAAGATATTAATCTAACCATCTATGAAGGTGAGAAAGTATTAATATTGGGACCGAGTGGAAGCGGCAAATCAACCTTGGCGAACTGTATTAACGGACTGAACCCATTTTCCTATGAAGGGACCATTACAGGGTCTTTAAAAGTTGCTGGCATAGAAACTAAAAATGCCAGCATTTTTGCAATCAGCAAGACAGTGGGGACTGTTTTACAAGATTCGGATGCTCAATTTGTCGGGTTATCTGTTGGTGAGGATATCGCTTTTGCTTTGGAGAATGACAATGTGCCTAGAAAAGAAATGATTCCAAAGGTTCAAAAGGCAAGTGAAATTGTAGGAATGGAGGATTTTCTACTACATGTTCCATATGAGTTATCCGGGGGGCAAAAGCAGAAAGTAGCATTGGCAGGTGTAATCCATGACAATGTAGATATATTAATATTTGATGAACCTCTAGCTGCCCTTGACCCTAAGACAGGTATGGTTGCAGTTGATTTAATTGACCGGATACATGAGGAGAATAAGAAGACAATTCTTATCATTGAACATCGATTAGAAGATGTATTGTATAGAAAAGTAGACCGTATTGTTCTAATGAACGAAGGTAGGATTGTATTTAATGATAATCCGGACAAACTATTAGCCTCCAATCTTTTAATGAAGTATGGTATACGAGAACCTTTATATATTATGGCTCTTAAATATGCCGGATGCAAATTAAGAGAAGAGCAGAATCTATCCGATGTCTATCAATTGGATTTAGAAACATTCCGGGAAAGTTTAATAAGACAGCAACAGCTTGCCTTAAACAAATATGAACCTAAATTAGGAGAAGAAATTCTTAAGATTGATTCCGTATCCTTTTCCTATGATACAAAAGAGGTCTTAAGCAATATCTCCTTTGCTATAAGAAAAGGTGAAAAGGTTGCAGTTATTGGAAAAAATGGAGCGGGAAAAAGTACAATTGCAAAATTAATCTGTGGAATTATAAGGCCAAACAAAGGAAGTATTACTATCAATGGACAGGATTATATGAAATATTCGATGAAGGAAATTGGAGAAAAAATCGGATATGTTATGCAAAATCCGAATCAGATGTTAGTAAAGGATATTATCTTAAATGAAGTTCAGCTAGCACTCCTTTTACGTGGTAAATCACAATCTGAAATTAAAGAAACGGTGAAAAGAACTCTGAAAATGTGTGGATTATACGGAATGCGTAATTGGCCGGTAACCGCTGTCAGTTATGGTCAAAAGAAGAGAATTACCATCGCAGCCATGTTGGTTTTACAACCGGATATTATCATATTGGATGAACCAACTGCTGGACAGGATTACTTCCATTACACAGAGATAATGAATTTCTTAGAGGATTTAAATAAACAATATGGAATTACGATTGTTTTTATCACTCACGATATGCATTTGGCCATCGAATATACGGACAGAGCAATCGTGTTTGCGGAAGGCAAGCTGATTGCAGATGATGCAGTTTTTAGAGTTCTGTCAAATAAAGAGGTAATAGAAAAGGCAAATTTAAAACAGACGTCTCTATTCGAATTAGCAAAGCGCTTGGATATAGAACCGGAATTGTATATAGAGCATTTTATTGCCTATGAAAGGATGATGAAAGAACATGAGCAATCAATTACTAATTAACCTTGTTCCTGGCAAGACAGTATTACATAAATTAACAGGCACAACGAAAGTAAGGCTCTTTATCATCCTGTTGGTTTATCTTATTATGTCTTTTGATCTTCGCCTATTACTTCCTTTGTTTATCCTTGGGATTATCGGCTTAGTGTCATTAAAACCAAGTTGGAAGACCATAAAATATTTTTTTATAATAGCAATTATTATGAATATCATTAATGTTTTTTTGTTCTGGGTTGTGAATCCTCGTTGTGGGTCCATCTGGTGCGGAGGAAGCAACACTATTTTATACAGTTTTACGGATTTTTTTGTTATTACTGCAGAAAGCATGTGGTATCTATCTATACGATTACTAAAGATGATTACCTCATTAATCGTATCCATGGTCTTTATTTTGTCCATCACTCCTTCCGAGATGGCAGCAGGATTATATTCCGTTAAGGTGCCATATAAAATATGCACAGTTTTTTCCTTAGCATTTCGTTACATACCAGACATTGGGCGTGATTTTGAGAATATCAAGATATCCATGCAGGTTAGAGGAATTGAACTAGATCCTAAGAAGGCGTCCATTATGATACGTTTAAAACAAAATATTTTGATTCTGGTTCCTCTGATTATTACTTCTTTTGATCGAGTAGGTAATATTGCAAATGCAATGGATTTGAGGGGCTATGGAAAAGGTAAAAGCAGGACATATTATAGTGAGAGAGAAGAACAAAAAGCAGATAAAATTGCTAAGTGTATTTATTGTATGCTATCCGTTTTTTGCATTTACTGGATTATTACCCAAAATATTATGCCGCAACCCATGAGAATGTGGTATCCCTTTACATAATGACAGAGATTAGTAAAAAAGAGCTTAAATATTATCATCATCTGATAACCAAGGGTATTTCGGAGCTTGTAAAATTACCTACCGTTTACGATGCGGCAACGAAAACGGAGGGCATGCCATATGGTAAAAATGTATATGAGGGTTACCTTTGGCTGAAAAACAAAGCATTGAAAGATGGTTTTGAGGTAATGGAATATGATGGGCATGCTTTGGCGATCCGAATAAAAGGGTGTCAGGCAAAGTCTCGTATTGATGTAGTTTCCCATATAGATGTGGTGGAGCCAGGAAATGGTTGGAACAACGATCCATTTAGCGGTAAGATTACACATAGATATGTGCATGGCAGGGGAACCCAGGACATGAAGGGAGCTCTTATGATTACGTATTATGCACTAAAGTTTATGAAAGATCATAAGATTCCTTGTAAGAATGAAGTTCGACTGGTAATCGGCTGTGATGAAGAACGAACGATGGAAGATATCCGCTATTATATTTCAAAAGCAGGAGAACCGGCATTTGCCTTTACTCCGGATGGTAAATTCCCTTTTTCTTTAGGAGAAAAAGGTGCACTCATGTGGCATATAAGTGGTAGTATGAATACCTGTATCGAAGAATTTTATGGAGGGGTTCAATGTAATGTGGTTAGTCCTGAAGCTGTTGCAGTAATTCATGATAATAATTATGATATCTATAAAAAATTATTCCATGAATTGAAGTTGAAAGGGGAGATTCAGAGGGAAAAGGATACTATCCACATCAAGGTTTATGGAAAAGCAGCTCACGCATCCATACCACAAGATGGTGTAAATGCTTCGGTGCAATTATTAAACTTAATCCGTCAGGCAGGTAAAGACCCTCTCGCGCTCCTTTTATATCATTGCTTTTACGATTACCATGGAAAAGGTGCAGGTGTTGGCTATGATATACCACCTATGGGGAAGCTGACAGTCAATCTTGGTATTCTAAGGATAAAAGGAGATAGGGTATTCGCCGACGTGGATTGTCGTTATCCATATGGAATTTCCTCTGATATTCTGACGAAGCAAATACAAAAAGTGCTAGAACCCCTTACCGTTGAACTTGCATATGATGATAAACCGACTTTGGCAGATATGGATTCTCCCTATATTAAGACCTTATGGAATACCTATCGCCATATTAGTAATGATAAAAGTTCAGAACCAATCATAAGCGGTGGAGTTACTTATAGTAAAGCGATTGATAATTGCGTTGCGTTTGGACCAATGACAAACAAGGATACTAGTCTGGCGCATCAGGCAAATGAAAAAATATGCATTCATAGCATCGAACCTTTGTTCAAAATATATACTGAAACCATGATAGAGCTTGGAAGATTATAGAAAGGACAGCAAACAAATGGAGAAACCGTTTTTAGTATTTCAAACGGATTTTACTTACAGAGAAGGAGCAATTGCTTCTATGTATGGTGTGGTAAAGTCCATCGACCGTAGACTTGATATTTTTGATGCAACCCATGAAATACCCCATTTTGATACCTGGAGTGCCTCTTATCGTTTATACCAATATATGAGATTTTGGCCGCAAGGGACCATATTTGTGTCAGTAGTTGACCCTGGTGTTGGAACTGCAAGGAAAGCATGTGTTGCCAAAACGAAGGATGGTTATTATGTAGTTACACCAGATAATGGAACTCTGACACATATAAGTGAGTCGGTGGGGATAGAGGAAATTCGGGAAATTGATGAATCAGTAAATCGTTTGAAATCTACTGAGGGAACTAGTATCTTTCATGGTCGGGATTTATTTGGGTATTGTGCTGCGAAACTTGCAAGTGGAATTATAACATTTGAAGAGGTCGGACCTTCCTATTCGGCGGACCAAATTGTTTTGCATCAAATTCCGAAACCCGAAATGAAAGAAGGGCGAGCGGTAGGAATTTTTGAAATATGTGACCCTAATTTCGGAAATTTATGGAGCAATATACCGGTAGAGGAGTTTTTAAAAAATGGGTTTCAATATGGTGATCTCCTTCAGGTAACCATTCGTCACTTAGGAGAAATCGTGTATAAGGAAAAGGTGTATTTTGCCAAAACCTTTGGTTATGTAAAGAAAGGAGACCCTGTAATCTATACCAATGAATTAATGAAGGTAGCAATTGCAACTAGTATGGGTAATTTCCAGGAGACATATCATGTGGATTTTGGATATGACTGGATTGTAGAGTTTGAAAAATAAGAGTAGGGAGAAGTGGAGAGAGAATGAAAGGTGTATTGATATTTCAATCAGATTTTGGCATTGCTGACGGTGCTGTTAGTGCAATGTATGGGGTTGCTTATTCCGTTAGTACAGAGATAGCCATCCATGATTTAACGCATGAAATACCTCAATATAATATCTGGGAAGCATCTTACCGATTAATACAGACGGTAGGTTATTGGCCGAAGAACACAGTATTTGTATCCGTGGTAGATCCGGGAGTTGGATCTACAAGACGAAGTATAGCAGCAAAAACAATCGATGGTCAGTTTATTATAACCCCAGACAACGGAACCTTAACCCATATCAAACGATTAAATAAAATAGTAGAAGCCAGAGAAATTGATGAGAAATTAAACCGCTTACCGAACTCCGGAGACTCCTATACATTTCATGGTAGGGATATCTATGCATATACTGGAGCAAGGCTTGCTGCAGGGGTAATTAGCTTTGATGAAATTGGACCGGAGGTAAAGGTAGAAGAGGTGGTAGAGCTTGATACGGTTTCTTCAAAGAAGACAGGGGATATTGTTACGGGAACCATTGATGTTCTAGATGTACGCTTCGGAAGTTTATGGACCAATGTCAGCAAAGGATTATTTAAAGAACTTGGGGTTGACCATGGTGGAAGGGTAGAGATAGCGATACAAAATGATACCCGAGAAGTTTACCGGAACATTATGAGATATGCAAAATCTTTTGCAGACGTAAATATCGGGGAGCCGTTGGTTTATGTGAATTCCCTTGATAATATGGCTGTCGCCATTAATCAGGGTTCCTTTTCAAAGGCTTACAATATTATGACAGGAACAAATTGGAGAATATCCATACGAAAGGCACCTAAAATTATTTATGATTAGAGTATTAAAAGCCGTTCGACTTTTTGTAAAGGGAGGTTGAACGGCTTTTACTTATATAAACCAAATCATACAAAACATTCTAGATAATTACTAATTGAAATTGTTTGAAAAATGTATTATAATGTAATAAGTTGTAGAATTATGCAATAAGAATGTACGAAGAAAGGCTTAGTATAAAGCTATGTCATTTGCTGGGTATAAATTTAAATTTGAACTGCATGCAAGCCATTTAAACCTAAATTATCCTTATAGTTATGCACACTATCATAATTTTGCAATTACCTTGTATTTTCATAAAGCTACGGAAGATGAGGAATTATTTCTTTTTGATGACGTTGCGGATTTAGTAAAAGAATGGTTGGAAGAGTATCAAGGGAAGTATTTAGGTGATTTGGCGTTGTTTCATAACAGTGATACTACCATAGAATCCATTGGTGATATTTTCTATACACTTTTGAAAAACAAGATGGAAGATATCGGTTTCTATTTGTTACGATTGGAGATTTATGAAAATCCAACTAGAGTATATTCTGTTTCACAAAAACTACTTGACAGCAGGGTAAATGAAATCAATGAAATCCCTTCAGTAACCCCTTTATTTATAGATACGGATGATTATAGAATATCGATAACCGAAGAAGTAGATACAAATGCTGAAATAAATAAAGCAAATGCGGAAAAAAACAAGGGTGGATATGAAGCCGCTTTGGAGAATCAATTGATTCTGTCAAGCGAAACGGCAGCTGCTTTAGCAAACGAAGGCACTTTAGCGGCAGATGTTGTATCGGTAAAGAAATACAAGAAAGTAATGAAACTTATGCTTGCTATTTTGTTTTTGTTAGCATCTGCTGTAACCATTGTATTTATTATAAAAGACAGTGGAATGTATCCACGAGGATCTGATACTTTATGTCATATCTACCGTGCAGATTTATTATTAGAACATATAAAGAACGGCAACTGGTATCCACTCTATGATAAGAGTTGGTACAATGGCGTTGAAATCATGCGATACTGGGCACCACTACCACTTTACTTACTTGCTTTTTTTCAGTATATATCAGGTGGTACTGCCCTTGATGCCTATTTGATATTAAACGGTTTTGTTTTCTTCACTGGAGGCTGCGGCTGGCTTTTGTTTGGCTGGAAGTATAACAGGATTGGTCTTGCTGCTCTGCTCAGTTTGATATGGTTTTTTCTACCTGAAAATATGCGCATGCTATTCATGAGTGGTAATTTGCCGATGGTAATCCTTAATATGATGACACCATTCCTGCTATATTTTGCTTGGAGCTTTATTGAGGAAGAAAAATGGAGTGCTATCATACCGGTTACTATGATAACTGCCTTAATGGGACTTTGTCATGCGGGTACGGTTATGATGGTGTTATTAATAGTTATTATTTATGGAATTGTTTATTCTTTTTATAAAAAACGTATTGCACCGCAGGTTCTTCTTGTTACGGGAATGCTGATTTCCATTTTGATGATTGGAATCTGGCTGTTACCAGCTCTTCATGGAGGAGCAGCAAGCGGAAGTAGTACCAATCAGGTTATGAAAACTTTTTTTGAAAGTGCATTCCAATCATTGAACCCAACAGACAGGATGCATGGTAATTTAGAGGTATTTTATTATGGGCTATCAGTATTTGTTATCTGTGTCCTTGGAGCAACCCTAGGTGATAAAAAAGTAGCTCCCGGTTTTATTACTACAGTACTAATTTTTTTCAGTACCACAAAATCTATGTACAATATATTTGTAAACCTTCCTTTAAGCCAATTTTTTTGGATGACTCGTTTCATACCTACATCATTAGCTTTTATGGTGATGTCTTTGATTATGTGGAAGAAATTGAAAAATAGCTTTGTTGCAATTCTATGTATATTGCTTATTTTAGATATCCTTCCTTCCTATCATTTTATTTATGTTTCAAAGGAATACAGAATTCCAAAGGTAGAAACTTCTCAATATGAGAAAGCGAATTCATTATACATAAATCAAGCTAAATCAATGACAGAAAAACGCCTTGCACTGCTTGATCTAAGTAGGTACGGTGCATTTGCTCCTTATTATATATCCGGTGTGGAGCCGAAAGTAAATTGCACCTTTGGGGCAGGTTGGGAGGGTGCAGCAACTGCCTCCAATATTGTTCAACTTAACAGCGCTCTAAATGGGAATTATCTGTATTTGTTTGACAGAAGCTTGGAGTTGGGCAATGATACTGTACTTTTTAGAATCGATTACCTTAAAAACAAAGAAGAAGATTTGGGTGCTTTGACTACAGCAGGTCAGAAGCTGGGTTATCAATTAAAAATAAAAGGCAAAAATTCTCTGGTTTTTCATAAAGAAGTTGATTATGACTTTGGAGTAATCACAAATTATGAAAATCTTGCCATCGGAGAATCTGCAAAAGAAATTGCTTTATTATTTCCAAGCTTTAAAGAAGGCATTTCTGTTAATTTAAATGAGTATACGGCAGAAGAGTTAAAGCAATATAAGAAAATATACTTGTCCGGTTTTACATATGAAGATAAAGAAAAGGCAGAACAATTATTGAATGAAATTGCAAACTGCGGGGTTAAGATTTATATTGACATGAATAAAATTCCTGTTGATAAAAAAACAAATCGCTACCAATTATTTAATGTTAGTGCGCAAGTGATAACCTTTCAAGAGGTTTATCCTGAATTATACTACAAAGGAGTAACTTACCGCTCAAGAGATTTTGCTACGGATACAGAAGAGTATTCAGATGATCTAAGCACCTGGAATACCGTCTATTTGGATGGAATTAAGACCATAGATGGGTATTGCAATCTGAACGGGCAGAAGACAGTCTTTGCAGGTACCTCTGGGAATAATAATATTTATTTCCTTGGACTAAACCTGTTATATCATGTTCAGACCAGCAATGATGAGGTGCTTATTAATTTATTACAGGATATTTTTAAGGTAGATACAGATACAACCCCAGAAAGAAAGCTTGTGCCGGTAGATATCGAATATCAAGCAGATAGGATAATAATTAAGACGGAACAGGACAATGTGAATACAACCTTATCTTATTTGGATATTTTTCATAGTGATAAACCGGTAAGCAAAGACAATAATCTTCTGGTGGTTAATCAAGGTACCACTACTATTTATTTGAAATATCCGTACTTTAAAGAAGGTCTTATGTTAAGTATATCCGGAGTAATACTAATGATACTATTTCTGTTTTTTAGTTATAGATATTACAATAGAAAGTTAGCAGACCACGATCTAGGAGCTGCTAGATAAAGCTAGGGAAAGGAGGAAATCCATGTGAAAAAGTCAATAATCAAACTGGCAGTAATTGCAATCATTACGGTAATGTGCCCAAAAATCGTGTATGCTAAAGCATCAGAGATCACAATAGATGGACAATTTGACGATTGGAACAGCATTTATAGCTATGATTTAACAGGTCAAAGTAATTTTTTTGAAAAGGCATCAGTTGCATATGATGAACTGTATGTGTATCTATATGTGAAGGAAGCGAAGTCGGCAGCATGGGAAACAAATTATCCAACAGTGAACTTAAGTTGTGACGGATATACGAAAAGTATTGTTATTGCCAGGTCGGATTACAGCCAGAATAAAGGGACATTCGATATTCAGGTTAATAATAATTGGTGGGTAGCTATAAAAAATGCGACAGGTAAGGTTACAAGATCAAAGAATTACAACGAATGGGAGCTGAAATTGCCTATTTATAGTATTTACCTTGATAATTCAAAGGATGGGACAGCAGATAATCTTGTTCAATGTGAATTGGATTCTTTGCAAGTTTCATGGAACAAAGGAGGCGAGGTGAATATGGAGGCTGCCTATATTGGAGGGCCGACGGTAAGTGTTACTCCAACTCCTTCGGTTACACCTACACCAGGGCTTACCCCATCTCCAACCCCAATTCCGGGAGAAACAGCTGGATCTAATATCACCATTGATGGTTATTATGATGACTGGGAAGGCCTGCCAAAGACTGAAATTTATTACAACAAGAACTTTCCCAATATAGGTTCTTTAGTAATGGATGAGCAATATATTTATCTATTTATTGAAATGTACCCAAAAAAGAACAATAAGATACCTTTATCCGGAATTAATCTAACAATCAATAATCAGGAGTCCTGTCAATTGTTTGTTGGTTATCCAAAAAGTGACGGTACTACTGATTGGAGTTGGAATTCAAGCAATTTATCGAGTGGAATTCATACCGGCCTTGCGCCGTTTGCCTACTATCCCAATAATACTTTGGGAGAAGCTGCGCTAGAAATATCCTCTGGGGCTGTTGGAGACCGCTTAGAACTTAAGGTAGATATCGGCAGATTAGAAGAAAATTTAGGGTTAGCAAAGGGGACCATTGCTAGCGGTGCAGATATCAAAGTAAACTTATCCAATGTTGGAAAGCAAGAGCTGGAAGCGGTGGGTGTCTCTACCGGAGCGTTTTTAGGCATTCTTAGCTCTATCTTATCAATCGTTCTAATCAATGCTATTCGATTACATAGAAAGAGGATAAAAGCATGAATGTACTAGTAATCCTCTGCTTCATAATCTGGATATATTTTATTTCGGTATTTCACAGAGGAAATCTCAATTATTTTAAATTTTTATGGGGAAGCGTAGGATTATTTATTTTCATGATGATATTTCTGCAGCCAATTGCTTCGGAAATACTAACGGAATTGGTATCTTCCTCTGCAGGAATCCTCGGCAGGCTTACCGGGCTATACGAGTCCTATCATGAGTATGGGGTAATTTTTATTGCCAATAAAGATTCTTCAATCTCTTTATATATTGATTATGAATGCTCTGGTATTATTGAAATGATGGCTTTTGTATCTATGGTAGCTTTTTTTCAGGTATATGATTTAGGACAACGAGTGATAATTAGTATTCTAGGGTGTATTGGAATTTTCTTGGCTAACATAGTTCGTATTTTCATTATTTGTTTGATTATATTTCTTTTTGGAAATAATTCTTATTATTTCGCTCATACATTCGTGGGTAGAATTGTATTTTATGGTCTTTCTGTAGTATTGTATTATTATGTATTTACAAAAGCGCAGATTATCAAGCAAAAGGTGGGGGGGTTTTCCTATGCAGAAAATAATGACATATCTGTCAAATGAGATTATGTTCTGGGCCTCCTGGGTTATTATCCCATTAGTGGTAGAGATCATTCCTTCTATCCTTGGCTTTTTTCTACTGCTAAGGAAAAGACTGATTTATCGGAATGACCCGGTGATAAAGTATATACCACATATCACCATTATAATTCCGGTATATAATTCAGCAGATACTTTGGAGGAATGTTTAAACTCGGTAATAACATCGGATTATCCAAAGGAAAATCTTGAAATCATCCTAGTGAATAACGGAAGCAAAGATAATAGCTTTGAGATTTTTCAGAAGTATCAGTCATCCCATACTACTGTAAATCTGAAATGGATCAATGCCCAGCAGGGCAAATCCAAAGCGCTCAATATGGCGTTATATAACAGTAAGGGGAAATATATCATACATATAGACAGTGACGGAGTGTTACATCCGGAAGCAATTAAAAACCTGATTCAACGGTTTGAAGCTCACCAGAACATACATTGCATGACTGGAGTTATTCTGACTAACCCTGAAATGATAGAAAATAGTAAAGGTTTATTTAAAAAATTAATGCAAAAAACGGAGTTTTATGAATATGCCCAAGCATTCCTAGCGGGGCGCAACTATGAAGCAGAATCGAACTCTATTTTTACAATGTCAGGAGCCTTTTCTGCATTTCGTAAATCAACAATTTTAAAGACACAACTATATAATACGGATACCGTGTGTGAGGATACGCATGTAACCTTTCAAGTCCGACGATTACTCAAGAAGAAAATTGATCTATGTGAAAACGCCATATTTTTTGTAGATCCTATTGAAAGTGCACAAAAATTATATGTTCAAAGACAGCGTTGGCAAAGAGGTGAATTAGAAGTAGCTCATATGTTTCCGGAAGAAAATAAGGGTATAAGGAATAATTTTATTTTGAGGCTTCTGTTGTTTGATCATACGTTTGCCTTTCCTAGAATGATTTGGTATTTTGCACTCATTTGCCTGACCTTTTTGGAGTATCCATACAAATTCATTCTGATTTCGATGATAATTATTTATCTGCTTTATATTATATCGGGATTTCTGTACTATTTAAATATTTGTTCTTTTCTTTCTTGGGAACAAGAATTAAAAAAATATTACGCCCGAAAAATACCAATCATATTTATACTGCCTTTATTTAACTTTATTGTCTATTGGTTTCGCTTTGCTGGAATTATTAACAGCATAAAAGGAACCAGCAGTTGGAGAACGAAAACATTCCAGGAAGAGTTAGATACATGTAAACAAATCATTTCGATGGACTTTTCATTGTACTCGAAACTGATTAAAAAAATTAAACAAAGTATATATAAAAGAGATGCCGCCTATGATGAGTAAAGACAATAAAATAAAGAAAAATTTATTATGGATTGTAATGGTATTCTGTATTCTGGAAGTTGTTTTAGTTACTTGTGACGTGGTAAGTGCTTTTAACCATAATATTTTGCTCTACAACAGGCAGCAGGAACAGAAGATTAATCACATATTCTCTGATAGTATTGAGAACATGAAAAGTGGTGGTGGCCCCTTTACAGAGATTATAATATCCAATATTAAGAAGGATTTTCCCACATCTTCCAGCGTGTATTGTTTTGTGGCAGTGAACGACCAAATGATTTTTATTAGGGATTCGAGTACCACGAAGGAATTGTTGAAGAAGAATAAAATAAGTGTAAAAGAATATATAAACGTAAAAGATACACTGTCGGCTGCACCAGATAATCAGGTAGGATGGACCGAAAAAGTTGTATTGAATGAAAAAACAAAGTATTTTGTTTCTATGGGAGAAACTACATATGAAGATGAAGTAATTACCATAGGCATCTGCTCAAAAGAAGAGTATATTATTAAAAAAAGTAGAGTTGACGTATTTTTATTACATATAGGGATGTATATACTTTTATTTATAATCGCTTTTATTTCTACTACATATTTTTTGTTACGAAGAATTAAGAGTAACCAGATAGTAATTGAAGAACTGGAGAGTGAGGTTGCAAATAATCGCCAGCTGATGGAACAACTACATGAAGAAGTGTGGAAGGTAACTTATTTAAATAGTAACAATAATCTTTATGGTTTTTTTGATAAAGAAGTTGTTGAGAATATTTTATCCAGCTTAACGGTAGAACAGTCTATGCTAACGATGAAAGTATTTCTCCGGTTAAATCCCGGTAGTAAAGAAGTACTTATTAATATTGCTGTCTTACTTGAAGGGATTAGTATCTTTAAAAGTGTAAGCTGTCTTTGGAATGAAAATGAATTTCTAGTAGTACTACTCAATGTGAAAGAAAAAGAGGTAGAACTATTTGAAAAGTATCTACGGAAGCAATATCAAATGAAATATAAAGACCAAAAGATAGATGAAATTATAATTGATATAGAACCAATTAAGAGGTAAAAGATTGTAAAAAGTATACAAATAGAAAGGATGCCACTTATAGCTGCAATGGGTGTAGAATATGCAATATAATCAATACAAATTTAAATTCTATCTAAATGCCAGCCATGCTATATACATTAAGGGCATTTTAGGCGAGAAACATCCCCATACTTGGGAAATAGAAATCAGTACGGTAAAACAGAAGGGTATCTTTGTTAAGTTCGAAGAAGTTGAAGATTTGATTGAACCTTTTCTAGAACAATATCAGAATAAGTTTCTTAATGAGGAAGAACCTTTTTTGTCCATGAATCCTACCTTAGAGAACATTACGGGATTTCTGTTGAAAGGAATACAGAAAATATTACACCCTTTAGGCTGGATGGTTTTTACTATAGAAGTGAGTGAAACTCCTGCAAGGTCGTTTATCATTAGCCTTGTAGAGAACAATGTGATATCGGATTTGCAGCAACAAAATTTAACAAATGATATTATTCAGAATTCTTTTCCAAAAGATATCTGACTCTAAATACGAAAATACTAAGGAGAAGATACTTATGAATTATCAGAATCAAGTGGCTATTATCATCCCTTCCTTGAATCCTGACCATAAAATGATTCAGTTGGTTAGGGAGTTGTCTGAAATAGGCTTTCAAAAGATTGTAATCGTAAATGATGGCAGTGGGGAAGAATATGAGGAATTTTATAAAACGGTAGTAGCACTTCATGGCTGTATTATATTAAATCACGCTGTAAATATGGGTAAAGGTCGTGCTTTAAAAGATGCTTTTAACTATGTTCTAACTCATTGGCAGGATTGTATTGGAGTTGTAACAGTGGATGCAGATGGACAGCATAGTGTGCAGGATGTTTTAGCATGTGCACAGGAACTACTCAAATATCCCGAATACATGATTTTAGGCTGTAGGAATTTCTCAACAGAGAATATACCAAAGCGAAGTAAGTTTGGTAACATCTTAACCCGCAAAGTGCTAAGTTTTCTTTGTGGAATTCACGTGTCAGATACTCAGACCGGTCTGCGTGGTCTGTCAAGAAGCCTAATGGAGGGTTTTTTAACGATTACCGGCGAAAGATATGAATTCGAGATGAATGCCCTGATCGCAACCAGAGAGAAGAATATAGAAATTCTAGAGGTGCCGATTCAGACCATATATATTGAAAATAATAAAACATCTCACTTCAATCCCCTGACCGATTCTATTAGAATCTATGCTTTGTTTCTAAAGTATCTGTTCACCGGATTGTCTTCTTTTACAATAGACGTGCTTTTGTTCACCATTTTAGTTCTATTATTGAAAAATGTATCACCGGTATCCTATATTGTTATCAGCACAGCAGTCGCCAGAATCCTTTCTTCCATCTATAATTTCTTCATGAACAAGAACAATGTTTTTGAGAGCAATGGGGATGTAAGGACTACTTTTGTTAAGTATTATATCTTATGCATAGTACAGATGGCTATCTCAGCTGGTGGAGTTGTTGTTTTATATCCTATATTACGGATACACGAAACATTCATCAAGGTAGTAGTAGATACCTTATTATTCTTTATTAGTTATCAGATACAGATGAAATGGGTTTTTAGAAATAATGAATGATGAAATATCACCATACCAACGAAATCCACATATTACAGAAGATGAAGTTTGCAAAAAACAGCATCAATTCTCAAGAGACTATAATAGCAGGTGGCTCTGTGAGTAATATTAATAAAGTGTTTTTCGTTTGCGGAGACATTTTCTCTCTTTTGTACGATTTGAGGGGACAACTGAATTTGTTGTCCATTCAAAGCGTACAAAAGAGAGAAAGTGTCGTAGCAACTGAAAAACATGGTTAATATTACTCACAGAGCCGCCTGCTATCTATTCACTCTAAGAATTGATGCGTCCTTTATCACAATGGGCCGTCTATTTCATAAGATACTGACTAGGTGTACAGCCAAAACATTTTTGAAAGGCCCGGTAAAAAGTCCTTGTACTGTCAAATCCCGAAGCCAGAGCTATTTCTGTGATGGTGGTTTTCTTTTCTAATAGCAATTCTAGTGCATGACGGCAACGTAAACCGTTAATGTATTCAATTAATTTACATCCAAAGTATTCATTAAAAATATGTGAAAATCTGCTTTTGCTATATCCGAAGTGATTCGAGATGTCTTCAAGACTTAACATTGTCAGATAATTATCCTGTAGAAACACCAAAATATCCTGAGCAAGGGAGGAGATTTTGGTATTAGGTATATCAATTAGTCCAACTTGCTTAATTAATAGACCGAGGAAAACATAGGTATACCCTTTAACCGTATTTTCCTTAAGCAATGAATTCATATCACCAGGTAGTTGGACTGCTGTAGGGTAACAAGAAGTTACTTCCTCTGTCTCGTTATTCCTGCCCACGATACTGAGGTCCGATAGTGTACATATTGCTTCCATACAATGAAGCAATTCGGTACCATAGTTTGGGTCTTCTACTAATAGAGAAGCAAAAGTCTTTTTAAAAAAGGTAGATTTATAACCAGAAATTGCATCAAGTGGTATCGTAAATATATACGATTTGGAGGACGTTTCGGTAACATAAGCATGAATTGTGTAACTTGGAACAATTAAGAAGTTTTTTTCCTTAACTATATAAATCTGACCATTTAAGTTAGCTTTTATTTCACCTGAGGTTACATAGATAATTTCCATACTGCTATGAAAATGAGGCAGGCAAAAATCATTTATGGATTTCCAACACAGTGGCAATAATTGATGATCACGATAATACTCATAAGAAAAATTATGCATTTGGATTTCCTCCCATATGTAGCGTTTTATGACAATACATTTTAATTATATGGCACGATATTAACTAGTAATTTTAGTATAATGCCATTAACAGGATAAATCAACATATAAATCTATAATAAAGGATGGTGCTGAAAATGAGTAAATTAAAGGTTGGAATCATAGGTTGTGGAGGTATAGCGAATGGAAAACATATGCCTTCAATTAAAAAAGCCGGTATGGCTGAAATGGTAGCTTTTTGTGACATAGTTAAAGAAAAATCAGAAAAAGCAGCCAAAGAATTTGGTGTTGAAAATGCCAGAATATATACAGATTATAAAGAATTACTGAAAGAAGAACTGGATGCAGTTTATATCTGTACACCAAACCGTTCCCACGCAAGCATCACAGTTGATGCTCTGCATGCGAACAAACATGTCATGTGCGAGAAACCAATGGCAATCAACTATGCGGAAGCCAGCGAAATGATAACTGTTGCAAAAGAAACAGGTAAGATTTTAACCATAGGTTATCAAAACCGCTACCGTGCAGATAGCCAGTACTTAAAAAAAGAATGCGAAGATGGTGTTTTGGGTGATATTTACTATGCTAGAGCTAAGGCAATCCGTCGTCGTGCAGTTCCAACCTGGGGTGTATTTTTAAATGAATATGAACAAGGCGGTGGACCATTAATCGATATTGGAACGCATGCATTAGATCTTACCTTATGGACAATGAATAATTATAAACCCAAGTATGCAGTAGGTACCGTATATCATAAATTAAACAAGGATTCCGATCAGGGAAATGCATTTGGAAATTGGAAACCAGAGGAATTCACAGTGGAAGACAGCGCATTTGGTTTTATTGTCATGGAAGATGGTGCTACTATTAACTTAGAGGCAAGTTGGGCTTTGAATTCTCTGGATGTAATGGAAGCAAAGACCGTGCTTTGTGGTACAAAAGCTGGAGCAGATATGCAGGACGGTCTACGGATTAATGGGGTAAAACACGACAAACAATATGTAATTAAGCCTTCACTAGAAGCCGGTGAAGTAGATTTTTACAGTGGTGAAGATGAAGCAGCTGAACTGGTAGAACAGAAAGTTTTCGCAAATGCAATTATGGGAAAAGGTCAGCTAACCGTATTGCCGGAACAGGCAGCCATGGTAACTAGAATTTTGGATGCAATTTATGAATCTGCAAAAATAGGAAAACCGGTATATTTTGACTAATTTACGGAAGGCAAAATGAAAAAATTCAAATTCATATTATAACTATTTAACCGCCTATCATGGCAGAACGGAGGAATTATGAAATTAGGTGTATTAACAGTATTATTGGGAGATTTGTCGCTTGACAAAACACTAGAGTATCTAAAATCACTTGGAGTTCAACAGGTAGAGATTGGTTGCGGTGGTTATCCTGGAACCGCACATGCGGATGCCCGTAAGTTCTTAGAAAATCCAAATTTAATAGATGACTTTGTTGCAACAATTGAAAAGTCTGGAATTGAGATAGCTGCCTTAGCCTGTCACGGTAACCCGCTTCATCCTAATAAAGAGATTGCCAAAGAGTTTCATGAGCAATTCAAAGCTGCGATTCTTCTTGCAGAGAAAGTTGGAGTAAAGACAATTGTAGGGTTTTCTGGTTGCCCCGGAGATAGTGAGACATCACAATATCCGAACTGGGTAGTTGCTACCTGGCCGGAAGATTTTCAGAAGATCAAGGAATGGCAGTGGAATGAAAAGCTGATTCCCTATTGGAAGAATATGAGTGAGTTTGCCAACAATCATGGTGTAACACAGATTGCATTGGAATTACATCCTGGATTCTGTGTATATAATCCGGAAACCTTGCTACGTCTTCGTGAAGCTGTAGGACCAACCATTGGCGCGAATTTCGACCCCTCTCATCTATTTTGGCAGGGTATTGATCCAATCGCAGCTATTCGATCATTAAAAGGCGCAATCTATCATTTTCATGCAAAAGATACTGCCATTGATTACTATAATACTTCTGTCAATGGTGTACTTAGTACTAGCAAGTTTGATGATATTTCAAACCGCTCCTGGGTATTCCGTACGGTCGGCTATGGTCACAGTGAAGATGTATGGCGTAGTATTTTCAGTGAATTAAGGAAGAACGGTTACGATGGAAGTATTTCTATTGAACATGAAGACGGTTTAATGACAACAAAAGAAGGATTAGAAAAAGCAGTTGAACTATTAAAGAGAACCATTATTTTTGACAGTCAACAGGTTACGATGTACTGGGCTTAACTTAAGAAAAAATTCATTCAAAAACCGGGTGCATTATGTTCGTACCAACGGGCAGATTGGAGTAAGTATGTATGAATTAGCTATTATAGGATTTGGGGGGATGGGAGGCTGGCATAAACAGTCTATCCTGGACATGCCGGAAGAATTTCATCTGGCTGGAGTATATGACATAAATCCAAGTAAAATTGAATCAGCAAGAAAAGAGGGAATTAAGGGATTTGATACCTTAGAAGAGTTATTATCTGATACCACAATTCAGGCAGTGATTCTGGCGGTACCAAATAATTTTCACAAGGAATTATCCATAAAGGCAATGGAGGCCGGTAAGGATGTAATTTGTGAAAAGCCTGTTATGATGTGTGCTACTGATCTAGAGGAAGTTATTGAAGTAAGTAAAACTACTGGAAGGCAGTTTTCTGTTCACCAGAATCGCCGATGGGATAAGGACTTCACTATTATTAAAAAAATACTGGAAGATGATACCATTGGAAGCCCATTCTACATTGAATCCCGTGTTCAGGGAAGTAAAGGCATTCCGGGCGATTGGCGTTGCGTGAAAGAAGCTGGCGGTGGAATGTTACTTGATTGGGGTGTGCATTTAATCGACCAGATTATGTGGATAGTGAAAAGTCCGGTTACGGAAGTATATGCCCACCTGCTTTCCATAAAGTTTCCTGATGTAGATGATAACTTTAAACTGCTTCTGCGTTTTGAAAATGGATTGTCTGCACTGGTGGAAGTTGATACCTATACGTTCATTCCTTTACCAAGATGGCATGTATCTGGTGATAAGGGTACGGTTCAAATTGATAACTTTGACTGTGATGGACAGATTGTGCGGGCTAATACAGTTGAAGTAAAATGGGAAGAAGGCATTGTGTATACAGCTGCAGGACCTACCAGAACCATGGCACCAAGGCCAGAGGAAAGCATTGAACGACTTCATTTACCAGAAATAGAAACAGATGCCAAAGATTATTACCGCAATTTCAGGGATGCAGCGGAAGGCAAAGCAGATTTAATCGTAACACCACAGCAAGCTCTCCGGGTTATGAAAGTATTGGATACTGTTTTTGAATCTGCCAAGCAAGGCTGCTCCATCAAGGTAAGAATATGATTTTAAGGTAAGTCAGGTAACTTATAAACTTATTAGCAAGAAGGGCAGTATCACATCTGATTGCAGATGTGATGTGCAGTGGGTGATACTATGAACATAGCAATACAATTATATACATTAAGGGATTCTTATAAGAATAAAGATGAATTCAAAGCAGTTTTAAGAAAAGTAAAAGAACTGGGATATGCCGGTGTAGAGTTTGCGGGTTATGCAGGTTTTGGGGCAGAGGAGCTAAAACTTTTTCTAAAAGAAATTGATTTAGTACCACTTTCTAGTCATCATCCGATCGAGAAGTTAGATACAGATTTGGAATCTATTTTGGATTTTGATGCAAAAGTAGGATGCAGATATGTAGTGTGTTCTTATGCACCAACCTCTACTAAGGAAGAGTTAATTTATCTAAAACAGGTTATGGAACGAGCAAAAACGGCTATAAAATCCTATCCTATGGAACTTGCTTACCACAACCATATTCATGAATTTAAGCCATTACAAGATGGGACGATTCCCATGGAAGAAATCAGAAAAGTTTGTATGCTCGAAGTAGATACTTACTGGGCATTCCAAGCACATACGGAACCTTGCTTTTACTTGATGGACAATGCAAAAGATATTGCTCTTGTTCATATCAAAGATGGTGATTTCAATGAAAATCCTTTGGCACTTGGGGAAGGAAATAACAACATAAAAGGTATACTGGAGGCTTCGAAAGAAATTGGGATGGGATGGATTATTGTTGAAAATGACTTCCCAAAACCGGATGGTCTGTCAGATATCGCAAGAAGTATTGGTTATTTAACAAGTAGATAGTGATGAAAGGGGGTGTTGCAAAATTATGTGATATAGTGCAATAACCCCCTTTGTAAATATGCATTAAAAAATCATCTTTTGGACAACTAAATCTTCGATGTCTGCTAGTTCTTTTTCAAATTCGGTAACTGTATCATCAGCATCATCAATGAATTCCAATACGATTAAGCCTTGTGGGCTGCAGGATTCTGGAGATGCTACATGAAGTCCAATTCGTGTGCTAATTTCACATCCGTATTTTGATAATAACTCCTGAACCTTCGTAGCTGATTTCATACGTTCCTGAAGTTTGATACCCATTATAATTTTTGACATATGATTCACATTCCTTTCTTTGACCTTGAAACAAACGTATTCATTGAGCAGGTGATAATAAGAATAGTATAGCACTTTAATCTATATTATTATAGCAAATAGTATCACTAATTGCAAGAAATGGAATCGTTGTACTGCTTTATTTTTGCAAATAAAAACAAGAAGATACATACTCTTAATAATATATAACATTGTGGTTTGCCTTCATTTTATGTAGAATATAGATAACTTACTTAATTGAATTTTATATAAAAGGAGGACACAACATGACTTATCAGAATTTTAATGCTAGTATTTATTGTCCGGTAGGAACCATAAATAAGGTAAACGATTTTATTGAATTTGATAATGACTTTGAATTGCTTAACCGTAATGTAAAAGTCGGCAAAGTGTATTTGGAAACATTCCGTGGTGGTGTTAAGATAGAAAAAAAGCAAATGTTAAGGGTAATCGAATATTTTAAGAAAAAAGGAATTCAGACATCGGGAGGGATTACACCTGTTGATGAAGGAATAGAGAATCTTGGTTTTCACTCCTTATGCTACACCTCATCTACTGCCATAGAAACGTTAAAAGACGTTGTATCTCTAACGGCAGAGCTTTTTGATGAAGTAATTTTGGATGACTTTTACTTTACCAACTGCAGGTGTGAATCCTGCATTTCGGCAAAGGGAAACCGTTCCTGGAGTGAATTTCGTTTAGAACTAATGAATGGTATATCTGAGATTATTATGGAAACTGCAAGAAAAGTGAATCCAAAAGTTAAAGTAATTATTAAATTTCCAAACTGGTATGAGCATTATCAAGAAACTGGTTATAACCTGGCTGATGAACCTAAAATCTTTGATTATATTTATACTGGAACCGAGACCAGAAATCCTGCTTATTCTCAACAACATTTACCCAAATATCTCAGTTATTTTATAATGCGATACCTTGAAAACGTAGCGAAAAACCGTAATCTTGGTGGTTGGTTTGATCCCTATGAATGTAGCTATAACCTTACCTCTTATCTTGAACAGGGATATCTTACGCTGTTTGCAAAAGCAAAGGAAGTTACCTTGTTTAATATATGGTCTTTATGTAATGATAAGAATTATACCACTTTTCCAGCTGCTATAGGTCAAACCTTTGAAGATGTTGATGCCTATGTTGAAAAGCTGGGTAATCCTATAGGTACTGCATGCTATCTGCCATATCATAGTCACGGTGAGGATTATCTTCACAATTACTTGGGAATGTGTGGAATTCCATTAGAACCATATCCAGAATATCCAGCAGCAGCTACCCGTATTTTCCTAAACAAGAGTGCTGCACATGATACTGATATCATTGATAAGATGAAGAAAAGTTTATATTCTGGAGCTGATATAATAGTTACTTCTGGATTTGTTAAAGCTATGGGAGAGGCTTTTCATGATCTGATGCATGTTTCTTATAGCACAAGAAAAGCTGTTATAAATCGTTATATTTATTCCGAGAATGGTGGATTAAACTACGGAGGATTTGCAGAATCAGCAGATACCATTATGATTCCACAGATGGAGTTTAATACAAATGATGTCTGGGATTTGATAGCTGGAAAGGGAGAAGATAGTACTTTCCCAATCCTGTTATGCAGCAAATATGCAAAAGGACATTTGTATGTGCTTACCATTCCAGATGATTATGGAAACCTGTATCATTATCCACGTACTGTTTTAAATAAGATTAGGGAATGCTTTACCGACCATCCGATGGTTCACCTAAATTCAATTTCCAAGGTTGCATTATTTACTTATGATAACGATACTTTTATCCTTCGTTCCTTTAATGCTTATCCTGATAGTATTGAAGTAACCATTGATAAAGCCAATGTGGCTTTATTGGATTTAGAAAGAGACATAACTGTTCCCGGCATAACAATAAAAGATAAGACGGTATTTACTTATACAATCGATTCCGGTGTAAATTATGTCTTGAAGATAGTTTAGACTATAGAAATCTACCTATAAAAAACTTTTTGAATTATAAAAAGTAGTTGACAAAATTTAAAATGTGTTTTATGATAATCACATTAATAATAATAAAAACCGTTGAGAAAGAAGAGTAAGCTTTAGTATGACATTACAGAGAGTCGCTGTTGGTGGAAAGCGATATGAAGTTTTTAGCTGAATGGACTTTTGAGGGCAATCCGAACATTAGTAGGCATTGACGGAATCCACAACCGTTATCTAAGTGGCATATATGAACGTATATGAAGGAGTGGACATGTCACAAAAAGAATTGACAAGTCAAATTGAGTGGTACCGCGGACTATATTCGCCTCAAGTATTGTATAATACTTGAGGCTTTTTTAATTTCATAGGATTTGGATATCATAAATGTTACGACTGTTCACAAATGGCGAAATTAAACAATAAAGGAGTATACAAGCTCATCAAAAAGAGGAGGATTCAATTATGAAAAAGAGTATAACATTAGGATTGGTATTGGTTTTAGTGGTTAGTATGTTGACCGGATGTAACAATAAGAATGAAATAACGATTGGGATAGGGCAATTTGCAGAGCATGGTTCCTTGGATAACTGCAGAGAGGGCTTTATTGCAGGATTAGCGGAAGAAGGGTTTGTGGAAGGCGAAAATCTAAAAATCCTTTATGATAATGCACAGGCAGATGGTGGTATAACTTCACAGATCACAAATAATTATGTGGCAAAAAAAGTTGATCTGATTGCGGCAATAGCAACTCCGATGGCACAAAGTGCTTTTGGTACTGCTAAAAATTCAAATATACCGGTTATCTATACGGCGGTAACTGATCCAGTCTTGGCTGAACTTGCAAATGCAGATAAGACACCAACTGGAAATGCAACTGGTACCAGTGATAAACTTCCGGTTGAAAAGCAATTAGAAATGATTCGTGCGGTGTTGCCAGAAGCTAAAAAAATTGGTATTATGTATAGTACAAGTGAAATAAATTCCGCTTCCGCGATTGAAGAATATAAAGCAGCAGCTGCAACGTATGGATTTGAAATTATTGAAAGTGGTATTTCGGCATCAGCTGATATTCCTTTAGCAACCGATAATTTATTAGGGAAGGTTGATTGTATCAATAATTTGACTGATAATACGGTGGTAAGTTCTTTACCAACTATTTTAGATAAAGCAGCAGAAAAGGGTATTCCTGTATTCGGTAGTGAAGTAGAACAGGTTAAGATTGGGTGTCTTGCTGCTGTTGGCCTTGATTATTATGACCTTGGAATACAGACCGGAAAAATGGCTGCACAGGTTTTAAAAGGTGAGAAAAAAGCAACGGAAATGAGTTTTGAAGTAATTGAAGAAGCAGCATTTTACGGTAACTCAAAAGTTGCTGAAAATCTTGGAATAAATCTTCCAGATAATTTAGTAAGTACAGCAAAGGAAATGTTTACTGATATTACCGAATAATAAAAATTATGATAGAAAGGTCTGCCATAGGAGATACTTCTAAGCATCTCACTTATGGCAGTACTGCAGAATATACTGCGGTATGAAAGGTGTAAAAATGTTACTGTCGGCGTTTATAGGAACATTGGAAGAAGGTTTGGTTTATGCAGTTCTGGCATTAGGTGTATATATAACCTATAAAATATTAGATTTCCCGGATCTTTCCGTGGATGGAACTTTTCCTCTTGGGGCTGCTGTTACTGCTGTCTTAATCAAGTCAGGTGTAAATCCTTTGTTAACCCTTCCCATATCCTTTCTCGTTGGTGCACTTGCTGGAATGCTGACAGGAATTATCCATGTTAAATTTAAGGTAAGGGATTTGTTATCTGGAATCATTATGATGACAGCATTATATTCTGTGAACCTGCGAATTGCAGGTGCCAATCTTCCAATCTTTTCAAAAGAAACGATTTTTGATAATGCTTTTCTGAATCGTGTTATTCCAGAAGGCCTCAGAAAATATTCTACTGTGATCATTTTATTAATCATTGTAGCAGTTATGAAACTGGGATTAGATATTTATTTAAAGACAAAATCCGGATATTTATTACGTGCTGTCGGCGACAATGATACTCTCGTAACCTCATTGGCGAAAGACAAAGGAATCGTTAAAATCATTGGACTTTCTCTTGCCAATGCCTTTGTAAGTCTGGCTGGAAGTATTCTGTGTCAGAAAAATGCAGTTTTTGAGATTTCAAATGGTACCGGATCTATGGTATTTGGTTTGGCCAGTGTTATTATAGGTGTTAATTTATTTAAAAGAGTTTCTTTTGTGAAAGCAACCACTGCAGTTATAATAGGTTCCGTTTTGTATAAAGCCTGTGTCTATGTTGCTATAGCGGCAGGATTAGTACCACAGGATATGAAATTAATCACCTCCGTCCTATTTTTAGGTATTCTGATTGTAAGTAATGACCGCAGAAGGAAGGTGAAAACAAATGCTTGAGTTAAAAGATATTAATAAGTATTATAATCCGGGTACTGTAAATGAGATGTGCCTATTCGACAATTTTAATCTGACCATTCATGACCAGGAATTTGTATCTGTGGTTGGTAGTAATGGTTCCGGTAAGACGTCAATGTTAAATATTATCTGTGGCAGCATACCACTGGATTCTGGAAAAATTCTGATTGGCAATGATGATATTACAAACATACCGGAATTCAAGCGTTTACGACAGATTGGACGTGTTTATCAGAATCCGGCTATGGGAACCTGCCCGAACATGACTATTTTGGAGAACATGGCACTGGCAGATAACAAAGGTAACTCCTTCAATTTACTTAGAGGAACAAATAAAAAACGAATCGATTATTATCGGGATAGTTTACGTACACTAAATCTGGGACTTGAAGATAAAATGGAGGTAGCCGTAGGTTCTTTATCGGGTGGTCAAAGACAAGCAATGGCACTTGTTATGTCTACCATGACTCCGATACAATTTCTTATTCTGGATGAACATACTGCAGCACTGGATCCGAAGACAGCAGAACTGATAATGGAACTTACCGATAAGATTGTTCATGAGAAGAAACTAACAACTATTATGGTAACCCATAATCTCCGTTATGCAGTGGAATATGGTAATCGATTAATAATGATGCACCAGGGTAATACGATTATCGACTGCTCCGAAGAAGAGAAGAAAGTTTTAAAAATTGATGATGTTTTGGATAAATTTAATGAAATAAGCATTGAATGTGGAAATTAATAAAATGCCCATGACTTCTTAAGGAAGCCTTGGGCATTTCTTCATCCTATCATCTCAAGGTATATATGGTTTGGTTATGACATCAAAGCACCTATTTACTTAAGTAAATTCTAACAATCTTATCTGCATTTCTTATACATATTTTTCAATCCCCATGGTATAATATTCACGATAAGCAGATTAGTCCATGGAGACCTGTCACTTTCCGAACCTCGCACAAAACTGTATTTAAAGTTTTGTGCGAGGTTCGGAAAGTGACAGATCTCCATGGATAAGTGCAACGTGAACTCAAGGACGTACGTCCTTGAGTTCCTAATCTGCGTACGGAAGGCATGACGTACGTCCTTGAGTTTCTAATCTGCATACGTAAGGAAGGACATACGTCCTTGAGCTTTTTGGAAGGAGTACGTACGTTAAGGGAGGCATAGATCGATGGACAAATTACTACAAAAACAATTAGCCAACATTAAGAAAAAAGAAGATAAAATACTGAATAAACCCAAGAACCCCTTAATGAAACAAAAGGTAACACCTATTATACAGAAGGTGGAAGCTAAAATCCCTGTAAAGCTAAAGGATGTTTTAGAGACGGCTTTTTATAAAGGATTTCAGCTTGTATTTGAAAAAGGAAACGTGATCATTGAAAAGACATACAATAAAGAAAAGCTACAATTACAATATGATTTAAATAACTATGCGGTAGATAGGAAGCTTATTCGAAAACATGTAAAAAACATGGATAAACCCTCCAATCAGTCAAATTTTATGAACTCTATGATTTCCCTCGTTGAGGGTTCCGTATTAGGTGTGTTAGGAATTGGCTTACCTGATATACCCTTATTTATTGCTGTGATAATGAAGACAATATATGAGATTGCCCTAAGTTACGGTTATAATTATGATAGTGATGAAGAAAAGGTATATATACTTCTGTTATTATGTGCTGCTATGACAAAAGAAGATATACAAAAGGATTATAATAACCAACTGGAGTCATTGGGAGAAGAAATCGACCATCATCTTAAGGCTGATGTCCATTTAGATAAACAGATAAAAATAACTTCAGTGGTATTATCTGATATGTTATTAACGGCCAAATTCGTCCAAGGACTTCCCATCGTAGGGGCTGTGGGAGGGTTTGTTAATCATAGCATAATTAAAAAGATTGGAAAATATTCTGCTATAAAATATAAAAAGAGGTATTTGCAAAAAAAATTGAAAGGGATTTAAAATATAGAATTTAAATTGCTATAAGAATTCTACAATAAATAATATTTCTATTATGGAGATTGGTATGCATAAACCAAAAAGATCATCGATTCAGAAACAATATAAATTTGATGAGAAAAACAATATGTACTTAATAGAAGTTTCATTGGATGATTATGATGATGTCTATGATGAATGGGATCCAGCACCCTTTAAAAAGAGATTTATACAAGAGGAATTTGATGATTTTATAATTGAATCTGCAGACGATATTCCGGCAAAATATAAACTAGGTATTGTCTTATATATTCCTATGCAAAAGAAAGATATTGAGAAAGAAAAGGCAGTAGTAGCAGCATATCGGAATTATTATTCCTATGTAGTTGAAAAAGCAGAAGTGAAACAATTTAAACTTAGAAAAAAGAGTATAAAATATCTTATGTTAGCATTACTTTTTCTTGGAACTGGTTACTTTCTCCAATCTGCCTATGAAAATGTTATCCTTAATGTCCTAGAGGAAGGTGTCTTTATTGGAGGCTGGGTATTTCTTTGGGAATTTTTCACGGATATCTTCATGACCAGAAGAGAGCTTAAATTAAAATACAATCTAAAAAAAAGACTCTATGAGACAGAGATACGATTTCAATATTTATAGAATAAAAGATTGCTTTTTTATTAGAAATATAGCATAATAGAAAAACTGTCAGATGAATCTGACAGTTAATTATTTGACCCAAAATGTCGTTTCTACAATTTTGATTCCTAGCTAAGCTAGGTGGGCAACCGCACTTGATTATTTGTCTTCCACTCCATAGGTGGCCTGACATCCAACCAAAGATATTGGAATCCCTTATTAAAAATGTAGGATCAAAACAGCAGGGTATCGAACACCCCAGGAATATCCTTTGTAAGTTATCTTTTGTACTTTGTTATCTTGAGTACAAATTAATTATATATAATTATAAAAAAGAAAGCAATAGAAAATTATGT
The DNA here is from genome assembly GCA_023443225.1 of Bacillota bacterium. Lineage (GTDB taxonomy): Bacteria > Bacillota > Clostridia > Lachnospirales > Lachnospiraceae > Anaerocolumna. The sequence continues at coordinate 150,183 of JAEZVF010000060.1, forward strand.
AAACCAATTTTTGGTGGAACGCATTGTCTGGGGCATTTGAGTCTATAAAATTGAAAACATGCAAAATGCCAAAAACTGCTTGACGTAAGTCGGTTTATATAATATTCTAGAATAAGATAAATCTTCTAGAAAGGTAATTTAACTACAATGAGTACAATACTTAGATGGGCAAAATTTGAATCTATAATGATAGCATTATTTCAGAATTACGGGATAACTGCGTCCAAATTTAATAGATTTCATAGAAACCATATAAGTATTTTTTGGATTTAATATAATTTAACTATAGTAAACCCAAAGCTTATAGGCTTTGGGTTTTTTTGCGTTATATAAGAAATTTGTATATAATTATGACTAGGAAGGTATAAGTATTATGATTGAATTAAGTATAAATAATTTAACTAAATATTATGGAGCAAGTAAACTCTTCGAACATATCTCTTTTGAGGTAAAGACAGGAGAAAGAGTCGGATTAATTGGTCAAAATGGTTGCGGCAAGACTACAATTATGAAAATTATTATGGGAATGGAAGAGTTTCAAGGTGGAGAGATTAGTCTGCGTAAGTGTGCCAAGATTGGCTATCTAAATCAGATACCAAATTATCCGGTAAATACGAAATCGATGGATGTCATTCGATCGGCCTATGAAAGTATATTTGCTATTAAGAAAGAAATGGATAAATTAGAGGAATCCTTTGAACAATTATCTGGGGATTCGTTAGACAAAGCACTTAAGAAGTATGGTGATTTAACAGAACAATTTGAAATCGGAAGCGGTTATGAACTGCTAACTAAGATAAATAAAATTACGGAAGGTCTAGAGATTACGTCACAAATTAAGAATATGTTTTTTAACCAATTAAGTGGAGGGGAAAGAACTAGAGTAATTCTGGCAAAAATATTACTGGAGGAGCCAGATATACTGCTCTTAGATGAACCTACGAATCATTTGGACTTTGCTACTACGGAATGGCTTGAGAGTTTCTTAAAGGATTATCCCGGTTCGGTGCTTGTTATATCTCATGATCGTTATTTTTTGGATAGTGTCGTTGATAAAATCGTTGAATTAGAAAGTAATCGTTCTGATATCTTTTTTGGGAATTATAGTTACTATGTAATAGAAAAGGAGAGACGATTTCTAATTGAATATAGGAATTACCAAAACCAACAGAGAAAAATCGATCAAATGGAAAGACAAATACAAAGATACCGGATTTGGGGAGAAATGCGTGATAGTGACAAAATGTTCCGGCGTGCAAAAGAGTTAGAAAAGCGGCTAGAAAAAATAGAAGTACTTGGCCGGCCGGTATTAAATAATAAAAGAATCCGGTTAAATCAAGACGCTGCCAATCGAAGCGGTAAAATTGTTCTTGAAACAAAGAATATCGCAAAAAGTTATGAAGATAGTGTATTATTGTATGATGTGAATCTAACACTATTTTATCAGGATAGTGCCTGTATTATTGGCAGAAATGGTAGTGGGAAGTCAACACTGATAAAGATGATACTTGGAGAAACCAGGCCAGAGGAAGGTATTGTAAAATTAGGCGCTCAGGTGAAGATTGGATATTTACCGCAGCATGTTATTTATGAGGATGAAGACCAGACGGTTTTGGAGTATTTTGTACGGCTGCATAATACAACTTACGAAGCTGCCAGATCTCAATTAGCAAAGGTATTGTTCCTCAAAGAAGATGTAAATAAGAAGATACGGATGTTATCTGGTGGAGAGAAAAGCAGGCTCCGATTATGTTCGTTAACCTTTGATGCAGTGAATTTTCTGATTCTGGATGAACCAACCAACCATTTAGACATTGAATCCAGAGAAGTTCTAGAGGAAACTTTGCTAAATTATGAAGGGACGTTACTCTTTGTATCCCATGATCGTTATTTCATTAATAAAATAACCGATAAGGTGATTGCTATTGAGAATCAAGGTATTCGCATTTATCATGGGGATTATACGTATTATCAGGAAGAATATCAGAAGGCGCATAGTGGAGAATCGGATAGGCTGCTAATAAAAGAGGCTACGAAATGCCAAAAGGATAGGTTGCCAAAGAATAATAGTAATAGTCAGAAGGGAGCAAATAAGACAAAGATTTCTTTCAACACTTGGAAACGAAAGACCCAGTTATTAGAGCAGGCTATAATGGAATTGGAAGAGAAAATCCGTGCATCTGAGGAAATGATGAATGAATATAACTCTGATACTGAGAAGCTTAACGAAATATACACGGAAAAAGTAATAACAGAAAAAGAACTGGATATTGCGTATGCAGAATGGGAACAACTGCATCTTTTGATGCCACAAAAGGAATCAAATTAGGAATTCATCGTAATGAAAGGAACCAGTATGAGAATAGGATATGCATGTTTAACCAATGAAGTCCCCGCTACAAATATAAAACGTTGTATTCAAAGAAATGCAAATAAAGAAAGACTATCAGACCTTATTTCTTGGAATTTGTCTTCTTTCGAGCATATTTTAAAATATAATTTGGAAAACAATATTAAACTTTTCCGGATTAGTTCAGATATCATACCTTTTGGTTCAAGTCCTGTTAATACCCTTTCCTGGTGGGATATGTATTCCAAGAAACTATGCAGATTAGGCGAATTCATTAGAGATAACGGTATGAGAGTATCCATGCATCCCGGACAATATACAGTTTTAAATTCCTCAAAAGAAGAAATAGTAGAAAAGGCTATCCTTGACCTGGAGTATCATACAAGGGTACTAGATAGTATGGAACTTGGGAAAGAACATAAGATAATACTTCATATTGGAGGTGTTTACAATGATAAAGGCAATTCGATTGGCCGGTTTATATCACATTTTAGTGCCTTAGATGACAGCGTTAAAAAGCGATTGGTTATAGAAAATGATGATAAATCATATACAATTGAAGATGTTTTGTATATCGCTACAAAGATTGGAATTCCGGTTGTATTTGATAATTTGCATCATAAGATTAACCCTAGTTGTTTACAAAAAGATCAATTTAGCCTAATAGAAGAGTGCAAAAAGACATGGAAGCCAGATGATGGGTTCCAGAAAATCCATTATTCACAACAACATCCTTTCAAAAATCCGGGCGCTCATTCGGATACCATTGAAACGGATGAGTTTATGTTATTTTATCGAAAGTTAAACAGGAAGGATATTGATATAATGCTGGAGGTAAAGGATAAAAATAAGTCTGCCGTAAAGTGTATCAAATGTATTTCGTTAGAAAACTAAAAAGACAGGGATAAAATGAGGCCTATGCAAAAATCTTGCATAAGCCTCTATATAAATGTGAACTGGCGAAATATTAATTTGACTTAATTAACGTACCTGTTTTGCCGTTAATACCATCTTTCGCTTTTTCAAGAAGTGTAATAAGAGAGGTACGGTTTGTACCGGAGGATGCGAATTCTACAGCAGCCTGTACTTTAGGAAGCATAGAACCTGGAGCGAAATGACCTTGGTTCATAAATTCTTTTGCTTCATCAATAGAGATTGCATCTAACCATTTAACATCCGGTTTTCCGAAGTTTATTGCAACTTTCTCAACAGCTGTAAGGATAATCAAATAATCTGCATTAATTTCCTGAGCTAAAACGCAGCTTGCAAAATCCTTATCAATAACAGCTCCAACTCCCTTTAAATGATTGCCTTCTCTGACAACTGGAATACCGCCACCACCACCAGCGATTACGACTTCTCCTGCATTTAATAAGCTTTTTACTGTATTGATTTCAACGATTTCTTGTGGACGTGGGGAAGCTACCACTCTACGATAACCTCTTCCTGAATCCTCGATAATTTTGAAGCCTTTTTCCTTTGCAAGTTTAGCTTCTTCTTCATCCATGAAATGACCAATAGGTTTTGTAGGATTTTCAAAAGCAGGATCGTTCTCGTCTACACGTACTTGAGTTATTACGGTAGCTACAGATTTTTGGATTCCACGATTGAGTAGTTCTTCTTTTAATGCATTTTGTAAGTCATATCCAATATACGCCTGACTCATTGCAACACATACAGAAAGCGGTGTAAATGTTGGATGTTCTGGATTGGAGCGGCCATATGCAGCCATTGCATTATTAATCATACCAACTTGTGGACCGTTTCCATGAGAAACAACCACTTCATGTCCTTCTTCGATTAAATCAGCAATTGCTTTAGAAGTATGTTGTACGGCTAGCATTTGTTCCGGAAGATTATTACCCAGTGCGTTTCCACCTAAAGCAATAACTATTCTCTTTTTCATATATAATTGCTCCTTTAAATTAGTCCATTTTTCTTTCTGCAGCGCGTTTTTCTAATGCTTTTAATGTAGCCTGAGGATCTTTGAATTTGCTTAAGAACATCATAGCAGCAATTACATATGGTTTGTAGCTTGCTTCTTTATAAAGTGGTGTACGGTAACGATCGAATACAGTAGCATCAACTTCACCTTCATCACAGCTAACACCAGTAATATCAGCAGGTAAGCAATGCATATAGAGAGCTTTGCCGTCTTTTGTAAGTTTCATCATTTCTTCGGTACATGCCCAATCTTTGTGTTGTGCGTTCTGAGCAAGTAATTCTTGTTCTAATGCTTTGATACCTTCAAAGTCGCCTTTGCCGTATAAGTCAGTACGTTTTTCCATAGCAACGAAAGGAGCCCAGCTCTTTGGATAAACGATATCAGCATCTTTGAAAGCTTCTGTCATGTTGTTTGTCTTTGTGAAGGTACCACCTGTTTTAGCAGCATTTGCTTTAGCAACTTCTTCAACATCAGACATGATTTCATATCCTTCTGGATGAGCAAGAACAACATCCATTCCAAAACGAGTCATTAAGCCAACGATACCCTGTGGAACAGACAATGGTTTTCCGTAAGAAGGAGAGTAAGCCCATGTCATAGCAATCTTCTTGCCTTTTAAGTTTTCTACACCGCCGAATTCATGGATGATGTGTAACATATCAGACATAGCTTGGGTAGGATGATCGATATCACATTGTAAGTTAACTAGAGTAGGTCTCTGCTCTAATACGCCATCTTTATTTCCTTCTACAACTGATTCAGACACTTCTTTCATATAGGTATGTCCTTTACCAATATACATATCGTCACGGATACCAATAACATCAGCCATGAAAGAAACCATGTTAGCTGTTTCACGAACAGTTTCACCATGAGCAATCTGAGATTTACCTTCATCTAAATCTTGAACTTCTAAACCTAATAAGTTACAAGCAGAAGCGAAGCTGAAGCGTGTACGAGTAGAATTATCACGGAATATAGATATTCCCAAACCACTTTCAAAAACTTTAGTAGAAATATTGTTTTCTCTCATGAAACGAAGAGCATCTGCGATAGTAAATACTGCTTCTAATTCATCATCACTTTTATCCCATGTTAAGAAAAAGTCGTCATTGTACATGTCTTTGAAATTCAGTTTGTTCAGCTTCTCAATGTAATCGTTTAATGTTTTCATATAAAATCTCCTTTAATATAATTGTTTTTTATAATATTAGTTACAAAACCGTACTTAAAAAATATTGAAACTTAAATATATTGAAATAATTATTATGAAACTTAAAATATAATTATTTATATCCTAAAAATGTAAATTAGTAGATAAATTATTAATAAACTACTTGATTATACAGGGTGTCAAAAGCCTCAATAAACTAGATTATGAATAGGGGTGTATAATATATTCGATTTTGCGTCGACCGGCTGAGAGCACTGTTTATATATCGTCAAGACTCTGTTGATTAATCAAGCCAGCTGGCTTGATTAATCAACGTTCAGAGGCTTGTAAGAGATATAGTGCTCGAAGGTAAGGCAGCAAAATTGATTATATTATGCGACCCTATTCATCTCTCAACCTAGAAGGCTTTTGCCACCCGTCCTACCAACAACCAATTATTTACAGTACATTGTAGGCAGTGCAGCGTAAACAGCAGCACATTTTACTAAGTCCTCTTTATATGTGATTTCATTTGGAGCATGAGCCTGAGCTTCTGCACCAGGTCCAAATCCGATACAAGGGATATTATTACGTCCCATGATAGATACACCGTTTGTAGAGAAAGTCCATTTATCAGTAAGTGGACGAGCTTTTCTCATTGCATCAGCAGAGGAAGCACCACTACGTGTAGTTCCGTAAAGGCCTTTATATGCTTCTTCCATTGCTTTTGTTACAGCGTGATCTTCTGGAATAACCCATGTTGGGAAGTAGCATTCTATTGGATATACAAGATTTGTATAACTTGGTCTGTCATATTGATACATGCTTACTTCTGCATTGTACTTCTTAACAAATGGAAGCTGACGAATTTCTTCCAAACAGCTTTCCCATGTTTCACCAGCTGTCATACGACGGTCTAAAGATACAGAACAAGAGTCTGCAACCGCACAACGGCTAGGAGAAGTAAAGAAGATTTCGGATGTAGTTACGGTACCACGGCCTAAGAAACGAGCTTCTTGCCATTGATCATTGTATTTCTCATCTAACATTTTAACTAGACCTTTAACTTCTTTGTCATCTGCTGCATCATTTTCATTAAGGTCACGTACATTTTGAAGAATATCTGCCATTTTGTAGATAGCATTGTCACCACGTTCTGGAGCAGAACCATGACAGGAAACTCCTTGTACATCAATACGGATTTCCATACGTCCACGTTGTCCACGATAGATACCACCATCTGTAGGCTCAGTGGATACTACGAATTCAGGTCTAACTTTATCTTCTTTTATAATGTACTCCCAGCAAAGTCCGTCACAGTCTTCTTCTTGTACGGTACCAGCTACTAATACAGTATATTTGTCGTTTATTAATCCTAAATCTTTCATGATTTTAGCACCATAAACTGCAGAAACAATTCCACCTAATTGATCGGATGTTCCACGACCACCAATTTCTTCATCGTTTTCAAAACCTTCGTAAGGATCAAACTTCCAGTTTGCTCTATTACCGATACCTACAGTATCAATGTGAGCATCATAACCAATTAAGGTTTTGCCAGTACCCATATAACCTAATACATTTCCCATAGGATCAATAACTACTTTGTCAAAGCCTACAGCTTTCATTTCAGCTTCAATTCTTTTGATATGTCCTTCTTCATCACAGCTTTCGCCTGGGATAGCTACCAATTCTCTTAAGAATTTGGTCATTGCTGGTAAATACGCTTGGGACGCTTCTTTAATCTTGTTAAAATCCATCATATAATCCTCCGTTTTTATTTTTATATTTATAATTAATGTTTACAAAAGATAATTCATTATTCGTGATATCATGTTACTGTGAAATATATATTAAAATTTATTAATAAAAGTTAAATACAATTTGAATTATTAGTCTAGAAATTGTTGACCTTCCCAAACAATTTCTCTATAACGATCTGGGTCAGTATCACCTTCGGTTGAGAAGAGAAGTACTTTAGAATTCTCATCCAACTTTAATACCTTCTTTAACTCAGCAAGTTCTGGTTTTCTCATAATAGAAGCTAAAAGGCCGAAAGGAGCAGCACCGGATTCACCAGATACGACCTGTGGATCACCTTTTAGTGGAGCACTTAACATTCTCATACCTTCTGCAGCAACCCAATCTGGAGCAGCCACGAACACAGATACATGATTCTTAAGGATATCCCAAGATGTTGTATTTGGTTCACCGCATGCTAGGCCGGCCATTATTGTCTGCAGATCTCCATCAACAAATCTTTCTTCACCATCACCTGCTACAGCACCTTTATATAAACAAGCCGCAACATCTGCTTCTAACACTACAACTGTAGGAGGATTATCTGGATATTTGTTAACAAAATAGCCCTGAACTGCACCAGCTAAAGAACCAACGCCTGCTTGAACAAATACGTGAGTAGGTCGATCAACACCTGCTTCTGCAAGTTGATCACTTGCTTCCAGAGCCATAGTACCATATCCTTGCATAATCCAAGCTGGAATTTCTTCATAGCCTTCCCATGCGGTATCCTGTACTACAACACCGTTTGGTGTTTTTGCTGCAGCTGCTGCAGCCATACGTACACATTCATCATAATTTGCTTCTTCTATAGTAGCAGTAGCACCTTCCGCTTTAATATTATCAAGACGTGTTTTAGTAGAACCCTTTGGCATGTAAACAACGGACTTTTGTTTTAAACGGTTCGCTGCCCATGCAACGCCACGGCCATGATTACCATCCGTTGCTGTGAAAAATGTTGCCTGACCAAATTCTTCTCTTAACTTATCGGAAGTTAAAGTTTCAAAGTCGAGTTCAGATACATCTCTTCCGGTTTCTTTGGCAATATAACGTGCCATTGCAAAGGAACCACCCAATACCTTAAATGCATTTAAACCAAATCTATAGGATTCATCTTTTACAAAAACATCTTTCAATCCTAGATATTTGGCCATGTTAGTAAGGTGAGCAAGAGGTGTTCTTTCGTATCCAGGAATGGTTTTGTGAAAGTTTTTTGCTTTTTCAACTTCACTTAAATCCATAACTTTCAAGTTCTCATCATTAGTCTTTGGCATAGTATTTTGTATCCATTGAATTTCTTTCATGATTACCTCCTTAATAGTAATGCGTATTTAACTTTTTAGGAAAATTATTGTGTATCATAATCCCATAATATCACATAATAAAAATAAATCAAGTAGGATTCAAAATATTTTTTAGGATAATACAAATAAATTTTGAAATTGTATTGAGTTAATACTTATCTTATGGTAAAATACTAATAGAATGATCAGGGACAAGGTTAGTTTTGTTAATATTACATAAAAAAATACTAGTTTTATTGTAAAATTATTAGATTGAATAATCAAACTAATTATGAGATAATAGCTATAACTATCAGTATGAAAATTAATATTGATATGTAAATCAGATTGAAAATAAAAAAATAATAAAGGGTTATTATATAAACAATGAGAAAATTTAATATATGAATGAAAAGGAGAATAACTATGATTTTAATCGGAAATGGTAGAGTAATTACTAGAGATAGGAACATACCGTTAATTGAAGATGGTGCTGTTCTGATTCATGGAACTAAAATTGTAAAGGTGGGTAAGGCTAATGATTTAAAAGCAGAGAACCCAGATGCAGAATATGTAGATGCCAAAGGTGGTTTAATCATGCCTGGTCTAATTAATACACATAATCATATTTATAGTGCTATGGCGAGAGGGTTATCCATTGATGGCTACAATCCACAAGGATTTTTAGATATTTTAGATGGTTTATGGTGGAATATTGACCGTCATCTTACCTTAGAACAAACAAAACAAAGTGCAATTGCTACTTATATTGATTGTATTAAGAACGGAGTTACAACAGTATTTGATCATCATGCTAGCTTTGGCAGTATAGAAGACAGCTTGTTTATGATATCAGATGCTGCGAAACAATTAGGAGTTCGTACCTGTTTATGCTATGAGGTATCCGACCGTGATGGTGAGGAGAAGATGAGAGCTTCTATAAAAGAAAATGCTGATTTTATAAAATATACGGCATCTCTAACAGATGATATGCAGAAGGCTATGATGGGAATGCATGCTGCATTCACAATATCCGATGAAACATTTGCTCTTTGTAGAGAACATACGCCTGAGAATGTAGGATATCATATTCATGTTGCAGAAGGTATTGAAGATTTACATGATTCGTTAAGAAAACACGGAAAAAGAATTGTAAACCGTTTGATGGATCAGGGCATTTTAGGACCAAAGACAATTACAGCACATTGTATTTATGTGAATCCACAGGAAATGGAACTGTTAAAGGAAACAGACACAATGGTGGTGCATAATCCTGAATCTAACATGGGAAATGCATGCGGATGCCCTCCAACCATGGAGATTTACAAACGAGGTATATTAACTGGTCTGGGTACCGATGGTTATACCAATGATATGTTTGAGTCCTATAAGGTTGCAAATATTTTGCACAAGCATTCCTTATGCGATGCAAATGCTGCGTGGAGTGAAGTGCCATCCATGTTGTTTGAAGGGAATGCAAAGATTGCTAACCGTTATTTTGAAACTCCACTAGGAGTTCTTAAAGAAGGCGCTGCTGCAGACGTCATAGTTGCTGACTATGATCCGTTAACACCACTTACCAAGGATAATATCAACAGTCATATGCTGTTCGGACTAAATGGCAGCAAGGTTGTTACTACCATGATTAATGGTAAGGTTTTAATGAAAGACAGAGAACTTTTGAATATAGATGAAGCGAAGGCTATGGCTGATTGCAGAGAACAGACAGAGCTTTTAAGAAAGAGCATCAATAAATAATATACAATAATACTTTATTAAAAATTAACTATAGTTTTAGACAACAGGAGGAATAGAGAATGGGAGATAGAATGACACCAATTCCGTTTCATAATTTGATGGAATGGATTTTTACTGAAAAGAATAATAGTAATAGAGTTTTTGGAGTTAGAAAATCATTTAAAAAGAATAATGATAAGGTATTATCCATATTTGGTGAAAAGATTGAAACGCCATTTGGACCTGCAGCAGGACCAGCTACACAATTAGCACAGAATATCGTATCCACCTATTATGCAGGGTGTAGATTCTTTGAATTAAAGACCGTTCAGATACTGGATGGTGAAGATCTGCCGGTTAGTAAACCATGTATTCTTGCTGATGATGAAGGATATAACTGTGAGTGGTCCACAGAACTTCGTGTTCCGGAAGCTTTTGATGAATACGTAAAGGGTTGGATTGCTCTTAAGGTTTTATCACAGGAATTCGGTTTGGGTGCAGCAGATGGGTTTGTATTTAACATGAGTGTTGGCTATGACCTTGCTGGAATAAAATCAGAAAAGATTAACACTTTTATAGATAATATTATGGACGCAAAGGACACACCGATTTGGAAAGAATGTATCGAGTATTTAACTGCAAATGTAAGCCGTTTTAAAAATATCGATCAGAAATTTATTGATAGTATTTCCTCCAAGGTATGTACATCCGTTACAGTATCAACTTTGCACGGATGTCCTCCACAGGAAATTGAAAGCATTGCATCTTACCTCTTAAACGAAAAACATCTGAATACGTATGTAAAATGTAATCCAACCCTTTTAGGTTATGAAACTGCAAGAAGTATCATGGATGAAATGGGATATGATTATGTAGTATTTGGTGATTTCCATTTTAAAGATGACCTTCAATTCGAAGATGCAGTTCCAATGCTTCAAAGATTGAAACAAAAGGCAGAAGATTTAGGACTCGAATTTGGTGTAAAGATTACAAATACATTCCCAGTTGATGTAACCAGAAACGAATTACCAAGTGAAGAGATGTATATGTCTGGACGTTCCTTGTGTGCACTTTCCTTATCCGTTGCCCATATGCTGTCCAAAGCCTTTGATGGACGCTTAAGAATCTCTTTCTCTGGTGGTGCTGATTTCTTTAATATAGATAAAATATTCGAAGTTGGTATTTGGCCAATTACCATGGCGACTACATTCTTAAAAACTGGTGGTTACCAAAGAGGAGTTCAAATAGCCGTTAAGATGGAAAAGTTAGATTATAAGCCATTTGACAGAGTATCAGTAGATGCGTTAGGAAAACTAATCGAAGAGATTAAGGTAGATAAACATCACACCAAAAATGCAAAGCCGCTTCCTAGCAGGAAAGTAGACAAAAAGGTTCCGCTTCTCAGTTGTTTTACAGCACCTTGCGGGGAACAATGTCCAATCCATCAAGATATACCTGCTTATTTAAAATTGGTTACCGATGGTAAATATACAGAGGCTCTTAGGGTTATTACCGATAAGAATGCACTTCCTTTTATAACAGGAACAATCTGCAGTCATACCTGTATGTCCAGATGTACTCGTAACTTTTATGAAGAATCCATTCATATTCGCGGTGCTAAATTAGTAGCTGCACAGAATGGATATGAAGAGCTTTATAATGAAATGAAAGCTTCTGATAAATATAAGGATAAAAAGGTAGCAGTTGTTGGTGCGGGTCCAGCAGGAATTTCAGCCGCTTTCTTCTTAGCAAGAGAAGGGGCAAGTGTTACTGTATTTGAAAAAAGAGAAGGAGCCGGTGGAGTTGTAAAATATGTAATCCCTGGGTTCCGTATATCTAATGACGATATTGATAAAGATGTTGCATTAGCCGAGAAAATGGGTGCAAAATTCATTTATAATCACCCAGTTACCGATATCAATGAATTGAAAAAAGATTTTGATGCAATCATACTAGCAGTTGGTGCTTCCAAAGGTATGCCTCTTGGAATCAACTGTGAGAATGAAATCAACGCAATTGAGTTCCTAGAAGCCTGTAAGTTGGCACCAGAAACTCTAAAGGCAGGTAAGAATGTAGCCATTATCGGAGCCGGAAATACAGCAATGGATGCTGCCAGAGCAGCAAAAAGAATTCCGGGTGTTGAAAACGTATATATCGTTTATCGTCGTACAAAACGTTATATGCCGGCAGACGAAGAGGAATTGGATTTAGCAATAGAAGATGGAGTTGTATTAAAGGAATTATTAGCACCAATCGAGCAAAAGAATGGAAAACTCTTCTGTCATAAGGTTGTCCTTGGTGAGATGGACGGTACCGGAAGACAAAAACCGATCGAAACGGAAGAAGAGAAAGTGCTTGATGTAGACTTAGTAGTTGCTTCCTTAGGTGAGAGAGTGGATGGCAAGTATTATGAATCCCTTGGTCTTAACGTAACAGACAAAGGATACGCTGTCTTTGATAAAGAATCCATGGAATCTTCTTTAGAAAATGTCTATGTAATTGGAGATGGAGGAAATGGTCCAGCCACTGTAGTTCAGGCAATCCGTGATGCTTCAAATGCAGTAAATTCTATATTAGGACTTGAACCAAGAAGGGTAATCGAATTAGATTCAGATAAAGAGAAAGTAGGTGCAAGGAAAGGTACTTTGGTACATGCCAAGGACCCGAAATTAGAAGGTGACCGTTGCCTAGAATGTAATCAGGTTTGTGAAGCCTGTGCAGATGTATGTCCTAATAGGGCGAACCTGTCCATTCAGGTACCGGATACTAGAATGCCACAGATTTTGCATGTGGACTATATGTGTAATGAATGTGGTAACTGTACCAGCTTCTGTCCGTACAATAGTTCTCCTTATAAAGAAAAATTCACTTACTTTAATAAAATTGAAGACTTCGAAGATAGTAAGAATGAAGGATTTGTTCTGTTAGAGGAAGATAAGATGACAGTAAGGGTTCGTCTTGGGGAAAGCGTACAGGATTATAATTTAAATAATTCCGACTGTAAATTAAATGAAGGAATTAAAAACATGATTTTAGCTGTGATTAAGGATTATCATTATATTATAATGGATAAATAGTAGTTGCATTACAGTTAATTAAAGCATTAAACTTGTGTAAGAGATGTTCCTATATGGAAGCGGTTTGCTAAACATATAGGGACATACTTTCACAAGTTTTTAGTCTATAAAGAAAGCAGAGGTGTATTAAGCAGCATGGATATAATATTTAAAGGAGGAACTGTGGTATCCCCGGAAGGCAGTGTACAATGCGATGTAAGAGTCAAGGGCGAAATCATAGAGCAGGTAGGAGAAAACCTTGACACAGCTGGATCAAAAGTCATTGATGTAACAGGGAAATTACTTTTTCCAGGCTTTATTGATACCCATACTCATTTTGATCTTGATGCAGGTGATTTCTTTACCTCAGACAATTTTGAAACTGGAACGAAAGCAGCAATTGCAGGCGGAACAACAACAGTGCTAGATCATACTACGCAAAATAGAGGAGAGACCTTAAAGGATGCTTTGAAGAACTGGCATGAAAAAGCAAGTGATCGTTCTTATTGTGATTATGGGTTTCATATGTCTATCAGCGAGTGGAATGAGGAAATCAAAAAAGAACTAAAAGATATGACCCATGAAGGCGTAACCTCTTATAAGTTATATATGGCTTATAATAATCTCAAAGTAAATGACGCAGAAATATACGAGATATTAAAAGCAGTGACAGAAGAGGGTGGGATCATCGGCGTACACTGTGAAAATGGCGATTTGGTGAATGAATTAATTGAGAAACAGAAAAAGCTCGGAAACTTATCTCCCAAAGCACATCCCCTATCCAGACCAGATGATATTGAAGCAGAAGCAGTCAGCCGCTTGTTAACAATAGCTAAATACGCAGATGCTCCGGTAAATATCGTTCATTTAAGTACACAAAAAGGATATGATTTCGTAAAAAAGGCAAGAGAAGAAGGTCAAAAGGTTTACGTAGAATCTTGCCCACAGTATTTTCTTATGGATGAATCCAAATATACTTTAGAAGGTTTTGAAAGCGCTAAGTACGTTCTATCCCCCCCTCTCCGCAAGGATAACGATATTTCTTGTTTGTGGAATGCATTAACAGAAAATAAGATAGATACTATAGGTACTGACCATTGCAGTTTTAACTTTAAGGGGCAGAAAGATAGAGGGATTAATGACTTTTCACGCATACCAAATGGCATTCCTGGTGTTGAACATAGACCAGTTCTCATGTATACTTATGGGGTGGCAGACAATCGAATTACGAAGGAACAGTTCTGTGCAGTAGTGTCTACAAATGCTGCAAAATTATTTGGAATGTATCCTCAAAAAGGTATTCTTAGGGAGGGCAGCGATGCAGATATTGTTGTTTGGGACCCCGAATTTCGCGGTACAATAACTGCAAAAGAACAAGTTCAAAATGTGGATTACACACCCTATGAAGGAATTTCCACTCAGGGAAGGGCGGAATTAGTAATGTTAAGAGGAAACCTTGTTGTCCAGAATGGAAAAGTAATTAGTAAGAATTCGGGTAACTACGTATACAGGCAAACTACGTTTAGCGGAGAAAAAGCCTAGTTACGTTTTTATAGTATAATTATATAAATGGAGGAATAAAAAATGAATAAAGAAGCTATTAATGCAAAAAATGCTCCTGCAGCAGTAGGACCTTATGTACATGCAGTAAAAGCAGGCGAAATGGTATTTACATCTGGTCAGTTAGGCTTAGATCCAGTTACTGGTAATCTTGCAGAAGGAGTAGAAGCGCAAGCACATTTAAGTTTAAAAAATCTTGGAGCAGTATTGGAAGCAGCAGGATTAACTTATTCTGACGTGGTTAAAACTACTGTATTTCTGGATGATATGAATGATTTTGCTGCAATTAACGCTATCTATGCGGAGTATTTTACAGGGGAAGCACCTGCTCGTTCCTGTGTTGAAGTTGCCAAGCTTCCTAAAGGCGGATTAATTGAGATTGAAGCTATCGCTGTTAAGAGCAAATAGTAATTATCATCATAATTGGTTTGGGTATCATAGTTGGATATTCGATATCCAAACCATAAATTATGTGATGAAAGGGATAATTTTATGAATGAAATATCGATTAAAGAGCCTGTTAAAAGAGTTCTAAATGCTGCGCTTGATGTAGTGAACAAGGATACCATCAGCGGCACAAGAATGCACTTGATTGCAGAACAGGCCGGAATGGTGCAATCAAATGTTCACTATTATTATAAAACTAAAAATGATTTAATGCTTGCTCTTCAGGAATACATTTTTGAGGAGTGTTATGAAATCAGGCGGATTGAAAAAAACAGTAGTAAAGATAATTTGGAAAGTCAACTGGATGTATTCATTAATCAGAAAAAGAAATTAATATTAGAGAAAAATAAATATGACTTTGCCGAAATAGACTTTTGGGTACAGAGTAAATCCAATCAGGATATACACTTTAATTTTGTGGAATCTTATGAAAAATGGAGAGAAGAGATCCGGATCATATTAAAGACCTACTGTCCTTCTCTAGATGATAAAAGCTTGGAAATACTTCCCTATACCTTGGTTTCTTTATTACAGGGTGCTACGATTCAATATTTTATTAGTGACACTAATTTTGATATCGATAATTATTTTGAGACATGTAAACATATGATGCTGAATCAGATTAAAAGTGTAAGTGAAAAAGAAGATTAGAATCAATGAAATAATGTGATAAGAAAGTGATAACATGTATGATTATATATTGAGAAATGGTACTATCCTCATAGGAGATGGATCAGAGCCCTTCAAAGGTGATCTGGCTATCAAAGATGGTAAAATTAAAAAAATCTCAAAAAGAATAAACAAGGCATCTCGACATACTATTGATGCTTGTGGAAAATTTGTTACTCCTGGATTTATTGATATCCATCGTCATGCAGACGTCAATGTTTTTTTGCCTACCTTTGGTGAATTAGAAGCAAGACAAGGACTTACCACAATCGTTAACGGTAATTGTGGCTTGAGTGTAGTTCCCTGTCCCATTGAACATAAGAAGGAAATATTTGATTTTTTGCTTCCGGTAATAGGCAGAGTACCAGAAAATCTGACCTTTGAAGACTTTCCATCTTATATAGAAGCAATAGAAAAACAACCCCTTCCAATAAACGTAGGAATGCTGATTGGGAATGGTACAATACGAGCATCTGTAAAAGGTTATGAGACAGGCAAATTGTCAAAAGAAGAACAAAAAAGAGTGAAAGCATACTTAGAAAGTTCTTTAAAAGCCGGTGCATTAGGAGTAAGTCTCGGAATTGTATACGCACCTGAATATAATTATAGGCTGGAGGATTTCATAGAAATCCTAGAACCTATGACCGACTTTCAACTACCTTTGGTAACACATATCCGAGGGGAAGGAGATACCATTGAGGAATCTCTTCATGAGGTTATTGACATAGCAAAAAGCCTCAATGTACCTCTTCATATTAGTCATTTAAAAATTATTGGTAAACGAAATTGGGGTAAAGGTGCGGAAAAGGCCTTAGATATTATTGAAAAAGCTAGAGAGAACGGTTTAACTATTTCCTGTGATTTGTATCCCTATACTGCAGGATCAACCCAGTTAATTCAGATTCTTCCACCAGAGTATTTGGAAGGAGGATTTGAGCGCATTGTAGCTAGGTTAAAAATCAGGGAAGAAAGAGATGCTCTTACCAGAATCTTAAGAGAGCCTTCCGATCATTTTGAAAATTTAGTTTCACTTGCAGGTTGGAATAATATTTATGCAACTACCATGCATCGAGAAGAAAATGTTCCCTATATTGGCAAATCCATTGAGGAAATAGCTGCCTTACAGCAGAAAGATCCTTATGAATGTGCTTATGATTTGCTGATTGAAGAGAATTGCGAAATATCCATGGTAGATTACATTGCTTCAGAAGATGACATAAGGAGAATTCTGAAGTACCCGTATACTTCAATAATTTCAGATACAGTTTACCCAGAAGGTGGAATTCCTCATCCGAGAATGTATGGAACCTATCCGAGAATTCTTGAGAAGTATGTAAGGGAAGATAAAGTATTAACAATAGAAGAAGCGATTTACAAAATGACAGGGTTACCTGCTAAAGTATATCATTTAGAGCACAAAGGATTACTTAAGGAGGGTATGGATGCTGACATTGCCGTATTCGATTTAAATAGATTGAGTACCAAAGCTACCTATCAGGATCCAAAACAAATGCCGACTGGTTTTTCCTATGTATTTGTAAATGGAGAAATTGTAGTAGAAGCCGATCAGTATAGAAAGAATTCAGCTGGAACATTTTTAAAAAATAAATTGTTAGATTAATCAATATAAGAAAAATACGGAATAAACAAATATGAGTTAGGAAGAAGGGTAAATTATGAGCAATCTTTATGAAGTTATCAATGAATTAGATCCATATAAAGATAACCGAATAGCCACCATGATAGAAGGTAAGAATTTTGGTGAAAAGATTATTGTTTCTGATGGAAACGTGGTTTATGAATCAAAAGCAAATAGTTTGCCTATAGAGTTACGAAGTAAGATTGCAAATAGCCATTTGGATGGATTAATTACCATCGATGGTCAGAGTATCTTTTGTGAAACCCTTGGAAATGAAAAAAAACTTATTATTTGCGGCGGAGGCCATGTTTCGGTACCGGTAGTAAAGATTGCAAAGATGATTGGGTTTTACGTTACTGTAATTGATGATCGAGTTCAATATGCCGATAATATTAGAAGAACAGAAGCCGATGAGGTACTGTGTGATGATTTTCGTAATGCACTGAATCAAATTAGAGGGGATAAAGATACCTATTTTGTAATCGTAACTCGTGGTCACCGTTATGATCAGGTTTGCCTTGAAGCAATTCTTACAAAAGAGAATGCATACATTGGTATGATTGGCAGCAAGGTTCGGATAAAACAGGTAAAAGATGCAATGCAGGAAAAAGGCTTCAGCCAAGACTTATTAAATAAATTATACTCACCAATAGGCTTAAATATTGGTGCTGAAACACCGGAGGAAATAGCAGTATCCATCATGGCTGAGATTATACAGGTGAAAAACGGAAGTAAAAGAAGCGGTGGTTACCCAAAGGAAATCATGAAAGCTATCTTAAATAAAGAGACTAAATCATTACCCAAAATGCTAGCAACCATTATTTCAAGAAAGGGATCAGCCCCTAGAAATGTAGGGACAAAGATGCTGATTTTTAAGGATGGTACTACCATTGGAACGATTGGCGGTGGTTGTGTAGAAGCCGATATTTGTAATAAAGCCCGGTATCAATTAATGTCTGGGGATTTAACACCGAAGGTTTATCATGTGGATATGACCGGACGTGATGCAGAAGAAGAAGGCATGGTATGCGGTGGTGTTGTTCAAATTCTTCTTGAAATAGTCTGATTTACAATAAGAATAGATGAGGAGGTGTAATCATGGTGAAAGAGAGCGGGTCCTATAGAGTACTCATAGTATCAGCTGGTTGTTCAAGAAAGATGAAGACATTTAAACCATTGCTTCCTTTGGGAAATCACACCATTTTAGAGAATACAATTCATAATTTTCAGAAAGCTGGGATGGATGACATTGTTGTAGTAGTAGGGTACAAAAGAAGAGAATTAATCCCAATACTGAAAAGATTAGGGGTGAAAGTTGCTATAAACGAAGATTATGACCAAACCGACATGCTAGAATCTGTAAAAATTGGCTTGAGGGTTATGCCGGCAGATACCAGGGGTGTTCTACTTTGTCCTGTGGATATTCCATTAATACTGCCATCTACAATAAAAGAATTGGTGGAGACAGGAAAAAAATCAGATGCCTTGGCCGTTATTCCTGCTTACCAAGGACAATGGGGGCATCCGTTACTATTTGGGAGAAGAATTGCAAGTGAAATACTAAGGTATTATGGTGATCATGGAATAAGAGGCGTCCTTAGTAAATTTTCAGATCGTATTCAATGTATCGATGTTCCGGATGAAAACATGTTAATGAATATTAATCGGCCGGAGGATTATGAGAAATTAGTACAGATATACAATTATCAAAAAAATGAAATACTTAATGAACTGTAGTGAAGCCAGATTGGAGCTTGGTATGAAAATAATAGAAACAACAAAAGCGGTTGGACATGTGTTATGTCAAGACATCACACAGATTATTGTAGGTGAAAAAAAAGGCCCTGTATTTCGAAAGGGTCATATTGTAACGGAAGAGGATATCCCAGTTCTCTTATCTGTAGGTAAGGAACACTTATATGTATGGGAACAGGATGAAACAATGCTTCATGAAAATGAAGCTGCCCTTATCTTATTTGATATTTGCAAAAATACAGGGATGAAGGGTTCGGATATAAAAGAAGGTAAAATTGAAATTATTGCAGACATGGATGGTCTGTTTAAAATAAATAGAGAAAAATTAATAGCAATCAATAGTTTTGGAGACATGATGATAGCAACCAGACATGGTAATTTGCCCGTAAAAAAAGGTGATAAGCTTGCTGGGACCCGGATTATTCCGCTGGTTATTGAGAAAGAGAAGATGGAACAGGTAAAACAGATAGGTGGAGAGGAACCGATCCTCTCAATCCTTCCCTTTCAAAAAAAGAAAGTTGGAATTGTAACCACGGGTAACGAAGTATACTCTGGAAGAATAAAGGATACCTTTGGACCTGTAATTAAAGATAAGCTAGCAAAATATACAGTAGATCTCTTTGGACAGACCTATGTAGATGATCAGAAGATTCATATAAAAAATGCCATTATGGATTTTATCAATCAAGGTGCAGACATGGTCGTTTGTACCGGAGGGATGAGTGTAGATCCCGATGATTGTACACCAGGAGCCATAATGGAAACCGGTTCAAGGATTGTGACTTATGGTGCTCCAGTATTACCTGGGGCTATGATGTTGTTATCTTATTATGAAAAAGAGGGAAGGACAATACCTATTTTAGGACTTCCAGGGTGTGTCATGTATGCCAAACAAACCATATTTGATATTCTTCTGCCAAGAATTATGGCGGATGATGAAATTACAAGAGACGAATTAGCTGCTTTAGGGGAAGGCGGACTTTGTCTTCGATGTAATATATGTACGTATCCAAACTGTGGATTTGGTAAAGGACATTAATACACTATAGAATTAAGTTCAAATTAATAGATATTTAATAATTCGGTGTCATAAGTTCCAATAGCTAATGAATATATACAAAATCATTCATAGTATCTGAATTGGTTTATGACATTCAAATCATTTAATATAAACACTAAACAGAATGACATAACGAAAACAATTGAATAAGTGAAAGGGACACAAAATGAAAAAGAGGAAAAGAACGAATCTATTGCTGACTTTATTATTGATAGCAGCAATGCTACTCACTGGATGTGGGTCCTCTACCGCGAAAGAGGAAGGGAGTACAAAGGACACGGGAAATACCGAAACTAATGAACCCACAGAGACACAAGAAACAACTGAACCTTCGGAAACACAAGCTGAATCAACAAAAATACTGATTGCGGCGGCAGCAAGCCTGGAATATTCTCTGAAAGATGAGTTAATTCCTATGTTTGAAGAGCAAAATCCCGGTATTATAGTGGAAGGTACTTATGACAGTTCCGGTAAATTACAGACTCAGATCGAAGAAGGGATTGATGTGGACATATTCTTTTCTGCAGCAAGCAAACAAATGGATGCATTGGACGAGAAAGGTATGGTGAATTCTGATTCCAGAATCGATTTACTTAAGAATAAGATTGTTCTAATTGTGCCATCCGATTCTAGTGCTGGATTATCAAAATTTGAAGATATAGCAAAGGTAGATAAAATTGCCATTGGTGACCCGGACAGCGTACCGGCTGGGCAGTATGCAAAAGAGGCTTTGACTGCTTTGGGTTTATGGGAGGCAGTTTCTAAAAAAGCCAGTCTTGGTACTAATGTTACAGAAGTCTTAACCTGGGTGTCCGAGGGAAGTGCAGATGCAGGAATAGTATATGCAACAGATGCAGCTACTAACCCTAATGAGCTTACCGTAATTGGCGAAGCTCCAAGTGGAAGTCTCAAATCGGAGGTTATTTATCCAATCGCTGTTCTTAAGAATTCAACCAAACAAGAGGCAGCTAAAAAATTCGTTGACTTTTTATCTTCAAAGGAAGCAATTGCGGTATTTGAAAAGTATGGATTTACAGATAACATTAAATAAAACAGATAAATCACATTATGAAAGAATACAGATAGTCGTTTGTGAAACATTTAAGCCCAATGATGTTCCAGTGTTAAATTATGAGTTTCCAAATGCTAGAAAAAGAAAGGGTTAATATGGATATTTCGCCAATATTAGTTTCAATGAAAACTGCATCATTATCAATATTTATCACTTTTTTTCTTGGGATTTTCTTTGCAAAGTTAATAATAGAGATTAAAAATGAAACTTTAAGAAATATACTGGATGGAATATTAATCCTTCCATTAGTACTTCCACCGACGGTTGCTGGTTTTTTGTTGCTCTATCTATTCGGTGTCAGAAGACCGATTGGACAATTTTTTCTCGACTACTTCAGTATAAAAATTGCTTTTTCCTGGGGCGCAACTGTCTTAGCAGCTGTTGTTATGTCATTTCCCTTAATGTACCGTTCTGCAAGAGCTGCCTTTGAACAGGTGGATATGAATTTACTTCATGCTGCCAGAACACTTGGTATGTCTGAGTGGAAGATATTCTGGCAGGTTATGATGCCTGTGGCAATGCCTGGTGTAATAAGTGGAGGAATTCTTGCTTTTGCAAGAGGTCTAGGAGAATTTGGAGCCACTGCCATGATTGCCGGCAATATTGCCGGTAAGACCAGGACAATTCCATTAGCAGTTTATTCAGCGGTTGCTGCAGGAGACATGGAAACGGCAGGCAAATATGTTAGTATCATTATGATACTTGCGTTCCTTATTATACTTTCTATGAATTATATTGTTCCGGGAAGAGCTTATGCACACAGGAGGAATCATAAATGAGCCTGAGTGTAGATATAACCAAACAATTTAAAAATTTTTCGATGAACGTACAGTTTAATACTACAGGCGAAATTACCGGTATACTTGGTGCATCGGGTTGCGGGAAGAGTATGACACTGAAATCAATTGCTGGAATAATTACACCGGACTCCGGAAGGATTGTACTCAACGGAAGAGTATTGTTTGATTCTGAGAAAAAGATCAATCTCTGCCCACAGAAAAGAAAGGTAGGATATTTGTTTCAAAACTATGCCCTTTTTCCTAATATGTCGGTGGAACAAAATATTGGAGCGGGTATTCAGGACAAGAGAGAAAAGAAGTCATGCAGAGTAAAAGAAATGATTGATATCTTTCATTTAAACGGTTTGGAGAAACAATATCCGGGTCAGTTATCCGGTGGTCAGCAGCAGCGGGTGGCCCTAGCCAGGATTCTGGCATCCAATGCAGAAATTTTACTGCTAGATGAACCGTTTTCCGCTTTGGATTATTACCTAAAGGAACAGTTAAAAGAACAATTACTTGAAATGATTAACAACTGTAAAAAAGATGTGATATTAGTTACTCATGATAGAGATGAAGCTTTTAGTCTTTGCCGGAATTTAATTATTATTGAACATGGGCATCGTATTTGTTCCGGTGAACTAAAAGATATATTTGATAATCCAAAACATGTTGTGGCAGCCCGGCTTACCGGCTGCAAAAACATAGTAAGGGCAGTAAAAACAGCAGAGCATGAAATATATGCAAGTGATTGGAATATGAAATTATATGTAGAACAGGAGATTCCCGACAACTTAAGTCACATAGGAATAAGGGCGCATTATCTTAATGCTGTTATTAAGAAGGAAGGTCAACAAAATTTGCTTGAACCAGAACTTCTTACTGTGATGGAAAATCCATTTGAAATCAACCTTATTTTAAAAAACAAAGTAGGATGCTGCGATACAAACAATAATAAGATCTGGTGGAAATTGTCTAAGGAACAGTGGTATTTCGAATTAGACTGTAAATTACCTACTTATATTGAATTTCCTTCAGACCATATTCTGTTGCTGTCCGAGTAAGGGTAAGTTATTCATAGAATCAAATAAGAATGTTAAAGGTAATATTACCAAAATTATAAATTGTAAGGATGGAGCGTATGATGAATCAAATGACACATTTTGATGAAGAAGGGAATGCAATTATGGTCGATGTATCTGGTAAAGAGATAACACTTCGTACTGCTGTTGCAAAGGGCAGAATCATGGTTAGTGAACAGGTTTTAGATGCTGTCATGAATCATAAAGTGGAAAAAGGCGATGTCCTGGGTGTTGCAAGAGTGGCTGGAATCATGGCGGTGAAACAAACCTCATCCCTGATACCTATGTGTCATCCTTTGTATATCACAAAATGTACCATAGATCTTGAAGTTGATCAGGAAACTAGCTCCATTATTGCAATTTGTACTACGAAGACACAAGGTCAAACTGGCGTGGAAATGGAAAGTTTAACCGGTGTTACCGTTGCACTTCTTACCATTTATGATATGTGTAAGGCAATCGATAAAACAATGGAAATAACCGATGTTCATCTGGTTCAAAAATCAGGTGGAAAAAGTGGTGATTTCATAAACAAACGAGCAGAGTGAATGGCAGTATCAAATCTGAAAGCAGATGTGATATGCGATAGGTGTTAAGATGAAAGACAGAAGAAATCGTGAAATAGATTACTTGCGAATATCAATTACAGACCGATGCAATCTGCGTTGTATTTATTGTATGCCTGAAAAGGGAGTACCCTGTATGGAGCATCAGGAAATACTTACCTATGAAGAAATAGAACGGTTGTGTAAAGTATTTGCAAAGTTTGGAATTAAGAAAATAAAAATAACCGGAGGGGAACCTTTGGTTCGGAAGCAGTGTGATGTGTTAGTGGAAAAATTACATCATATAAAAGGAATCGAAACCATTACTCTAACGACAAACGGAGTACTGTTGCCGAATTATCTTGATCAGTTAGTACAAGCTGGTTTGGACGCTGTTAATATCAGTCTTGATGCAATGAATTCAGATAAATTTATAGATATTACTAGGGGAAACCATTGGAATGATATTATGGAAGGAATTCAAAGGGCACTTGAATTTCCATCTCTTCGAGTAAAAATTAATTGTGTTCCTATCAGAGGAGTCAATGAAGAGGATTTATTAAAAATTGCTGAATTAGCAAAAGAGAATCCGATTCACGTACGATTTATCGAAATGATGCCGATTGGATTGGGAAGAGAATTTTCTTTCCTTTCGGAAGATGAAGTAAGAGGTATGTTAGAACAAAAACTTGGAACACTTAAGTCTGTCTCTGATAATTTAGGGAATGGTCCAGCCCATTATTTTATGGCGGAAGGTTATAAGGGAAGAATTGGATTCATCAGTGCCAGGACACACAAATTTTGCGAAAGTTGCAATCGCATTCGCTTAACTTCCAATGGATTTTTAAAGACCTGTCTTCAATATAACTCCGGTTATGATTTAAAACAGGTATTGCGGAGTTCTTCCACCGATGAGGTAATTGAAAATATAATTAGAAAAGCACTTTCAGAAAAACCGGATTGTCATGTTTTTGATACTTTACCGGTTCAGGATACTGTTGAGAAGAGAAGAATGAACGATATTGGAGGTTGATATCCATATGGGAATAGTATATGCAGTTTGTATTAGCGAAAAAAAAGGCACCCAGAAAGTAAATGTGGAGAAAGCAGAATTTATTGAGGAATTTGGTATTAAAAATGACGCCCATGCTGGAAACTGGCATAGACAGATTAGTCTGTTAGCGTTGGAGAAAATAGAAGCCTTTCGTGCGAAAGGAATAGAGTTAGCCTATGGAGCATTTGGAGAGAATCTGGTGGTAGACGGAATTGACTTTGCTAGGCTTCCGATAGGAACTATTTTTAAATGTAACGAAGTGGTACTTGAGTTGACACAAATCGGTAAGAAATGTCACAATGAATGTGAAATATTTCATAAGGTTGGAGACTGTATAATGCCGAGAGAAGGTGTTTTTGCAAGAGTGCTGCATGGCGGCGTGATTGAAAAAGGCGATGTTCTTGAGGTCATAGAAGACAACAAATTATAGTTAAACCACTTATCAGCAGCCTCAAGTAGAGTTGGTTAGGAGGTCAGAATATCATGCGTGTAGCAATTATTACATCCAGTGATTCTGGATATGCTAAAGAGAGAGAAGACAGGAGTGGTCCTGTCATTAGAGAGATGGCGGAGCAGGAAGGTTATGAAGTTGTATCCATGACCTTATTACCGGATAACAAGGAAATGTTAAAAGAGGAAATGATTCGTATCTGTGATGAGGGTTTGGCAGATCTCATTTTGACAACAGGGGGGACAGGATTATCTCCAACAGATTGTATGCCGGAGGCTACGGAAGAAGTCGGAGAACGGAGAGTACCGGGATTACCAGAGGCAATGCGCCAATATAGTATGCAGTTTACAAAGCGTGCAATGCTGTCAAGAGCTACTTGTGTAACTAGAAAATCTACATTAATCTTAAACCTGCCAGGAAGTCCAAAAGCGGTGCGGGAATGTCTAACATATGTACTTCCAGAATTGGAGCATGGATTACATATTATGTTAGGCTTAACGGGGAGATGCGCAAGAAGTTAAAGAATAGCTTTTGCAGCTATTCTTTAACTTCTCGAAACTAACGTTTCCTGAAGTAAAAGAATAAATTCTTGAACCTTATCTAACAAAATATGAGGGTTGTAGCAAAATTCTTAAACTAAAATTCTGCAGCAACCCTAAGTAATTGATTTTTTCCCGTTTGAAGACAAACAATAATGATTAATAAAACAACAAAGGTTTTTCCTTGGGATCGGTAACCTGTCCGATAATTTTAGCCCAAGGCGTGTATTGTTCCATGCGGCTGATATATTCTTTTGCATCGTTTTCTGGTAAGGCGATTAATAAACCTCCGGAAGTCTGGGGATCCAACATTAGATCCTTTCGATTTTGAGGAAGATTATTCTTATAGATAAACTTGTCATTTAAGTAATCAAGATTATTATACATGCCTTCTGGAATAATACCCATAGAAGCAAATGCCAATGCACCTTCAATAAGAGGGATACTATCTGTATATAGTTCAATTGACTTATTGCTTCCAGAGGCCATTTCATAAGTGTGACCGGTTAAACTAAATCCGGTAACATCTGTACAGGAATGAACATCTAATCCAGCCATGGATAACTTTGCGTTTTTATTTAGAGTAGACATAATTGTAATAACTTCCTTTTGGCTTTTTTCATCCAGCATCCCAGCCTTTGCTGCGGTATTCATGATACCTGTTCCAATTGGTTTGGTCAGAACAAGTACATCACCGGTATGGGCAGAACTATTCGTAAGAATATCGTTTGGATGAGCAAAACCCGTAACGCATAGACCATATTTTGGTGTTGGGTCAGAAATGGTATGACCACCAGCGATTACAGCACCAGCTTCTTTTACTTTAGAATATCCGCCTTCCAGGATACTTTGCATTACACTTATATCCAAACAGGAGGGAAAGCACATGAGATTCATGGCTGTAGCAGGGTCACCACCCATTGCATAGATATCACTTAAAGCATTGGCTGCAGCAATCTGGCCAAAAGCATAGGGATCATCCACCATTGGAGGAAAGAAGTCAACCGTTTGGATTGCAACGATGGATTCATTTATTTTATAAACACAGGCATCATCACTAGTCTCAAACCCAACCAGCAAATTGGGACTATCAAACTTTGGGAGTTGGTTTAATACATTATGGAGAATACCAGGTCCTATTTTTGCAGCACAACCGGATGTCTTAACCAAACTGGTAAGGGGTACATTTTTTTTCACATTTAACGCGTCCTTTCTTGTTTTATCTTTTTAAAACGAAGTATTACAGTTGGAGTGTTATAAGTTTTTATAACATAATTACAATTAGTCATGTATGATAATATACCAACTATATATAATATAACATATATTTTGAGATTAAGGTATAAGTATAAACAGAATCTAGAGAAGAAACCCGATTATTGAAAAAACCAATAAATAGAGTAAATATATATAATGATGGGAGGGAAAAAGATGGAGCTAAAACAACTTGAAGCGTTTGTTAAAGTAGTAGAATTACAAAGTTTTTCACAAGCAGCAAAAAAACTATATCTTACCCAACCAACCATAAGTGTGCATATTGTATCCTTAGAAAAGGAACTTGGTGTAAAATTATTAGATCGCACCACGAAAGCCGTTTACACAACTGTATCAGGGGAAAAACTATATAAATATGCCAAAGAAATATTAGAGTTAAGAACGGACATTTATAGGGAATTCAAGATAGATTATCTACAGGAAGAAGAAATAATGATTGCTGGTTCTACAATTCCATCGCAACATATTTTACCAGAGTTAATCCCTGCGTTTCAAAAATTAAATAGGGGTATTTACTTTTCCATAAATCAAGGAGACAGCCTTTTTGTAATAAATGAAATATTACGGCATCGTGCAGATATTGGATTTGTCGGTATGAAGGATAATAACAGCAGGCTTCATTACATACCGTTTTATGAGGACAAGCTAGTTGTTATAGCACCAAATGAAAAGCACTATCAGGATTTGTTTGCCATGAACAGCTCTTTGGAAGAAATATTGCATTCACCAATCATTTTGAGGGAGCATGGATCTGGTACCAAAAAATCAGCACAAGAATTTCTCGAAGAGAAAAAAATTGATGTTCGCAAACTTAATGTTGTTGCACGAATGAATGATCAGGAAATGATTAAACGTTCTGTTTATCAGGGACTGGGCATATCAATTATTTCTCATAAGGCGGCTTTGGATTATGCAGAAGATGGTAAATTATTAATATATGAACCAGATTCGGGTTCCATCGTAAGAAACCTATATATTGTATTTAATCAGGAAAAGAAATTTAATCGCACAGAGAAGAATTTTATAGAATTCTGTACTGAATTTTATAAAAACAGAAAGTAGTATATGAAGCACATGAAAGCGGGTGGAGGTCTTTATGAGGATGATATTACCTGAGGAATCCATATGGAAGGAAGATTCTTCACTTCTGTATGCTTTAGGGTTAATGGAGAGCGCTGCGCCAATCATCTCTGTTGTTGGAGCAGGTGGAAAGACAAGTACTATCGAATATTTAGCAAGGGAATATGGTATACTGAATAAACAGGTTATCGTGACCACAACAACTCATATGGTTCGCCCCCATAAATCGATTTGGTGCTGTGAGGAATCTATAGAATTATTTGATCAATATCTGGAGACACAATCGGAAGTATGGGTCGGACTACCTTCCGGAGAAGATAAAATGTCTTCTCCGAGTTTATCATTTTTAGAGAAGTTAGTGAAGAAAAAGATACCCATACTTATCGAAGCAGATGGTGCGAAAAGGCTTCCTTTTAAAGTTCCGGGAGAACATGAACCAGTATTGTTTAAAAAAAGTAATATTGTGATTGGAGTACTGGGGCTGGATGCTTTAGGTGTACCGCTTATGGAAGCCTGTTTTCGATCAGACTTAGCAGCAAAGCTTTTGGATAAATCAGAAGCTTCCATGATTATAGAAGAAGATTATGTAAAAGTTGCAAAAAGCAATTTTGGTCTAAGAAAAGAAGTAAGCAGTGAAATGGAATATGTGGTTATCCTGAATAAGGCTGATAATAGAGAAAAAGTTAAGAAGGCATGCCGGATTCGAAGTATGCTAAAAGAACACAACATCAAGAATGTAATCATAACATCATACGATAAGAGATAGGAGCGACCTATGAAAATATTAATAAAAGGTGCTGGTGATTTAGCTAGTGGTATTGCAGTTCGATTGGTACGGGCTGGCTATGATGTACTTATGACTGAAATCGCAATCCCAACCACTGTAAGAAGAATGGTTGCATTTTCTAGGGCAGTATATGAAGGCAAGGCTGAGGTCGAAGGCATAAGAGGGAAATTAGTTCATACTATAAAAGAGGTAGAAGAAGTGCAAAACAAGGGAGGAATCCCTATCATAATAGATGAAAAGGCCACAATAAGTAAGGAATATCAGCCGGAGGTTATTGTTGATGCAATAATAGCAAAAGTAAACCTTGGGACTAGAATAGACGAAGCCCCACTGATAATAGGAGTTGGTCCGGGGTTTGAAGTTGGAAAGGATTGCCATGCGGTAGTGGAAACCAAGCGTGGGCATTACTTGGGCAAGGTTATACTAGAAGGCAGTGCAATTCCTAACACAGGAGTTCCTGGAAGTATCGGAGGATTTACCAACGAAAGGATTATTCGTGCGAAAGCTAGGGGCGAATTTAAACCCATAGCTAAAATTGGAGATCATGTTGAAAAGGACCAGGTGATAGCATATTCCGGGGGTGAGCCCATTCATTCTGAAATGGAAGGCATCATACGGGGAATGCTTCAAAGTGGAGTGTATGTGCATGAAGGTATGAAATGCGGAGATATAGATGCTCGGTGTGAACTGGATCATTGTTTTACTGTATCAGATAAAGCAAGAGCTATTGGTGGTGGGGTATTAGAGGCTATTGTATGTTATGAACATGAAAAGATGATTTAATATTATAAAAAAGGAGTGGATATTATGAGTAAGGTAGTAGATGCGCTAGGAAAGGCATGCCCTATGCCGGTTGTTATGACTAAGAAAGAAATGGATAATGGGGAAGATACGATTATTACAAAGGTGGATAATAAAATCGCCGTAGAAAACCTTAAGAAACTGGCTCATAGTGCAGGGTATTCGGTTGCAGTAAAGGAAGATGGTGGTTACTATCAGGTTGCTTTTTCCAAAGAATGTGCTGAATGCGATGCTATACTAGAAGAATTGGAACATCCTGAAAGGTCTCACAAAACAGATTATGTAGTATTTATTGGAAAGGATTATATCGGAGAAGGTAGTGAAGAATTAGGAAAGAATCTTATGCGAATGTTCTTGTATACTTTATCAGAATCAGAAGAGCTACCTACTCATCTTTTATTCATGAATAGTGGAGTAAAGCTTGCGGTATTGGATGAACAGACCGTTGAACATCTAATAACTTTAAAGAATAAGGGGGTAGACATTCTGGTATGTGGTGCCTGCCTAAATTATTTTGAGTTAGCGAATGACTTAAAGATAGGTTCTGTTAGTAATATGTACGATATAACTGAGAAGATGAAACAGGCTGGAAAGGTGATTTCCTTTTAAGTATTTTGTTCCATCTTTTGAAGGGATATATGTCTGAATGGTAAAGAATGGGGTAATGAACATATTATACAAAAAATATTTAGTATAGCTAAAAATTTTTATTAATTTTCTTGATGTTTAAAACTTTCTATGGTAAGCTTAATATATATATGTTTCATAAACATTATAAGTAATGCAAGTAACTTTATTAGAAAGAACCAAGAATAGATTTGTTTGAATGTTTGATTTACCATTCATTCATTTTATCAAGAGAGAGGTAATTACTATGTTTACTGTAAATATTAATGGTAAAGATTATCAATCCGAAACAGATATGGCATTGATGGATTATCTTCGTGAAGAATTAAGAATAACATCCGTTAAAAATGGTTGTAAAGAAGGTGCATGTGGTACTTGTACCGTTATCATCGACGGTAAGACGACTCGTGCATGCATACAAAAACTTTCCAGACTCGAAGGAAAGAAAATTCAGACAATAGAAGGCTTTACCGAAAGAGAAAGAGAAGTGTTTACTTATGCATTTGCTGCTGCTGGGGCAGTACAATGCGGTTTTTGTATACCGGGAATGGTGATATCTGGTAAGTGCCTGATTGACCAAAATCCAAATCCCACCAGAGAGGACGTAAAGCAGTCAATTCGGACAAATATCTGTCGTTGTACCGGATATACCAAAATAGAAGATGGAATACTTCTAGCAGCAAAAATGCTAAGAGAAAATCTTGAAGTACCGGAAATCAAACAAACCGGAAAAGTGGGTGAGAGAACCTGCCGTGTTGATGCAGCTTCCAAAACACTTGGCACAGCTATGTATGCAGATGATTTTAAATTTGATGATATGCTTTATGGTAAGAATGTATTTACAAAATATGCTCGTGCAAAGGTATTATCTATAGATTCATCGAAGGCACTAGAAATGCCTGGGGTTGTAGCTGTCTATACAGCAAAAGATATACCTGGCAGCCGCTACATTGGACATCTGGCTCATGACTGGCCGGGAATGATTGATGTTGGCGAAGAGACAAAATGTATTGGTGATACGATTGCAATGGTAGTAGCAAAGACATACGATTTAGCCGTGGCAGCTGCAAAAGCAGTTGAGGTTGAATATGAAGAACGCGAGCCTATTCGTAATCCTAAGGAAGCTGCTATGCCAGGAGCACACCAGGTACATGGAGAAGGATTCAATCAATTTGGTAAATTCCGTATTCCAGAGAACAATCTACTTGATCATGAAATCGTAAAAAGAGGTGATGCTGTTGCAGCATTAAAGAGTTCAAAATATGTAGTAGAAGGTACCTTCTATGTTCCTCCTACGGAACATGCTTTTATGGAACCGGAAACTGCAATTGGAATCCCAGATGGAGACGGTATCAAGGTAATCACAGGTGGACAAGGAATCTACGATGAATATCATGAAATTAGTGCATATCTTGGGATACCGCTAGAAAAGGTTAGAATTCAAAGTGCAGTTGTCGGAGGAGGCTTCGGTGGTAAAGAGGATATGAGTGTGCAGCATCAGGCAGCATTATGTGCCTACCTTTCTAAACGCCCTGTAAAGGTATCCTTCAGCCGTCAAGAAAGTATCAACTATCATCCAAAACGTCACTCAATGGAGATTTATTGTAAAATTGGATGTGATGAAAATGGGGTACTTCAAGGAATGAAAGCAGAGTTAATCTCTGATACAGGAGCATATGCATCCTTAGGAGGACCGGTATTGCAAAGAGCTTGTACCCATGCCGGAGGTCCATACAATTATCAGAATGTAGATATAGAAGGAAAAGCTTACTATACCAATAACCCACCTGCGGGTGCATTCCGTGGTTTTGGAGTAACACAGTCCTGTATGGTAGTGGAAAGTCTATTGAATCAACTTGCAGAAAAGGTTGGAATCTCTGGTTGGGAAATCCGTTACCGAAATGCAATCAAACCTGGACAATCTCTGCCGAATGGTCAGATAGCAGACGAAGGGACTGCCATGGTAGAAACACTGGAAGCAGTTAAAGAAGAGTTCGAAAGATACGAAGCAGATCCAGAATACTATGTAGGAATTGCGTCCGCTATGAAGAATGCTGGTATTGGTGTAGGTTTATCCGATACAGGACGTTGTAATATAAAAATACTAAATGGAAAAGCACACGCTAGATCCTCAGCAGGTGCAATCGGGCAAGGAATACAGACGGTATTATTGCAAATGATATGTGAAACTTCTGGGTTAACCCCAGACCAGGTGGTCGTTGAACATCCTGATACGAAATATACCCCGGACTCGGGAACCACAACAGCTTCCCGTCAGACTGTATTTGCTGGAGAAGCGGCCCGCATATCCGCAAGCCAATTAAAGGCAGATCTCGATGCTGGATTATCTTTGGAGGCTTTGGAGGGCAAGGAATATATCGGTGAGTTTGATTATGAAACAGATCCGATTGGATCTGATAAACCGAATCCTGTCAGCCATATCGCTTATGGATATGCTACACAATTATTTGTCATTGACAAAGAAGGTAAAGTGGTAAAAGTAATTGCTGCTCATGATATTGGAAAGGCAATTAATCCACTATCTGCATCCGGGCAGGTAGAAGGTGGTGTAGCAATGGGTCTTGGCTATGCATTGACAGAAGATTTTCCACTTAAGGATGGAGTTCCTCAAGTGAAACTAGGTACTTTGGGATTGTTTAAAGCACATCAGATGCCTCCAGTAGATGTTCGGTTAATTGAAAAGAATAAATCTGGTGCGGCTTATGGAGCAAAAGGGATTGGTGAAATTGTTTGTACAATGGGTGGACCTGCTTTGCAGAATGCATATTATAAAAAGGATGGTAATTTCAGATATCGATTACCTCTTGAGAATACCTATTACCGTAAACCAAAGCCTGCAAAATAAGAATCATATGATTCGTTAGGAGATTGTGCCATGGAGTATTATTTAATAACATTTTCAAGTACACATGCCGCCATTGCAGCTCAAAATTTTCTGAAAGGAAAATTAATGTTTCATGTAATGCCGACACTTCGAGAGATTTCTAATAGCTGCGGTATTTCCATAAGGATTAACAATGTTTCATTAGAAGAGATTAAAAGGCAAATGCAAGGGTTTCCGGTAGGTGATAAGATGTTTAAGATCTATTTCATTGCACCCAATCAAATCACAGAAATGAATTGAGTAATTAAAAAACAAAGCTCTAATCTTAATAGACTGCTTTAAATTCTATTAAGATTGGAGCTTTGATCGTTTATGCCTTTGCCTTCATTATACTGTGGATATACCGAAATAAAACATAAAATGTAATCAGGATTGCAATCATTACTTCAGCTTTCACTAAGAAAGGTAATAAACCAGTGGAATGCCCCTGTTTCATAAAAAACCCATTACTCAACTTTAGTGCCAATGCTGATATAGCCATTGGAAAGGTAAATCCAGAATAACTAGGATAGAATTTTAACTTCAATAGGTTTACTAGCTTTATTACTGCAAATAGATACAAAAGTTGAGAAACCACTAATAAAAACCAGAATAGACCCATATTTTTTGTATCAAATGCATTCAGGTAACCTGCTAAACAAAGGGATCCAGGTGCACTCATAATAACCAATGTTGGTAATGCGGGTTCCGGTATCTCTTTGATTATAAATATTCTTTTTCCAACAATCAATAATAAAACAAGGTAAGAAATTAAGGCAAATCCAAAGGCAATTTGACCGATCAATGGTTGAAATGCCTTTCCTGTTACTGAAGCAACAGCGATACCAACATAAACAATAAACCAACTTGGTAATACTTGTTTTATATTAAATTTCATTACATATTGCATAGTAAAGCGTACCATTAACAATACATGAAGCAAGATACCTAACAGCCATACGATATAAGCCATTCCGGAATGAATAGGCTTTATATATGTAGCAAGGAGCATGATGCACATAGAATAGGTAGGAAAAACAGATGCTCCGACGGGAGTGTTTAGGTCATCTAAAAGACCTTTAAAATTACTAGCGAACTTAATGGTAACTACTACAAATAATAATGCAGAAATTGTCCCCAATATTGTTCTATAGATTTCACCATAGGATTGGACTAAGTTACCTAAAGTAGCAAAGGCTAACATAACGCCTACAATCGGCATGGGAATTTTCTTTAAAAAATTGCTCACGGTATTCCTCCTGATTATTTCTCTATTTTAATTTTGCCATCTTCGATTAACTCATTTGCCACCCACCAAGCAACCTTACCTGTTATCTTAATACAGTGCTCTTTTCTTTCTGGGGATGCAAAATTATCACCATTCCATTCTCTAGTTATAACACGACAACAGAGGGACTTATATTCCTCTTTCACAAAATCATGAAGTCCTTTTGCTTTCTCGAACATCTTTGGATTCATAGCCTCACCATGTACTCTGCCATAAACCATTCCCAAAGCCATCTCGCCACCGGACACAGCACCGCAGAGACACTGCGCCTTTCCAAGACCAATAGGAAAACCAGATGCCAATTTTACAACATCCTCAGAATAGGGGTTGCCTAAAGCATCGTTGATTGTCTTGACAACGGATTCAGAACAGAAAAATTCTCCTTTTCTAAAATACTCTTCTGCAGTTTCTCGTATGGTAGTTAAATATTTTTCTTTATTTTGATTCATAGATTATCCTCTCTTTTCTTTTTTGTTAACATTAAGTTCCTATTCCTATTACTTAGGTATGAGGCCTATTTCGTAGGAGTATACTCACTATTTACTCTTATCTATATCTTAACATGGTACCTTTCAGGAGAGAAATTGATATTGTGAATAGAATTACTTTATTAATAGAAATAATCTATAAATTAAAGAGATATAGAATTATTCCGAATAGTTACTAAAAAATATGATATAATGAAAGCGGAATGAGGAATCGCAAGTTTACTTGCGAATTTAACAGTTACTTAAAGGAGTTAACTATGAAGAGAGTATATTTGGATCAGGCAGCAACTTCTTTCCCAAAAGGAAGGGGAGTAGCAGAAGCTATGATAAAATTCATAAATGAAATAGGTACGAATATTAACCGGGGAGGCTATGAAGATGCTTATCAAACAGCGGAAATCATATATGAAACAAGACTCCAACTATGCAGACTCTTTGATTTAAAACCGTTTCCTCAATCTGCAAAAAATGTAATCTTTACACCAAACATTACCTATGCCCTTAACTTCATTCTGAAGGGATATTTAGAAGAAGGTGACCATGTACTGGTTAGTTCTTTAGAGCATAATTCTGTTATGCGGCCATTGGTTCAGTTAAGTAAGGAAAGAAACGTTACCTTTGACCGAATTCCCTGTACAAAGGAAGGAGAGTTACAACTAGAAACCATAGAAGGATTGATAAAAAAGAATACAAAGGCCATCATCATGACACATGCTTCTAATGTATGCGGTACCTTACTTCCAATTAAAGAGGTGGGAGAGCTTACACATAGAAGAGGACTAAAATTTATTGTTGATTCTGCGCAAACAGCAGGAACTTTTCCAATATCCATGACAGAAATGCACATAGATGCTCTGGCTTTTACAGGACACAAAGGGCTATTAGGTCCTCAGGGAACCGGTGGATTTCTTGTTACTGATTGTATGGCAGAGCAGATTTCACCTCTTATTACTGGAGGAACCGGAAGTATCTCGGACACAGAAGAAACACCGGAATTTCTACCGGACAAATTTGAAGCAGGAACTATGAATCTTCCTGGCATTATGGGTCTTCATAAGAGTCTTATTTATTTGCATGAATTAGGTATTGATACGATACGGATGAAAGAGATGAGTTTGACAAAACAGTTTTTAGAGGGTGTTTCTACGATAGAGGGAGTTCGTATTATTGGTAAAAAAGACTGCCAAAACAGAACTGCAGTTGTGAGTATTCAATGCGATAAAATAGATGTGGCTGTCCTTGCATATGAATTGGATCAAGAATTTAATATATTGACGAGAGTTGGTATGCATTGTGCTCCTAATGCGCATAAAACTCTTGGAACTTTTCCTAAAGGGAGCCTTCGGTTTTCCTTTGGCTATGAAAATACATTGGACGAAATAGAATACACTTTAAAAGCTATAAAACATATATGTGAATCACATAATCACTGACATCATGGCGAATAATTTAATGGGTACAAAAAAATTTTATACATCTAAAAAAAATTAAATAAAGATTGATTTCATTCACTTATTATGTTACTATATAGTAAATAGTAAAGAAACATGATAAAAGGTATCAATTTAGTAAATTGCTTGCCAAATCGTGAGGGAGTAGTTCGCATGCGGTTGCATGTGGCTAAGTCAACATCATGACGATTATTCGTCTGGCTTATCCGAAAAGGACAAGACTCATGTATTGCTTATTCAATTATGAATAAGCTTTACATGAGTTTTTTTATAAGCTAAAATGGTTTACAGTAATTGCTAGATTGTGATATTTATAGAAAGTATCTGATTCTTTACTAAAATCAAAGGAGGAGAATTTGAATGAAGTTTTATCTTGAACAGTCTGAAGAAGTGCTAAAATCCATTGATAGTAAACCGACAGGATTAACCACTACCGAAGCAACAGCAAGGCTTGAGAAAAATGGCAAAAACAAATTGGATGAAGGAGAGAAGGATGGTTTATTAAAAAGATTTCTTTCACAGCTTAAAGATCCAATGATTATTATTCTTTTAGCGGCAGCACTTGTTTCCGGTGTGACCTCTGTTTACGCAGGAGAATCTTTAGCAGATGTATTTATCATTTTGATTGTTGTAGTTATAAATGCTGTACTTGGTGTTTATCAGGAGAGTAAAGCTGAGAAAGCAATTGAAGCATTACAAGAAATGGCAGCGGCTACCAGTAAAGTGCTCCGTGATGGAATCATTACAGAAGTACGTAGTGAAGATTTAGTAATTGGTGATGTTGTTTTATTAGAAGCTGGTGATGCTGTCCCTGCGGATTGTCGTATCTTAGAAAGTGCTAGTCTAAAGATAGAAGAAGCTGCACTTACTGGCGAGTCTGTACCAGTTAATAAATTTATCAACCTGATTAATTTAAAAGATGGTGAAAAAGAAGTACCTTTAGGGGATCGTAAGAACATGGCATATATGGGTAGTACGGTAGTATATGGACGTGGTCGAGCTGTAGTAGTTGCTACCGGTATGGACACAGAGATGGGAAAAATTGCACATGCCATCACTCAGACACAGGACAATGCGACACCATTACAGATGAAGCTAAATCAGCTTAGTAAATTACTCAGTATTCTAGTAATTGGTATTTGTGTATTCATTTTTGCTTTTAGTCTGATACGTTCTGGAGATTTTAGTGGTGCAGTCATTCTTGATACCTTTATGGTAGCTGTTAGTCTTGCAGTTGCAGCAATACCAGAAGGATTAGCAACCGTAGTAACGATTGTACTTTCCATCGGCGTTACGAATATGAGTAAAAGAAATGCTGTAATTCGTAGACTGACCGCAGTTGAAACCTTAGGATGTACTCAAATTATCTGTAGTGATAAGACCGGAACATTAACTCAGAATAAAATGACCGTCGTGGATTATTATGCAGAAAAGGAAGACTCACTTGCCAAAGCTATGGCATTATGTAGTGACGCTGAATATGAAAATGGTTCCGCAGTTGGAGAACCTACGGAATGTGCATTGGTAAATTATGCAGCAAAACTAAACTTTTTAAAGCCAGAGTTAAAGAAACAGTTCCCACGTGTTGGAGAAGCTCCTTTTGATTCCAGTCGTAAGATGATGTCAACGATACATAAAAGTGCAGATGCCTTTATCCAATATACGAAGGGTGCTCCGGACGAAGTACTCCGTTTATGTACCGGATATTTAGAAAATGGAAAAGTACTTCCTATGACAGATGAAAAACGTCAGGAAATATTAAAAGAAAACAAGCGTATGGCAGATAAAGCTCTCCGTGTACTAGCTGCTGCTTGTTATGAACATACAGCTATGCCAGAGGAATGCTCCCCTAATAACCTTGAACATGATCTAACCTTTATTGGTCTTGTTGGTATGATTGACCCAGTACGTCCAGAAGTAATTGATGCTATTAAAGAGTGTCGTGATGCAGGTATTAGGCCAATCATGATCACTGGTGATCATCGTGATACTGCTATTGCAATTGCTACCGAAATCGGTATTATTACAGATCCTAGCCAGGCAATTACTGGTTCTCAATTAAATGATATTTCGGACGATGAGTTACAGAATACAATACAAAATTATGGAGTCTATGCACGTGTTCAGCCGGAACATAAGGTTCGTATTGTAGCAGCTTGGAAGAAAAAAGGCATGATTACAGCGATGACTGGAGACGGTGTTAACGATGCCCCTTCTATCAAGGGCGCAGACATTGGTATTGGTATGGGTATCACTGGAACCGATGTTACTAAAAATGTAGCAGATATGGTTTTAGCAGACGATAACTTTGCTACCATAGTTTCTGCAGTGGAAGAAGGACGACGTATTTACGATAATATTCGTAAATCTATACAGTTTTTGTTATCCTCTAACTTAAGTGAAGTATTATCCATCTTCATTGCTACCGTTTTAGGTTTTACAATTTTAAAACCGGTTCATATTTTATGGATTAATCTTATCACAGACTGTTTCCCTGCATTGGCTTTAGGTATGGAGAAAGGTGAAAAGGATTTGATGTTCCGTAAACCTAGATCTTCGAAAGAAGGGATCTTCTCCGGTGGCGTAGGATTTGATGTTGCTTATCAGGGTGCTATGGTAACAGCGCTTACTTTAACAGCTTATTTCATAGGACATTATATCGAATCAGGTAAATGGGAATTTGTTAATAGCCCAGATGGTATGACAATGGCATTTCTAACCATGAGTATGGCCGAGATATTCCACAGCTTTAACATGCGTAGTCAGCGAGGTTCCATCTTTAAAATGAATACTCATAATCTGACTTTGTATGGCGCAATGATTGCCAGCTTTGTACTTACTACAGGAGTTATCTATATTCCATTTTTCCGTGAGGTATTTGAGTTCGAACACATCAGTCTTATAGAATATGGTATTGCATTATTGCTAGCTCTTTGCGTTGTTCCTATCGTTGAAGTGGTTAAAGCAATACAACGTAATATCCAAGTAAAACAGTAGTCATTTAATTTTATTAAAAATATGCCTGTTGGTAGACATAAAATGTACCAACAGGCTTTTTTATAGGAGTTTATTTTATGTAACTCGATTGGAAAACATGTTATACTATGATTATGTATTTGTGAAAGTCGTCTTAGGTCTATAGATATTTCAGCAAACAGCAACGACAGACAAAGAACACATTAAAACATTCATATACACAAATGATAGTTTCAAATAAGATTAGGTATCAGGAAGGATTGGATGAGGATGAAAGAAAAAGCAGTTGGATTGACTATTATATTATTGGCTGCAGGCGACAGTAGAAGATTCCATGGAAATAAAATGCTCGCTGACATAGATGGAGAAGCTATGTTTTTACGTATGGTTAAGAATATCCAAGGAATCACCGCCGATAAGAAGGTGGTAGTCACTCAATACCGGGAAATCATAGATTATCTTTGTAATTCTTTACGTGATCCATTCATTCATACGGTCAAAAATGATCATAGTGAAAAAGGAATATCCTATTCTATCCAATTGGGCCTTGAATACTGTAATGATACTACGAATTCAACAAATGCGTATTTATTTGCAGTGTGTGACCAACCTTGGTTAACACAAAAGAGCATAGAAAAACTGATCAAAGCCTATGCTTTAAGTGAAAAGAAAATTGCTTGCCTATCTTATCAAGGTAAATTGGGCAATCCGGTAATCTTTGATGAATACTATCTGAAAGAATTGTTAGCTCTTGAAGGTGATTCAGGGGGTAAATCAATCGTAAATCGGCATAAGGATGATGTTGAAATTATTGAAGTGGATGATGAAAAAGAGTTGATGGATGTTGATACCAGACAGGATTATGATATTTTGAAATAATGCTAGAGAATAATTAAATTAAATTGGATGCTATTGTAAGAATTATAAGCTTAAGCTTCTGTATTAAGAAGTGGTTTGTAAGCTGCTATTTTTGCAATAGCATTTTTTTGGGTTAAAAACTAATATATCAATATTGCATCATAAATTATGCAAAAACTGCAAAAGATATGTATGACACATAATAAAGGATACCTACAATAAGTTTTGGATTTTGTTCTTCGATTAAAGAAGATTAATTTTAAAACTAAAATAAAAGGAGAAAAGTTTATGTTAAAAAGATTATTTATTGCATTATTGATTACCGTGATGGCATTTGGCATGATTGCATGCAAAACGGAAGGTAACACAAAGGAAGGTAACACAAAGGAAGGAGAAACTGCAAATGAAGAAACAACAGGAGGCACTGCTTCAGGCGACCCGATAAAAATCGGTGTTATTTATTCTGCAACTGGTACAATGGCAGGCAGAGGAGAATATATGAAGAATTCCATAACTATGGCTGTGAATGAGATTAATCAAGCAGGCGGTATCCTTGGAAGGCAGATTCAACTTGTAATGGAAGATGACCAGAGTGATCAAACCACAGCAATTAACATGATGAATAAGATGGGTTCTGATAAAAATATTGTTGCAGTATTTGGACCGCATACTTCAACAAATGCGATTGCTGTATCAAACACAGTGATGGACTATAAGATCCCCTATTTTACCGGTGGAACTTCAGCGAAGTTATTAACCTTAGGAAATGATTATATGTTTAAAGTAAGATGTAATGATACCGTAGTAGTTAATTCTGCCATGAAATTTGTTACAGATACTTTAAAGGCTAAGAAGATAGGCATTATGTATATCAATGATGAGTTTGGTGTGGGTGGTAGAGATCTTATGGTTAAATACTGTGAAGACAACAACCTGGAATATGTTGAGACAAACCATAATGCAACCGATCAGGACTTGACTTCTCAAATCATGCAGATGAAACAAGCAAATGTAGATGCATTAATCGCGTGGTCTTCAAACGTTTGTCCTATCGTGGCAAGACAGACATCAGAACTTGGATTTGACAAACCAATCATAATGAATTCCGGATTTGGTGGACAAGATGTACTTG
The DNA here is from genome assembly GCA_023443225.1 of Bacillota bacterium. Lineage (GTDB taxonomy): Bacteria > Bacillota > Clostridia > Lachnospirales > Lachnospiraceae > Anaerocolumna. The sequence continues at coordinate 191,806 of JAEZVF010000060.1, forward strand.
ACTCACTCCCGGTTGAAGTTACCAATGGAAAATATGCTGCAGCAGACATGACAGCAGAAGATCCGGACCCGATAGTTGCAGATTTCGTTAAAAAGTTTCAAGATGCTTTCGGTGTGAAACCACTCGGTGACTGGTCCGCAAGTTATTACGGCGCTATGAAAATGTTGGCGAAGGCGATCGAAAATGGTGGTGCAGCCGATAGAGAATCCATTAAAAAAGCAATGTATGAAATAAAGGATTTTGATGCCCCATTAGGAAAACTTGTAGCAGATCAGAATGGATGTCTAGTTCATGAAACCACAATCATGCAGGCAGTAAAGCAGGAGGATGGTAAGGCAATCCTTGAATTAGTAGAAAAAATTAAGGAAACAGGTTACTAGAAGTAAGATAAATAGTTACTATTCAGCCTTACAGCTTCATAGCAACTATTATGCAAACGATTTATACCTAAAATGGGAGCGTTTTGCTCCCATTCATAATAAATGGAGGTATGCTATGGCACAAATTATATTACAGCTGATTATTGGTGGATTGGCAATGGGCTTTATCTATGCGTTAGTAAGTATTGAATATACGATTATCTGGAATGCATCTGGATTACTTAATTTCTCACATGAAAGACTGATTCTACTGGGTGCATATATATTCGGAGCACAGTTTGTTTTACGAAATCAACTTAATAGTACCTTATCAGTTATTCTAATGTTAATTACTACATTTTTAATTGGTGTTGTGATTTCTTATTTACTTATGAGGCCCTTGAGAAATATGCCGCTGGTTTTTTCAGTTACAGGAACAATTATGCTGGGACGTATTATTACTGAAAGCGTACGTATTGTCTGGGGAAACAACCCGATTCCCTTGGCTAATTGGTTACAAGGAACAATAAAGGTAAGAACTTTAGTTATTAGCAAAACATATATCATCATTATTGCTGTTGCAGCAATTTTGGTAGCAGCGCTCCAGGTCTTCTTAAACAAGACAAAGGTTGGAACTGCAATGAGGTGTGTGTCTCAGAATAAAAAGGCAGCTGCTTACATGGGTATCGATGTTGACCGATCTTCTGCGATTACCATGGGGCTCTCTGCATTAATCTGCGGTGTTATTGGTATTCTGATTATCCCTTTATTTCAATTAAAAGGAGATATGACCGGTATGATTGGGCTAAAAGGTTTTGCGGCGGGCGTAGTTGGTGGCTTTGGTTATCTGCCGGGTGGTATACTTGGAGGAATCCTAATTGGTATCCTCGAATCATTAAGTACATTAGTGGTTCCTGGTATTTATAAAGATACCGTTTCCTTTATCCTATTAATTCTATTCTTATTGGTTAAGCCTAGCGGTATTTTAGGACATAAAGCTTAAGGAGGTGTAAAATGTCTGATTTAATGAAAAAAGTAATAACATCAGGAGTATTTATTTTGATCGCTATTCTACTTCCTCTTATGGTAACAGATAATTACAATAGAGGTATCTTTATAATGACGCTAATTAATATAATAGTCGTATTAGGTTTGAATTTTATTACGGGTCTCACTGGGCAGATGAACCTTGGTACAGCAGGAATATTTGCAATTGGGTCATATACAACAGCATTACTTTCGACTAAATTGGGGATTTCTCCTGGAATTACGGTTTTGGCATCCATCATTATGGGCTTATTGATTGGTATTGGTTTAGGATATCCATCACTTCGAGTACAAGGTGTTTATTTGGCATTAACCACCATAGGATTTGGGGAAATTGTGCGTATTTTAATCAGTAACTTTAAATTTACCAATGGAATTATGGGAATCCGGGATATTCCTTCATTTTCCATAGCTGGGTTCAACTTTGATAACAAACTGACAAAATATTATTTATATTTAGTATTCGTTATTATAATGGCGGTTATTGCTTATCGTATTACGAATTCGAAATGGGGAAGATTATTTAAAGCGATTCGTGATAACTATGAAGCTGTACAAGCTTGCGGTGTTGATATAGCAAAACCAAAAATAATGGCATTTACACTAGCTGCAATTTATGGTTGTATTGCTGGTTCTTTATATGCGGTGCATATGGAATTCATTACACCTTCTGTATATACATTTGATTTATCTACTACATTTATCATAATGATGATGTTAGGTGGTATTGGTTCTGTACCCGGCGGTATTATAGGTGCTGTAGTATGTACAATCTTACCTGAGAAGCTGCGTTTCCTTGGTAACTGGTATTGGATTGTATTCAGTGTGATCGTTCTGCTGATTATCTTATTCAGACCCAATGGTATCATTAGCTTCTTTAATCAAAGAAAAGCCGTGTCTGTAAGGGGAGAGGAGAAAAAGTAGATGGCTAATATATTAACTGTTGATAACCTAACTAAAAAATTTGCAGGTCTGACTGCTGTTAATAATCTTTCTTTTACGATGAAAGAACGTACGATACACTCCCTTATTGGACCAAATGGCTCCGGTAAAAGTACAACCATTAATATGTGTACCGGTGCACTACCTATCACATCAGGTAACGTAAAGTATCGTGATGATGTAATCAGTGGTATGGTTATGCACCAGATAGCTAGTAAAAGTATTGGTAGAACCTTTCAGAACCTGAAATTATTTTCTTCCATGACTGTAAAGGAAAATCTAATGGTTGGTATGCATGCACTTCTTACAGACAATATCCTTCAATTCCTCATGAATCCTCAACGAGCAAGGGCAGAGGAAAAAAGGGCAGAAGAAAGGGCACTCGAAGTTATCGATTATATTGGAATGTATAAATACCGTGATGAAATAGTCAAGAACCTCGCTTATGGACAGCAGAAATTGACAGAACTAGGACGTTCCATTATGACATCTCCAAAGCTCCTGTTTCTAGATGAGCCTGCAGCAGGATTAAATCCAAGTGAAAGAGTAGATTTCATTAAAATATTATTGAAGGTTTTTTCGGATGGCGTGGACTTATTTCTAATTGAACATAATATGGATGTTGTCATGAATATTTCCAACTATATTACGGTAATCAATTTTGGTTCTAAGATAGCCGAAGGTACTCCAAAAGAAATTCAGAACAATGATGAAGTTATTGCCGCTTACCTGGGCAGTCAATTTAAGAAAAAATAGAAGGGTGTTATCATGCTAAAAGTTGAAAATATAGATGTTTATTATGGAAAGGTTCAGGCTTTATTTAATGTACACTTTGAAGTTGGGGAAAAAGAAATTGTGTCCATCATTGGCTCCAATGGTGCTGGTAAATCCACACTTATGAAGACAATTATGGGGATGAACAGACCTACTACAGGTACCATTCACTTCGACGGGCAGCAGATAGGCGGCTTAAAGACAAATCTAATTGTTGGGAGAAAACTGGTTTATATACCGGAAGGTCGTGAAGTATTTCCAAGAATGACGGTCCGTGATAATTTGACTATGGGAGCTTACAGCCGCAAATATACGTCCGCCGAGATGAATCAAAAATTGGAGGAGATGTTTGAAATTTATCCAAGGTTAAAGGAAAGGCAAAGCCAGTTGGCAGGAAGTATGTCAGGTGGTGAGCAGCAAATGCTTGCAATTGCCAGAGGATTAATGAGTGAACCTAAGATGGTCATGTTTGATGAGCCTTCCTTAGGATTATCTCCTTTAATTGTAGATGAAATGTTTGATACTATTATTAAAATCAAGAAAACGATGAATATCCCCGTGGTTATTGTAGAACAGAATGCTTATATGGCAATGTCGATTTCGGATCGAACCTATATTCTAGAGGTCGGAAATATAAAGGGAGAAGGAAAGAGTAAAGATTTAATGAATTCTCCTGATATTAAGAAAGCATATCTAGGTGGCTAATGGGAAATGTGCTTGAATGGTTTAATTTACAAAACTATTCAAGCATTTTTTTACATAGACGTGTTTACATTAATTTTACATGAGCGAAACAAAATCTTCATTTACTGCTGTTATTATTTTCCTATACAAGATACAATTGGAGGATAAGTAATGGAATTAGTTGAAAGCAAAACAGAGAAACGTAAATTGGTTGATTTATTACAATTTAAACACTTTAGTCGGATTAAAAAGAATTTATTAGATCTATCCATAGGTAAAAGGATGAATTTTGCATTTATATATGTTGGAGGCATTGCATTAATTTTGATAATGATTTCTTTTTTTAATATGAAAGGAATCGAAAACAAAATGAACCGTTTTTATCTTGGCCCATATAAGATGGAAGAGAATATATTAAGAGCACAAGTATCTATGGCTTTGATTGAAAAAGATATTTACAAAGCGTATATAACAAAAGATGCGGATCTTTGTAGTAAGTATATTGAGGAATCTGAATCGGAGTATCAGATCATAGAGGAAAGTATAAGCAATTTAAGCGATGCTATGAAGAATTTGAAACAGGAAGAACGTGATATAATACTTCAGTTAGAGGAAGAATTGGAAAAGGGAATTCGATATCGGAATCAAATTATAGAAAGTGCGTCTGTATTTGATCAGGGAAGAATATATAATATCTATAAAAACGATTATGCTCCGATTTTTAATCATATTGTATCTTTATTAGGAGAAATCGAGCAGACTTCTATTTCCTATGGTCAAAACTATATCCAGCAGGCAGGTCGCAGCACCAATAGTAGCATAGTTATATTTCTGTTTATAATTCTTTTTGGGGTAATCAGTTGTACTTTCATCTTGAAAGTGACTGAAAGGAGTATAACAGAACCTATGGGTGAAATTCTTACTGCCATGGTTGACATATCAAAAGGTAAACTTGAAGTTGATGTACAATATGAATCACAGGATGAAATCGGCATACTTTGTAATGCTGTAAGAAAAACCAGTTATAAATTAAAAAAGTACATAAGCAATATTACGGAAGTCACAAAAGAATTGGAGGACAAAAATCTGACAACCGGCGTAACAATTGAATATGAAGGTGACTTCAAACCAATACAGCTTTCTCTGGGCAATATTGTAGAGTCTTTTCAAAATATGATTCATAAGTTTGATGATACGGCCTTGCAAATTACGAACGGGGCGGAGAAGATTGCCCAGACCTCAAAAAAGGTGGCAGATGGCGGTGACGAGCAGGCAAACGCTATTGCTGATTTAGTGGATAAAATTGATCAAATAGCAGGTAATATCAATTTAACTGCTGAAAAGGCAGCGGAGGTACAGCAACTCTCACAGAATTCTGTAATGGCAGCCAAACAAGGGAACAGTCAGATGGAAATCATAAATCGTGCGATGAAAGCAATTGCAACTCATTCTGATAAAATCGTAAAGGTTAATAAAGTAATACATGATATAGCAATTCAAACCAATTTATTATCTTTAAATGCTTCTATAGAAGCAGCCAGAGCTGGAACGGCTGGGAAGGGGTTTGGAGTTGTGGCAGGCGAAATTGGAAAATTGGCAGAAGAATGCTCCAATGCCGTGAAATTTACAGCGCAATTAATCGGGAGTTCTATTGATGCAATGAAAGAAGGGGTGGTATTAACGGAGGATGCATCTAGATATTTTCAGGAGATTGTAGGTGCATCAATGAAAACTAACGAGGTATTTCTTATGATGTCAAATGATACGAAACAACAGGCTGAGCAGCTAAAAAATACACAAGCTTATTTACAGCATATTTCATTGATTATTGAACAAAATTCAGCAGCATCCCAGGAAAGTGCTGCTATGAGTAATGATTTTATAAATTGTGCAGAGGAATTGGAAAAATTGATAAAAGAATATAAGGTACACAGTAATGCTGTCTTACCAACTATTGCTTAAATGAAGAAAAACAACTATAATACTATTAAAATATGTATTAGAAGTTTGAAAAGGATAGGTGGTAATTTGAAAAGAAGACATCTTATTATTTGTTTTGTCGTTACCTTACTTATACTGGTAGTTGCTTTGATTTATAAAGAGAGCAATCAGCAGTCTGAAAAGATAAATACCCAAGAATTAACCGAAATTGAGGACGAGCCCGTTACTCCTTCAAAAGTGAAAGAAAGCAAAAAGGATTTGATAGAAGAACGAAGTGAAGAAACAGAGGAAGAATATACAGAAGCTTTAGAAGAAATTCGTCTTATTTATCCAGAAGGAAGTACGCTGGAAACAAGAATTCTTACTCCAGAAGGGTTTGTTCGTATTTCTGCATCCGAGGATAGCTTGCTTACTTTCTTAAGAAATCTTGAGTTAAAACCAGATGGCAGTCCGGTTATGCTGTACGATAACACAGAAAAAGGGAATCAGAGTGCACAGGCAGCAGTTTTTGCTTTTGACGTTGGTGAGAGTGACCTGCAGCAATGTGCGGACAGTATTATGCGTGTATATGGCGAATATTATTGGTCCATTGGAGCCTATGAGGCAATCGGATTTCATCTAACCAATGGTTTTTTCATGGATTATCTGACATGGCGGGAAGGGAAAAGGATTAAAGTGAATGGTAATACGGTTTCCTGGGTTTCCTCTAAGGGTTATGATGATAGTTATGATTGTTTTCGTTCCTATCTGAAACAGGTAATGGTATATGCAGGAACTCTTTCTCTAAACGAAGAAAGTACTACCATTGAAAAAGAAGACATACAAGCTGGGGATATTATTATAAAAGGCGGAAGTCCTGGACATTGTGTCCTCGTTGTAGACGTTGCTCAAGATCAATCGGGAGAACAATGTTATTTGCTTGCACAAGGTTATATGCCAGCACAAGATTTTCACATCTTAAATAATCCGGTTAATCCTGGTAATCCATGGTACTATGAAGAGGATTTGGAGTATCCTATCCGAACGCCGGAATATACATTTGGGGAAGATAGTATTAAGCGCTGGGGTAAAGGGTTTTAGAAGGTATTACGAAAAAATATATAAGGTAGAATATAAACAAAACCCGCTATTTAATAAGCGGGTTTGTTCTTTTACGCTGAGACAACGAAGGAGTTAAGAATTGATTTTAGCTAAAAAGAACTATTTGAACTTATATAGGATTGAAAAGAAGCTTTTTTAGAACTCATTAGATGGGAGCTCATTGCTTCGGCAGCCTCTGCCACATGACCTTTGGCAAGATAATCGATTATATTCTGGTGTTCTTCCACTGAATAATGTAGACGATTATTATCAGCAAGACCGCTTAATATACGGATGCGATAATTTTGATCACATATTTCCTTATAAATTCGATTGAAATATCGGTTTGTGCATTGAGAAACAATACATTGATGAAACGCATCATCAAGCTGAAATATAGTATCAGCATTAATTTGTATACTCTTTCTATATTCCTCCATATTGTCAAATAAGCAATCCATTGCTTCTACTTGAATATCTTTACAATAATTCAAGATAATATAAGGTTCAATAAGCAAACGTCCTTCAAAGACCATATTGATCTCACTTATAGATAAAGGGGAAACTAGAATCCCTTTCTTGGGTATAATTGTAACAAGGTGTTCCTGCTCTAATCTACTTAATGCATCTCGTATTGGAGTACGACTGACTTGAACTTGTTCGCATAGCAGATCTTCATTCAAGAAAGAGTTTGGCATGTATTTACAATTGAGAATATTATCTTTAATAGTTTTATATGCGAGCTGTTTGAGATTTTTGTTTGACATTTCATCCTTCCTCCCTTTGAATCAGTATACTAAAGATACATCATTATAGCACATTTAACTGAAAAATATACAAAATAATTCGGTTTAACTATAGAAAAATATACAAATTGAGAATATCTTGTAAAAAATACCAATAAAAATATTGACATATATGACAGTTATGTGATATGTTGTATACAACAATAAATACAACACAAAATGTCATTTTTCGTATTTATTGTAATTCGATTAACTATTAATTTGAATTACAATTAATAGAATTTAGTGGCAGGAATTTGTCACTAATTAAGACAACTTATTTTACATAATAGGAGGAGAAATTATGACAACGAAAAAAATGGCAACAAAAAAGAGATTTACTGGGTTCATTTCACTATTAGTAGTATTATCGATGTTATTAATGGGATGTGGTTCAGTAAAGACAGATGACGAGGTTAGTAGTGAAGCTGCAGGTAAGTCTGAAGCAGCAGTAAAAACTGAGGTTAAAAATCCTTACAGCGATGGGGTAAAAATCGGTTTTGTACCAAATGTTATTGGTGATTCCGTTGCAGCAGCATGGGCAAAAGGTGCCGGAGACGAACTTGCCGTATATGACAATGTATCATTTCAAACATTTGACGGTAAAGCATCTGCTGAAACTCAAACACAGATTATCTCAGACTTAATCACCCAGGATTATGATGCAATTATTTTACAGGCCGCAGATTCAGCTGCATTAGCATCTTCAGTAAAACAAGCAGAAGCTGCTGGTATACCGGTTATAACATTAAATCTTGATGCAGATACTCCTCATGCAGGATTAATTGCAATGGTGGATTACGAGGCTGGAAAACTAGTTGCACAGAAGATGGCAGAAGGAATGAATGATGCCGGTAAGGTAGTTATTATTCAGGCAACTGCAGGAGCAACCCGTGGAGAGAACTTGGAATCAGGTTTTAGAGATGAGATGTCGAATCATTCAGGTATTGAAATCTTAGATGCACAGAGTGGTGAATGGTTAACTGAAAAAGCAAATGTAGTTATGAATGATTTCTTAACAAAATACAGTCAAATCGATGGTGTATTCTGCCACAACGATGCAATGGCTGAAGGCGCTTCTCAAGCAGCAGAAGCAGCCGGAAGACTGGAAGGAATGCAGATTTGGGGAGCTGATGGTGAATCTAAAGCATTGGAATATATTGAACAAGGCAAGATGACAGGAACTATTTACACAAATTGCTTTGATCAAGGTGCAACAGCAGCCAGATTAGCAATGTATTTAATCGGTTCAGAAACAGTAACATCTTCCTACACGAAAACCCCAATTATCAAAATGGCACCTATTGTAGTCACACCGGATACTGTTGACTCAATTGGTGAAAATATTCGCTGGTAAGTATTCAGATAAGTGGCTGTTACAAAATCAAGGCAAAGCCTATGGTAACAGCCATTTTTAAAAATTTCTGATATAATTTAGGAGGATTGTATGCGTCAGGAAACAATTCGAAGACTGGTTTCATTAGGATTATTATTGGTTTTAATATTAGTTTTTGGTTTTTCTAGTGAATATTTTTTCACGTCTGAAAATATGTTTAAACTTTTACGTGAATGCTCTGTTGTAGGCATAATTTCAGTTGGTGTCTCAATGGTTATTATAACGGCAGGAATTGATTTATCAACTGGAGCAATTGTTGGATTTTCTGCGATGATTTGTGCCAATTTACTTTACTATACTAACTTACCGGTTGGATTAATTATGTTAACAACAGTAGTTATTGCTACTTTATGTGGATATCTGAATGGTATTTTAGTTACCATATTTCGATTACCCGATTTTATTGCCACCCTCTCAACACAATTTATCTTCCGTGGCCTAGCCCTAATTTTTGCAATACGCACCAGTGGTATGATTACGAACAAGGTAATTGAAAATAAAGGGATTCTAATACTCGGCGGTAGTATCAATGGTTTTTATCTTGTTACTATTACATTTTTTATAATTGCTTTTTTAGGGCAATATATATTAAAGAAAACGAAAATAGGAATCTATACTTATGCAGTTGGTGCAAACAGAAAATCTGCTGAGCTGTCTGGAATAGATACAAATAAAATAAAGAGATTTGTGTTTACCTTAACAGGGTTATTCTGTGGAATTGCTGCACTTTTTCTTATGGCGAAAATAGGAAGCGTTACTTCTGATACCGGTATTGGTTTAGAATTTGAAGTAATTGCTGCAGTTGTGGTCGGTGGATGTGCTTTTAGTGGAGGCCGTGGCGATGTATTTGGTAGTGTAATTGGTGCTTTATTTATGGCAATTTTATCGAATGGAATTCTTAAATACAACCTGCCAACAGCCACACAGTTAATAATTAAGGGTTCCGTAATCGTCATTATGGTGGTATTTGACTCTGTTTATAATAATTACATGGAGAAGAAAATTCAAGAAAAGAGTAAATTATTAGAGGAAGCTTCCATTGGAGGTGAGGCATGATGGCAAGAAAAAAGTTGCTGGAAATACAGGACATCGAGAAAAGCTTTAATAATGTACAGGTATTGAAAAAAGTTAGTTTAAATATTGAAGCTGGGGAAGTTCATGCCTTTATTGGTGAGAATGGTGCCGGTAAATCTACATTAATTAAAATTATAACCGGTGTGTATCCAAAAGATGGTGGTAAGATTATTTTTAATGGGAAAGAATGTGAAATAAATTCTAGAGTGGATGCAGCAAAATTAGGTATTGGTGTAATTTATCAGGATTTTAGTTTAATCTCAACCCTTAGCGTGGTACAAAACATCATGCTTGGAAAGGAAAGAAGTAAACTTGGGGTTTTAAAGTTCAAAGAAATGAGAAAACAAGTCAAGGAATTGATTGATAAATATGAGTTTGATATTGATCCAGATGCTATTGTTGAAACATTAAGTATAGCGCAAAGACAGGTGGTAGAAATACTCAAGGCACTTAGTGAGGATTCCTCACTTATCATAATGGATGAACCGACGGCATCTTTAAGTGCGAAGGAAGCAGAAAGTCTTTTTAAGATTATCATACAGTTACGGGAAAAAGGCGTAAGTATATTATATATTTCTCACCGACTGGAAGAAGTATTTCGACTCTCCGACCGTCTTACCGTACTACGAGACGGAAGAGTGGAAGCGGTGCTATCAAAGGAGGAAATTAATCCTCCGGATGTTATTCGCTTAATGATAGGAAAAGAAGTAAGTGAGGCAACGGCATCTAAAAACCTGTGTCAATCAGAGAAAGAAGTTGTACTCAAAGTTGAGAATCTTTCACGAAAAGGTGTATTTCGTAATATTAACTTAGAGCTGCACAGAGGTGAAATTCTTGGTATCGGCGGGTTGGTTGGATCTGGAAGAACAGAGGTAATCCGTTGTATTTATGGAGCAGACCGTTATGATATGGGGACAATTACCTTTGAAGGAAAGCCACTAGAGAGAAAAATCAGTAAAAGTATTCAGAATGGCTTTGGACTGGTTCCGGAAGATAGACGAGGGCAAGGCTTTATCCCACTACTTTCTATTGAAAAGAATATTGCATTGATGAATTATGATATGTTAAGTAAATCTGGTATCGTAAATACGAGGTTGGAAAAACAATTAGGAGAAAATTCTGTATCGAAACTGGATATCAGACCCAACAATCCATTAATTACAGTAGGGAATCTATCTGGTGGAAACCAACAAAAAGCCGTTATTGGAAAATCACTATGTCGTGATTTGAAAGTATTATTAATAGATGAGCCAACAGCGGGAATTGATATAGGTGCAAAAGATGAAATTTATAAGATTATTGAGAATCTGGCAAGTCAAGGAGTCTCAGTTATTATTGTATCTTCTGACTTGCAGGAGTTGTTAAAAGTATCAAACCGAATTCTTGTTTTCCGAAAAGGTGAGATTGTGAAGGAATTTGCCAGTGGAAGAATAAAACAAGAAGATATCTTAATGGCAGCATCCTGTATTGAGGAGGTAAATGCCTGATGAAAGACAAATTACTTACATATAAGAAATATACTGCAAAATATCAGAAATTGCTTATCTTATTCATTGTAATGATTGCACTGACAATCTTACAGCCTGGTGTTTTTCTAACAGTTTCGAATTTTAAGAGTATTCTGTTATCCATATCGATTTATGGTATTATGGTCTGCGGTACAATTTATCCAATCCTTCTAGGTGGAATTGATCTATCGGTTGGAGCCGTAGCTGCGACAAGTGGAGCATGTACTGTAATTATGATTGTTAATAGCAATTATTCTACAAAAGGCGTACTATTAGGAATTTTGATAGGCCTAGGAGTTGGAATTTTAGTAGGTATTATTCATGGTTTTATAGCATCAAGCTTCCGTGTTCCAGCTTTTTTGATCACATTGGCATCACAGAATATCATTTATGGTGTTGCACAATTGTTAACAAACAGTCAGGTTATCAGTTGCTTAAAACCGAGAGCGTTTACCTTTCTAGGAGGAGGACGACTGTTTGGCATACCATTTTCTATTTTTATTCTACTGGCAGTTGCATTTATAAGCTACTTTATCTTGAACCATACTGTGCTAGGTCGAAATGTTTATGCTGTTGGTGGAAATAGTGTGGCGGCTGATCTATCTGGTGTCAATAGTAAAAGAATTCATATGATAGCTTATGGAATATCAGGATTTACAGCAGCACTGGCTGGTATTGTACTTGCTTCCATGAATCAACAGGCAATTGCAAAAGCAGCACAGGGTTATGACAATGATGTTTTAACCGCAATCGTTGTTGGTGGCACCTCCTTAATGGGCGGCGAAGGTTCTATTCAAGGTGCAATCTGGGGAGCGCTATTGGTTGGAATTGTGAGTAATGGTTTGAGATTAATGGGAATCCCATCTACCTATCATAGTTTAGTGAAAGGTATTATTATCATCGTAGCGGTTTCCTTAGATGCGTACTCAAGATACAAAAACAGTGGATTAAGTAGAGGATTTTTCTTAAAGAAACAAAAAGCATCATAAATCCTAGAGTTACATTGGAATGCACAAGTAAACTTGTGATTCCTCATTCCGCTTTCATAAGATCACGAACAAAATGCGTGTTCATGATCTTGTTACTCCAATCGGAATACACAAGTAAACTTGCGATTCCTCATTCCGCTTTCATTATATCATAAAAGGAGATTACCAATGAAAATAATTGATGCGCATACCCATGTTTTTGATTATATCAAGGGGTTTGGCAGTAAGGGAGAATTACAGGCTTTAGGTAATGGTAAAGCACGCTGGGCAACAGGGGAAGTGCTTTCAATGATACCAGAAGAATTAGGAGATAAAAGTTTTACTGGAGAAACACTGTTTTCAATTCTGAAAGACAATGATGTGGATAAAGCAATACTCTTACAGGGGAGTTTTTATGGATTTCAGAATGAATACACTTACGAGGTTGCAAAAAAGTATCCAGATTTTTTCCTTGCTGCCGGCACTCTTGATCCTTTTTGTAAAGCAGCAGATCAAATACTAGATCGATTGTTACATGATTTTCAATTTCCAATCATCAAATTTGAAACCAGCTCTGGTGGAGGTTTGATGGGATACCATAAAGAGTATCGAATTGATAAAGAGTTTTCTAACGTGTTTGATAAAATTGCAAGAGAAAATCGTACGTTAGTATTAGATATCGGTAGTCCTCATATGGAAAGCTTTCAACCGGATGCAATAGCCCGTATTGCGACAGAGTATCCAGATATGCACATCATTGTTTGTCATTTGCTTGCACCAACGATTCATGATGCAGATGCATTATCAGAAGCTTTAGATAAACTACAATTTGACAATGTATGGTTTGATTTAGCTGCTATTCCCTGGAATGTTGCACCAGAGACATATCCTTATCCTACAGGACAGCATTTCATAAAGATGGCTGCGGAGATTGTTGGTTATCAAAAACTTCTATGGGGGACAGATGTTCCATCTGTATTAACAAAGGAAAGCTATGGGAATTTGTCTGCTTACATTACCCAATCTAGAATTTTTAATGAGAAAGAATTAGAAGCAGTATTTTATTATAATGCACTGGAAGCATACCCTTTTGCTTAAAAAATTTGGGAGGGCAATTTATGAACAATCATAAATTGCCCTCCTGATTTTTTTACCTATTAGAAAATGAGAATTATTATCAAAAATAACCTTGACAAATGACTAAATTGTATTATACTTAAAATGAAAGTTGTAAATGATAGTCATTATCAAATGAAACTATAGCGTGAACGTAAGAACGTAAGAATTATGAAAGAAAGCAGAGGTGTCTTTTATGCCCTTAACAATGGTAAAATCAGGGGAAATTAATGAGATTAAAAAAGTCGGTGGAAAAGAAGAAACAAGGCGTTTTCTTGAAAACCTTGGCTTTGTGAAAGGAAGTATTGTCACTGTAATTTCAGAAATTGGTGGTAACATGATTGTTAGCATTAAAGAATCTAGAGTTGCAATTAACAAAGATATGGCTAATAAAATAATTGTGTAATAGAAAGGATGCGTGGAGATGAAAACATTAAAAGAAATTTCCTGTGGAGAGTCCGTAAAGGTTGCAAAATTGAATGGACTTGGGCCGATCAAGAGAAGAATTATGGATATGGGAATCACCAAAGGAGTTGAAATCTTTGTCAGGAAAGTTGCACCGCTTGGAGATCCTATGGAAGTAACGGTACGTGGGTATGAACTTTCCTTAAGAAAAGCAGATGCAGAAATGATAGAGGTAGAATAAAGCCATAAGAGGCAGAAGGAGTAAAGTTATGTCAATCAAAATAGCACTTGCAGGCAATCCAAACTGCGGGAAAACAACACTTTTTAATGCACTCACAGGATCCAATCAGTTTGTGGGAAATTGGCCTGGTGTTACCGTGGAGAAGAAAGAAGGAAAATTAAAAGGGTACAAAGATGTCATTGTAATAGATTTGCCAGGAATTTATTCTTTATCCCCTTATACCCTTGAAGAAGTAGTTGCTAGGAATTATTTAATTGTTGAAAGACCCGATGTTATCCTGAATATTATTGACGGTACCAATGTTGAAAGAAATCTGTATCTTTCTACGCAATTAATGGAACTTGGCATTCCAGTAATTATGGCAGTGAATATGATGGATGTTGTAAATAAGAATGGTGATCAGATACATATTGACAAGCTTAGCAAAAAGCTGGGTTGTGAAGTAGTGGAAATATCAGCACTAAAAGGTACTGGAATCACCGAAGCGGCAGCAAAAGCTGTAAACTTAGCAAAGACTAAGGCACAAACCCCCGCTATTCATGAATTTGCTGCGGAAGTAGAGAGTGTACTTGCTTCCATTGAAGATAAAATCGGTACGGAGGTATCAGCAGAGCAGAAGCGTTTTTTTGCAATTAAACTCTTAGAACGAGATGATAAAATTGCTGCGCAAATGAAGCAGGTACCAGATGTTACAGAAGAGATAGAAAAAATCGAACAGGACATGGATGATGATACCGAGAGCATCATTACAAATGAAAGGTATCTATTTATTACTTCAATCATCAAAGAGTGTTATACAAAGAAAAGTAAAAATAAACTTACAACATCGGATAAAGTTGATCGAATAGTAACCAATCGGATATTGGCACTTCCGATATTTGCAGTGGTAATGTTTCTCGTTTATTACGTTTCAGTAACAACAGTAGGTACCTGGGCTACCGATTGGGCTAACGACGGAGTGTTCGGAGAAGGTTGGAACTTCTTTGGTATGCAAGTACCGGGCATACCAGTAATTGTGGAAAATGGATTGAATGCAATCGGGTGTGCTGACTGGTTACAGGGATTGATTCTTGATGGTATTATTGGTGGTGTTGGTGGTGTTCTAGGATTTGTTCCGCAAATGCTAATTTTGTTTGCTTTTCTAGCATTTCTAGAAGCGTGTGGTTATATGGCTAGAATTGCATTTATTATGGATAGAATATTTCGTAAATTCGGCTTGTCCGGCAAATCCTTTATTCCAATGCTGATTGGTAGTGGATGTGGAGTACCAGGAATTATGGCATCTCGAACGATTGAAAATGATCGTGACAGGAAGATGACAATCATGACAACAACATTTGTACCTTGTGGTGCTAAACTTCCTATTATTGCTCTCATAGCTGGAGCCTTATTCCAAGGTGCTTGGTGGGTTGCGCCCAGTGCTTATTTTGTAGGTATAGCTGCAATTATTGTATCCGGTATTATTTTAAAGAAAACCAGAATATTTGCTGGAGACCCAGCGCCTTTTGTAATGGAACTTCCAGCTTACCATATGCCTACAGTTTCAAATATACTTCGCAGTATGTGGGAACGTGGTTCATCCTTTATTAAAAAAGCCGGAACAATAATATTATTGTCCACTATTGTGGTTTGGTTTGCATCCAATTTCGGTATTGTGGGTGGTAAAATTGGTTTGGTTGAGGATTTATCAGATGGATTTTTAGCAAACTTAGGAAGCTTAATTGCTCCGATTTTTGCGCCACTTGGATGGGGAGACTGGAAATCCGCTGTGGCAGCAATTACAGGTCTTGTAGCCAAGGAAAATGTAGTAGGTACTTTTGGTGTTCTCTTTGGATTTGCCGAGGTAGCGGAAGATGGAACTGAAATCTGGGGAACTTTAGCTAGTAGCATGACTTCACTTGCAGCCTATTCCTTCCTCGTGTTTAATCTTCTTTGTGCTCCTTGTTTTGCAGCCATGGGAGCGATTAGGAGAGAGATGAACAATGCGAAGTGGTTCTGGTTTGCAGTAGGATATCAAACAGGACTTGCTTATATTGTATCTTTATGTATCTTCCAGATTGGAAACTTAATCACGACAGGAGCTTTTGGATTTGGAACCATAGTTGCATTTGCAGCAGTTCTTATATTCCTGTATCTGCTGTTCCGACCTTATAAGGAAAATAAAAGACAGAAAACCGAACTGGCAGGCATGGCAGGTGTAAGATAAAATGTTGTGGCATGGATAATAGTGGAATGATCCTTACTGCTGCTAGCTGTGCATACTTCATATAGTTTGCAACCCCAATTATACGAAAGGAGTAAAATTATGGGAACAATTTTGGTGGGATTATTACTTTTAGGTATCATTGTTGCTATCATTGCAAGTATGTTAAGAGATAAGAAGAATGGAAAATCGATTCAATGTGGAGGCGAATGCAAGAATTGTGGCGGGCACTGTCATTAATTAACTTCTATGCTGCTAAAAGGAAATAAAAGTAAAAGACTATTCCTAAAAAGGAGAGAAGTTGGTAATTCTATCGCCAAGGAATTTGGTTTGTGAAGACAGGATATATTATTCAATAAGATAAGAAGTTTTTTATATGGATTTTGCATGTTATTATTTGTATACTTATTTTGAACGCGTATATCGAGAGCAGAAGGGAGAAAGTATGCTTACAAAAACATTTCAAAATCCAGTTTTAAGTGGTTTTTACCCAGATCCTTCTATTTGCAGAGTGGGTGAAGACTATTATATGGTTACATCATCGTTTGTGTATTATCCAGGACTGCCTATTTTCCATAGTAAAGATTTAGTTCATTGGGAACAGATTGGTCATGGAATTCACCGCCTAAAACAATTAGATTATAAGAATTGTGAAACATCTATGGGTTTATGGGCACCAACCATTCGTTATCATAATGGAACCTATTACATTATTAACACATTTGTGTCAGAAGGCAGGGAGGCCCGCCGGGACAATTATATTATTACAGCAACGAATCCTGCAGGCCCGTGGAGTGACCCAATATTTGTAGAAGGCGCAGATGGAATAGATTCCAGCCTGTTCTTTGATACAGATGGAACTATATGGTATGCGGGAAATTACATTAGTGACGAATGCTTATATGAAGGACATCATGGAATCTATCTACAGGAATTGAACCCGGAGACTCTTCAGTTTATGGGTGAACGCTATATTATATGGGATGGTAAACGCTCCATGAGTAAATGGATTGAGGCACCTCATATATACAAGGTTAACGGAATGTATTATTTGATTGTGGCGGAAGGAGGGACCTTTACCAACCATAGTGTTATGATGGCTAGATGTGATACTATTAACGGAACCTATGAGATTTGCCCCAGAAATCCAATCGTTAGCCATAGGAATCTTCCATTGCTTCGTGAAATTTCAGTTACAGGACATGCAGATATTATAGAAACCCAAAATGGCGAGTGGTGGATGGTATTGTTAGCAGTGCGGCCTTATGAAGGCTTTCATTATAATCTAGGACGTGAAACGTTCCTGATACCAGTGATATGGGATGAAGACGGATGGCTTCGTGTGGACAATGAGAATGGATTAGTCAATAAGGAGGAAAGATTTCCGAATTTACCATCTTTTCCTGTTCCACTTGCTAGCCCTAACGATAATTTTGAGTCTAAAGAGCTTGCAATGATGTGGAATACAATACATCCAGCAAGAGAAGCATTTTATAGCTTAGAAGCTCATCCGGGATATTTGAGACTGTATCTAAAGCCAGAGGTGATAAATGAAATCTGCACACCCGCTTTTGTAGGACGCAGACAACAGCACAAGTGCTGCCAGATTAAGACGGTTATGAACTTTGCACCAAAATTTTCAGATGAAGAAGCAGGAATTGTGTTACTTCAGGATGACAGATACAATTATATTTTTACAAAGTCATGGGATTCAGAAGGAACGGTATTGAATCTTTACGCAACTACGGATGGTACACGAAAGCTTTTGAAGTCAGTTCCTATTGAAGATACCCAGAGCATCTATCTAATGGCTCAATGTAATACCACGAGCTATGATTTCTACTATGGATTTACTGAACAAGAGCTTATTATTTTTGCAGAAGGTTTGGATGCTTCTTTGCTAAGCTCGAATGTGAATGAAGGCTTTACAGGTGTATACATGGGAATGTACGCAAGTTCGAATAAAAAGCAATCTTCGAATTATGCAGATTTTGATTGGTTTCAATATTTTGGTAAATAGAGAAAAGTACCGGCTACTAAATGGCCGGTACTTTTTCTGTGTGCCAGGCATGGCACACTCTTATAGATTAAGTCCCCTAATCTGCCCTAGCAATAGGAAAGATATAGGTATTTTTCTATCAGTTCTTGATTCGGGTATTTACCATACTTGAATACGATTATGATTCGCGGTTAATCCTTCAATAGGTCCTACGGTTGGATGTTCACTTCGCACCTGACCAAGATAATCTTTATCAAGTATAATCTCTTGACTGTTAGCATCATCAAAGATAGCGTCTACGATTCGTACAGTTCCCAAGGTCTTTGTAGATTCGATTTTGGTATTGATTTGTAAGAGTTCTTTTGGAACATCTAATTCCAGATATACCTTATCGCCTTCCTCTACAATGGTTACCTGTGGATTAAGGGAGGAGTTAATGTATTTATTTGTTTCAGAACGGAATGCTTTCGCACCATTGAGATAAGCATTTCCATCAATGTATACAGGTTGTTCAATCGTAATGAATTTTTCAAGGTCTCCAACGCCTCCAGCGATGACGGCAGCGTTATATTCTTCATAAGAATCAGTACAATCATCATATCCTGCTGTACCAGAATAAGATTCATCTTCTGGAATATCCATACCACCGATAAAAATATTATTATATAATCGGTCATCTCCGCTGTAGACTACAGCAGATCCGGCAACTTGAGTGGTATGAGGAAAATGATAAGGGGTAGAGCGATCCAATGTTTTGATACGACGCATGGTACCACAACATAGATTATTTACATAAGCACCACCTTGTGCTACGTTGTCAAAATTGTATTCAGAGCCAAAGATATTATTATCGACTAAGTATGGTCCATGTGTAACTTCTATCATAAAATCGCGATCATTATTGTAAAACAAATTACCGCTAATATGTGCATGCTGCGCCTGCCAGTCCAACCATGTGCCTAAGGTACAGTTATGTATGCGGTTGTGCTTGATTTCTACATCAATTGCTGCATGAAGTTTGATTCCACCAATTTCGTATCCGAAGAATTCATGTTTTACAGCAATATTGTAGATATGATTATTATAAATTTTACTAAATACGCACCCCATATGGCCAACGATACCATTTTGCCCACAGTCATATATGGTATTATTACGAATAATATGTGAACCTATTTTTTCCTTGCTCCAACCAATTTGAAGAGCACGGAATACGGCTTCCATTTGATATTGGTATCCAGGTTTTTGCTGACGTCTCGTACATAAGTTATGTCCGGTGGAGGCTTCTTTACCAATACTGATAGCGCTACATTTTGCATCGTGAATTATATTATCTTCAATAATCCAGCCTTTGCTCCAATTAGTACCCAACAATCCTGGCTGATCGGCAGTAGGAGGTGTCCATGGACAAGCAGCCTGTGCCATTTCGAAGCCTCTGACAGTAATATAATTCATGCCCGTTTTCTCAGGATAGAAACAAGATTTACGAACATTTATTTCGGTAAGTTCTTCATTCGGATTGCTTCCATGGAAATTAGCATAGATGGTGGTTTCGGTATCATTTACTTCCGCATACCATTGATAAATGGAGCCTTCTGGATCCAGAAGCATTTCGACGCGATTACTCCAAGGTGGATTATAACCAGTGGTTCGTTTTACAGGATTCCTTACTTCTTCTATAGATTTTGCTTCATAAAAAGATTTACCATTTAGGTATACATCACCAGTATGTACGGATCCATCTTCTGGATAGACGAACCAGTCTCCGGAAAGAGATTCCTTGTAAGGATTATAGTCGCCGAACATGGTATTTGGTAATGTAACCTTCCATACGGTGCCTTCATATATCTCCCAAGTATCAATCTGTTCGGAACCTTTGATAATTACTTTTTCTCCTTTGGCAGCTTCATAGGTAATTCGATTGATGTTGCTATAGCCACTGTGTGCAGGTCTAACCCATTCACGGTAAGTTCCTTCGTGGACAATAATTGTGTCTCCTGTTTCAGCAACTTGAGCTGCTCTCGATATAGTTCTGAATGGATGCATCTTGGAACCCGCAGCAAGATCGCAACCTGTAATAGCTACATGATATTCATGATTCATTTAAAATACCTCCTTTGTTATATTGGCAAGTTAGTCAATGTTACCCCTAATAAGTTTAACATAATACTTATTTGTCTAATATGCTACCTATATATTGTCATAAAGTGCTCATAAATTGTCAAAAATTATTATTTTTATTGAAATATGGCTATTTATCAAGTAATATAGAGGAATAATTAACAATAAATAAGCAGTGATTAGTGATGGGATAGTTCAAAGGGTTGGTAAAAGGATAATATGGGGGAATGGAAATGAAAAAAGACTTGACTTATGAAAAGAATCAGTTTCCAAATGGATATGCTTATAGTATTTATTTTTTTCAAGAGATAGAGAGCTTTCCTTTACATTGGCATCATTATGTGGAAATTATTTATGCCCAACATGACGGAATCATCTATGAAGTAAATGGGGAAGAAATTTGTATGAAAGGAGGTGACATTCTGTTTATATGGCCTGGTGAACTTCATTCCATTATTTATATGCCGGAACCAGAGTATACATTAATGCTACAGTTTGATGCACAGATATTGACGAATTTCATTGATTTCCGGAAAGTTGCATATTTATTTTACGGCACCAGATTGTTACAAGAAGAGAAAGAAACTATTTTGGTTCGGAAATTACAAGAAAAAATGCTTTCCATGTGGAAAAGTTCCCATGAAGGGCTCTATATGACTGAAATTAAAGTCTGTATGAAAATCTATGAATTTATCATATGCCTAGGGGAAGAACGTAAAATAGCAGATGCTTCAAACAAAAAGCAATTAACGATGCATAAATCCAAAGTGGACCAACAATTATTCAATGTCTGTAATTATCTCACGACACACTGTACAGATAGTATAAAATTAGAGGATGCAGCATCAATTGCAGGGTTCTCAAAGTACCATTTTTCAAAGCTGTTCAGGGAATACACCGGACTTGGTTTTACGGAATTTATGATTAGGGAGCGTTTGCGAATAGCAGAAACATTGCTAAAGGAACGAACACTGACTATAACTGAAGTATCCTTAGAGGCAGGGTTTAACAGTATTTCAAGTTTTAATCGGGTCTTTCTGCAATTTAAGAAAGTAAGTCCAACTCAATTCAGGAAGATGCATCAAATATAAAGAAGAAATCAGCCATTCAGCAGTTTTCTGATAGCCTTTGCTTCTTGGTAATAAGTTAAAGATTTTTTATTAGAGTATTGATCAATTTGAAATACAAAATTCTTTGTATTAGTAATAAATAAGAGTATTACAACTTCTTGCCCAATGGGCGTGAAGTTTCATGCAATTC
The DNA here is from genome assembly GCA_023443225.1 of Bacillota bacterium. Taxonomy (GTDB): domain Bacteria; phylum Bacillota; class Clostridia; order Lachnospirales; family Lachnospiraceae; genus Anaerocolumna. The sequence goes on from JAEZVF010000060.1 coordinate 213,709, forward strand.
CAAGAAATCTTATGGCACTATCTAGCATATACTAATGTAAGTAAAGAAAAGCAGGGTTTGCTATGCCAACCGAAAAAGCAGACAATCAATTGAATCTAGCATTAGATCTTCCAAATGTAACCAGAGAAAAAACTTTGGATCTTGATGTCGGTTATACCCCTGTTACGAATACCTGGGAATTAATCGTAAAGTACAGTGGAGATATCAGCAGAATTGCTGAAGAATTGGATATAACTGTAGTCCAGCTCCAAAATGAATATGCAATTATAACCATACGAGAGGATTTAATAGACCGGTTAGCAAATTATGAAGAAATAGAATTTATTGAAAAACCAAAGAGACTGTTTTTCGCTGTTAGTCAGGGAAGAGCAGTCTCTTGTATTAATCCTCTTCAAACTCCTCAGTATAACTTATTCGGAAGAGGTGTCATCGTTGCCATCATAGATTCCGGTATAGACTATTCTCATCCTGATTTTCGAAATCAGGATGGAACGACAAGATTACTGGATTTATGGGATCAGTCCATCAGTGGAAGCCCACCTGCCGGCTACAGTATCGGTACCCTTTATACGAGGGAACAGATAAACGAAGCATTAGCACAAAGAAGTATGTCAGAACGTTTAAATATTGTACCAAGTACGGATTTGAGCGGTCACGGCACCCATGTTGCCGGAATTGCTGCAGGGAATGGTCGGGCCAGTAATGGGATTAATCGAGGGGTGGCTTCACAAAGCGACCTGATTGTGGTAAAGCTTGGCATATCAATAGGCAGATCCTTTCCCACCACCACTCAACTGATGGAGGCTATTGATTTTGTAATAAGAAGAGGGATTGAATTAAATATGCCCTTGGCTATTAATTTAAGCTTTGGTAATAACTATGGAGCCCATGACGGTAGCTCTTTGCTGGAAAATTATATCTCAGATATTACAAATCGCTGGAAGGTCAACATTATGATAGGTACCGGCAATGAAGGTGCAGCAGGAAAACATACGGGTGGTATACTAGTCAATCCCCCGGTTGGAACATCACAAATAATCGAATTTGCAGTAAGCCCATTTGAAAGAACCTTTAATCTTCAAATATGGAAAAACTTCTATGATCAATTTGAGATTGTATTAATTTCTCCAGGGAATGTTCGAGTCGGACCAATTCCCGAACGTTTAGGAACACAACAATTCTCCATTGGGCAGACTGAAATTTTCCTGTATTACGGAGAACCCTCTCCCTATAACGCACAGCAGGAAATATACATGGAGTTTCTACCGCGAACGGACTATATTGAATCTGGAATCTGGAAAATTGAATTGCTTCCTAAAAGTATTATTGTTGGAAATTATGATTTATGGCTTCCGTCCGGAGGGATACTAAGCCCTGATACTAGATTTTTGCGCCCAACCGAGGAAACAACACTAACCATTCCGTCAACTGCCAGCAGGGCGATTACAGTAGGAGCTTATAATGGTCTTAATGATAGTTTAGCGTTTTTCTCAGGGCGTGGTTATCCAAGAGGAGAAAGCTCAATAAAACCGGATATTGTAGCCCCAGGAGTGGATATTACTTCTTGCGCTCCAGGTGGAGGGTATACGATGAGATCTGGAACCTCCATGGCAACACCTTTTGTTACTGGTAGTGTTGCATTATTGATGGAATGGGGAATTGTAAATGGGAATGACCCGTATATGTATGGTGAGAAGATGAAAGCCTACCTAATAGCTGGAGCAAGACATTTGCCCATAGAGAGAGTGTATCCTAATCCGGCCTTGGGGTTTGGAGCGTTGTGTTTAAGGAATAGTTTTATGCTGACACAGTGATTAGATTTCTAATGCTGTCGCATTACATCGTATTGTTAATATCATCGAAATCTCTATTGAGTATGAGAAAAAATGGAAATTTTTATTTACTTTGTCATTTACTATGATATACTTAATATAGAAGTCGATTTTGCGGGCTAGGAACATTTTTATAATTATTATTAAAAGGGTGAAATGAAGGATTTGCAACTTGATTTATTATTCACGATAAGGAGAAGGTCAATGGAAGAAACTAATATAGGTGGGGTAATACCGTTCGGACGTTATCACTGGCGCATTCTTGACATAAAAGATAATACCGCTTTGATTATAGCCGAGTATATTATAGAACAACGTTCTTACCATGATGCATATAAAGATATAACTTGGGCTGACTGCTCATTAAGAAAATATCTGAACGGCGAATTCTATGACCGTTTCAATATAGCTGATAGATCAAGAATAATTCCTGTAATAAATAAAAATCCTGACAATCAATGGTATGGTACAAATGGTGGAGCAGATACGAGGGACAGCATATTTATATTAAGTTTAGAGGAAGTAGTATCCCAATATTTCGGTGATAGCAGTTCAAAACTGCATTACCCAAGAAAAAATCAAAGATATTGGTTTGAAAGAAAAGATGAGAACAACAGTAAGCGAATTGCAAGACTTGAGGTAAATAAAGAACAAACATGGTGGTGGATTCGGACGCCTGGCCGTGTTAACGTAAAAGCCGTGTACATCCACGGTGACGGTAACATAGGTATCCAAGGTAACAATATATTGAAGGGCAACATCGGCGATGGTAAATGTATAGGCGGTGTTCGCCCCGCTTTGTGGTTAAAGCTTGAATCGTATTAAATCATTTCTGAGTCAAAATACGACAGGGTGTTAGAAAGGAAATAATTATGGTTACAGACAGAGTGTATAGAAATGTTTTTGCAGAAGTTGGGTATACAGAAGCAGAAATAGAAAAAAGAGTAGAAGATACCTTTCAGGAAATTTTTTATGGAAAAGATGGATTTTATTTTACCGCTGGGGATGATATGGCTTATCTGGAGGATACCGGTAATTATGATGCCCGTACAGAGGGTATGTCCTATGGTATGATGATGTGTGTGCAACTAAATCGGAAGAAAGAATTTGATGCTCTATGGAAATGGGTCAAGACATACATGTATATGGAAGAAGGAGAAAACAAAGGCTATTTTGCCTGGTCAGTTCAGCCGAATGGAAAGAAGAACTCCAATGGTCCAGCACCGGACGGCGAGGAATTCTTTGCAATGGCATTGTTCTTTGCCTCTCACCGTTGGGGTGACGGCGAAGGGATTTTCTGCTATTCAAAAGAAGCGCAGGATATCCTACATACCTGTATACATAAAGGCGAAGATGGGATCGGACATCCTATGTGGAATAAAGAAAACCGACTAATTTTATTTATTCCTGGATGTGATTTTACGGATCCGTCCTATCATTTGCCACATTTTTATGAACTTTTTGCTCTGTGGGCAAAAGAGGAAGATCGCATATTCTGGAAGGAAGCGGCCAAGGCTAGCCGGGAATTTTTAAAAAAAGCCTGCCATTCATCCACTGGATTGAGTGCAGAATACAGTGAATTTGATGGAACTCCTTACAGTGGAAAGCAGAAAATATTTGGAAGACACGACTGGTATTATAGTGACGCTTACCGGACTATTACCAATATAGCTTTGGATTATGAGTGGTTTGCAAAGGACATGGATAACAATGGTGCTTGGCATGTTGAAACGGCAGATAAGTTGCAAAGCTTCTTCTGCAAAACGGTAAAAGACCATCCAAGGGCAGTATATACAATTGACGGTAAGGTGTTGCCACAGGAGGCACTTCATCCGGTAGCAATTACTGCAAGCAATGCACATGCATCTCTAGCTGCTAAAGGAAACTTTGCAAAGCAATGTGTAGACGAATTCTGGAATACACCCCTTAGAACAGGTACAAGGCGTTATTATGACAACTGCCTATACATGTTTGCCATGCTGGCGTTAAGTGGAAAGTACAGGATATGGTAAGTTGTAACAGAACCTTACAATATTATCGGTTAATAAAGGGGGAGAAAGGTTTTGATAAGTACATCGCCAAGTGGAGCCCTGAGTCCATATTATTACAAGGGAGGATACTTCCATGGAATTCACTACGGAAGCTATTTTAATAATTCAGAGGCGTTATTCGAGATGATGAATAGAGAAGAAGAATTTATATTAAAATCTATTGAATGTCGTAGAATTCTGATTGATATTTATGAAACTAATGTAACACCAGAAGTGATGGAACGGTTTTTGTCACATATAGAAAAGATTACTCCTAGAATCATTAAGCTAGCAATTGCAACAGACAAAAAAAGTTTATAAGCAATTGAAAAGGCGTTGCATAAAAGGAAGGGATTAGATAGCTTATGCTGTTATTTTTCTGAGGATATGGAAGAGGGTAAGACCTGGCTTGTAAGTGATAATTGAAAGGAAGATAGTAAAGTATTATGAGTATTATGAGTACTATGAGGAAACTTGATTTGGTTAAGAAAAAATAGTAGTTTAAGGATATTTATGGTATAATAAAAATACAAAGATAAAAACACGTCCCGGTAGGTAGTCCGGGAGCAACATAGATATATGTTGTCAGTAACCTGCCTCCTTGGTTGTCCATTCTTTGTTCATTAAATCTTAAAGGAGGGATTTTAATGGACAAAGTATCAGGGAGATTACAAGTATTTTTTGAAGAACCATTTTGGGTCGGAATCTTTGAACGAGTAGGCGATGGTAAATTATCCGTATGTAAAATTACATTTGGTAAGGAACCAAAAGACTATGAAATTCAAGAATTTGTTTTGAAAAATTACTATAAACTTCTATTTAGTCCTTCTGTCGAGCCTGCAAAAGAAGTAAAGGAGCGAATTAATCCAAAACGTTTACAAAGAGAAGTTAAGAAGCAAATTTCCAATGTAGGTATTGCTACTAAATCGCAACAAGCTTTGAAGCTTCAGCAGGAGCAGGGGAAAATTGAAAGAAAGACTCGTTCTAGTCAACAGCGTGAAGCAGAGAAGCAATTTCAATTTGAACTCAAACAGAAGAAAAAACGAGAGAAACATAGGGGGCTGTCGCTTTAACGATTGAAAAATCGTGAAGCGGCAGCTTCTTTTTGGTCTAAAAATGTAATCTCTCTATCTGTAGCAGCCCAATTTAAACGGTATTTGTTAAAAATAACGTACCTTAAGAGACCTGCAAACAGGCCTTGA
>JAEZVF010000096.1 GCA_023443225.1 Bacillota bacterium
GTGCTAATCCGTTTCAATTGGCAAATAAAGCGTGATTTTTTAATGTCTTCTTCACAAATTCCGTCGTTTTTAATGGTTTTATAGTTCATACCCAAATTCTACAAAATTTTAGACTATTTGGCAAAAATTTTCGAATAAAGAAGTATGAACTCATTAGAACACTATTATGGAAGATTATTTACTTCAGAACAATTAACAGATGCCTTAAAAAAGCAGGCTAAGGCTCTTCCCGCTATGATAGATCACAAGACTCATGCAGAGTGTTGTCGTTGTGGCAGCAAGGTTTTCTCGAATTACCAATTACAAACAGGAGCCTTGTATTGTCGAGAATGTCTGGTTTTTGGACGAAATACAAATCAGCAGTCCTTGTATTATTTCCCACAAAAGCCATTTCCAAAAGAAGATGTTTTGGTTTGGAAGGGTCAATTAACCCCTTATCAAGAAAATATATCGCAAGGCATGTTGAAAGCTATCGCGGCTAAAAAAGATTTATTGGTCCATGCCGTAACCGGGGCAGGTAAGACAGAGATGATTTACCACGCTATTGCGACCGTGATTGCTAATGGTGGTTGTGTTGGATTAGCCAGCCCTCGAATTGATGTATGCCTTGAATTGTACAAGCGTCTGTCACAAGATTTTGCTTGTAAGATTAGTTTGCTGTATGGAGGATCCGAAAAATACCAACGTGCTCCACTAGTGATTTCAACAACTCATCAATTATTGAAATTCTATCAAGCCTTTGATTTGTTGATTATTGATGAAGTGGACGCCTTTCCCTTTGTGGATAATCACATGTTGTATCACGCAGTCGAGCAATCGCTCAAAAAAGAGGGGAGCAAGATTTACCTCACAGCCACCTCCACAGACCAGTTGGACAAACAGGTGCAAAGCGGTAAATTAGCTAAGCTGCATTTACCTAGACGATTTCATGCGAATCCTCTCGTCGTTCCCAAAAACATTTGGCTGAGTGGTGTTTTAAAGCACATGCAAAAAGGCCAACTTCCTAGAGCCTTCATGAAAATCTTGACAAAACAGCGTCAGACTAAGTATCCCTTACTCATCTTTTTTCCAAATATCGCACAAGGTCAGGTATTTACAAAGATTTTAAAAACGTATTTGCCACACGAAAATATCGCTTTTGTGTCCAGTCAGACGGAAAACCGTTTGGAAATCGTCAATCAATTTAGGCAGCAAGAGTTATCGATTTTAGTGACAACAACGATTTTGGAGCGAGGGGTGACCTTTCCTTGTGTGGACGTTTTTGTTATGCTAGCCCACCATCGCCTATACACCAAAAGTGCCCTCGTGCAAATTTCTGGGCGTGTCGGTCGTGCCAAGGAGCGTCCGACAGGCGCACTATTATTTTTACATGAAGGCATTACGAAACCAATGACTAAGGCAATTGCTGAAATTAAAGAAATGAATAAAAGAGGTGGTTTTTAGTGGAATGTTTGCTATGCCGTCAGGTATTTTCAGAAACAGAACGGTTTTTAAACATTATCTTAATGGCAAAAGACAGTGACGGTGTCTGTTCGACTTGCCAAAATAGCTTTGAAAAAATTGGGGATTCACATTGCCCAACCTGTTTTCGAAAAGGTGAGATAAGGACCTGCTTAGATTGTCATGAGTGGAAAAAACAAGACCATCAGGTTCAACACGAAGCCCTTTTTACCTATAATGCATTTATGAGAGACTATTTTTCCAAATACAAGTTTCAAGGAGATATGGTACTAAGTCAAGTTTTAGCTAAACCAATTAAAAATCATCTGAAATACTACAAAGATTACACCTTAGTGCCAGTTCCCCTTAGCCCAGAGCGGCTAAGAGACAGGCAATTTAACCAAGTTACCGCCTTTTTAGATAGTGCCGGACTGTCTTATCAAGATATTTTAGAAAAGACAGATGTTCAAAAACAGTCAGATAAAAACAGACATGAGCGTCTAAAAAGTCAAAATCCTTTTACCATAAAAAGCCAAAAATCATTGCCAGAGCGAGTCCTCATTGTTGATGATATTTACACAACAGGCGCAACTCTCAAAGGCATTTATGATTTATTGCATCAGGCAGGCGTTAAAAATGTAAAAAGTTTTAGTATTGCACGGTAAACACTTGCAAATTTTCATGAAAGCAGTATAATAGAGTTATAAAAAGAAAGCGCTTTTTTAAAGCAAGAAAGAGGTAGCCTATGATTAAATATAGTATTCGTGGAGAGAACATTGAAGTAACTGACTCTATCCGTAACTATGTCGAATCAAAGCTCGGAAAAATTGAGAAATATTTTTATGCCGAACAAACTTTGGACGCGCGTGTAAACCTCAAAGTTTACCGTGAAAAAACTGCAAAAGTTGAAGTGACCATCTTAGTCGATTCTATTATGCTAAGAGCAGAAGATGTTTCACAAGATATGTACGGCTCTATTGACTTGGTAACAGACAAAATTGAACGTCAAATTCGTAAAAACAAAACTAAAATTGCGAAAAAACACCGTGAAAAATTGCCAACAAGTCATATTTTCACAAGCGAATTTGAAGCTGAAACTGTCGAAGAAGAACCAGCAGCAAAAGTGGTTCGTACAAAACATGTTAGCTTGAAGCCTATGGATATTGATGAAGCGCTTCTTCAAATGGACCTTTTAGGACATGACTTCTTCATTTACACTGACGCAGAAGATGCAACAACAAACGTTCTTTACCGTCGTGAAGATGGACAAGTTGGACTAATCGAAGCAAAATAATGAATTAGAAAATACTCTCAAGTTCATGCCTTCCTTAGAACTTGGGAGTATTTTTTATTTTAAAAAAGTGTTGACAAAGGAAAAGGTATTTAGTATACTGAATAAGCTGTCAACGAGGGACGGTTGATAACTTAAAGGTTTTGAAAAAACTTTAAAAAAGTTATTGACAAGAGATCCAAGAGATGGTAAACTGTTATAGTTGTCTGATGAGAG
>JAEZVF010000097.1 GCA_023443225.1 Bacillota bacterium
GAGAGGAGTTCCGCTTGTGCGTTATGCAGATGATATAGTTCTGTTTGCAAAGAGCGTAAGAGCCGCAAGGAGACTATTGAATAGCAAGTATGAAGATCCTATTGAGGACATCAACGGCTGGCTCTACTATCGAATACGAATGTGTATATGGAAACAATGGAAGAAGCCTAAGACGAAGATAAGAAATCTAATAAAACTAGGAGTGTCCAAAGACTTGGCATATGTAACAGCTAATAGCCGAAGAGGTCATTGGTATGTGACACACACAATGGCGGTCAATATAGCTTTAACAAAAGAAAGACTGACATGCAGTGGTTTCAACGATTTAGCCAATGCATATCAGTCAGTGCACGTCAACTATTGAAAGCGCCGTGTACCGAACGGTAAACACGGTGCTGTGAGAGGACGGCGGTTAGTCACTGCCTCCTACTCGATGCTTTCACGGCTGACATGGCATTCAAGAGTTTATTTTCCGAATCTCACTATCTCCACTAATATAAATAGGTCGTAATTATTTATTAGAATCAATTATTTCTTTTAGGGTAATATTTTGATTAATAAATCTTGCCTTACTTTTTTCCTTTTTAATACTGATAGCTTTCTTTGGACAATTATGAATACAAGCCAAACACTGTTGACAATTATTATTAAAAACAGGTTTGTTCTCTACTTTTATATTATCAACAGGACAAACTTTTTCACAAGTTTTGCAGCCATTGCAATTATTATCTACAGAGAAATTCTTATCATATTCATTATTATATAGTTTTCCTGACATTAACCTCATACCATTCATAATAACAGTGTGTTTCTTAATATATACCGATCCTTTTTCAACGTCTTTAATTATTTTTGCAAGATTCTCTTCTATTTTTTTATCAGCTTCTTTTTCTATCTGCTTTCTTATATCAAACGCAACCAGATTATTATCAACCATAATTATTTCGTTAATATAAGAAAACTTTATTCCATTCCTTTTCCCAATTTCAAAAAGGTGTGTTGAAACTGCACCAGAAAAAGCTCCATAAGTTGCTATTCCAAAGATATATTTACTCTTTAGACTTGCTTTATTTAAAAATTCTTCAACTATTTTAGGAACGCCAAGATTATAGGTGGAAAAAATAATACCAATTTTTTCATCTTCTAACTCAAATTGACCTTTTTTCATCAATTTAGGAATAGAATAACATTCTCCACCAAGTCTCTTTGCCACATATAAACTATTTCCAGTCGCTGTAAAATACAATATTTTCATAAATGCCTACCTCCTAAATTCACAAATTATAATAACAAGAGAAAGTATTTTTACTGCACTTATGCTTTTAATGGAGCAAAAGAATTTTAAAGAAATCTCTATCACAGAGTTAGCTAAAAAAGCTGGTGTATCGCGAATGGCTTTTTATAGAAATTATAACCAAAAGGAAGATATTATTACTAGTTATCTTAATGAATTGTTCGATGAATACTCGAAACAAATATTAGGCTGGCAAAAAATTGATAACTATGAGAGTTTACTCTTGTATTTTTCTTACTTTAGAAAACATGAGAGATTAATTACGAATTTAATTCATTCAAATTTGGAGAATTTGATACTTGAGAGGGGTATTGAATATTTTCATTGGTTATCTCATCAAAGTATAAGTAAAAAATCTTACTCTCCAATAAAAGAGAGATATACCATTGAATTTATAGCAGGAGGGCTTTTTAAAGTATTATTGTGGGCTAAGAGTGGTATGAAAGAAAGTAATGAGGATATAGCAAAACTTGTATGTGATATTATAAATACTTGATTATTCAATAGTCGTAGATGGTAAGACAATTTCGTGTGATTCCAAAGCAGCTTCATACATTTAAGTTATATATGCCACTTACCGTCAGATTCTATGAGAAGAATGAATGGGGAGATACGGAGAATGAACCGGTGGTGCTTGATAACCAAACTGCATTGGCTCATGAAAATGATATAGTTGCCGCTCTTTTAAAGGCGAGGATACCACAGAAAGCAGAGCGTAGTCTCATGGAATATTACGATGAGGTTGACAGTATCAACAAAAATGTCCAGTCCTATGTCTTTGCGGTAGAACCAGTTAACGGTAAATTGTTGGGAGTAGCGGAGTGCCGGGTACATGGTAAACTGGCTGCCGAGGAACTTTATCCGTAACTATATGGAAGAAAGTATACTTTGTGGCTCTGCAGGAGCTAATATCTTGAGGAGTTTAGTGGTGGGATAAAAATGGCTTTTTGCTGAAAAACGGATGAGAAATGAGCCTAAAAATGGCCGTTTTTTGGCCCGTTTTTTTCGCGTTTGAAACCACCAGAATTAACAACCTGGCTCAGCGATACGATGGCGGTTGTGAGTTCCCGGAACTGATTATTACCAGAGAGTGTATAGCGATGGTTGTTCAGGGGGGGCAGCGGGAATATTTATTGGATCAAGCGAAAGATGTTATTAAAGAGATACATAATGTGGGGTTGCGGCAGTTGCAGATTATGAGGAAATATAAGATGAACAGATTTCGGCCAGAAAAAATTGTTAGAAGAGGTTGGTTAAAATCGCAGAAATATGCTTGTTGGGTTTTATGTAGAGAGGATCTGGGCGGAGAATGAATCGGAGACTGTTATTTTATTTCAGAATGGAATATGGATAAGAGCCGAGATTTGATTTAAAAAAAGGGTTGAGGACTTGCAAATCCATTGTAGTTGATGTATAATTATATCATAATTATGAATTTGGAGGTGGCGATATGAATATAAGATCTTCTGCAGAGCTGAGAAATAAATATCCAGAAATTTCAGAATTGGCAAAAACATCTAGAGAACCTATTTATATTACTATTAATGGCACTGGAGATGGTGTAT
>JAEZVF010000067.1 GCA_023443225.1 Bacillota bacterium
GAAGCAGGTCTTAAAGAAGTAACTGATATGTTCATTACTATCTTTGAAGGTATGGAAGACAACCCATATATGCAAGAACGTGCGGCTGATATCCGCGACGTTGCAAAACGTGTATTGGCTCACCTTATCGGTGTTAAACTTCCAAACCCTGCTACAATTGACGAAGAATCAATTGTTATCGCTAACGATTTGACACCATCTGACACCGCTCAATTAAACAAAAAATTTGTAAAAGCTTTTGTCACTAACATTGGTGGACGTACAAGTCACTCAGCTATCATGGCACGTACTTTGGAAATCGCTGCTGTTCTTGGAACAAACGATATCACAAGCCGTGTTAAAGATGGTGATACTGTAGCCGTTAATGGCATTACTGGTGATGTTATTATCAATCCAACAGAAGAGGAAATTGCTGAATTTAAAGCTGCTGGTGAAGCATATGCTAAGCAAAAAGCTGAATGGGCTATTCTTAAAGATGCCAAAACAGTTACTGCTGATGGCAAACACTTTGAATTAGCAGCAAACATCGGTACTCCTAAAGATGTTGAAGGCGTTAACGCTAACGGTGCAGAAGCAGTCGGTCTTTACCGTACTGAGTTCTTGTACATGGATTCACAAGATTTCCCAACTGAAGATGAACAATACGAAGCTTACAAAGCTGTTCTTGAAGGCATGGACGGTAAACCAGTTGTAGTTCGTACCATGGATATCGGTGGGGACAAAGAACTTCCATACTTTGACCTTCCGAAAGAAATGAATCCATTCCTAGGATTCCGTGCTCTTCGTATCTCAATTTCAGAAACAGGTCAAGATATGTTCCGTACACAATTGCGTGCGCTTCTTCGTGCGTCTGTTCACGGACATCTTCGTATCATGTTCCCAATGGTTGCTCTTCTTAAAGAGTTCCGCGCAGCGAAAGCTATCTTCGAAGAAGAAAAAGCTAAACTTAAAGCTGAAGGTATTGCCGTTGCAGATGATATTGAAGTAGGTATCATGATTGAAATCCCAGCTGCAGCTATGCTAGCTGACCAATTTGCTAAAGAAGTTGACTTCTTCTCAATTGGTACAAATGACCTTATTCAATACACAATGGCTGCTGACCGTATGAACGAACAAGTTTCATACCTTTACCAACCATATAACCCATCAATCCTTCGCTTGATTAACAACGTTATCAAAGCAGCTCACGCTGAAGGTAAATGGGCAGGTATGTGTGGTGAAATGGCCGGAGATCAACAAGCTGTTCCACTTCTTGTCGGAATGGGTCTTGACGAATTCTCTATGTCAGCAACTTCAGTTCTTCGTACGCGTAGCCTTATGAAGACACTTGACACTGCTAAAATGCAAGAGTATGCAAACCGTGCTCTTACAGAATGCTCAACTATGGAAGAAGTTCTTGAACTTAGCAAGGAATACGTTGACTAATTAGCAGCATTATTAGACTTTTAAAGACTGTTTTGAGTGATTAAAAGTCAGTTGTTAGAGAGGGCGCTAATCGTTCTCTCTTTCTTTATGCTTTAAATGGTGGCGCTATTTTATAAGATGTGATTTATGCTAATTTTCTGAATTTAGTAGTGTTGAATAATTGAAAAAAAACAAAAAAGTGATAAAATAAAACTATCATATTAAAAGGGGAAAGAACGTGACCAAACAATACAAAAATTACGTTAATGGAGAATGGAAACTTTCTCAAGAAGAAATCACTATTTATGCTCCAGCAACAGGTGAAGAACTAGGTTCTGTGCCAGCTATGAGCCAAGAAGAAGTAGATTATGTTTATGCTTCTGCTAAAGCTGCTCAAAAAGCATGGCGTGCGCTTTCATACGTTGAACGTGCGGCTTACCTTCACAAAGCTGCTGATATTTTAGAGCGTGATGCTGAAAAAATTGGTGCGGTATTATCAAAAGAAATTGCTAAAGGCTACAAATCAGCTGTTAGCGAAGTTATTCGTACAGCTGAAATCATTCACTATGCTGCTGAAGAAGGTGTCCGCCTTGAAGGTGAAGTGCTTGAAGGTGGTAGCTTTGAAGCTGCAAGCAAACAAAAAATCGCTGTTGTTCGTCGCGAACCAGTTGGTCTAGTGCTTGCTATCTCACCATTTAACTACCCAATCAACCTTGCTGGCTCTAAGATTGCACCAGCCCTTATTTCAGGAAACGTTGTTGCCCTTAAACCACCAACGCAAGGCTCTATTTCAGGTTTGCTTTTGGCTGAAGCCTTTGCTGAAGCAGGTCTTCCAGCTGGTGTCTTCAACACAATTACAGGACGTGGTTCTGTTATCGGCGACTACATTGTAGAACACGAAGCTGTTAACTACATCAACTTCACTGGTTCAACTCCTGTTGGTGAACACATCGGTAAATTAGCTGGTATGCGCCCAATCATGCTTGAACTTGGCGGAAAAGACTCAGCTATCGTTCTTGAAGATGCTGACCTTGATTTGGCTGCTAAAAACATCGTTGCTGGTGCTTACGGTTATTCAGGTCAACGTTGTACAGCGGTTAAACGTGTCCTCGTTATGGATAGCGTTGCTGATGAATTGGTCGCAAAAGTATCTGCTTTGGTTGAAAAATTAACAGTTGGTATGCCTGAAGAAGATGCAGACATCACACCATTGATTGATACAAAAGCAGCTGACTTTGTAGAAGGTCTTGTTAAAGACGCTCAAGAAAAAGGTGCTAAAGAAGTGATTGCCTTCAAACGTGATGGTAACCTTATCAGCCCAGTCTTGTTTGATAACATCACTCCTGAAATGCGCTTGGCTTGGGAAGAACCATTTGGTCCAGTTCTTCCAGTTATCCGTGTGAAATCACTTGAAGAAGCTATTGATTTGTCAAACCAATCAGAATACGGTCTTCAAGC
>JAEZVF010000087.1 GCA_023443225.1 Bacillota bacterium
TGGTTAATGGTTATATTGTAGTCCTGTTTTTCACCGAATACAATCATTTAAATGATATTTCTTTGTATTGTACCAAGTGCAGTGGAATTTAATCGTGCAAAGTGGAATTTACCTTTTCAATTCACCTGTTTTATAATTGATCTTAAATAATTGATATAGGTTTCATAAGTCCAATTTAGATCATGAATTAAAAAGTGCTGTTATAAAATGAATTATTTGAGAATTATGTCACCGAAATCATAAACTATATTTATTATTTTATTCTTTTCTTTTAAAGAGTGATATGCTATAATGATTACAACAGAAAATATAATTAACAACAAAAATTATGTTATAAATAAATATCGATATTTGTATAGGGATTTATTATATCTATTATGTTGCTAAATTATCAGATAGGAGAGGAAAGTTGAATCATAATATTCATGTGAATTTAGATGATAAGAAAAGATTAACCCGTCTTGCAAAAGCCTTATCCATTGAAGTGCGAATCGATATTCTAAAGCTCTTATGTAACATAGATTTAAACATTAATGAAATTGCAGAACGATTAATGATTCCACAATCCACAGCTGCAGCTCATGTCAAGGTATTAGAAGAGGCGGGATTGATTAAAACAACACTCCAACCTGGCGTTAGGGGTTCTATGAAGGTATGCAGCAAACTATTAGATGCCTTTTCGGTAGACCTGATAAGCAAAATGGAGAAAGAAGTTACCATGATTCATATGCCAATCGGAAACTATGTAGACTATAAGGTAGAGCCTACCTGCGGTATCGTTAGCAGCAAAGGGCCGATCGATGAAGAAGATGAACCGAAATGTTTTTATAATCCGGACAGAACCCACGCAAAGCTCCTATGGTTTGGTAATGGATATATAGAATACCGCTTCCCTAATAATGTATTAAAACATAACAAGGAGAAAGAACTAGAATTATCTATGGAATTATGTTCTGAAGACCATGAGTATAACCTTGATTGTCCTTCTGACATTACAGTTTGGATCAATGGGTTAGAGGCAGGAACCTGGAACTGTCCCAGTGATTATGGTGGAAGACGGGGAAAGCTGAATCCAGATTGGTGGCCGGATAAGAGCACACAGTATGGCATGTTAAAGAAATGGAAGTTAACAGAAGACGGAAGTTACCTGGATGATAAAAAGACAAACAATGCAAATATATACGATTATCATCTTTCTAAGGGGGAATATATATCCGTTAGAATTGGTATTAAAGAAGATGCACAACATGTAGGTGGTATCAATTTGTTTGGAGACTGCTTTGGAGATTATGCTCAAAATATACTAATGAAAATAGCATTTTAACTTCTAGGGTAAGAAAACAGGAGAGTTTACACAGTTATAATTTGTAAGCAATTTAATTATGCAGAAAGAGGTTTATATGAAAGAAAAACTAATCACAAAATTCAAAGAAATCTTCGGTGATGGAGGAGAAATAGTTGCATTTTTTGCGCCTGGCCGGGTAAATCTGATCGGTGAGCACACAGATTATAATGGTGGGCATGTATTTCCTTGTGCTTTAACGATTGGAACCTATGCAGTAGCCAGGAAGAATCAGGATAAAACTTTACGATTTTATTCTATGAATTTTGAGCAAAAAGGAGTAATTACTGTAGATTTACAAGGACTTACCTATCAAAAGGAAGATGATTGGGCGAATTATCCGAAGGGAGTTTTTTGGGCATTTGAACAAAAGGGGCATGTCATAACAGAGGGCATGGATGTACTCTATTATGGGGATATACCAAATGCTTCAGGCTTATCTTCGTCAGCATCTCTTGAAGTAGTAACTGGATATATTATCAAAGAAATGTTTGGTATTGATATTGACATGATTTCTATTGCATTACTAAGTCAGTTTGCAGAGAATAAGTTTATCGGTGTAAATTGCGGTATCATGGATCAATTTTCAATCGCTATGGGGAAGAAAGACCATGCCATATTTCTTAATACTAGTAATCTGAGTTACGAATATGCACCAATACACCTAAAGAATGCGAAAATAATCATTGCTAATAGCAATAAGAAACGTGGACTTGGAGATTCGAAATATAATGAAAGAAGACGGGAAAGCGAACTGGCACTTGCAGAACTTCAAAAAGTTGTTAGTATTAAAGAACTATGTGAGTTAACAGAAGAAGAACTTGAGCAATATAGTAGTGTTATAACGGATTCGGTTTTGAAAAAACGTGCAAAACATGCTGTATATGAGAACCAAAGAACTATTTTGGCTGTGAAAGCGCTAAAGGCAGATGATATACAGAAATTTGGTCAGTTAATGAATGAATCACATGTTTCTATGCGTGATGACTATGAAATAACCGGAAAAGAAATGGACTGTCTAGTGGAAGCTGCTTGGAATCAGAAGGGAGTAATCGGTTCTCGAATGACGGGAGGTGGCTTTGGCGGATGTACCGTTAGTATCGTGGAGGAAAGTGAAGTAAATAGTTTTATTATTAATGTTGGAAACAGGTATGAACAAAATATCGGATATAAAGCAGATTTTTATGTTGTTGATATAGGAAATGGACCAAGTATATTATAATGTATAGGAAAGGATGATTTATTATGGCAATATTAGTTTTAGGAGGAGCCGGCTATATTGGTTCACATACCGTATATGAGTTAATTGATCGAGGAGAAGATGTTGTTATTGCAGATAATTTAGAAACCGGGTACATCGAAGCGGTTCACCCCAAAGCACGTTTTTATCAAGGTGATATACGAAACAGAGCATTTATAGATGGTGTATTTGAAAAAGAGAAAATAGAAGCAGTGATTCATTTCGCTGCGAATTCCCTGGTCGGGGAAAGTATGACGAATCCCTTAAAGTATTATGATAATAATCTATGTGGAACTAAGGTTTTACTAGAATCTATGGTTGCTCATGGGATTGATAAGATCGTATTTTCTTCTACCGCAGCAACTTATGGAGAACCGGAAAGGGTGCCTATATTGGAAACAGACCACACAGAACCTACCAATACCTATGGTGAAACTAAATTATCCATGGAGAAAATGTTTAAATGGACCAGTAAAGCTCATGGGTTACGTTACGTTTCCTTACGATACTTTAATGCCTGTGGAGCCCATCCGAACGGCAATATTGGTGAAGCCCACAATCCGGAAAGTCATCTGATTCCTCTGATTCTTCAGGTTCCCAACGGACAGAGAGAAGCAATTAGTATCTTCGGAGAGGATTATGATACAAAAGATGGTACTTGCGTCAGGGACTACATTCATGTAATGGATTTAGCAGAGGCTCATATATTAGCTGTAAAATATCTAATGGATGGAAAGGAAAGTAATATTTTCAATCTTGGTAACGGATATGGATTTACAGTAAAAGAAGTTATTGATGCTGCAAGAAAAGTAACTGCTGCAGAGATTCCTGCAATTGTTGCGCCAAGGAGAGCTGGTGATCCGGCACAATTAATTGCTTCCAGTGAGAAAGCAAAAACAGTTCTTGGTTGGAATGCAAAGCATGGTGATATTTCTGAAATTATACAATCCGCTTGGAATTGGCATAAGACGCACCCAAATGGTTATAAAAACAAATAAAACGAAACAAGCTCTTATGTAACTGGGTGGATTTATAGGATACATTCGAAAGAGGACAACATGATAAATCAATATATTACTGCTTTGGTTGATTACGCATTAAAGATCGGTCTGATTCAGAATTACGACAGAACCTTTACGATAAATACGTTATTGGATCTGTTCCAGAAAGATGAATATGAAGAGCCGGAAGAAAAACTATCGGAGTTCATGTCTCTGGAAGATATTTTAAACAAGATGACGGATTATGCTTATGAACATAATATCATATGCAAAAACAGTATAACTTACCGTGATTTGTTTGATACAAAAATTATGGGATGCCTGCTAGCAAAACCTTCTGAAATAATAGCTGAATTTCAGAAGTTATACCATATGGATTCTAAGAAAGCAACGGATTATTACTATAGATTCAGCCAAGAGACCAATTATATCCGACGGGATAGAATTCTACGTGATGTGAAATGGATAACAAAAACAGAATATGGTGATATTGATATTACCATTAACCTGTCGAAACCGGAAAAGGATCCTATGGATATTGCTGCTGCAAGGAATATGAAACAAAGCGGCTATCCCAAATGCCTCTTGTGCAAAGAAAACGAAGGATATGCCGGAACATTGAATCATCCAGCCAGACAGAATCATAGAATAATTCCTGTTACGATTGCAAATGAAGAGTGGGGCTTTCAATACTCTCCGTATGTATACTATAATGAACATTGCATTGTATTCAATAAGAAACATATACCGATGAAGATAAGCCAGGAAACCATAGGAAAATTATTTGACTTTGTAAGGCAGTTTCCTCATTATTTCCTTGGTTCCAATGCTGATTTGCCAATTGTAGGTGGGTCCATACTTACGCATGAACATTTCCAAGGCGGTAACTATACATTTCCATTAGCAAAAGCGCCCATAGAATATGAATTCACAATCAAGGGACAGGAGCAAGTGGTTGCTGGTATCGTAAAATGGCCAATGTCAGTCATACGCCTGAAAGCAAAGGAAACGGAGCCTTTAATTAATTTGGGTGGAAGGATTATAGACAGCTGGAAAGACTACTCTGATGAGTCAGCTTTCCTTTATGCTTACTCTGATATGGATGGAAATGTTATTAATAAACATGACGGGCTGTGGAGAGAATCAGTGAAGGAGTATGAACCACATAATACAATAACACCAATAGCACGTAAAAATGGGGATAATTATGAATTAGATCTTATCCTACGAAATAATATAACCACAAAAGAACATCCATATGGGGTATATCATCCTCACGAAGAATTACATCATATTAAAAAGGAGAATATTGGGCTAATAGAAGTTATGGGATTGGCCATCCTTCCTGCCAGATTAATCGATGAAATGGAACTTCTTAAAGAATACATACTGACTGGAAAAGACATAGCTTCCAATCAGGTAATAGAAAAGCATAAAAAATGGGTGGAAGAATTCATACCACAATATGAAATTGTCAATGAGGAGAATATTGATAATATTTTAAAAAATGAAATAGGAATTGTATTTTTAAAGGTTCTTCAACATGCGGGTGTTTATAAACGAAATATAGAAGGACTACAAGCATTTCTTAGATTTATAGATTCTATTCAGTAAAAAAGCTGTTACAAAATATTTATGTGGAGAATTAATATTTCCCTTCTAGGTAGACAAGTGAAATCATAAAAACTTGCACTTAGGAGGGAGTTTTTAAAATTCAACGAATCATATTTTGTAACAGCCTTTTTAGTTAAATTAAAATATTTTTTAATTTACTTAATGTCACTTAATTCGATACAGTATTCGCAAATGAAATTCCTTCTTATGCCTTTTTATAGAATAGAGCATAATTATTTGGAGAATATACAAATAGATAATGGAGGAAGGATGTTGTCAGGCATATACAAGTTGCTTTGATAATGATGACGCTATGAATACAAGGAAAGAAATAAGTGTTTTTGATATTATTGGTCCCAATATGATAGGACCATCAAGCTCTCATACTGCAGGTGCTCTCCGAATTGCAAGACTTGCAGCTAAGATGGTGAAAAACTCAATAGTTAAAGTGGATTTTATTCTCTATGGATCATTTGCACGAACTTATAAGGGTCATGGAACCGACAGAGCTTTATTGGGGGGCATTCTAGGTTTTGAGACGGAAGATTATCGAATTAAAGACTCTTTTTTACATGCAGATAAGGCTGGATTGCAATACACTTTTGAATTCAATACAAAGAATAAAGCAGTTCATCCAAATACAGTAGATATTGTTATAACGGACAGTGAAGGCACAACAACCAGCGTTACCGGAATTTCCATTGGAGGTGGAGGTGCTGTCATAAGAAAAATAAATGGTGTTACTATAGATTTATCAGGAGAGTATAATACGCTTGTGATACGGCATAAAGATTTACCGGGTGCGGTAGCCTATGTAACTAAAATACTTAGCGATTATGATATTAATATCGCTTTTATGAAGCTATACCGTGAAAAGAAAGGAACTATAGCATATTCTGTCATTGAAGCAGATGAACTGATAACTCCAAATATAATTCAAAAAATAGAAGCATCAAGTAATATAATCAGTGCATTGTTAGTACCAAAAGAATAATGAAATATAAAAGGAGGTGAAAGGCATCCTTATGCCATAGTATGAGTACGGACTTTAAAACAGGAACAGCCTTAATAAAAATCTGCGATGATGAGAATATCTCAATCTCTCAGGCAATGATGAACAGAGAAATTGATTATCTTGACAAGGAACAACAGGAAGTTTGGAATAAAATGCAACATGCGTGGTTAATTATGCAAAACTCAGCTCAAAAAGCATTGAATGAGCAAATGGAATCTATAGGAGGGCTAATAGGCGGCGAAGCCGCAAGAATACAGAGCCGCTACAAAGAAGGATTACCTTCGGCATGCGGGAATCTGATGACTAAGGCAATTTCATATGCTATGGGGGTTTTGGAAGTCAATGCTTCTATGGGTTTAATAGTTGCTGCTCCTACAGCGGGTTCTTCTGGGGTTCTACCTGGGGCATTACTTGCTATTAAGGAAGAACTTAATCTACCAGATGAATCAATCATTAAAGCGCTATTTAATGCAGGAGCTGTTGGTTATTTAATCGCATATAATGCTACAATAGCAGGTGCTGAAGGCGGATGCCAGGCTGAGGTTGGAACTGCATCTGCTATGGCTGCGTCAGCGGTGGTAGAATTATTAGGTGGGACACCAAGACAAAGTCTCAGTGCTGCCTCTGGTGCCATGGCAAATATTCTGGGATTAGTCTGTGATCCTATTGGAGGCTTAGTGGAAGCACCTTGTCAACAAAGAAATGCAATGGGAGTATCAAATGCATTAATAAGTGCCGAAATTGCCTTAAGCAAAATTGAGAATCTGGTTCCTTTTGATGAGGTCGTGGCAGTAATGTATCATGTGGGTCGGAACATGCCCCACGAGTTACGAGAAACTGCTTTAGGTGGTATGGCAGTCGCTCCAAGTGCATGCAATAGAAGTAAAAAGATGCAACATGGCTGTAATAAACCGGGGTGATATTGTCGATCTAGATAAACAACAACCCTTATATTGATGATTTTAGGTATTTGCGAAACGCTCTTTCAGTGTTTCACAAATGCCTATTGTATGATTTTTACATAGAAATCAGGTTTGCTAATGCAAGTATAAGATTTATTAAAAATAAGTTAAATATTGGTTAATTAAACGTAAAGGTAGTTGACATTTTTTTTGTTTTGTCATATTGTAATTTTACAAACAATATTATACGGCATATGATATTAAAAAAATAATAATATTGTAGGAAAGGGAGTGTAGCATATGGTATTTAATACTGGTGCAGCATTGCTGGATGCAATTGTTCTAGCTGTTGTATCCAAGGAAAAGGATGGAACCTATGGTTATAAAATAACTCAAGATGTCCGTCAAGCTATAGAAATATCAGAATCAACATTATACCCGGTATTGCGTCGTTTACAAAAAGACAGTTGTTTAGAAGTATATGATATGGAATGTGATGGGAGAAATCGGAGATATTATAGAATTACAGATAGAGGGAAAGTGCAGCTTCATTTTTATTTTGAAGAATGGCAAAGCTATTGTAACAAGATCAATAATCTGTTCATGGGGGTGAAATATTAAATGTCAAAATCTGAATTTATGAAAACGTTAGAAGAATTATTAAATGACATTCCTATGGAGGAGAAAAAGGAAGCACTGCAATTCTATGACTGTTACTTTGAAGATGCGGGCCCTGAATATGAGCAGGATATTATTACAGAATTAGGATCTCCCGATAAGGTGGCAGCGAGTATAAAAGCAGGTATAGATACCAGCGGTCAAGAAGCGCAAAGTAGAGGATACTTTACTGAAAAAGGATATGAAGATGATACGCTAAAAGATCCGAAATATGAGATACAATACAGAACAGATAACAATAGATCAGATAACGGCAGAGCAGATAACAGTAGAGCAGATAACAGCAGAGTAGATAACAGTAGAACAGATAACAGCAAATCAGATACTAGAAGATCAGGTCCCAATGCAGTTTTGATAATGTTATTATGCATTTTTGCAATACCAGTTGGTATTCCATTACTTGCAACAGTGTTCAGTTTATTTGCAGCTTCATTTTTTACAGTCATCGGTATCAGTATTGCTTTTATAGTAATGTCTTTTGTATTTACTATCCTTGGATTGTGTCTTGCTTTTTTGGGATTACTTAAACTTGTAACGATGCCGATCATGGGAATCTGTATTGCAGGAGCTGGCCTCATTTTGTTTGGTTTGGGATTACTGTGTACTGTTGCAACAGTTGGCTTATGTACAAAGGTAATACCTGCTGTATTCCGATTCTTCGTTGATATTTGCAGGCTACCATTTAGACGCAGGGGAGTGATGGCATGAGAGTATTTAATAAGGTGTTTTTAATCATCGGCGGACTTTCTATTGTAGCTGGAATTGCTTTCTTAACCATTGGTATAGGTAAATATTATTATATCTATAATAGTATAGATAATAATGAAACTTTTGAGGATAAGTATGAGAACGTGAAATCTTTGGAGATAGATGTAGCCTATGGTAACGTCACCATAAAAGAAGGGGATAGTTTTCATATTGAGGCATACAATATTGAGAAAGCGAGTTTTAGTAGTACTTTGGAGAATGGGGTTTGGAAAGTAGAAGATGATACCGGATTAAACAAAGAATTATCTGGTGACTTTGAGTTTTTTGATGTGGATATCCCTGTCAATTGGGTTATATGGGATGAAGACAAGACATCTAATATTGTGATTACCATACCTTCCGGCTTTACTGCTGAAAATATTAATATCAATATAGAGTCTGGTCGCATTACGGCAGATTATTTAGATACCGAGGAAGCGGATATCAATGTGGATGTAGGCTATTTTCAAATAAATAATTTGATAATTCACAACAAGTCTTATCTAACGGTTGGAGCTGGAGAAATGATTATCGATACGTTAAATGCAAAGGATATTACGATAGAAAATGGTGTTGGATTTATACAAGCTTCTGGCAGCATATTAGGAAATAGTTATGTTAAGTCCGGACTTGGTGCAATAAAATTAAGCATCAATGGAGATAAAGCTGATTACAATTATGATATTGACTGTAGTTTAGGTAGCGTTAAAATTGATGGCTACAGATATACAGATACTACAATTCATAATGATGCAAAACATAATTTCTTTTTGGAATGTGATGTGGGTAGCATTACATTAGATTATACATCAGATAGTAAGACAGTATCCGAATAATTAAAATATAAACTAATAGCCACAATAAGCGGCTATCTATCATAAGGAGGAAAAAATATGGAACCAAAAAAATTATACAAATCTAGTAGCAACAAAATGGTATGCGGAGTTTGTGGAGGAATTGCCGAGTACATTAACGTGGACCCGACGATCATACGTCTATTATGGGCAGTATTCTGCTTTATGGCTGGAGCAGGAGTATTGGCATATTTTGTAGCAGCAATCATAATTCCAAACTAGTATGAATTAATTATTTATAAAAGTCTTCACAGATTCTTTTAAGGTTTCTGTGGAGACTTTTTTTGTGGAATAAAAATAAGAAAATCGGTGAATAATGAAACCGATAATAGTAAGATGCGGGCTGAAAAGCCATAAGAAGACTTTTTAGTATTTCTACAAAGCGAGGTGTATATGATGAAAAAATTAAACACGGCTGCAATTTGCCTATTTACTCTTATTCTGCTTAGTGGCTGTAAAAAAGTAAAACAAGAGAAAACAAGTGATGAAATAAGTATCAGTCCGGTACCAACAAATACAATAACAGAGGCTATTACCCCTGCACAAGCCGAAACAGTCTCAGAGGAAACAAAAGATACAGCCTCAGAAGTAACATTAAAAATTTCTGATTATTATCCGTTTTTAGAAAATGTCAAATATATTTATGATGGTGAAGGAAACGAATATGCATCTTATACTGTTTTTACAGACTATATAGCTGGCAATCGTGCACAATTTAGAATAAACAATGGTGGTTCAGAGACCATTAAAGTACTGGAAAATACGAATGGAACACTGATTATTCATTTGTCCAGAGGGGAAACATATTTTCGTGAAAATTATGTTGATAAAACCGATGGAAATGATGAAATACTTTTAAAAGAACCGTTGGTAAAAGGAACAGAATGGACACTATCAGATAACCGAAGACGTTATATATCCAATACCGGAGTAGATATTACAACTCCATATGGGACATTTAAAACGATAGAAGTTACTACAGAAGAAAATTCTACGACTGATAAGAGTATTAATTATTATGCGAAAGATATAGGACTGGTAAAGTCTATTTATTCTACCAAAGCATATGATATAACCTCTGAATTAAGTAAGATTGAGAAGAACACTCCATTCACGCAGTCTGTTATCTTTTATTACCCGAATACAGATGGAACTGGAATCGTTGCTGTTGAAAAGAGTATATCATTTCAAACAAACGATATTTCTAGGATAAAAATTCAGGAAGCTTATGTAGGCTCATCCAACAATAAATTATTACCTGCTTTTAGTACGAATACAAAGATAAATAGTTTGTTTTTAAATAATGATGATATTGTTTCCGTTGATTTATCAAATGAGTTCATAACAGAGATGAATTTGGGAGCTGGATTTGAAGGGTTAATACTGCAGTGCATAACGAATACATTAGGTAATTATTATGGCGTTAATCAGGTGCATATTACGATTGAAGGCAAACCATATGAATCCGGTCACATTGCAATGAATAAAAATGAGACATTTAAAGTCAACTATGATAATGTGATTCAGTAAATAACACTATATAACTAAAATAAAATAATGGTATGTCTAAGAGTTTTGTGATTAGACATACCATTATTTGAGTGCCCCCTATGTTAGAGCAAGTTGACATTGTTATTTCTTTCTTCCTTTGGAAGTAATGTAAGCAGTAGTTTTGTATAAAGTCAAAGCTACTGCTTTGTTTTGGATTGATTGTTATGAAATTTCTTTACTTCACACTTGCTTCTTCCGCTTCTGCCTCGTTTACTATTTGTTCCAACACATTAATCAAGTCTTGAAGTGTGTGTAATTCCACATTTCGTTCCAATATTACATTTTTAAGATTGGTCGATAACGTTTCAAATTTACTTTGAATTGCTGGTGCTACATAGGACATTTTAATCACCTCGAGATTAGTATGCCCAATAAAACATAACTCATGTAAAATTTACAGATTAATTCTTGATTAAAATCTTAATTAAAATATAATTTGATTGAGAAGGCAAATAATGATATACTTTTTGATATACATAATCAAATGTCAATGGCATTACAAAAAGGAGGTTATTTCATTGTGATAACGATGTACTTATGTTTTCTTGCCGGAGGTCTGGTGCTTCCTGTTATCAGTACTCTTTTTGGATTTTTTGGCGAGGGAATTGACTCAGATGTAACTTCGGATATTGATATGGATGTCGATATGGATGTAGATATGGATACGGACATTGATATTGATCCTGCAATTGACGGTGTATTCTCTATTGCCTTATTTCCGACCTCATTGATGTCGTTATCAGCACTAGCAATTACATTTGGAGCAGTGGGAGGAGTGATGACACTAACCGAGAAAGGAAGAAGTATTACCTTGATTGCTGCAATTATCTCCGGATATCTTGCTTCAGTAATTGTTCAGACCTTAATTAGGGCGCTAAAAAAGGTTCAAACACGAAGCTATGGCGTGGAAGAAAAAGAATTACTTCTGTACGATGGAAAAATAATTGATGCGATACTTCCCGGTCAGTTAGGTACCGTTAGTTTTACTACCTTGAAAAATGTATTGGTAAGTTATCCAGCAAAATGTGCCGATGATAAAATTAAACTTGAACCTGGTAGGTTAGTTAAAGCCATTGAACTAAAAGACGGCATCGTATTTGTAGAAGCAAAAAACAAGTATGAATAGTATTTAAAATGAAAAGAAAGTTAGGGGGATTTGAAATGTTTTTACTAGTATCTATGATAGAAGAATATAATTTAATGCCGATTATTATTACAGTTGTAGCAATTATAGGTGGTATTGCTATTTTGTCAAGTATCTTCCGCATGTGGAAAAAGGTGCCTCAAGATAAAGCGATGGTAGTAACCGGTATGAAGAAAAGAATTATCACCGGTGGTGGTGGATTGGTTATCCCGGTATTAGAAAGAACAGATACGATTTCTTTAGGCAATATCCAATTAAATGTTAATACATCACAAACCATGTCTTCTCAAGGTGTCCCAATTGATGTTGCTGGAACAGCCGTAATTAAAGTACGTAATACCCATGAGAGTATATACGCAGCTATCGAACAGTTTTCCGGAATCAATGAAAATCAGATTCAAACATCGATATCAGAACAGGTCACTCTTATTCTAGAAGGTAAATTACGAGAAATTGTTGCTTCCATGACAGTTGAGCAGATTTATAATGACCGTGAAGCATTTTCTGCAAAGGTTCAAGAAGTTGTTGGTACAAAGATTGGTGAGATGGGATTGGAATTAAAAGACTTCTCCATTAAAGATGTTAATGATACCAACGGATATATAAAGGCACTCGGTGCTAAGCAAATTGCGGAAAAGAAGAAAGATGCAGAAATTGCACAGGCTATGGCATTAAAAGAAGAATCCATTCAAAAATCTGCAGCCACCAAAGAAGGAGAAAAAGCACGTTTAGAAGCACAGACGGAAGTCAGTGCTGCATTGAAGGCAAAAGAAGTTCAAGAAGCAGAATATAGAATCGAACAAGAATCAGCAAAGGCAAAAGCAGATGCAGCTTACGAGATTCAAAAGAGCATTACCAATAAGGATGTTATTGCGGCCCAGATGGAAGCTGACATCCTAAAACAGCAAAAACAAAAGGAACTTCAAGAAGCTCAACTACAGGTAGAAATAGCAAGAGAACAAAAGCAGACAGAATTAGAACAGCGTCGTGCTGAAAAAACCCGTGAAGAGTTAAAAACAAAGATTGTAGAACCTGCAAATGCGGAAAGAGAACAGAAAAAAGCAGAAGCCGATGCTGAAAAATACACAAAAATCGCAGAAGCAGAGGCAAGGGCAGAAGCGAAAAAGTCAGAAGCAACCGCAGAGGCAGAAGCGATCAAATTAAAAGCAGAAGCAGAAGCAAACGCTGCTACTGTAAATGGTGAAGCAAGGGCAAAAGCAATCAGTGCTGTAGGATTGGCAGAAGCTGAAGCAATTCGTGCCAAAGGTCTTGCAGAAGCAGAAGCCATGGAGAAGAAAGCAGAAGCTTATAAGAAATATACCGGAGCTGCTATGGCAGATAAATTAATTGAAAAACTTCCAGATATAGCAAAGGCAATTGCTGAACCATTAAGCCAGATTTCAGATATCAAGATATACGGCAGCAGTGGAGTAGATGGTGTAGCAGACAATGTTCCTACGGTACTAGCAAAAGTATTTGACACGGTACAAAGCTCAGTTGGTATTGATATGAAGAGTATTGTTATGGCAGATAGTATTGACGCTAAAACGACAAAGAATGTAAATATTACAGGCGTAGGGGAAAAGCAGGTAGCGGATTTAAATAATTAGGACATTTTTGAAATTAGGAACGCAAATAGAAATCATTCATTTAAGGTTGTTACAACATTCATTATCATTGAATATTGTAACAACCTATTTTTTGTCGTAAACTTTGGAATCCTTTCAAATTAAAACACTTGACAACTTGGTTCTACCAGAGTAAAATAAAATCAAGTTCATTCTACTGGAGTAAAATATTATTATAAAGGAGTCTTGAGATGCAAATTAAGTTATTTGATTCAGAACTAAAGATAATGGATGTTCTATGGAAAAACGGAGATACCACAGCAAAGCGAATAGCAGAAATTTTAAAAGAGCAAGTTGGTTGGAACAAGACCACGACGTACACCTTAATTAGAAGATGTATTGATAAAGGAGCGATTGAACGTATGGAACCCAATTTCGTGTGTCACCCCCTTGTTACTATTGAACAGGCAAGAGAGCTTGAAACAACGGAACTAATCAACAAAATGTATGACGGCGCCGCTGATCAGCTTATGGCTTCCATATTAGGGAGTAAAAGTCTGTCCCCAGAAGAAATCGAAAAACTAAAGCAGCTTGTTAATCGTCTTAAATAAGGAGGGGATGGATATGAGTTTGTTAAAAATGAGTTTTTCTGCCTCTATTCTTATTCTGGTTATCGTAATTTTTCGTGTGTTGCTATTGAACAAGTTGCCAAAAAAAACCTTTTTTGTTCTGTGGGGCGTGGCTTTGTGCCGTTTGTTAATTCCCTTTGCCATTCCGTCACGGTTTAGTGTTTATTCGATTGTAGATATGCTGAAAAGTAGATTATTTAAAACGGAATTAGCACTTACAGAAATGCCTGTAGTGCCTAATAATACGACCATTACAGAGGCTGTCCCGATGACGGAAGTAGCGTATGTAACGATATCCCCTGTATTGGTAATTTGGCTCATTGGTTTGATAGTCGGCATCTTATTTATCCTGGTAACACATTTGCGTTGCCGTAAGGAGTATAAAACAGCACTTCCTGTTGAGAATGCATTTATTAAGTGCTGGCAGCAAGAGCATCCAATGTGGCGAAACGTTCAAATCCGACAGTCAGATAAAATTGCCGCCCCACTGACTTATGGAATATTTCAGCCTGTTATACTCCTGCCCAAGCAAACAGATTGGACGAATGAAACCCGATTGTGTTATATTCTTACGCATGAGATTGTGCATATTCGGCAATTTGATACACTGA
Source organism: Bacillota bacterium (assembly GCA_023443225.1). Taxonomy (GTDB): domain Bacteria; phylum Bacillota; class Clostridia; order Lachnospirales; family Lachnospiraceae; genus Anaerocolumna. Next base: position 14,897 of record JAEZVF010000087.1, read on the forward strand.
CAAAACTGTTGATGGCAATAGCTTTATGTGTTCACTGGTTTAACCCTTTTGTCTGGATGATGTATGTAATTGCAAACCGGGATATTGAATTATTATGTGACGAAACAGTGGTGAGGACATTCGGAGAAACGACGAAATCTGCTTATGCCATAACATTGATTGGACTGGAAGAAAAGAAAAGCCGTCTTACCCCTCTCATAAACAATTTTAGCAAACATTTGATTGAAGAAAGGATTATATCTATTATGAAAATGAAGCGATCTTCCCTTGTAGGAATCATAGTATCTTTGGCTTTGATTGCAGGTTCAGTCACTGTATTTGCTACCACTGCAACGAATGTCACCGAGGTAAACACACCGATAGCAAATGACAGTAAAAGCATGTATCAGACAGCAATTATCGAAGATGATGGTCTGATTGGTGATTCGGATGGTAATTCATCTTCGGTACAGGAAAGCGTAACCCAAATTTCTTATAGCTCAGAAGGTATGATGACACCGGATGAACTAGCGGAGATGTATTCTGTTTATGAGCCATTTGGTCTGACTTATGATAAAGAAAAGGATTATTTCTACTATAATGGAAAGCTTGTGCGAGAATTCGTTGACATCTTATCGTCAAATGGTGAGGCACTGGAAGGCGGAAAATTCCATGGGTCTATGCGGCAATTGGGTAATCCGAATGGAGAAGGAGAAGTGAATGTAAAGGCTGTACGTGACTACACAAAGCTCAATGCAGATGGTGAAGGTGAATTAATTGGTATTGAAGTTGTAAAGTAGAACATTAGATAGGATATGAAACGATGGTTTTGAAATTAAACTTCAAGACCATCGCTTTTCTTGTGAAAAATATCTATTTATATTCAAACAATACATTATGTCCATCAAAATATAAGTCGTCGCCTTCTTCAAAATGCCATACAGCCTGTAAAATGGAGGGGTGTTTTATCCCATTTGTCTCAACATAATCCTTACAGATTGCTGACCAGTCGGCTTTTCTTGAAGTGCCATCCGGATTCGTTGCTAATCTGTCGCTGGTTCGAAACGACAGCAGGGCTCCGTTTTCATCAAAGGTAAACACACCACTTACCGTCATTCCATAATACTCGGAAGTTGCTTTTGCATGGGTATCATCTATACTTTCCCACTTAATATAGTCCTGCAGGGCAACATTTGCTACAATAAGAGATTCTGAAAGGTGTGTTACTAGACATGCTTTATCCATAGACTCACCCTTTTGATTGAATAACGTGATTACTTTTGTAAGTACACCTTTCATACTTCCTTTTCCATTCAAGAAGGAATCATAGCCTTCGAATGGGATACCCATCATGGAATTATCGATATAAGCAAAACGATCTGGTCTTTCTACAAAATTACATTGGGTATAGTCAATCTTGACTGTCTTATTACTGTTAGAATCCATTCGGAAATCTACATCTTTAAAGGACATCATCATACTGGACATTTTTGGTGTACCAATGTAACCACAATAAGTAAAGTATTTTTGAACAGGGATCGGCAAATCCTTGATGTCTTCTAGCGTAAATACTTCAGTACTTTCTTTTGTGTTTTTCATGATTCTTTCTATCGTTTTGTAAAATTCTGCTTTCGTCTTTGAATAAGGAAGTTGAAAAAATAACATAATGAATCCTGCTAAAATAATAATAATAAATATGATAAGATACATGGCTTTTTTCTCCTATTGTTTTTTTTGGTCATATTGGTTCTCCATTTCAGTTACATTCAAAGCTAATTGTGATATTCCTTGATATAATCCTAGCAGTTTGCTAGTATCGAAATTGCTGAATAATGTGTTTATGAACTTCAGCTCACTGGCCTCCCGTTGTTCAAAATGATTTCTGCATTTTTCTGTCAATAGCATTCTAAGAATTCTTGCATCCTTTGCATCTCTTTGCAGTACCAAGAATCCTTCTCTTTCCAGTATAACAGCCATCTTTTTTACATTTTGCCTTGAGTACCCAATCTGACCAGCAACTTCACTGATGGTTGGTGGACTTGTATGCTTCGTTATGCTGGCGATTAGTAACCATTGCTTGGTCGTAATTTCTTTGTCAAATTTATCGCCAAGTAATTGTATATGATTTGCTAATGTAAAGATAGCTCCAAAAATATAAGCTTTTTCTTCCATATTTCGAATTTCAATATGATCCATATCCTTCTTCCTTTCTTTAAGGGTAACTGGTTACCTTTATTATACGTAACTAGTTACCTTTTGTCAACACCCGTTTTTGGTCTTGATTTCTAACATATTTAAAGTGAACATTGTATTTACATCCGAAAGTAATTATGGTAGAGTATTTTAAAGAAAATTGCTATAATAATAGAAAAGAACGTTCGAAAATGGAGGAAATGATGAAGAAAATTATTGATATAATTACAGAAGAGCTGATGAGAGCATTTGAAGCAAAGGGCTATGATAGCAAATATGGAATGGTTACACTGTCAAACCGTCCTGATCTGTGCCAATACCAATGCAACGGAGCATTAGCTGCTGCTAAAATATATAAAAAAGCACCAATTATGATTGCAAATGAGGTAGTTGAACTGATAAAGGACAACAGTTTATTTGCAGAAATAACTGCTATTATGCCTGGATTTATTAATATGAATATTAGCAATACTTATCTTGCTTCCTATCTGAATGAGATGAACAAGAGTGAGCATTATGGTTGTGATAAAGCGGAGGAGCCAAAGACAATCGTCATCGATTACGGCGGACCAAATGTAGCAAAACCTCTGCATGTTGGTCACCTTCGTTCTGCAGTTATAGGGGAGAGCATCAAGAGAATTAGCAGATATTTGGGACACAATGTCATTGGTGATGTTCATTTAGGTGATTGGGGCTTGCAGATGGGGCTGATTATATCTGAATTAAAAAAGAGACAGCCGGATTTAGTATATTTTGATGATTCCTATACCGGGGAATATCCAAAAGAGGCACCATTTACCATTTCAGAATTAGAAGAAATATATCCTGCAGCCAATGAGTATGCAAAGGAGCATCCAGATTTTAAAGAAGAAGCGAAGAATGCAACCTTTCAATTACAAAATGGTAACAGAGGCTACATGGCACTTTGGAATCACATTCTTACCGTTTCCGTTACGGATTTAAAGAAGAACTATGATAACCTGAATGTAAGCTTTGATCTTTGGAAGAAAGAAAGCGATGCTCAAGCCTACATTCCAGATATGATTGCCTATTTAAAGGATAATAACTATACCAGAATCAGCGAAGGCGCTCTCGTGGTTGATGTTAAGGAAGAAACTGATACCAAGGAGATTCCTCCTTGCATGATTTTAAAATCAGACGGGGCAACATTATACAATACAACAGATTTGGCAACGATGGTTGAACGTATGGAATTATTTCTCCCAGATGCCATTACTTATATCGTAGATAAGAGACAGGAACTTTATTTTGAAACGGTATTCCGTTGTGCGAAAAAAACTAAATTAGTGGATGAACGGGTTAAATTAACGTTTTTAGGCTTTGGTACCATGAATGGTAAAGATGGTAAGCCGTTTAAAACAAGAGACGGCGGGGTCATGCGCCTTGAAAGCTTAATTCAGAATATCAGCGATGAAGTGTATAATAAAATCATGGAAAACCGTGAGATGTCAGAAGAGGAAGCAAAGGATGTTGCCAAGAAAGTAGGTTTGGCTGCTTTAAAATATGGAGATTTGTCCAATCAGGCGTCCAAAGATTATATCTTTGATATCGATCGGTTCATTTCCTTTGAAGGGGATACCGGTCCTTATATTCTTTATACAATTGTGCGTATTAAGTCAATACGGAATAAATATGAAGAATTAATGAACGACAAAAAAGGAAGTCTTTCAACTATCTTGCCTTCTTCCATTGGAAGTGAAATAAATTTGATGTTAGAAACAGCTAAATTCAACGATATTATTGAACATAGCTATGAAGAAAATGCTCCTCATAGAATTTGTCAATATATCTATAACTTAGCAAATGCTTTTAACAGCTTTTATCACGACAATAAAATTATTGCAGAAGAAGATAAGGAAAAGCAACAATCCTGGATTGCTTTAATAACGTTAGTACAAGGAATACTTGAAACCTGCATCGACTTGCTTGGCTTTGAAGCTCCTGACAGAATGTAAAACGAGTATGGATAGAAGTCGTTTATAAGACAGAAAGGGTAGTATATGTACGATAATATATCAAAATTAGTAATATACCGCAATTTAGATAAAGATTGTATCTTGTTTTCCTTGGCTGAAATTATTGAAACTATTGATATGGATATACCTAATACAAACGTAAATGCAATTACGAAAGAAGAAAGCACAACAAAAATCTATATACAAATTAACCGGCTTCTTGAACTTGCAACAGAGTATGGGTTTGATAATAATCTTTGGCACAATTATCTGGCGTATATCCTGGCTACCAATGAAAATCCATTTAGCATTACCTGTGAGAAAATTGGAGCGCAAAATGGAACCGTAAACGAATTTGCCAAAGGAGATTTTAAGATATTTAAAGAATTATTTGAATATGATTTTTCTAAAATAGAAAATTACCTCGGCATTAATTGTTTCCAAATTATACAGAACTATCATGCAATTGTAAAGAATGGAAAAAGATATAATAAGAGTGTAAGTGATAAGGTTAGGTTTTTAAGCAGCCAAATTGAGCAGGCAAAAGATGCGGGTGAAATTTTTACCATTGTAACAGATTTTTATCGTGATTATGGTGTGGGCAAATTTGGATTAAACAAGGCTTTTCGTGTCAGACACGAGAATCATACCGTGTACCTAGATCCTATTACGAATACGGATGTTATTGAACTGGACAATCTTGTTGGTTATGAACTTCAAAAGAAAAAATTGATTGATAACACAGAAGCCTTTATTAAAGGCAAAAAAGCAAATAATGTACTTCTGTATGGTGATAGCGGAACTGGTAAATCAACAAGCGTGAAAGCTATATTAAACAAGTATTACAGTAAAGGACTTCGAATAATCGAAATCTATAAGCACCAATTTGAAGATTTATCTTCCGTGATTGCACAGATAAAGAACCGCAACTATAAATTCATCATATTTATGGATGATTTGTCCTTTGAAGAATTTGAGATAGAATACAAATATTTAAAAGCGGTTATTGAAGGTGGACTGGAAACAAAACCTGATAATGTACTAATTTATGCAACTTCAAACCGAAGACATCTCATACGTGAGACCTGGAGCGACCGTTCTGATATGTCCAACGATGAATTGCACCGCTCCGATACAATTGAGGAGAAGCTATCGTTGGTTGCAAGGTTTGGAATATCTATCAACTATTCTGCTCCAAATCAAAAAGAATTTTTCAATATAGTTAAAGAGCTTGCGAAGCAGCAAGGCATTGTTACTTTATCTGAAGAAGAATTATGTGCGAAAGCGAATATCTGGGAAATGAACCACGGAGGACGATCCGGAAGGACTGCTCAACAATTTATTAATTACCTTGCTGGACAGGAATATACTTATGTTGTAAAAAGCTAGTGATCTATTAGAAAAGGCTTTAACTATTTCAACAGCCATTTAGAGCTTGGTGCAGGACCGGGGACTTGCTGTGCTGATATGAAAACTGCTCAGGAGACCTTAGATAAGATAAGAACGTTTATAGCCGAAAACCATGGAGTAAATCTATGGTGTGGGCATGATTTCCCTAAGTAATAATAGTTAGTATTAAGTATAGCGCCACCATGGAAACGGGTGGTGCTTTTTTATTAAAAAAATATAAAAAACATATTGACAACGCTATAAAAGTAGTGTACTATGTAACTAGTTCACTAGCAACTTGTTGCTATATAGAAAAGTACTAGTTGAAAATAAGAGCAAAAGGAGGAAAAGCGTGGAGTTTGAGAATAATATACCAATTTATATACAAGTAATCAACGACATCAAAAAGGATATGGTAAAGGGTACCTTAGCTCTAGGGGAGAAACTTCCGTCAGGAAGAGAATTGGCATTAAAGTACAAGATCAATCCGAATACTGCAAATCGAATCTACAAAGAGCTAGAAACAGAAGAAATATGTTATACAAAAAGAGGATTAGGGACTTTTGTGACGGAGGATGGAGAAAAATTGAAGATGATAAGGGAAGAAATGGCAGTTACATTACTTGATACTTTTATTGAGGGAATGAAGAATTTGGGGTTTACCAAAGAAGAAGTTTTTAAAATATTAGAAGAGAAATATAATGAAAATAATAATTAAGAAGCTGTAGTCAGGAGTTGGCTATGCAGAAAGAGGTAACGATGTTAGAGTGTAAAGAATTAGTAAAGAAGTATTATAGTAAAACAGCCGTGAACGGTATCAGTTTTAATATTGAAGAAGGAAAAATCTATGCCCTTCTTGGCCCAAACGGAAGTGGAAAAACAACATTTATGAAAATTGTTGCAGGGCTTATAAAACCCACTAGTGGTACGATTACCTACAAAGGCGGCCCAATCGGAGTAGAATCTAAGAAAAAAGTAGCATATATGTCAACAGAACCATTCTTTTATAATTATATGACGGTTGCTGATGTAGGCAAATATTATAATGACTTTTTTGAAGACTTTGATATGAAACGGTATGAAGAATTAATCGCTAAAATGGAATTAAAAATGGAGGACAAATCAAAGAATTTATCTTCCGGTCTTGCTGCAAAACTAAAGATAGCTGCAACATTGGCCAGAAAAGCAGAGTTATATATGTTAGATGAACCTCTAAATGGAATCGATATTATTGCAAGAGAAAAAATAATTACTGCCATATTAGAGGTGGCAAGAGAAGATGTAACATTATTATTATCGAGCCATTTAGTGGATGAATTAGAGAAAATTATAGATAATGCCATATTTATTAAAAATGGATCCGTTGAGTTAATCGGAGGGGCTGAAGAATTAAGAGTAGCCCGTGGCAAGTCAATTGTAGATTTATATAAAGAAATATACGCATAATTGGGGGATGATATAATGTTAAAATTAATGAAATATGAATTTAGAAAGCAAGCCTTTTCAAAGGCAGTAATCCTTATTTTGGTTGGTCTTTTAGAAGTTATATTCTTTTATGGAGTTATAGCAGACAAAGAAAACACAATTGCTCTTTCCATGAGCCTTTTAGCAATGTTTGCAGCCGGTGCAATGTTTTATATAGCATTTGAATCGATACTTACTTTTTCCAATGACTTAAAACAAAAATGTAGCTATATGCTCTTCCTGACACCAAATACTAGCTATGGAATCGTAGGTGCGAAAGTATTAGCAGCAGGAATACAAGTAATCATAGCGGCAGTTGTATTCTTCCTAGTGTTTGCGATCGATGGAACTGTATTGCTCGCCAAATATGATGAGATCGCTAATTTAAAGCTATTTATTGAAGAATTAATGAGAGAGCTTTTCAAATTAAACATATCATTATCTGACGTGATTTCTGTCGTTTCTTTATTTGTTACAGCTTGGATTAGCACAATAACCGTAGCGTTCTTCTCCATAACACTAAGTACAACCTTCTTAGCAAATAATAAATTTAAGGGTGTCTTAAGTTTTGCAATCTTCATAGCTTTAAATATGATTTTTAATAAGCTTATGAATGTGTTAATACAAACTCCAGTGGAGTCAAGTAAACTGACACTTTATTTTACACTTAGCAGTGCAAGTATGCTTATCTTCACAATTGTAACTTATGTTGGTACAGCATGGATGCTTGATAAGAAAGTGAGTGTATAAATCATAATTGTATATTAATTTGTAAAATGTTTCATACTATAATATGTAAGAGATAAAAATAAAACAGATGGGGGATATATGAAAAATAAAGGCAAAAAGAAATCATTTACGTACTTATCAACAATTATTTTTAGCTTGTGGTCATGTATGCTTCTAGTAAATCATTTCTCAAATTCAAGAAAAAGAAAATACCATATGCTAAAAGTAGAAACAGAATAAAAGTATCGAAACCATCCCATGGCTAGTAATCATTGGATGGTTTTTTATTGTAATTTTGTTGACAAATAAGTGTATGGCAAGTATTATTAAATTCAGTCACGAAGATTATGAAATTGGGAGGTATAAGAATGTCATCCTATTTAAAAATGAGTAAAGAGGAATTGCAGAAATTAGAAACAGATTTAAAAGAAAGATATAAGGAGTTACAAGGTAAAGGGTTAAATTTAGATATGTCACGTGGTAAGCCATGTACTGCTCAATTGGATATATCAATGGGTATGATGGATGTGTTAAACAGTGATACGGATCTTACCTGCGATGACGGAACCGATTGCCGTAATTATGGAGGATTGGATGGAATTCGTGAAGCACAGGAACTAATCGGAAATATGATTGAAGTTAGCGCTGATAATATATTGATTTATGGGAATTCCAGTTTAAATATTATGTATGATGCAATCTCACGTTCTATGACACATGGAGTTATGGGTAATACCCCTTGGTGCAAACTGGATAAGGTTAAATTCTTATGTCCGGTACCAGGTTACGATAGACATTTTTGCATAACAGAGTATTTTGGAATCGAAATGATAAATATACCAATGACTCCGATCGGACCTGATATGGATATGGTGGAACAATTGGTTTCTTCTGATGATACTATAAAAGGAATCTGGTGTGTACCCAAATATTCAAATCCTCAAGGCAGCTCCTATTCCGATGAGACTGTACGACGTTTTGCCAGGTTAAAAGCAGCAGCAAAAGATTTTAGAATCTATTGGGACAACGCCTATGTAATTCATCATTTGTACGAGAAAGATCAGGAGAGTTTGATCGAGATCTTAGCTGAATGTAAACGTGCTGGAAATCCTGACATGGTTTATACATTCTGTTCAACTTCAAAGATTAGTTTCCCAGGATCGGGAGTTGCAGCATTGGCTACTTCTGCAAATAACCTGGTGGACATTAAGAATCAGTTAAAGACACAGACCATCGGTCACGACAAAGTGAATCAGCTTCGTCACGTTAGATACTATAAGAATATGGATGGATTATCAAGTCATATGATGAAACATGCAGATATTCTAAGGCCAAAATTTGAAATGATCATTGATACACTAGAAAGAGAACTTGGTGGATGTGAAATCGGAACTTGGACAACTCCAAAGGGTGGATATTTTATCTCTTTTGATTCTCTTGAAGGATGTGCAAAAGCAATTGTAGCGAAAGCAAAAAAAGCTGGTGTTACCATGACTCCAGCAGGAGCTACCTTTCCATATGGGAAAGATCCAAAAGATAGTAACATTCGATTTGCGCCTACGTATCCGTCCTTGGAAGATTTAAAAATGGCAACAGAGTTGTTTGTATTATGTGTTAAATTAGTAAGCATTGAAAAATTATTAGAGGGCAAATAAGAAACCATGACAAGACAAGATTTTAATTATTATTTACCGGAAGAATTAATCGCACAGGATCCGCTTAAAGATCGTTCGGGATCCAGATTATTGGTACTGGATAAGGATACCGGTAAATTAAAACATCAAATATTTAAGAATATAATAAATTATTTAAATAAAGGGGATTGTCTGGTCATCAATAATACGAAAGTAATACCTGCTCGTCTCATTGGTGAGAAAGTTGGAACTGGTGCTAACATTGAAGTTCTTTTGCTGAAAAGGCAAGAAAATGACATCTGGGAGACTTTGGTGAAACCTGGTAAAAAAGCAAAGGTCGGAACAAAAATAAGCTTTGGCGGTGGTTTGCTGATTGGTGAAATTGTTCAAGTAGTGGACGAAGGGAATCGATTGATAAAATTCGACTATGAGGGTATTTTCGAAGAAATACTGGATGAGTTGGGACAGATGCCACTACCCCCTTATATCACACACCAATTACAAGATAAAAACCGTTATCAGACCGTCTATGCAAAACATGAGGGATCTGCTGCAGCTCCTACAGCTGGATTACACTTTACAAAAGAGTTATTACAACAGATAGAAGAGAAAGAGATTTTGATAGCAAACGTAACGTTGCATGTGGGACTTGGGACCTTTCGCCCAGTGAAGGTGGAAAATATACTGGAACATCATATGCATTCAGAATTCTATCAGATTGAACCACAAGAAGCAGAAAAGATCAATTTGACGAAGAAAAATGGTGGAAGAGTCATCTGTGTTGGAACTACCAGCTGCCGAACGGTTGAGTCTGCAGCAAGAGAGGATGGTATGGTTATACCCGGAAGCGGTAATACCGAAATATTCATTTATCCTGGTTATCAATTTAAAGTATTGGATGCACTCATTACAAATTTTCATTTGCCAGAGTCTACATTAATCATGTTGGTTTCAGCATTAGCAGGGAAAGAAAATGTATTACATGCCTATGAGGAAGCTGTTAAAGAAAAATATCGTTTTTTTAGTTTCGGAGATGCCATGTTTATAGCTTCAGGAACTAATCTATAGAGAAAAGGGGTTGACACAAGCTTTATTTTGTGTTAATCCCTTTTTTTATTTGGACTACCAAACAGAACTGTGTTTTATCTTTTTCCTATAGCATAGATTTTAATAAATGGGTTTGTTGACTCATACAAGTATTTTTGATGGAAATTGTAGAAAAGAAAGTTCATATAGTAAGGAAATAAGTTCTCTAATGTTGGGCTGAAATGATTCTTATGAAAATAATATTGAATAATGAATAATTATGAAGCACAAATTAATTGAAAATCCATATTTATATAGTAAGGAATATAGTTCCTGTAATATATGAAAGGAGTTTCAGTATGAAATTAAAGAGAAACCTTTTTAGTCAGAATGTTCCAGTTGATGATAAAGATAATAATGATGATAGTGCGGTTAGTGCTACCAGTTATAATTCATGGAATAACGGACGACAAGGTGATCCTAGCAGATGCAATCCTAGGCCACCAAGTCCTCCATCAGGGCAGGTAGGACCACCGGGACCACCAGGACCACCAGGACCAATGGGACCAAGAGGTCCTGCGGGAATCCAAGGTCTCCAAGGACCACAAGGTCCGGTAGGAACAACCGGTGCCAGGGGGCCAGTTGGACCTCCGGGACCTTGTGGGCCACCTGGAGCGGAAGGTGAACAAGGAGTAACAGGAGCGACAGGTCCAGTAGGACCACCCGGAGCAACAGGCCCAGCGGGACCACAAGGTGAACAAGGCCCAGCGGGACCACCCGGAGTAACAGGAGCAACGGGACCGGCAGGTCCAGCAGGAGTGACCGGCCCACAAGGAGAACAAGGCCCATGTGGTCCACCCGGAGCAACAGGAGCGACGGGTGCCTCTGTTATAATTGGACTAAATAATTTTTAAAGATCATATAGATAATACAAACTTTTATATCGTAGCCTGAAATAAAAACATGCCATCCTCAACCAAAAACCGATATATGCCGCCGTACTTTTCTACGATATGTACCATACTTTTTGTGCCAAAACCATGTCCCTGTTCTTTTGAAATAGGGATTCCCTGATGGAATATCGGCTCTATCTGATAACTATTGCGAATGTCAATACACAGCTTATTATTTTTGGAAAACATACGTAACTTAATTAAGCGTTTATTACTGTTAACGATATTTTCTGAGGCTTTTATGGCGTTTTCCAAAGCGTTGGACAATAGGGAACAAAGCTCGGTGTCGCTAAACGGAATTGATTCAGGTAGTTTCGCATCTATCGTCAATAGGATTTCCGATTGTTTTGATTTGGTAGCGAAAGCGGATAAAATCAGATTGACGGTTTCGTTTTGGCAAAAGCGTATAGGGGTGATGGTATCCATGTCGGACTGGGCAGTTAGTAGATATTCGTTGATTTCCTCTATTCGTCCATTGGATGCAAGATGCTGTAAAAGAGTGAAATGGTGGCGCATATCATGCCGATAGGTCGCAGCATTCTGTTGCATCTGCCGCAGAGAAGCAAATTCTGTTTGCGCCAGCCTAAACTGCGTATCTAGATTATCTCGCTCTCTTTGGACACTAGCCTGTTTTTGCGTTTCGGCATAGTAAAGAAGGACAAACACAAAATAGTATGTCGCCGTCACGAAGGGCATGAACTGCACAGCCACGCGTGATCCACTGTACAAAAGATCGGTATAAACAGTGGTGCCGTAGTCGAACATATAGTAAAAAGCCGGCATGGCGCCAAACAGTAGGCAGGATTTGACAGAGCGTTCCATCACATGCAGAACAGACTTCACCACATATTTTTGCAGAAAATAGTACATCAGAAACACAGTCGCGACATAGCTGGCATGGTTTATAGAAGCAGTGTCAAAAGCGGCACTTGTGATACTGCCAAAAGTGGCACCAGCGAAACTGCCAATCCAACGGGGCGGCTGGCAGCACAGAAAAGCAGCGAACATACTAATTACCGAAATCAACCACGATCGCTTTAAATAAAATGCAATAAATGCAGCTATCGGCAAATGAGCGATTAGTGGGTATATTTTCCACGTCGTGTCCATGCCCCAACGAAACAAGCATGCAACTTGAATAATAAATATAACAACAGTATAGCACCATAGCACAAGGTGATTTTTCCGTGTAGAAGGCATTCCAGCGAAGCTGGCCGCAACCGCTATACCAAATAGCATGGCGGTAAAGTAACGAGAGAATTCAATGACAGTTGCAATCATTCGCTTTCCTCCTTCATTTGATAAGCCAGATACTGTTGCTTAACCTCCCGCGCCTTTCCTTGAGCAATGGGAATAGACGAAAGTGTCTGCAAAGTTAGCTGATGATTTTCGATGGTATTCACATACTGCATATTCACAATATAAGAACGGTGCGTCTTTATAAAGTGGTCATATTTTAACAAATTGTTGCAGACAGCAGTGAAGGATTCTGTACACTCAATTACCTTACCGGACAACAGGTGATACAGCACATTCCTACCAATTACTTCAGCAAACACTAAATTTGAGATGAGTATTTTTTGAATCCCTTCATTGCTTTTTACAATAAGAGCGTCTTCTTCAACCATTTTAATACGGTCCAGTACCTCGTCGAAGGTGAAGAATAATTTTTCTTTCGATATTGGTTTTAATACATAGTTGATTGCTTTCACTGAATAGCTTTCCAAAGCATACTCAGTGGAAGATGTAAAAAACAGAATCGGTGCATTTTTATCAAAATCACGGATTTCTTTAGCAACAGTAATGCCTGTAAAGGCAGGCATGATAATGTCAAGGCAATAGAAATCAAACCGCTTCCCTTTTTCTAATGTTGAAATAAGTTCAAATCCGTTTTGAAAGACGGCATATTCACAATTCAAATTCTTGGATGATCTATATTGGTTTATAAGTTGGATCATATTAGATAATTCATCTATATTATCATCGCATACAGCAATTTGTATCATAACATTCCTCCATTTCTTAGTTAGAATTATACCATAATTAGACATGAATTGTGTAGAAAAAGCATAATTTATGTAGAATAATATATGATTCATGTAGTAAAAAACATGTTTCATACAGCAGGCGGTATTTGTCGGGGGATTTCTGATAGATTAAATGCAAGGGATGTGCCCTATACAAACCAATAGAAGGTAGTGTAAAGTGATCTATGAAAACCCTGAGTCAAAAAATGTGGCTCTTTTAGAACCTTGAAAATTGCAAAATATAGTGTACTGGCAGTTGACGCCACCCTTGACAGCATGACAAAGCAATG
>JAEZVF010000007.1 GCA_023443225.1 Bacillota bacterium
TATCCCAGTTAGAACGCAGAGTGACGGAGTTAATCCAGATGCTGGCGCTTGATAAGGAGGAAGCCATAGAGAAGGAGGAGCATAAACTGTGAAACGTTTGTTAAGGACGAAAGGCTTGTGGCTTGCAACCGGAAGCATTCTGCTTTTGATGTTCCTGTTTGTCAGAACCTATATGAAAACCATCGTTGGAATTCCTTCTCCGGAATTTGAGCCGGTCCGCCGGTTTTACTGGTGGTTTATTGTCTTCGGTTGTGGATTTCTTGCTGCGCTCGCCTTTCTTTTGTGGATAAAGGATATTTTTAACCAGTGGCTGTTCCCGTTGGTGGTAATCGGACTGGGCACTTTTTATTTGTTTGCTTTAACGCCTTTTACTGCGCCCGATGAAGCAGCTCACTTCGTGACTGCCTATCGCCTCTCCAGTCAGATGATGGGAAAACAGGCGGTGGCTGGGGAAGACTTTTTAAAGCATGCAACACCGGAAGAAAAGGAACGGTTGAAAAAAGGGGCAAATGTCCTGGTTCGAAGCGGTGATGATGTGTCAGGTCTTTATGCAGAGCCTGGTCAGAGAACCTACAACCGTATTCTGACAGAGTTGTTTTCACTTGATCACAGCCAGTCAGAGACGGTGCGGGAGGAAGTGCCGGTGAATGCTACTCCTGTGGTCTATCTGCCTCAGGCGGCAGGGATCACTCTTGCCAGACTTTTGCATCTTGGTTATATTCCTCTTGTGTATCTGGGACGTTTTATGAATCTTCTGGCGTTTGCAGCTATGGCAGCAGTTTCTGTCCGGCTGATGCCCTTTAAAAAGGAAGTTTTAATGGCGGTATCCTGCCTGCCCATGACTCTTCATCTGGCATCGTCCTATTCTTATGATACTGCATTTATTGGCCTGTCCATGCTTTTGCTTTCCTGGTGTTTCCATCTGGCTTACGAAAAGGAAGAGATAAAATTAAAAGATCTGCTGCTTCTTACACTTTTACTGATCTTGCTAGAGCCGGGGAAGATCGTTTATTTACCTGCAGCCGGAATCTGTCTGCTGATTCCAAAAACTAAATTTAAATCTAAGAGACATTACTGGATTTCTCTTTTCTGTATCCTTGGGGTCATGCTGCTGGCAGTTTTCCTGGTAAACCGCCTGATTCTCTCTGCCTGGGCAGGTGCTACGGAAAGCTACGTGGGGTGGAGTGAAGCGGCAGGTTATAATTTATCCGATGTATGGCAGCGGCCATTTTACGTATTTACGGTCTTTTATGAAACCCTGGTAACCCAGTATGACTATTATCTGGTGACTATGCTGGGTGGTTTTTTAGGGAATTTAGATCCCAACTTAACGGTACCTCCGGTCTGCCTTACCCTTCTTTGGTATGCGCTCTTTATCAGCGTGGTAAAGAGAGAGGGGGAAGTGGTGAAAATGACGGACGGTCAGAAGCTATGGATCTTGTTTCTGGTATTTACAAGTGCAGTACTGGTTCTGACTTCCATGTTTCTAGGGTATACACCCAGAAATTTAACGTATATTACAGGAGTCCAGGGACGTTATTTCATTCCCCTTCTGCCCCTGCTGTTACTAACCATATATGACCGGCGTCTGGTTATCGGTGTGGATTTAAGAAAAAGTGCATGGTATCTGGAATGCTTCGTCAGTATCTATGCCCTGATCCGTATCTGCTCCACATCGTGCCTGCGCTACTGATAGGAAAGAAGGGAGTTTCAATGGAAGAAATGATGGCAGATCAAAGAACCGTTGATGTGATCATACCGGTTTATAAGCCTGACGAAACACTAATGCGGCTTTTTCACAGGCTGGAAGAACAGTCTTATCCCATACGGAAAGTTATTGTGATGAATACGGAGAAATCCTACTGGGAGGATTCTAAGTATGCACATGTGAAAAATCTGGAAGTTCATCATGTGACAAAAGAAGAATTTGACCATGGCGGAACGAGAAACAGAGGAGCCGGCTATTCCAAGGCTGATATCATGGTATTTATGACGGATGACGCGGTTCCAGCAGACAAAAATTTAATCAGTGCTCTTGTAAATGCTTTTCTTAAGACAGGAAGAGGCGGGGAAAAGGTGGTTATGGCATATGCAAGACAGCTGCCAAATCCTGACTGTGCCCTGGCGGAACAATATACCCGTTCCTTTAACTACCCATCTGAGAGCCGGGTTAAGACAGAGGCAGATTTAAAAGAGCTGGGAATCAAAACGTTTTTTGCATCCAATGTCTGCTGTGCCTATGACAGGAGTATTTTCCTGGAAGCAGGCGGATTCACCAAAACCACCATTTTCAACGAAGATATGATCTATGCTGGAAATGCAGTGCGGTACAGAGGTGAGGCTGTGGCGTATGCGGCAGATGCAAAGGTGATTCATTCCCATAATTACGGCTGCATCGCCCAGTTTAAGCGGAATTTTGACCTGGCGGTGTCTCAGGCAGATCACCCGGAAGTGTTTGGCGGAATCCGTTCGGAGAGCGAGGGAATCCGGCTGGTGAAAAATACCTGTGCCTGGTTGGCAAAGCAAAAGAAGCCCTGGCTGATACCGGGAGTGATTATAAAAAGCGGCTTTAAATATATGGGTTATCTCATGGGAAAGCGATATCGGACTCTTCCCAGGAGGCTGATCTTAAGCTGTACTATGAACCAATCTTACTGGGGGAAGCATAAAACTGAATAAGAATGTACCAATCGATAAAGTATTTTTAGGAGGTATAAGAATGGGTAAAAGCATGGATCTTGTCATTAGAAACGGAGTGATTGTTTTTCCAGCAGCCACCGACGGTCATGTACACTTTGATGATCCGGGAAGAACGAAATGGGAAACCATAAAAAATGGCAGCCAGGCACTTGCGGCAGGCGGAGGCGGTGTATTTTTCGATATGCCCTTAAACAGCTCTCCCTGTACACTGGACAAAGTAACACTGTGAAAACGACGGTATCACAGGAAAAGTAACAGGTTAAAAAAATGCACAGAACAAAACTGGAGTGAAGGTGGGCACAGAATAAAGGATCGGGAAGTTTTTCACAGGTTCGGAGCGAATAGTCCAGAAAGAAGTATTTATCCGGGCCATCGTAAAAAAGAGATTTCCATGTTCCTGTCTGCCTGGCGTAAACATAAATGTTGTAGTGGGTATCTAGATTGTTTATCTCATAATATAATTGAAATACTTTATAATACCTGCCATAATAAAAAGGTATAAATTGGTTGACTGAATAATATGACCTAATGGAAAGTGAGGAGCCTTATTATGAGTTATTTAAACGGGCAGACAGGATACCGTGATGACTTATTAGCCACCAGATCCGTCGTTAAAAAAGAAAATTATGTTTTAATTGAGCCGGACGGAATTGTAAAAAATGCGATTCCAGGATATGAGAAGTGTGATGTCACGATTCTTGGCTCTCCTCAGATGGGAGCTTCCTTTGCGGATTACTTAGTGACAGTCCACGAAGGCGGAAAGAATCCTGCATTCGGCGGAGAAGGACTGGAATCATTCATTTATGTAATGGAAGGTTCCATTACGGTTAAAAATGCGGACAAAGATGAGACACTGACAGAGGGCGGATATATTTATTCCCCTGCCAGCAACACCATTTCTTTTGAGAATGCGGGAAAAGAGGATGCAAAGCTCTTTGCCTATAAACGCAGATATGACGAGCTGGCTGGATACAGCGCCTACACTGTAGTGGGGAATGCAAATGATCTTCCATGGATTCCATATGAAGGTATGGAGAACTGCTATATCCGTGATTTCCTGCCTGCAGCAGAGAATTTTGGATTTGATATGAATATGCATATTCTGAAATTCCATTTAGGTGCATCCCACGGCTACATAGAGACTCATATCCAGGAGCATGGCATGTATTTCCTTACGGGAAGTGCGATGTACAGACTGGATAATGACTGGGTTCCGGTGAAAAAGGGTGATTATGTATTTATGGAAGCTTATTGTCCACAGGCCTGCTACGCAGTAGGACGGGAAGAAGATTTAACTTATATCTATTCCAAGGACTGCAACAGGGATGTAAAGCTGTAACCAATCTCCCACAGCGGCGCTCTTGGTTATTATACAGAGATGGCAACAACCGTACAGGCGTGGGGGAAAATCCTGGGCAATCACACCGGCAGACGGATATGATAAAGTTTATTATCCAGGCGAAAGAGTCGTTATGAGAAGAGATAAATACTATAACAATGGGGAATTGAAATTGTAGGTGCAATCTATGAGTATTAAAGAGTGATGCCATTCATTTTAACCGATATTACCACAGGCCACAGCCACAGAAGCACCCAATGCCTGTGACAAAAGAAGCAAAAGCAACTCCTTCAGCACGAAAAAAGATAGCCTGCCCCCCATTCATCTACCTATCCCTGACGACTTGATTTTCCACTCACACTTACATAAGACAAAAGAAAAAGCAGGGCATTTTCTACTCTGCAATTCTGACTTTTCTTGATGGATTTGGGAGAGGTTCAATTTGCATCCCCCTGAACTACTCAGCTTAACATTTTATAGAAGTGTAAATTATTAGCTTGTCGTCACTATGAGAGAAAAGCTGCTAAAGAAGGTTTATAAATCTTTGTATATTATCTGCAAGGCTTGTTTAATGGCGTTAAGCCGTTGAATAAATACCGGCTATATGAAAAAAAATGAGTGTTTTTAATTAACTTTAAACTTTTATAGTTCAGAAGGAACAGAAATTACCATGGTTACGGTAAATTCATTGGTTGTAAATTCAATATTCACATAACCACCATACCGACCAATGGCACGTTTCATATTTTCGATACCCATACCATGTTTTTCAGTAGTGGGCTTGGTTGTTTTTATGCGTTCATTTTTGACTACAATCTGATTGACCTTTGTGTTTTTTATTTCTATCCAGATCATATTCTTTTTTCGCAGTATTGAAAACTGTATTTTGGGGGAACAAGTTTCTGCATTGATTTCATGACAAGCGGCAATTGCATTTTCTATCGGGTTTTCAAATATAGAATACAAATCAGGAAATGATATAAAAGAAAAATCTGCGTATTGAATATCAATGTCAAAAGTAATGTTGGAGGAGGTGCAGTGCAAATGAGCCTGGGATAATATTGCTCTTAATCCGGGTGTAGGAATAAATGCAAAACGGTAATTGTTTTCAATATTATCATACATTTCTTCTGTATATTTTTGAATTTCTTTTTTAACCGGATATCCTGTTTCACCTGAATTGAGCAATTTTTTTAAGCCTTCAATTTGTTTTGTGTAATCATGTGCTAACCCTTTCAGGTTCTCAATAAAGTGATCCTGTTGTTCAATTACTGCACGGTTTAGCTGTTCAAGTCGATTAACATCATCCAATTCTCTCTGAAGTAAATAGCGTTTCCTTAGATTGTTATCTCCAATTATTACAGCTATATTCATTGTTAGAATTCCAAGGAAAATAAGTATACTTTGCCAAGCGATAGCACTATTCTCAAAATTGTAAGTATGATTAAGGCCAAGAATATAGTATATTATAAGCATACTTACTGTAGGAACAATAATAATAACAAGATTTTCCGTAATTTCAATTCCCTTGTTGTGTTGTCTTCTTATAATAGTAAAATAACGTGTTAGCATGATGATAACACTAAAAATGCCGGTTCCAATTGAATTAAAGCCAGCATTTTTTATTGTTTCATTTGCAGTCGTAGCAATATCGCTTTTGTAAAGTGCTGAGTATATAGAGATAGGTATAAACTCACATATAACAATGAGCAGAACTTCTGCGAAAGAGCATAATAATAGAGCTGCTGCATTTCCTTTGAATAGAAGAAAATTAATAATCAACGCACACATTAGCGCCGCTGCGGTATTTAGCTGAGGTATATGAAAAAGATTCACAAAATATAAGCATATGGAAAGACTCAATAGAACAAGGTATGTAATTTCCTTACGTATATTCTGCCGTATATTAAAAAATTGCATTGTAAACCAATAAAATAATATAAAATCCAATGTACACTTTCCAAAAGCTAAGAAAATATCAATCATATCTGCAACCACCTGAAATGAGTTAATTATATGTGTTTATCTGTAGTGCCTTCATAAATGATTCTTTATATGACATACTCAGAGGAATCGCTTTACCATTGACAAGAGTGATTACATCATTTTTAACGCTATCAACCATATTGAGATTAACAATAAAGCTCTTATGAGAGAATCTAAATATATCATCAGGTAAAGAACTCTTGAAATAATTCAAAGTTTGCCAGGTATTGATTGTCTTACTGTCAGAGCAGACAACATGTCTCTTACGTAGTTGTGAATATATGTAAATGATTTTATCTGCTCTGAGCGTTTCAGAAACAGAATCGCTTGTAATTGTTACATAT
The DNA here is from genome assembly GCA_023443225.1 of Bacillota bacterium. Taxonomy (GTDB): domain Bacteria; phylum Bacillota; class Clostridia; order Lachnospirales; family Lachnospiraceae; genus Anaerocolumna. The sequence continues at coordinate 6,370 of JAEZVF010000007.1, forward strand.
GCTACAGTTTGATTTAGTTTACGAAAACAATCATTCAGTACCAAGGTGATTTTTTCATCAGTAAGTGGTTTTGTAAGAAACCGAAAGGGTTCAGCGCGGTATCCATCAATTGCCATTGAGGCATAGCGGGTTATCAAAATGATGATTGCCGTATTTCCTTTTTTACGCAAGGCTTCCCCAACGTCTATTCCGATATTGTTATCTTTAAATCGAATATCTAAAAACAAAATATCGTAATTTGATTCGAGTCCCAATAATATTTCGGGAGAATCCCAACAATGCAATTCTATTTCAATATTAGAAGAAAAAGCATATTGTAAAATGTATTTTTTTAACTGCTGTTGGACAGGAATTTCATCGTCACAAATACAAATAGTATAATTTTTCACACATACTCCTTAAAGTATAAAAATATTATGGTAATTTTGTCATCACAATTTTTGCAAGCTCTTGCAGAAAATCTCTTTGTTTTTCGTTTAAAGCTTCATAAATGACTTTAAAATCAGGTGTTGGTTCTCCGAGGGAATAGTCATGCATTCCCAAAACAAAGTCTGTACTTAAATTCAGTGAAGTAGTAATCGAAACTAACGTATCAATTTGACAGGCTCGCTTTGCGTGCTCAATATCTTTTATTGTTTGTAGGCTGACATTAGAAATTTCTGCAAGTTGTTCCATGGACATGCCTATTTTCTTACGTTCAGAGCGTATTCTATGAGCTACACACTCCAGTAAATATTTTCGTTCATAATCATTCATTGTCATTAATATTTTTATCATTCCTTTACAAGACTTGTGTACAATTTATTTTTGACATGCATTACTATAAGAATTCTATTTTGTACAAAAAATATTGTATATATTCTATAATAAAATAAATCATGTAACATGAAAAGAATCTAAAAAATACATGTTGGATTATATGTATACCAAAAAGTAAAAAGTGTGATATATTTTTAAGTGGTGCGAGCTGAGAAATCAGCATAGCTGATTTCCACCGCTTGCTTTTGTAGGCTAATAACATACAGCAGGAAAATCCTGCCGGGTAGGGCTAACCAGCTGCCCGTACCAAGTCCTTGGAGTTGATTAAGTAACAGAGAGAGATATCCAGAAGAGGAGGACGAGAAAAAATAAAATACGCTGTTGCTGAGTTTGAGAAACCAAGATAAACTGCTATTGCGTTAGCGAATTGGTATAATTCAAATAAGAATTGCAATTCCTATGTTGAAGTTTACTTTGATATCAAAAAAATCACAGACCATAATTTCAACATTTAAGACGAAACATGCAAAATTAATATATAAACTGTGATATTATCACAAAAAACATATAAAGTCTATAGCGTTGTTATAATAATGGGGATGATTGCAATTTTATATATGTCATATTAATTCATTCATATAGCAATGATTGGAAGAAAAGTTGTAATTCGTCCTATTTAAGTGGATGGCAAATAATGTGTGGGAGGAATAGATATGTTTATTGGAAGAATTGAAGGACAGAATTTCGGACTAAACGTAAATGCAATTAATCGTTCAGTGTCACGTAATACTGATTTTGTGAAAGTTTCAAATCAGCAGGAAAACTTAAGAGATACATTGTTACTTTCTCCAAGGGGGAAAAGGCAAAGTATAATTGAACAATTGATGAAGCAAAAGGATCTTATACAAGAAAATAAACAGGCTGCAATAGATTGGTCCGTTGAAAATGGAACAGGTAATATTCAGCAGCTGGATGAGTATGACCAGCAGTTGAAAAATATTGATGAACAGATAGCTCAAATTCAGACAGAGCAGGTGGAAGAAGATACAAAAACAAAAGAAGCTGGTGAATCTTCGATATATGAGAAACCAAAAACTGAAGAAGAGTTCCAGATGAAAAATATGGAAGCTATCACATCGCTGTCATTTGCAACTGATCAGGCAGAAATTATTTCTTCAGTGCAAAACCAAATGAAAGGCAGAGTTCGTGTATTAGAATCAGAGATTAAAACAGGAAATGGAAATATAGAAAAAAAGTTAGAAGAGGTATCGGAATTAGAGAAAAATGTTCAGAATTTGACATCTGAAATTACAGGAAAGTTAAAAAATGTAAATGATCAGATTTCACAAATGAATGATGATCAGATTACTATACCAACAGTAGAAGATATAAAAAGCTCAAACGTGGAGCAAGGCATAAGTGTTGAATCGGCGGATTCAATGGAAGAAAAGGAATCCAGTATAAATTCTGTACTATCAGAAGAGCGTGTTCAGGCAATTACTGATGATTAAGATGGGATAATATCATAACATAATAGGGAGAGCATAGCATTCAAGTATTTATAGAATTGCTAAATTCAGATGTCTAAAGGATAGATAAGTTAATGAAAAAGGTTCTTATAGCTGTTATTGATGATGGAATTGATCGGTTATATTTCCCTGAAATATGTAAAGAAGTGCGCTATCAAGAGGATAATAAACGAAGTTACATAAGTCACGCTACATTTTGCGCAGCTATAATTAAAAAACATGTAAAAGTTCCGGTAGAAATAATAAATATCTGTATATTGGATGAGGAAGGCTGTGGGGACATTGCAAACCTTCAAAATGCCTTAGAGTGGTGCTATATAAACAATGTTGATATTATTAATCTAAGCTTAGGAAGCACTAAGTTATCAGATAGATATTTACTTAAAAAAATAGTAAATGATTTGGCTCAAAAAGGAGTTATATTAGTTTGTGCTTCTGATAATATAGGGAAAGTTACATATCCAGCATGTTTTACAAATGCAATAGGTGTTAAGAGCATACGCGATGGTAGCATAAGTGATGGACAATGGAATTATTTGAATTATAACATTGATGGTATAGAAATTGGAGCGTTTTCAGATCATCAATTGTTATTGGGTGGTCAAATAGTAAAGTGTAAGCCTGGATCAAACAGTTATGCAGCGCCACTAATAACAGCAAGTGTGGCTAATATGTATAAACGCTCCTATACTGTCAGTTATTATAAAGAAAGATTATATTCAGTATCTAATGAGAAATTTGTAACTATATTCAATAGATCTACCAGACTTGATTGGATACAAAAAGCGACACTGTTAATTATATCTGAAGAAATATCTTCTTTAGTAATTGAAAAAAATCATGACATTGATTTGGAACTAATTAGTATAAGTAACTTAGACATGGCAGTAGCTAGATTAAGATCCATTAATACCAAAAGTGCAGTGATACTATATAGTGAGAAGCCTATTAATAGTTCTTTGCGTAATCAAATAACAAGATTAAGTTATGAAAAAAAATTGGAAATTATATACCTTGATAAATTGAATTATAAACTCAATGATTATTGGAGAATCAACTCAAAATATTGGTTTCCTCTTACGACTAAAGAGGTTAAAAAATATAGCACAGCATCGGAGTCAAATAGCCCTATAATATGTATTGAGTGTAGTGATGTTTTGCTTTTAATGGAATTAACGGACCTGCTAAGACATGAGTTTTTTTTAGAAAATTATCAAGTGTTGCTAATAGCTAATAATCCTCTATTAACGATAATTGATTCTTTTTTTATAGAATTTGATATGTTTATCACTGGATTATATACTAGTTATTTCAGTTTACTAGAAGATAAATTTGAGCATGATGTTGTTTTTGTAGCAGTGGATACTAGTATTCGTATTAAAAATTGTGATTTGTATATTTTGATAAGCAATTCATACTTTGAATTTAAATATGAATTAGTGTCAGAGTTTAAAAGAGTTGAATTTACCGAGAGTGATACAAGCAATATTGCTAAAAAAATTTATCATGAAATTATAAATATCATATCGTGATAAGGCACAAAAGCTATTTAATGATTTATATTAAATAAATACTAAAGAAGGGAGACTCATTATGAAAAAACTTGGTAAGAGAGTGGCTATGGAAGAGAAGAGCTTAAAAGCATACGCTTTCTGTGTATGCAGCAACTGTCCATGTGGACCAACAACTTCAAGTCCTCAAACTTCCTCTGCTAAATCAGCAGATTCAAGCAGTCGGGCGCGTTAGTTGAAACCGAGGATTACCACTCGATTTATTTGAGTGGTAATCCTTAAGCTTTTTTGGAGGTAATAATGGAAGAAAAACCATTTGTACACTTATTTGAAACACCTAAAAACCAATATATTTATGATTTCAATACAAATGCTATATTAAGAGTAAATGATTCAATTTACAATTCATTAAAAAATAATAATACAGAAAACATATTAGAAGATTTGGATGTACTCAAAAGAAGTGGATTTTTGAAAAAGGATCATTGGAAGAAAATAGAACACCCTTCTTCACGCTTTTTTGAAACATACTTAAAAGGTTCGCTAAAATCAATAACATTACAAGTGACACAACAATGTAATTTAAGATGTCATTATTGTCCTTATTCTGGCTCTTATTATAATCGAGAACATAATAATAAAAAAATGTCATTAGAAATGTCTAAAGAAATTGTAGATTTTTACATTATGCATTCTTATGACATTCCAGAATTACAATTTGGATTTTATGGTGGTGAACCACTTTTGGAGTTTGAATTAATAAAAAAGATTATTACATATATTGAAAAGAGAGCATTTGGTAAAAAAGTATCATATCGCATGACAACAAATGCTACACTTTTAACAGAAGAAATAGTAGACTATTTAGTTGACAAAAAATTTATATTGACAATAAGTTTGGACGGTCCCAAAGAGTATCATAATCGAAATCGTTTAAATGTTAATGATAAAGGAACCTTTGATGTTGTAATGAAAAATATCGAGATGATTCAGCAGCGCCATCCTGAGGCTGTTGACTTTTTAGCGTTTAATTGTGTCATAGATCCTAAGAATGATTTGAAATATTTAAACGATTTTTTTCAAGAAAATGATATTTTAAATAACCATCTGGTTATGTTTAACAAGATTGCTCGAGAAGGAATTAAGGATGAAAACGCTTATATAGAGGACGAAGCATATCAACAACGTTATTCTTATGAACATTTTAAGTTGCTATATAGTAAAACATATAAGGATAAGGGCATAGAAGTTTCTCATATTGTTACATCATATTACGAACAGTTGAAACGGGATATTTGGGAACGGGGAACCTCCAGTCTGGTTGAAAATTCATCACATCCGGGTGGTCCCTGTCTTACAGGTTGCCATAAATTATTTGTAAATATATATGGAAGCTTTTATCCATGTGAGAGAGTAAGCGAATGTTCGAATGATATGAAAATAGGAAATATTTCTACTGGTTTTGATTATGACAAGGCTAGGCACTTATTAAATATTGCGCAATTGACGGAGGGGCAGTGTATTGATTGCTGGGCTGCCAAATTTTGTTTTTTATGTGCGCAACATGCCGATACAGGTAGTGGTATCAGCAGAGATAAGAAATTACAGCATTGTAGCGGAGTTCGATTTGAAGTGGAGGAATTATTAAAGGATTACTGCTTGATTTGTGAAAAAAATGGTTTTAAAGAAGATACCGTTTATTTAACTGAAGTACATAAGGGAGACTAATATGACTAGAAAAGGTATGCTTTTGTATCCCTACGACATTACAAGTTTACATTTTATTTTCCATAGTGAAAATCTTGCCAATATTAGCATTACTTCTGTAGTATCTCCGGCTGGTTGGGGTTACGTTGGGGAGGATGCGGGCGCTAAAATTGGTATTTGTACTGGGATAAAAGTAAATGATGATTTTGAAATTAGTTTGAAGAATGTTAGTGGAGTTATTCTTGCTGAGTCCATTTTGGATTTAGAAGATGAGCATTTTGAGTACATTATCAAGATAGCACTAAGTGAAAAAAAAGAAATAATACTTACTCGAAAATTGAGTAATTACTTATTAAGAAAGTACTCAAATGAGCTTGTTGATTTGTGCCATAATAAAAAAATTGATGTTGAGTTACGTCCAGAAAAGATGCTGTACAATATTGATAAACCCGTAATTATTGTAATGGGTTCCGGCAACAGGTGTAATAAATTTGATGTACAACTCTTGATACGAGATATTTTTTTGAATAATGGGTACAAAGTGACACAAATTGGAAGTAAACCATTTTCAGAATATTATGGATTTTATAATTTTCCCCAGGATATTTTGAATAATGAATTAAGTTTAACGGAAAAAGTTCAATATTTTAACCGGTTAGTTTATCAACTGGACATCCATGAGAATTCGGATGTCATTGTTATAGGTGTTCCAGGAGGCATTGAGCCATTTGATGAAAAGTATAACAATGATTTTGGCACAATTAATTATATTGTATCTAATGCGGTTAATGCTGATTTTGTTGTTTTTAATAGCGTATTCACAGATTATTCGGAAAAGTATTTTTCTTCTTTATATAATACTCTGAAGTACAAATTTCATTATAATCTTGATTGCATTTTTTTATCTAATTGCCACATTAATTGGGATGCAACAGATGACTTCCAAACCCTTATATATACTATACTGGATCAAGAACTTGTCTGCGCTGAAGCCAAGCATTCGGGTGCATATTCAGTGTATAACAATGGGGATACAAACCGCTTCGAAAAGAAATTGCTTGAAACGCTTATTGGTTATGGAGAATACGAAAATATATAAGGAGAAGTTCAATGGATCATAATGAGATTATCACACAATTGCATGAAATTATTGCTCAGGTAAAAGCTCCACCTACCAAAGATTTGGATTATGAAAATCTTTTTTCTTCACGCTGGGAATTTGAACCCAGAGATTTGGTTTATTTTTTTATACTAATTGAAGATAATCTTGGTGTAAGATTTTCAGCAGAATTAATTAATGATTTCACTTTTTTTACCTTGAAAAACATTGCGAACGAAGTTGAAAAATTAAACGTGGAGTGATAATGGATGAACGAAAAAACATTAAAAAACTGTTGCGTTTACTTTTAACTTATAAAAAAAAAATAGCTATAATTATTTTGAGTGTTTTAATGTCAACGGGGTTAAATTGCTATATTCCAATAATAAATAAAAGAATAATGGATGAGGGTTTTATAGGAAAAGACTTCAATATCTTGATAAAATTATCTCTATTAATGCTTCTTTTCAATGTTTTGATGACTTTAATTGATTTATATAAAGAAAATTTACGGATTGATATTCAAGGCAATATAGAAATTGAACTTAAAAAAGAGGTGTTTCGTCATATTACTAAAATAAAGATGGAATACCTTGGAAATCTTAATAATACCGAGTTGTGTATGAACATAAACACGGATGCAGCTAGTATGGCCAATATTGCTGATGAAAACATGCTTTTTGTAATTTCAAAAGTTTTCACAATATTAGGCGGTATTATTGGATTGTTTTATATAAGCTGGCATCTGACATTAATCGTATTAATTTTTATTCCTTTTAAGTATATTATAATTACTTTTTTTTCTAAGTTTAGAAATAAGCTTATGTCTAAATATATTGAAAGTATTCAATCCTATGCAAGATGGTTTAGCGTTACGATAGCGGGAATGAAAGAAATTAGGGTTTTTAATGTTTATCAGCAGAAAGAAAAAGAGTTTGAACAAAAAATTGATGAAAGTATTAAATATAACAAATTAATGAATTTTGTCAATGAAGAAAATCAGGCTGCCGATAGCTTATTGGTGACAATTTTAAGCACTATTTTATATATTGTAGGTGCGAAAATGATTTTTAATTACCAGCTATCTATTGGAAGTATTTTTGCATTTATAACGTATAGCTCGTATGTAACCAATCCAATATCAGCAATAATAAGTATAAAATATTATTTATCAGGGATTCTTCCTTCTGCAAAAAGATATTATGATTTTATGGATTTGGCTGAAGAAGACTATACAAAAGGAGGACAATATTTACTATTTGGTAAAGACATCTTATTTCAAAATGTGACATTTTTTTATAATAGGGAGTTCCCACTATTTGAAAATATTAATTTGAGTTTTTCAAGAGGAGAGAAGATAGCAATAATCGGAAAGAATGGTGTTGGTAAAACATCAATTATAGAAATCTTATTACGCTTTTATGATAAAAAATCCGGAAACATAAAAATGGATGGTATTGATATTGAAATGATACCGTTAAGGGACTATAGGATGCTCTTTTCGATAGTAAGCCAAGAAATTTATTTATTCAATGATAGTATATTTAATAATATTTGTTTATATCAGGATATGAATTCCAATAGTGTTTTCCAAGCTATAGAGGATAGTGGACTTAAGGCATTTGTAGATACCCATTCTATGGATTATATGGTAGGGGAAAATGGGTCAAGGCTTTCAGGAGGACAAAAGCAAAAGGTCGCATTGGCAAGAGCTTTGTTAAGTGATAGCCCCATAATTGTTTTTGATGAAGCAACTTCTAACATGGATACGCACTCAGAAAATCAAATAAATAATTTGTTAACGACAAGATTAAGTGAAAAAATAGTCATAATAATATCACATAGAACCGATATTTTAGATGTCGTTGATAAGATTTATCTTTTAAAGGATGGAGGTGTAGTACAAACGAAATAGATTTAAGTTGTTAATTAAAGTGTATATTCGGTTGGTGTTTTATAATCATTAGGAAGTTAAAAAAGATATAACAATCCACAGAAATGGATGGATTTTGTATCATTTTCCTCCCACTTTTGGGTCTCTTCCAGGATTTTGGAATTAGAAGTATTCATTGCTTACTTTACAAGTGTTTGAAATCCGTTAAGCTTAATGATTCAATGTTTTGTGATTATGAAATTTCAGACAAAGAAAACATGGTTACAGGCAAGAATAGGTATATTAATCAGCCTTCTTGTTATAATAGAATAAAATTTAGAGGCAGAGCTAATGATCTATTAAGACTAAAACTAAAGATTGGAGGAACTTATTATTTTGAAAAACGTAGCTAATAAATTAATCAGAACATTCCTTTATGTAGTAACTAATGCAGCTTTTCTTCTTCTCATTACAAATATTAATACTACTTGTTGTGGTCCGGGGTATCAGCCAGAACTTCCAGTAGACGCTGAGAAATTACAACGTTATGGAAAAAAGTCATAAAATCGTCAATGCGGCAATTACATATGGAGTAATTGAAGAAAAGGATAGAAATATTTACACCGTTGCAGTATCTTCATTGCTCTTTAGTTTTTTCACTTGGAGTACACTCTTATTATTAGGAGTATTTTTTCAAAAAATGAATGGATGTTTTATTTTTTTACTTTTCCATATTCCTCTGAGGATATACGCTGGTGGTTACCATCAAAAAACAAGAAAAAAGTGTTACGTACAATCGCTCATTATTTTTTTATTACTCACGTTTTGTGCGATTTTGTCTATACAAAATTGGATTGTGCTTCATTGGATGACACTAATTATTCCGGTCTTTGTCGCAATTTGGGCTTTAGCACCAGTGGAAGCAATAAATAAGCCATTAAAAATAGAGGAACGAGAACACCATAAAAAAGTTGCCAGAAGTATACTCGTTGTTGAAGTTATTGTGATGGTGTTGTTTGTTCTAAGAAATTCACATGAATATTTGTATTTTTCTACAGTGTCAATTCTGCTTGTAGCAATTGAATTATTGTTAGGTTTAATAGCAGAAAAAAGGAATAATAGAAAAAATAGTTCAGAAATGTAAAAATGCAATAAGAGGAATCATTTGTATCGGTGCATTCATACCCAGGGTGTGTGGAGAGGCAAGATGTATAATAGAAATTTATACCGAAGCGGTTACGCTATTCAAGTTTATATAAAAAGTAGATGGAAAAGGGGTGAAATCCGAAAAAGGGTTTTGCCTTTTTTGTAGAGTAAATGGTAAATAACCCGTCTACTTTTGGATTCCTCATAAAATTGAGATAATGATGTAAAGTTGAAAAAGTTACTAACAAACTTTTTACACAGTAAGCGCAACATAATCTACCGTCGTGCTAATTGACTTTTTTTGCTGTAAAATAAGGACAGTTGGAGTAATTCACTCTAAGTTCTGTTCTTGAACAACAAAGGTTGTAGCATTTCACTGCTATTTT
>JAEZVF010000064.1 GCA_023443225.1 Bacillota bacterium
TCCTCATTGAGGAGTAAGATACTGTCGGCTCAACATCCAAACCAACTTGAAGACCTCCACTTGCATTTGGTATCACTCACACAAGCTTCACCAGCCAAAAATGTAACTCTTCCGTAGAAAAGAAACACTAATAATATATGCACTTAGTACATTAATTATCCTTCTTACAACTTCATTATAGCACATAAAAAAACTTTTTCAATGATAAATTTGATTTTCAACCAAAGCATAAATACCCATTTTTATGCAGAGTATCCTTCTGTTACACAAAGTGTAACAGAAGGATACTCTGCCGTCAACACCAACATATCTATCAAAATCAACTGCTAGTATTATTCATAGCCTGCATCATTACTTTTCCACGTGCTTGAATAATTCCAATTAGCTTCAATAAAGATAAATCGGTTTGCGAATACAAAACACACTCCATTTCATCATTAACAAAAGACCCAAGCAAATAATTTTTTACTACAAATTTTTGCCAACTACCAAAATAAATGTCTAGCCAATATGTAATTTGATTATCTGGTTTATGCTTTTTTATTGTATTTAAAAACTCTAAATATTCTTTTTCCTTACTATCAAGCCTACTAAGGTAATGAATGTAAGGATTATAATATGCTTGTATCACCTTCAATACTCTATCAAATTGTTCATTTAATCCTTTATGAAAGGTCTGCATGCATAAAGATTTTATTAGAATATTATCTTTCATATATTTAACTATATTCCTAGGAACTGGCATAAAATTTCCTATTGTTCCAGTCAAGCGACAAAAACTCATTCATATCTTTTCTATAAATTGAATTATTAAAAAATAAGCTATATATTTCACTCTCATTAAAGTTAAGAATCTTTTCCCAATCAATTCTTTTTCCTGCTATTGATTCAATAATAGTTTGGGGTGAAATTAATGTTTCACCACTCATATCTCCAATTTTATCTTTGACTTTGAATGAGTATTTTAATATTTCTTTATTTCCGATTCTTCTTTTAAGATCTGTTGTTTCGATTAAATCTGACCACAGCATACTATATAACTCGCATATCTCTTTGGATTTATAATACCCGCAACCGTCAGCATCATAACTTTTAATTATTTTACATTTATATGCAGCAAGCTTATGTAATTCATTTGTCTGCTTAATCCAATCATGCTTTTCATTTACATTTTTTAATCTCAGCAATTCCTGTGCACATGCTGTATCTCTATAATTTATGTCTAGCATATTCGTTTTACCCTTTTAGTATATTAATCTGTTGAAAAGCTTCCTATGTAGTTACTAAAAGCGCTTTTTTTATTATTGTCCAAAAAATTAACCGAATAGCCAGCGTTCCCAACATAAATGTCTACAGTATTATCATATGCATTGAAAATTATATCACCTGCTGTATTTTGTGTAATTGTATTATACCCTGAATAATAATTCAAATTTCCAGAAGGTGCTTCTCCAATGACAATTACTTTAGGATTCAAAATCTTTAATATATCACTTGGAATTTTTCCGCTCTCTCTGCCATGATGAGGTGCAAATAAAACATCAATTTCATCAAAGCCAATATCATCCTTTACTTTTTCTAAAAAATCAGTTTCAAGATCACCCATCCATAAAAAAACCGCACCACAACTATATTTTATTATTGGAGAAATATTATTAGGACTCTTCCCATCTTTTACAAGGTTTAATTGTTCCTTAAAACTTTCATTATCAGTTTCAGGCCACAATATATTAATACCTGAACTTCCTCTCTCATCATCGCTTTGGTTCATCCATCTTCTTGAACAGTCCTTGTAGATATAGAATGCTTTGTCTCCGTCTCTTAGATTACAATACTCTTGGAATGATTCCGTCTCATCATCCTTAGTTGCCTCATTTTTTACACAATAAAAGTTTGTAATACCCCACCTTGAATTAACATATTTTATCCCCTGTATATGGTCTTCATCTGGATGAGTCGATATAAATCGAGTTATTCCCTTGTTTTTGGATTCTCTGACTAGCTCATCTACTATTTCTTCTTTATTATTATCATCAAAGCAACAATCAATAACAGTAAAATTATCTGATCCATGCTTTATGTAAAACATATCGCCTTCTCCTACCGAGAGTGATTTTACTATGCTCATCAGCTTTCCTCCTTATCTTTTTCATTTATTTTTATTACACGTTTACGTACATATGATGTTTGTTTTCTATAAGAAAATGCAAATAGCAAAAATAAAACAATAATTATTACAAAAGGAGTCCAAGCCTCAAGAGGTTCACATTTACTTGATATAAAAATATATAATTTAGTCACCAAAAGTACAAGAGTAAGTGACAGCATGGTTCTATATGTATTATTAGTCTCTGACAAAATGTCAATTTTGTCATCCTTTTTACTTGCTTTAAGAAACTCTCCATACTCTGCAAATTTAACAAAATTTATTTTTCTACAAATGGGTTCAACTATTACAGATCCAATCCTGCTAATTACCATTCCAGCAAAATAATATATAAATAGATCTTCAACAATATTTCCTGAACAGAAATTTATGCCCAAAAGTTTATTTAGTAAAAAACAGTATACTGCCCCAGGTAATAAATTATTAAATAAATTATATGAGCTTATTCTCTCTAACATCTTTTCTGCAACATTTTCCATACGTCCTCCTTTATTTTAAACTAATAATTCGTGATACTGTGTTGTATTTGCAAATATGGACATCAAAAGGGGCTCGTGATTCACCAAAAACGACTTTCTGACTTCATTAAAAGCAATTAAGTCTTTTGCGCTGGGTCCAGCTAATCCATTTGGATGTGTATGCCATTCTCCGACATATCCAATCAAACCATTCGTATTTTTCATAACTAATTGAATGTACTCATTGACATCTCCATACCCACACTCTATCTCTGTTGTTTTTCTAATGTGTTCTCTTGAAATAAATGTATCTACAATTACAATTTCATTCAAATTATCATTATATCCACCCATCCATATTCCAGCATTTTCTTTTGGATCTGATAAAGTTTCTTTTGCCTTAGACAACGCTATATCGGATATACTCACACTGATTCCATTTTCCAGTTTAAATCTAAAAAACTGATTTACATCAATAATTTCTATCTTATTATTTTCCAAATTCTCCTTGTCAAAATAACTAAATGATATTTTTCCTAAGCTTTGTCCGAAATTTTTTAGGTAAAAATGTGGAATAATGCTTGAATGATATGAAATTGTTGCATTGTCTAGAACCATTGTATCAGAGCTACATCCATACCCTATCCGTATTTCTTGGTCGGCTTCATTACTTTCTGCATTGATTAACCATCTCATGATAACTTCATTTCTTAGTGCTGTATACCAAAGCATTAATCTCATTTCAGAAACATTCGGATTTCTATTAGCACCTTCTATAAAATTGAGTCCTAATCTTCCAGAATCAACCAACTCACAACGCATGAGTGGGTTTTCTATATCCGGATTTTCTATGGAGTAATACATAAAGTTCTGAGAAGCAGTACAATCTATAACCTTGTAATCATGATACTTTGAAAAGTCAATTTCATATCCACTTTCAGTTTCATAATCCACATCTGCTTCACTACCGTACATAAATTTAATCGTATCTGCAATGTATCTAGCTTTGTTATATCCCTGATAAAAAAATGGTATATTTTCATGCCTTATTGCATTATGAGGCAAAAACGAATCATCATCAATCAATACCTGATTGATATTCCCCATCTTTGCAAAATTTAGAGAAACCTTAGAACCAACTGCTCCGCATCCGATTATCAGCAATTTATCTTGATGTTTTTCCACTCCAGATAATTTTGCCGCAATTTTGCTACTAAGTTCTTTAATTGGAATAAGGAGTTCAGCCTTTGCATTTTCAATGTCCATACTTTCCCAATCAAGAAATACTTTCATACCAATCATTTCATAATTGGTATATTCGCCTATTACTTGTTGTCCTCTTTTTATTGACATTAGGATTACTATCCCATATTCAAATCTACAATCCTTAGGATTATAAAATGAACCTCTTAATTTTTTTAGTGCATGATTTAAGTAACGATAACTATTAAAAGCTTTTAAATCAGACATCTTCGATATAGGCTTGCTTACATAAATATCATCAACTGTACTATTGTCACCCACTAATACACATGGCATTTTATAAGGTTTATCATAAATAAAATTTTGTCCAGTAATACGAACAATTCTTGCTTCTGAATTATTAGTTGATGCATCTAATATTTTATAACCTCGAGCTAGTTCACCTTTTTCAATAGTGTCTACCAGACTTTCATAATTTGCAATAATGCAGCCATGTAAGTCTCCTGTATATCTGATTGTTTCAAAGCCATCATCCTTTATCAATTTCCCATTTACCAAGTCTTCAAACCATCTTACAACTAGATTTAAAAAATTATTTGCTCCATGATTTTGAAACCACTCATTTATATTGCCTCGATATAAGCATAGATTAAGTTCTTCAATGTCTGACTTACGTATTCCATAATTCAAATGGGGTATATATTCAAATGGAAAATCATTTCTGCATATCATCACTGCTGGAGCATAGTATGGAAACTTCTCATGGAAATAAATTAATAATTTTTCCTCATTTTTAATATCCAAAGAATGATAGACTCCCTTTGATGGAATATTGATTTTTATTGACACTTCCACAAAATATCCTGGTGATTGTTCACTCTTATATTTATTAATATATTGAATGTAGCGGTTATGGGAAATTTTCTCAATAAACCTCATAACCGTATCAGGAAAATCCTTAGACTTGCTCAATTTTAGTCTTTCAAATATGTCTTCCAACTTACTCCCTCATTCCATATGATTTTGGAACATATGCATTATATTGTTTCTTTGCACTTGTACTTGTGCTATCTAATGCATATTCAGAAATTCCTTGCATTGTTATCTGTAATGTATAAGGCTGAGGTTTGTCACTATCTGGATAATTAGCCGTACATTGAAATCTACCTTCATTAACATGACGCTCATACTCATTTTTTGCTCTGTAACTTGGTGGATTGTCATCATTTCGTTTGATTTCTTTACTAGATACAACTATAAATGCTCTTTCTTTCGATTTCTCTAGAAAAGCAGATATTGCCTCATCAACTTTACCATCCTTTTTATCCTCATTGCTTATTGCATGCCAAGAACAGTGGTGAGGCGCTAACAATATATCAAATTCTAAATCCGGATTATACTCAATTACTTCCTTCCAAGTATCACAAGTCATATCTCCGCCAAGTATTGCAATATATTCGTCATTATCTTTTTTGAATGTAAGTTTAAAAGAAGCGGTGGCTTCATTTACTCCTGCATTTTCATCATCTGTATCCCGTTTAACAGGTCTCAGTACAAATATTTCTGTATCAATTAATTTTTTCCCATTAATCGTATCTATGGTTCCACCAGCTGGCACTATGTAATCGGAATAATCTTTCAACTCATCACTATAACCAATAATCTTTATTTTATTTCCAGATGCTTTAGAGGAATCCGTACCATACAATCCTAATCTTCGCTCTGCTTCCCCTCTGATTGCTTTTGCATCTTCATTTTTTAAATCTTCATCTATTAGTAGTCTGGCAGGAACTACTAATTCACTAATAACAATTTTCTCTTTATCAAAACTCTCTGGAGCACATAAATTAAAATAGTCCTTTGCTCCACGACAATGATCTTGATCAGAATGTGTCAAAAACATTGCATCCACATAAGATTTTCCATTATCTTTTGGTAAATTATTCTTTAAATATTCAAAACAGTTAAAATCATTATTTGTATCTTCTTCAGCCAATTTCTTCATGTTACAATCAACTAGAATTTTCAAATCATCTGAAGTTTGAACAAATGTCATATCTCCATTACCAACCGGGAAAAAAGTAATATAGTTATCCATAGTAGTCAGCCATCCTTTCTAATCTCAAAATATTTTTTTATTAGTTAACCTCATTCTCACACATCAATTTCGTTTGTTCCATTACGATTTCCACTGCTTTTTCCTGCTTATCAGGTGGATATCCATATTTCTTAAGTAGTCGTTTTACGACCATTTTCATCTTTGCCTGCACGCTGTCACGTATTGACCAATCTACTGTAACGCTACCCTTAATCGCAGACGTTAAATCTTTTGCAATTTGTTTTAAGATATCGTCACCCATAATCTCTTTTGCGGATTCATTGTCTGCCAAAGCATCATAAAATGCCAGTTCATCTTCGGTAAGTCCTGTGGCTTTTCCTCTTTTTTCGGCTTCTGTTATCTGTTTTGCCAGTTCTATCAGTTCCATAATAATCTGTGTTGTTTCAATTGCACGGTTCTGATATTTACGAATAGACTGTTCCAGCAATTCAGAAAACTTCTTTGATTGCACAAGATTTCTCTTGGAAAAGGTCTTAATCGTGCCTTTCAGTAAGCGTTCCAATAATTCTACTGCAAGATTTTTCTGCTTCATTCCCTTAACTTCTTCTAAGAATTCATCAGAAAGAATTGCGATGTTAGGCTTGTTCAAGCCTACTTCACTTAAAATATCAATAACTTCGTTTGAAGAAATTGACTTGGATACCAGCTGGTTCAGCTCACTGTCAAGCTGTGATGCTGTTTTCTTTTTCTTGGTATCTTCAATCATTTTAACCAGAGAAGCCTTAACCGCCTTATGGAAACTTACTTCATTATTGATAGTTTGCGCAGCGTCCGTTGTAGCACATAGCGAAAACGCTCTTGATAACTCTGTCACATATTTCATGTATTCCTTTTTGCCATCTTCACGTAATCCAATAACAAAATCCATAGTCTCGATAATTGCCTGCATTTTTTCTTTAGATGTACCGGTAAAGAATTTTGAGTAGTCATGCTCATGAAGCATTTCTTTAATAAGTTCCAGTTTTTCTATCATAACTGCTGCTGCCATCTCTGTATCAACACCAGTTGTCTTTCTGTCACTTTCAGTGTACTGAGCCAACGCTGTTTTCAAATTCTCTGCAATGCCGATATAATCAACTACAAGACCACCTTGCTTTTCTTTAAATACACGGTTAACACGCGCGATTGCCTGCATAAGGTTATGTCCTTGCATTGGTTTATCAATATACATCGTATGCATACTTGGTACATCAAAACCTGTGAGCCACATATCCCTTACAATGACAAGTTGCAATTCATCTTTGACATCTTTCATTCGTTTTGCCAGTGTTTCTCTGGAAGATTTTGTTCCAATAAACTTTTGCCACTCCACTGGATCTGAAGATGAACCAGTCATAACAACTTTAATTTTTCCAGACATCAAATCATCACTGTGCCAGTCTGGACGTAATGCTACAATTTCATTGTATAAGTCGATAGCAATTCTTCGGCTCATACATACAACCATTGCCTTGCCACCAGCAACTTCCTGCGCTTCCTGTCGTTTCTCAAAATGTTCTACAACATCTTTTGCGATCAACTGAATACGTTCTTTCGCGCCTACGATTGCTTCTAGGCGAGACCACTTGCTCTTTAACTTTTCACGCTGTGTTTCTTCCTGGTATTCTGTGATATCTTCATATTCGGTATCAATTGTAGGTTTTAATTCATCTGGCAGTTCCAGTTTCGCTATGCGGCTTTCATAGAAGATTTTTACTGTTGTACCATCTTCAACGGCACGAGTCATATCATAGATATCAATGTAATCGCCGAAGACAGCTGTTGTATTTTTATCTGTTAATGCAATCGGTGTACCTGTAAAACCGATAAAAGAAGCATTTGGCAATGCATCACGCATATGCTTTGCATAACCGTATTTTACATCTGCGCCCGATTCGTCTTCGACTACATCTGCTCCAAAACCATACTGGCTTCGATGTGCTTCATCAGCCATTACAATAACATTATGACGTTCCGTCAAAACAATAGGTTCCGCACAGTATTCATCAGATGATTCCGCTGCAATATAATAATCCGAAGGTTCTGATACAGAAAATCCACCATCTGTTAGTATACTTTCTTTTCTAGCTGACTTTCTCTCTGGTGCAAATTTCTGTATGGTAGTGAAAATAATTCCACCACTGGTACGATTATTTAGCAATTCTCTTAAATTTGTTCTATCTGTAGCATGGATTGGTTCTCCACGAAGTAAATCCTTACATTTTGCAAATGTAGCAAATAGCTGATCATCTAAATCATTTCTATCTGTGATAACAACAATGGTTGGATTTTCAAGTTCTTCACTTATAACCAGTTTACCTGCATAAAACGCCATAGAAAGACTTTTTCCACTTCCCTGTGTATGCCAAACAACACCGATCCGTCTGTCACCTTTCTGCGAAGTAGCTCTTACTGTGCTTTCTACTGCTTTGTTTACTGCATGAAACTGATGATATCCTGCTAAAATTTTATAAGTATCTTTTCCATCTGATTGGAATAATACAAATTGTTTGATAATATCAAGGAGACGTTCTCTTTCGAACATACCTTTAATTAGGACTTCCAGCTGCGGAACGGATAAAGGCGCAACATCATCTCCATCTATGGTTCTCCAAGCCATAAAGCGCTCTTCGTTGGATGTAATCGTACCTGCTCTTGCATTAATTCCATCTGAAATTACCATAAATGAATTGTATGTAAATAGTGATGGAATGGTCATCTTATACGTCTGTAACTGATTGTATGCATCCGAAATATCAACATCCTCATTGATTGCGCTTTTTAATTCAATTACTACCAATGGAATTCCATTTACAAATACAACAACATCTGGTCTTTTCTCAATTCTATTCTCAATAATGGTATACTGATTTACTGCTAAAAAATCGTTTCTGTCCCAGTGGACAAAATCAAATACTTTTGCCAATACGTGCCGTATCGTGCCATCCTTCTGGCGATAAGATACTTCTATCCCATCAGTAATCATCTTTTGAAATGTCTTGTTATTCATCACAAGTGATGGACTTTGAGGAACCGCAATCTTTCGATATGCTTCCTCAATAGCCTCTTCTGGTAACTCTGGATTCAAATCTGCTAATGACTGCCTGATTCGTTCTGCTAAAATAACTTCGCTATAATCTTCACGTTCCGGATAATCTCCTTCTGGTGATATTTCCGGTCCAAAAGCAATATCATATCCAAGTTCCTGGAACCATTCCAGTGTTGCTTCTTCAAGTTGTGATTCACAGAAATTGTTTTTCACACAAACACCTCCCTCGTTATTCTTTTGCAATTATATCTGCATCCATTTCAATTCTTATACCATCATAAAAGTAGCCTTTAATTATAGACGCTATATCTTCCATATTTCCTAGTTCTAATGGCATCTCTAGCTTTTTCTTTACTTCTGGATTATTTGTATTTAAAATAACTCTTGCTTCACTTTGCTTAATAAATCTTTTTTCTTTTACCAATAATTCCATCGGAGGTTTCTGACCAAAATCCCACCATCCAAGTTCTCCATACTTCCCATAATCCATGTATTCTACTCTACCAATGATTATTTCGCTTCTGCTAACTCCAATATTTACGAGAAATGATATCAGCCTCTCTTCGAATAACTTATAATTGGAAATCAATATTACGGCAGGTCTTTCCTTTTCTTCCAGTTCATTAATCTCATCTAGTGTCTTTTTATCTGCAAAATCCCTAAAATACTCAGGTGGAACTGTTGTAATCAGCTTCTGTTTTCCCGATCCATTTGGTGGTTCGAACATACTATTCTTTAAAATATAGAAACAATAACAAGGTAAATTCATATCATTATGACTTTTAAGTAAAACTCGATTTTCGTAAGGTATTCGCATCAAGTCTGGTAAGTCTTGATACTTTTTGTTTATCTCTACCAAATGCTCAATATCAAATTGATGTGCCAACGCAATCGTTCCTTCAAGAAAATCACCTCTACCATCCCCATTTTGTTCGGCATATTTGACCCAAGATTCAGGTGTATTAAATTTTATTTGACCTTTTTTCAAAAATTCTTCAGCAAATTCAACTGTTGTACAGCGGAAAACCATGCTGAAATTATTAGGTTCTGCCCATGTATCTTTTTCCATAATCCTCCCCTATTATTAAATTTAATGTGTGACTTAGATATTTATATTTGAGCTATTCAACTCACCAAGCATCAATTGTGGAAGTATATTATCACGGATTTCAGAAAGCTTTTGATTTTCATGTTGATTGGTTATTATCAAATCAAACAAAGGCTGCATTGTCGCATTAAAATCAAAAATAATATCTTTAGACGGTATCACACAAGGTATAGACATAATATCCGATGCACTTATATTAGGCTGAGCACTACCTTGTCCACGATTAATAATTTCATTAGAAATATCGGGTTGTTTCAATGTACAGTATATAAAAGGCAACTTTTGAACAGGAGATTCTCCTAAAAAGAACTTTCCAACACGTTGGTTTACCAACAATATATCTGTGGAGTAAGGTACCATTGCAAATTTACCTATGGTTGCTCCAGTCATAGCTATTAGTAGATCACCAGCACCTACAGTAAAATCAGACGCCTTTTCTACTTTATCAATAGAAACATATGAACAATCATTCAAGTTTAAATTGTCTTGGTTAATGGAACCTATTTTTATTACCTTTATTCCAGAATCTATCCACCAAGAACTTTTAAATGCAAAACCAGATTTAACGGAGCAGTATTTACCTATAGTTCCATTTTTGTCTTTATTTGTGATTAATTCACCATATACACATAATGCTTGCTGAAGTAAATTATCGTTAATTTCTTTATTCAAATCTATCTTTTTACAAATATTATCTAAAACCTGTACAATCTTTTTTTGAATTTCAATTGTAGGCAAATCTATTTCTAAATCTTCTATCATCCCTTTTGTCAACGCATTACGTGTAGCTCCAGCTGATGCAAGCTGAAGCAACCTGTCTTTTGACATTTGCAAAAAAAATAATATATATTCCTGCAAAACTTCTTTATTGTTTCCTCGAATTATTGCAACATGTTGATTTACTCTTGCTGGTAGAATCTTCTCTGGAACAATACACGCTCTTGCCACAGAATCTCCTGTTATGTTAAGTAAAACATCTCCCTTCTCAAGAGCAACATTATCTAATTTATTTGCTTGTTCATCATTTATGTATACCAAACCATCACTAGAAAACACAAAATCAAGAACATTCTGGCTTCTAATCAATGCAAAATTTCCACCATGATAAGCTTCCTTTCCACCTCTTGGTGTTGCTCCACTGCCAATTTTTATACAAATATTTTTTAATTTTGTTTTCATAACCTTTACCATCTCATTTTCTTAAATGTTCTTATTATTCACTAATTAACTTATTACTACTACGACTCAACCAAGAACCATTTACTTTTTACCTTATATTATTTCATATCCTAATGACTTTAGATTCTGAGAAATTAAGTTTTCAAGATTATGACTTTTTAAAAACAATTCACCCAATTCGTTTGTAAGTCTTGTCATTTTTTCTTCAAATTGTTCTTGATTATCCTCTTGTTCTTCTAATCCCACATATCTTCCTGGTGTAAGAATATAATCACCAGTACTTCTTATATCTCCTAAACTAGCAGATTTACAAAATCCCTGTTCATCTTGATATTCATCTTTTCCATCTCTCCAATTATGGTAGGCCGAACATATTTTTTGAATTTCATCATTTTCAAGTATTCGATGTTTTCTAGTTTCCATCGTACCCATTTTTCTTGCATCGATGAATAAAATTTTATCCTTCCTGTTATCTCTTTTTCTAGACAAGAACCAAAGGCAAACAGGAATAGTTACGTTATAAAATAAGTTTGAAGGCAATGCAACAATACAATCTACCAGTTTCCCATCTTCAATAATATTCTTTCGGATTTCAACTTCTTGTTTTTGGGTGGTACTCATAGAACCATTAGCAAGTACAAATCCCGCTACTCCTCGTGGAGACATTTTGCTGATAATATGTTCAATCCATGCATAGTTCGCATTTCCTTCTGGTGGAGTACCATATTTCCAACGCAAATCTTCTTTGAGTTTCGCTCCTCCCCAATCTTTTATATTAAATGGTGGATTTGCTAAGATATAATCAGCCTTCAACCCTTTATGCTGATCATTTCCAAACGTATCTGCATTTTCCTGTCCAAGATTTCCATCGATACCGCGGATAGCAAGATTCATTTTACAAAGTCTCCACGTCTCAGCAATAGATTCCTGCCCGTGTATATGAATATTATCAACCTTGCCTTCGTGAGCTTTAACAAACTTTGCAGACTGTACAAACATTCCACCACTTCCACAACAAGGATCGTAAACACGCCCTTCATAAGGTTCAATCATATCTACTAATAACTGTACAATCGAAGGTGGTGTATAGTATTCTCCTTCTGTAGAGCCGAAGTTTCCAAGAAAATACTCATATACTCTTCCCAAAATATCCTGAGCCTTTGATTCCTTACTTCCAAGATTGAACGAAAACAAATCTACCAATTCTCCTAGCACCTGCTTATTAATTTCCTGTCTTGCATATGTTTTAGGAAGAACACCTTTCAAGGTTTTATTTTCTCTTTCAATAGCAATCATAGCATCATCTATAATCTGACCGATTGTTGGTAATTTTGCACTTTTCTTGATGAATTCCCATCGTGCAGATGGTGGTACAAAAAAGACATTTTCTTCTGTATACGCATCTCGGTCTTCTTCAAACCCATCTCCTTCTTCTTTTAACTCATTGTATCTTTCATCAAAGCTATCAGAGATATATTTTAGAAAAATAAGCCCTAATACCACGTTTCCGTATTCGGTATCTTTTACACCCATTCTTCCTCGCATTTTATCTGCCATATCCCATAACTGGTTTTCAAATCCTAATGTAACGTCAGCCATTATATATTTCCTCCCTGTAATACTTTGTATATTTCATTCTTGGTCTGTTCCAACTTTTGAGTGGCTTCCAGAACTGCTTTTTTATATATTTCTATTTCCCGTTTATAGGAATTCACCATTTCTTTTTGCTTGTCCATTGCAAGTATCGGTATTTCCATTTCCATAATATCTGTGTGATTAATATTCATCACCGTACTTCCTCTTTGGAAACTTTTTATCATCATAATTCCTACCGGTGTATCAAAGAATATTTTAACATAATCACCTAGAATTTCTTTCCCTGGTCGAATAACAATGATATTGGATGATGCAATCACAATTTGTTCTTGCTGCTCAAATACTGCTGATTTAATAGCTGTTCCTCTACAGGATAATACCACATCACCTTGAAGAAGTTCGTAACGCTTAATTTTTCGTTCGTCTTCACGGATTGTTTCAAGATCGTTGTAATTAATTTCTCCTTCTTCAATATTGCTTATATTTAGTACAGCAATATCACCAATCATTGCATCCTTCTTTAAAATAGATTTCCCACGAAATATCTCTGCTACATGTTTCAGCTTTTTCTTTGGAATATCTGAGGTTTTGAATTGCTGTAAGCATTCCTTTTCATCTGATAAGAGAAGTTCTATTCTCCAATCCTCATGATTTAAAAATTCTGCATATGATATTTCTCGTTTTTCATCATATTGAAAACAATCTTTTTTGATTTCCAAAGATCCAATGAGCAGATTTTTATTATGTTCCTTGCTTATGGAAATCAAATATGTTTTGATAGCAGTCCAAGGTCTAAAAAGACCATCTGGAAGAATAAACAAACTCTCTAATGCAAAATTTTCTTCTACATCCTTCCTTAACTTTTCAAATCCCATAGCCGAAAAAAGAAGTTTTGCTGGCGAAATATAATCTATTTTCCCATTCTTACTTAAGTAATTCAATAGATTCTGCAATGCTATACCATCTGAGTCTCTGGTATAAAAAATGTCAGGTACATCATTCATTTTGAACCCAAATGCTGGCAAACAGAATATATAGTCATATCTGTCTTCAGCCAGTAAATCTGTATAAATCGAAAGATGTTTAATTTGCACATTGTCTTGATTCTCAAAAATCATCTGTAGTAAAAGATAAAATTTTCTATTCTGACTTGTTAATGTAACTTTACCACTGCAAGCTTCGACTAAATCATTTAAACCATTCAGATGTTTTTCTGCTTCTGTTATCAATATGTTTTCAGGCTTTATATAAAGAATCCGTTCCTTCATATAATCTGTGAGGCATCTAGGGCTAACAACGCTTCCACCTTTATCATCTTTATAAACATAAGTAACAAATTCTATAGTATCTGCATCCTGAAACGCATGAAACATATTCTGAAAATCCACCCGGTCTGCATTATACATTCCAAGCTCGTGTTCCGTTATTTCTTTCATTTTAGAAAAAAGTACATCTACACTGGTGTTCTTCTTTACATATTTTTGAGTCATCTTCACGCGTAAAAACTCAATGAGAAGTTCCTCTCTTGACGCGACTCCACGCTGATATAATAGATTGATCCCATCTAAAATTATATTATTCACTAAGGTACCTCCTATCACATTTGTATCATACTGCAAAATATTTAGTATGTCAATACTAAATATTTTGCAATTACCTACTTCACATAAAAATAATTATTATTGGCTACTATTATTACCTGTTTCTTCCTCGGTCTCTATAATATTGCTTTATGTCTAATTCTTTTCGTAACGTCTCTTCCAGCCTGCAATACTCTTCTGTTTCATCTGAAATATACTGATACGTAATTCCAATCGACTTAAGCTTTTCGTGGAATTGTTTAATAGAAACAAGCATATCACTACTTTCAATTCCAATCCATTCAGCCTTTTCCTTATCTGTCATGGCTTCATAGATTTCTTTTGTGACAACTTGCTCCTGTTCTTCTAGTTCTTCCACTTTCTCTACAATTTCAGAAGTAATATTAGTTTTGTTATTATTATCCTCACGAAATGAAATAACTTCCTCTGTAACTGCCACTTCTTCAGCATAATCCTTATAAAAATTTTGTTCTTTATTATCTTTAATAACCTCATAACAATCATCCACGCTCCAATTTTCATTCCCAGAAAATTCTTTGCTTTCCGTAATATTGTCCTTACCATCCACCGTCTCATTAAGAACCTTCTTTTCCTCTTTCCTCAAATACCAAGGCTTTTTAGGCACCTTCACATCATACACATTTCCAATTTCAACACTCTCTGGAACAAAAAGACCAACATAAAGTACTTCTTTCAAACAACGATCTCCAATCTTGATTTCTTTCTGTAGCCTCTTCTTTTCCTGTTTGATGTCATCTAGTTTCTTCCGATGTTCTGGTTCTGTAGAAATGATAGAATCCCAATCATGATTATGAGTTGCCTTTCGCTTGACCTCCGCCCGCTCCTGATACAAGGATTTCTGTTTCTCTGTTAGCCGTTCTAAATCATACTTAGCTAGCCCAATAATACCTGCTATGTCCGTAACACTCTTTACATCTTTTCTACAAAGAAATAAGTACTCCTCCTGCAACATATGCATCCGCTCCAAGTCTTCTTTAAAACAGGCTGATTTATACTGGAACCTACATTTCTCCACCACACGCATACGATAAATCTTTCCATAGAACTTCTGCTGATAGGAATTCTTTGGCTTTGGCAGATATTTAACATCTGGCGTTAATACTCTTGGTGATTCATATTGATATCTCCCTTTTTCAAAAAATTCTTGCAGATTTTCTTTGAAAAATTCCTCACTAATAGTATCTAATCTCCGAAATCGTCTCATTTTATCTGCTTTAATAGCCAGATGAGCACCTTGTTTTAAGACGTATCCTAATTCCTCTAACAGATAAAGAAAATGCTCATAATCATCCGCTACCCCACGACAATATTTCACATCGGCTTCAATAAATTCACTCCAAGATTGTTCCTTTTCCCACTGTTTCCGATTCATATTCACTGGATCTTTGCTATACTCCGCAGGCATTATAGAAAGACCATATTTCTCACATAAACGATTGGTAATCGGCTGAATCTGATGTTTCCAGTCTCCCTTCTTATATTCGTATTTTTTACCCGTATTCATATTCACACTGTTAAAGACCAAATGCCCGTGACAATGCTCCTTATCCGCATGAACGCTATACACTGCCTCATAATCCTCTCCCAAAAACTCCTGTGCAAATTCCCTCATGAGTTCTAATAACTGTTCAGGCGTTCCTTCGCCTGGCGGGCAGGATATCACGAAATGATATCCCTGCCTTCCTCCCATCTTTCCATATAATTCTTTGGTTCCAACCATCTGTTCATAACCAAATTTTGGAACACAATTCCAACCACCGACCAGAACGCCACTTTCTGTCTTGGATTCATTCATAATATAGTCCAAAGCATGTTTCAGATGATTTGTGATTTTCCCCTTCTTTCCAGCTCCTATATTCATAATCTTGGTTATCGCCATAACTGAATCAA
>JAEZVF010000103.1 GCA_023443225.1 Bacillota bacterium
CTATGACACATCTTTATTGGTTAAATGCAACGATAACTAATTTTGATTAACATAATCTTTTCAAAAGGGGGTTTTAGGAACCCTTAGTTAAGGTCGTCTCAAAATCTACTTTATTTTTCACTCTTATCTCCTCTTTAGGTTTAGAATATATTCAAATGAATTGAATTATCTTAATGTTACCGATTAAGTTTCAAGATGAAGTTCGATGAAAACTCATAGTAATACCCATGAGTCTTCACCAAACAGTATTTAACCCCTTTTTTTTATTTCATTTACTTTTTTACTTGAAATACATATTTTCTTTCTTTCACTGCTCCACCAGATGTGTATTTTACATTACTTGTAATATAAACAGAATAGGTTTCCCCTGCAGTGTAGTTCTTTTTCGGAGTAACAACAATTTTTTTATCGTTGACTTTAATAGTTACATCTACCTTATTACCTTTAGAGTCTAATACATATACCGTATCTTCTGTTACAGAATTAGCAGCAATTTTCTTACTATAATTAGCTGTCAAGACTTTACCGGTACTTTGCGCTTTCTTAATGGTGCTTACCTGACCACTAAATTTCGTCTGAACCAAGGTAAAGGTACTGAACTTATTAACCCAAATGGATACACCCGTTGGATTGCCTGATTTATCGTACTCTATGTTACCTTTTTGTAATCGGGTCTCACCGTCACTGTGTTCAGCCAGTACTGCTAAAGATAATACAAATTCTTTTCTATCTTTTTTACCCTTTGGAACAATTTCACTTGGTAGCGGAATCGTAACTTTAGTTTTTAAGGAATAATTTGTATCAATATCAACCGGTGTAGTTAACATGGTTGCTTTTGCAGAAATCTGTTTTAATGATTTCTTAGTATCTTCTATCTGTTTTTCAACGTCTACATCCTTAACAGTAATGCTTACGCCATCCTGATTCGTTTTTGCAACTGTATTTGCAGGGAGAACCATATTTACCTGTCCAAATTTAATATTGATTCCCATTTTATTATCAGCAAATAACTTGATTGCACCTGCAGGAAGCTGGAACTTAATACTGTCAGTCTCCTCTGAAACACCGGATAACTCAATTACTGCCGTTGATTTCTTAGTTGACAATGCACTGTTTACCGCAGTTTTTGCATTCTCTTCACTAAGTTCTAATGTTGTAGTAATCGTTCCTCCATCCGTAACTGTTTCTGTAGCTGGAATCTGTACAGCCTGTGTTCCCTCTCCAAAATATACATAGACTTTTTTCTCTTCTTTGCCAGAATTACCTGTAGCTGTATTTGTTCCGTTTCCTGCAGTACCAGCTGATGATCCGCCTGATGATCCGCCTGACGATCCACCTGATGATCCACCTGATGATCCGCCTGATGATCCACCTGATGATCCACCTGACGAGTTGCTAGTATTACTTACATTAACAGCTAAATTCTTTGTTGCACCATTACTGAATATAAATTCTATATTTACTGTTCCAACTTGTTGTTTCGCAAGGTAGGATTTTAAAATAGTAATAGTAACAGTATCTCCCTTTACAACAGCCGTATAGTCTGTTTTATCATTTAAAACAGCATTACCGTTTTTGATGTTTGTAAGTGAAGTTCCATTGGTGTTCACAGTAATCTTGATGTTTTTATGATTCAAAGATGATGTATTGATATCAAATTCCGTTGAATCAGCACTAACAACGGGTTCTGTTAATGACACACCACTAAGTGTAGGAGTAATTACATTCATTAATCCTGTTTCTGCATCAAACGTTACCCTATCGATACAAGTTTCTCTATGATATCCAAGGCCGCTCGTATATACGCCTAAAGGAGTATAGAAGCGATGATATGCAATATAATACTCATCTTTATCCGGTACCTTTACTATGGACTGATGTCCTGTACCCAGAATATCGTTACTAACATCCTTTTGTAATACTGTATGATGATAGGTAACCGGTCCATAAATACTAGAGGAAGTACCATATTTCAAATGGTAATTTTCACTTCCTGTATCATCACAAGACCATGTAAAATGGTAAATACCGTCCCTTTTGTTTACCGTTATAGATTCTCTAAAATCCGTTAATCCTGATATGTTCTGCAATGTTTCAGTCTTAATGCTAATCATATCCTCGTTCAATTCTGCAACCGCAGGATTACCATTACCAAACAGCATGTATGATTTACCATCGTCATCTGTAAACACATAGGGATCAATTGTCTGTCCCATACTGATACTGGAGCACATCGCCGGTGTAAGGAGTGGATTCTCTTCAGCAACAAATGGTCCTGTTGGACTATCCGAGGTAGCAACACCTATGCAGGAAACCCCTGAAGCGTTCTTTGCGCAGAAATAGTAATAATACTTTCCATTCTTCTCCTCAATGGTAGGAGCCCATGCACTGCCCACCGACCATGCCACGTCTTTTGAAACATCCAGGATAACACCATGATCTGTCCAATTGATTAAATCCGATGATGAAAATACATGGAACTCTTTTCCTGACCAGCCAGAATAACCATCCGTAGTAGGATAAATATAATAGGTACCATTGAATACATCGATATCCGGATCTGCAAACTGACCTGCTAGTACAGGATTATTAACCCAGGTACCCTTTATGGTCCATACTTGTGGACTTGTCTCACCTTCTACCGTAAACTCAACCTTTGTACCGCTTCCGTTTAAATTAATTCCCTTTGAAATATCTGTGATTAGTTTACATCTCTTATCAACTTCAAGAGCTAACATTACGGAATTTAGTTCTTTCAATTTACTGTTACTTTTACTAAAGTATAGGTTTAATTCATTATTATTCGAATTAATTTTAGAACTTACAATTCGATAACCTGTCGCAGAAGCTCCCTTTAAAGCTTTAATCGTAATTCCTGCTGCTTTTGTAATTTCAGTATCGCTAAGTGCTCTGTTATAAACTTTAATATTATCAAAATAACCCTTAAAATACGGATCTGCATAGAAAGCTTTTCCTAAATAGGAAACAACATCTCTACCAAAGTCAAGCACACTGGTACCAACATTATTGTTTTCAGCAATTAATTCTCCATCCAAATAAATTTTCATACTTGTTTTGGTAACAACTATCGTTACATTAATCCATTTATTTAAGATTGAGCTTACCGTTGCTCCTGCTGCTTCTTCTGAACCATAAGAAGTTTTTGTGATAGCATTTCGTATCTGCGTAGCTCTGGTACGTAAAAACATATACTTGTCGGTATTCTTACCTACCGTCCAGGTAAAGAAGTTATTTGTTGTTGTTTGTGACTTAATATCCATGGAAATGGTGAAAGTATTTCTTCCAGTAAAGAAGTTATCTGCAAATGCAGCATAGGTATCTTCGCTTCCATCCAGATAAAGTACTTGTGAACCCGTATCATTGTCAGTTACATATTTTGCATTTCCGAATAATTTACCATCATGTTGATTTCCGCTGGTATCCTTCATTGTGGAATCGGAGGATGCCTCATCAAAATTGTATACGATTACTGGTGCTTCCTGCTCTGGTTCAGTAACCTCGGTTAAATTACCATATGCTTTGATAAGTTTCTGATATTCATCAGCAGTTAGCCTAAGCACTGTGCCATGTCTCTTTAAATTACTTCCCAAATTATAGTCTGTAATCTTAGTAAATACTCCAGATGACAAATCATTGGTAACAAGAGGAAGATATCCCTTACCACTTCCATATTGATCTACCATTAATGCCCATGTATCTTTCGTAGAATCATCATCATTTAATTTGTAGATTAACGGTCCCTCTACACCACTAAGACTGCTTAATAACTCAGAACTGATTGGATTCCAAGCAGCATGCAACAACTGATTACAGCTATCAATATTGATCCTGCTAGTTGTCTCATCCTTAGAATAGCGATAATAGGTGCCATTGTAATATGTAATTGTAGAATCAATTACATGGTTTGCTCTTTCCAAGTAAATTTGAGGTTCTGTAAAGGTATAGAAATCCCTAGTCTTGGAATAATATATTCTCTGCTTGCCGGATACCATAGAAGCCCAATATGTTATATATTCCCCGGTTTTATCATCATAGGTAGCTTCCGGAGCCCATACACATCCTGCATTACTTACTCCAACTTCAACCATTCTAGGTTCAGACCAGTTGACAAGATCATTTGACTCCCAAATAATCAGTGATTTACTTCCTACGGTCTGTGATTCTCCCCAGGTTGTTCCTCCTCCAATACAGAGATCCGTTGCAATAATATAGAACTTGTCTCCTTCTGGAGATCTTATGATATATGGATCACGTACTCCTCCATCACCAAGATTTGAGGAAAGAACGATATCACCATCATTTAAATCATTCCAATGAAAACCATCCTGACTTGCTGAAAAATAAACCTGTTCCTTGGTATGTCCACCCTCACCAATAAAATGGGTGAATCAATAATCCGTATAATCGGATTCCTGTATTTCAACAGGTTTTTTTATAACTGTTACCTCGATCGATTTGGTATCCGATTCTGAACCACTTGTTATGGTGGCAGTTAAGGTGACTTTAGTATCTGCTGCCTGTCGTGTTACAACTCCTGCCGGAGTATTATCATAGCCTGTATTCATTGCTTCATTCACGCTAATTACACTCTCATCTGAGCTATGCCAGGTTATGATAGCTCCTTCTTCCGAAGTTGTAGGAAGTGTAATATTACCTCTGATATCATCAGCATTCGGTATGATCAATGCCTCTTTTGCCAGTGCTATCGTTTCTGCATCGGACAAACCACCAGTATATGTTTTCCCCTTAATCTCTTCAGCGGTTAATGCATAGTTATATACTTTAAAGTCCTTTAATTTACCAGTAAAGGCTGGATCCGGACTATAAAGTGATTTACCGATATATCCAATCACGGAAGGCCCACCTGCCGTAATTGCCGAACCGCTTGCTACTGTTATGATATCTTGTACATTGTAAGTATGTGGAACAGTCCCTGTCATAGTTCCATTTATATATAAAGTAATTTTCCCCTCATTAAAAACTGTTGTAATGGTATTGTATGCAGCTGTATTGATTGCTCCATCCTGAGTTAGTAATTCCGCATTACTGTCCTTTATACCACTTCTGATTGACCCTCCACCCTGTAAAGGGTTTAAAAAGACATAATTCTTAACATTAGGCCATACATCCACTTGAGCCCCCAGACAGTAGAGCCAATGGTTTGCCTCTGTGCTCGTATTGAAGGTAGTCTCAATGGTAAAGGTTTCATCATCACCTACCGCACTGTCGGGTATTGCTATATATTTTGAATTGTCTCCAGTAAAATTTAAAACAGTGGAACCATTATCATCAATAAAATCCGCACCTGTAAACCCAACGAATGGTGCATCATGACCGTTTCCAGTAGTATCAAGTAAAGCATTGTCTCCAACTGCCATGGTATAATGGGTGATTAACTTTTGATTCGCCTTTTCTGCGACTTCACCAGCTGTTAAAGAATAATTATATACTTTGAAGTCCTTCAACTTCCCTGTAAAAGCCGGATCCGGACTATACAGTGATTTGCCGATATAACCGATACAGTCCGCAGCATCCGCTACTCCTTCTGCTAATATACTCTGCACGGAATACGAATGTGTAATTTTACCTACCGGGGCTCCATTCAGATAAATATCAATCAAGCCATCGGAAAAAACTGTAGTTATGGTATTATATGTACCTGTATTAATAGAACCGGTCTGGGATGTCAGTTCACTAGAACTGTCTTTGATTCCGGCCCGTATCGTTCCTCCACCCTGTATGGGATTTAAGAACACATAATTCTTGACATCTGGCCATTTACCTTCTTTTGTTCCCAGACAGTAAAGCCAGTGGTTTGCTGCTGTACTCGTATTGAAGGTAGCTTCAATTGTAAAGGTTTCATCGTCACCAAATGTTCCAGCCGGAAGCTTAACATATTTAGAGGAATCTCCGGTAAAAGACAAGGCTCTTGTTTCGCTGTCTTCTTGTATGATATCAGAATCCTTAAATCCAACTAAAGTTGCATCATGTCCGTTGCCAGTAACGTCTGTAAGTCTGCTTCCTTTCTTAACCATCGTATAGTGTGTAATCATTGCATTCGTACCTGACCCTGAATCACTGGCTTTGGTTCTTGGAACAGGTAATATGGAAGATAACATTGCAACAATTAACAACAACACGATTAATTGCTTTTTTTTCATAAATATTCTCCTCTTTCTTTTTTTTTTGATCATAATGACCATTTGTTGATATTTTTATAGTTTCTTTATAAAAATAATCTACTCCCGTATAACAATCTTAAAAACAAGCTTAAAATTTGATATAGGAAATAGATTATTATCTACAATTTTACAGTCCTCCTCTTTTTATTAAATTCAACAATATGATGGATTTGTATTCGATTACAAAAATCCTAAATGCCTATAAAGTAATATAATGGATAAAAACGACACTTTTAATAAATTTATTTATCCATTTTGTTTGTTTTTTTAACATTTTATACAACAAATTATGTAAATTTCAATTTTTTATACTTTTTTTCATTATTAGTTCAATTATTTATGAATTCATTGTCTATTTTTGTTAAATGTTACCAATCATCTCCAAGGATTATTGTGCAAAAAAACAAAATAATGACATCAAAGATCACAGGAATAACAAAAAAGGAAACATGACAGATAAATAATCATATTTCCTTAAATTAATGATGTTAATTTAGTTAGTTCTAATCGAAGTATACAAATGGAACTGAAGGTTTTCTAATTTTTCTCTCTATTTCTCAATTAAGAAGATCACATCCATAGTTTATTTCAGGACCTGATAACATTTGCTTTTATGAATAGTATTTGATATTATATGACTATAATAATACAACAACAAAAGGATATAAAAAAGGTGAAAAAATGAACCCAAATGACATTGGTTATGAAATAGATAAGCAAGAGCAAAAACATCAGAGACGTATTCGATATAAAGGAACCCATCCCAGAGTTTTTAAAGAAAAATATAAGGAACTGCAACCAGAGAAATATGTTGATGATGTGGAAAAGGTTATTCAAAAAGGCAATACGCCTGCTGGTATGCATCGTTCTATCTGTGTTAATGAGATATTGGAATTCTTGCAGATTGCTCCTGGCCAAACTGGATTAGATGCTACACTAGGTTATGGTGGTCATTCTTTAGAGATGCTTAAATGTTTAGACTCTAAAGGACACCTGTATGCAACAGATGTGGATCCGATCGAATTACCTCGCACCCAAAAGCGCTTAGAACAATTAGGTTATGGTCCTAAGATTTTAACAATCAAACAGATGAATTTTTCCAACATTGATCAAATTGTCCTCGAAGCAGGCCCATTAGATTTTGTATTGGCAGATTTAGGTGTCTCTTCCATGCAAATTGATAATCCGGAAAGAGGATTTTCATTTAAAAGCGAAGGGCCACTAGACTTAAGGTTAAATCCTAATAAGGGTATTTCAGCAGCCACTCGTCTTAAAACTATTACACAGGACGAACTGGAAGGTATGTTGTTAGAAAACGCAGACGAACCAAATGCCGCAGTTATTTCCCGAGCCATAGTATCCAAGATTAAGAAAGGAACCGACATAGTAACAACAACTCAACTCCAACAAATTATCAAAGATGCCCTGAAATTCATTCCCGAAAGTAATCGAAGCGAGGAAATCAAGAAATCCTGTCAACGATGTTTTCAAGCGTTGAGGATTGACGTAAATAGTGAATTTGAAGTTTTATATGATTTTTTAGAAAAACTACCCTCTGCTCTTGCTGTGGGTGGGCGTGTTGCCATACTTTCCTTTCATTCAGGAGAAGACCGTCTTGTTAAAAAATCATTCAAACACTTTTATCAGGAAGGTATTTATCGTGAAATATCTCCCCATGCGATTCGACCTTCGGCAGAAGAATGTAATTCCAATGGCCGCGCTCGATCTGCAAAATTGCGTTGGGCTATAAAAGCATAAAATCAATTAAAATAGTATTTATCTAAGAAATCATTTACAACCTGCTCGTATTCCTCACGATTCTTTTGGCAAGACTCCGCATGACCTGCATTTGGAGCGAGATACAATTCCTTCTTGTCAGCCTTTGCATCGTACATTTTCTGTGACATGGAACATGGTATGTAATTATCCTCTAATCCGTGAATAAATAGGATGGGGGCGTTACTTTGTATTACCCCATCTAGTGGTACTACATCCTCCAGCCAAAAATCGGCACGTATTTTTATTAAGAGCCTTGCAATCGGCAAGAATGGAATTCGGGGTATATGGTAATAATGTTTTAATTGATAATTTACTAATTGTTTTAAATTCGAGTAGGAACAATCCGCTATTGCACAACGGACTCTTCCATCTATAGCAAGATATGTTAATACCGTGGCTGCACCCATAGATTCACCATGTGTTATAATAGAGATGTTTGTACCATACTCTTCAAAACACCAGTCAACAATGGTCTGTAAATCAAATTTTTCGTAATAACCCATTGAGGTTAACGCTGATCCACTTAGTCCATGATTTCTATGGTCATAAGTAAGCACTGTAATACCACGTTTCAAAAACAGTTCTGCGTACATCATGCTAGAATTTTTATCGCATGAAAATCCATGACAGAGAATCGCAAACCTGATTTTACCATAAGCCTGATCAAATTGTTTCTTACTGATTTCATTATTAATCATTTGACAGGATAAATTATACCCATATCTAGATTTTATAGTAATATCTTTTTTGCACCAGCTTTGATATAGTTCCTTATTTAATCTTCCATTATCAATTTCTCTTTGAAAAAGCTTTTCCTTTAGTTTTTTCTTTGGTTTAAGTAATATGTTTGACAAAAACCATGAACAAATCAAAATAACTAGAAAAATTACCACTATAACACCCAAGAACATCTTATATCCTCCCTTAATTCACCCATCCACAATTCAGATTGAACTTAACTATTTTATAACCTCTATTTTATTTTACCATAATATTTATAATAATAACATATTTTTTACAAAATAATAGGACTAATTTCACGTTTGACATATCGACATTATTAGCATACTGTTATACTTTATTTTAGTGGATTTCGATAAAATACGCTAAAATAAAACAATAGATATTGTATTTTATTCAAAAATACTTTATGATAGCTATGGATAGCAAATATAATGCCCCCATTTTGATATAGAATCAATACTACAAGGAGATGCCTCATGGAAAAAGATATTGTTTTAGTCGTTGATGACAGTACAATCATATGTAACATAATTAAAGATATACTCGAATCACCAAATTTACATATCGAAATTGTTACTTCCGGCGAGGAAGGTATCCGTATTGCAAGTGAGATTCAACCGACACTCATACTCCTCGATATCATAATGACTGGTATTGATGGTTATGAAGCTTGTCGTATTTTAAAACAGCAGGAAAGAACTCAAGATATTCCAGTAATATTTATCACTGGTAATAATGATTCTGAATCAGTTTTAAAAGGATTTGAAGTAGGTGCAGCAGATTATGTATCCAAGCCTTTCATACCTGAAGAATTAAAAGCACGTGTTAAGGTTCACATGCAGAATGTTAAGATTCAGCGTGAATTAAAAATACTAATGCAAGAATTAAAAGAAATGGCCACTACGGATTACTTAACTAAACTTTATAATCGACGCTACTTCATGGAACGGTTACAACAATATGTTGATATACATGATGAACCAATTTCTCTTATTTTATATGATATAGATAATTTTAAAAAAATAAATGATTGTTATGGTCATAGTACTGGAGATATGGTATTGGTCAGTATATCGAATATATTTAAATTGATTCTTTCTGAAGAGGATATTATTAGTAGATGGGGTGGCGAAGAATTTATGATTTGCCTACCGAATGTATCTGGTGACCGTGCTTTTCATATAGCAGAAAAGCTTCGTAAAGAAGTGTATAAATATACCTTCCAATGTGATGGTGAAGAAATTCATTGTTCTATCACTGGAGGAGTTACCGAATATAATCGGAATATTTCAATTGCAAAAAATATTACCAATACTGACAAAGCACTATATGATGGCAAATCATCAGGAAAAAACTGCGTTATTTATAAACATTCAAAGTAATCTGCTAAGGAGGGATACAATGGCATACGAAATACTAGTTTTAGATATTGATGGAACTTTAACCAATACAGAAAAAAATATCACACCCCAAACTTTAGATGCAATACATAAGGTTCAAAAAAGAGGGCACAAAGTTGTGCTCGCTTCCGGACGTCCAACAGCAGGAATTAGAAAAGTGGCTGAGCAAATAAAACTTTCAGAATATGACGGCTATATTTTATCCTTTAATGGAGCTAAAATAATCCGTTGCAAAACCAACGAAGTTATTTATCAAAAAGTATTGCCACGGGACATAATTCCTAATCTATACACTGCTGCACTGAAAAACTTAGTTGGTATTATTTCTTATGAAAATGATTCAGTGATTGCTGGTACTGATATTGACGAGTATATGGAAAAGGAAGCACGGATAAATGGTATACCCATTAAAAAAGTTGAAGACTTCCCTAACTATATTAATTTTGATGTTAATAAATGCTTAATGACCGGACCTGGTTCCCATATGGAAAAAGTAGAACAAATACTAAAAAAGCAATTTGGACATCAATTAAATATATATCGTTCTGAACCTTATTTCTTAGAATTAATGCCTAAGAATATTGACAAAGCTTACTCTCTTGGTAAATTGTTACAGCACCTGGGCTTATCAAAAGATCAAATGATAAGCTGCGGAGATGGTTTTAATGATGTATCGATGATACAATATGCTGGCATGGGAGTAGCCATGGCAAATGCTCAAGTGGAAGTTAAGAATGCTGCTGATTATATTACCCTCTCCAATGATGAAGATGGTATTGCTCATGTTATTAACGAATTTATGTTATAATTCTGATTATTATACTTATTTTCCTGCTTGACTAGTATTACAAACTTTGTTACAATTATGCACATAATAACTATACTAACATAGGAGATGGATTGATGAAGAAAAATTCTTGCAAATAATTAATTTAATACGAGCATAAATTACTTTGACGGTTTACTGTCTTATTTTGTGTGCTTATTGCAAGAATTGCTATCTTTTTATCTTATAAAAAATAAACCCCATAGAATAAACTATATTCATAGTTTATTCTATGGAATGATATAAAAAATGGATGCAAGATGATTCTTGCATCCATTTTTTATGGTCACGTTTCAATTGCATTCGCGTGAAAACTGTCAAGTAGTTTTTGTCATACATTCAGGAGGTGTATTTTATGTCACAAATTAATGTACATGATTTAACATTTTATTACGAAGATAGTTATGATACTATATTTGAACAGGTATCTTTTCAAATTGATACTGATTGGAAATTAGGATTTATAGGTCGAAACGGAAGGGGTAAAACCACCTTTTTAAATCTTCTCATGGGTAATTATGAATATCGAGGGAAGATTACATCCAGTGTTTCCTTTGATTATTTTCCATTCCCAATAAAGAACGATGAAAAAGCGAAAAATACGATTGAGTTAATTGAACAGATAGATCCGAATTATGAATTTTGGAAGATTTGTAGAGAACTTTCTCTCCTACAAGTGGATTCTGAGATTTTATACCGGACTTTTTCAACACTTAGCAATGGAGAACAAACAAAAGTCATGTTGGCTGTTTTATTTGCAAAAGATAATAATTTTATGCTTATTGATGAACCAACCAATCACTTGGATACACCTAGCCGTGAAATCTTAAAAGAGTATTTAAACGGAAAAAAAGGATTTATTCTTGTATCTCACGACAAGTGGTTCCTAGACGCTTGTATCGATCATGTACTTGTCATAAATAAAACAAATATTCAAATCGAACAAGGTAATTTCTCTTCTTGGTTTGAGAATAAAAAAAAGCAGGATCAATTTGAATTAGCGGAAAATGAAAAGTTAAAAAGAGATGTTAAAAGATTAACACAGGCATCAGAAAGGACAGCTCGTTGGGCAGACCAGGTAGAAAGATCAAAGATTGGATTTAATCCTATCAAAGAAGATCGAAATATATCTAGCAGAGCTTATATCGGTGAGAAGTCAAGGCGTATGCAGCAGCAGAGAAAAAACCTGGAACATAGACAGCAAGTTGCTCTTGAAAATAAATCGAAGCTTCTTAAGAATATTGAAACTGCCGATAGTCTGAAAATAGTCCCTCTTAGACATCATAAAGAAGTATTGGTACAAGCAAAAGACTTAGCAATCTATTATGACAAGAAGAAAATAACAAAAGATTTAAGTTTTCAAGTTAAGAATGGTGACCGAATCTTTCTTCAGGGAAAAAACGGCTGTGGCAAATCCAGTCTCTTAAAAAGACTTATGGGTAATGATATAAACTTTACAGGAAGTTTTGAGATGGCTAGCGGTTTGAAAATCTCCTATGTATCTCAAGATACCTCGTTTTTGAATAGTACATTACAAGAATTTGCCGATTCTAATCAATTAAATGAATCACTATTTCTTGCACTTCTTCGAAAATTAGATTTTGAACGTACACAATTTGATAAATCCATGAAAGAATTTAGCGAAGGTCAAAAGAAAAAAGTATTGATTGCGAAAAGTTTATGTGAGCAATCACACCTTTATATATGGGATGAACCACTGAATTATATTGATATTTTTTCAAGAATACAGATTGAACAATTAATAAAGGAATATCAACCTACCATGCTATTGGTGGAACATGACAAATCCTTTGTTGAAGAAATTGCAACTGGAATTTTGGAGTTCTAAGATAGCGGATTCATTTAAGTTACCATATGTCTATGAAGAATCTCAGTGAGAAAAACAGAGCAACTGCTCTGTTTTTCTCATCTTTGAGGTATTAACTATTCAAACTAACTTTTTTTCCACTCGCTTTAAAAATTTCATATACTGCTAAGAGTAATTCCTGACTGGGTTCCTTTGTATTGGCGAGTTTATAGTCTAAATTTAATGCTTGCCATTTATATTCTCCCATTTTATGAAAGCCTAACAATTCTATTTTAGATACATTTGAATAATTAGCTAAATAATCCGATAATTGCTGGATACTTTCCAGATTATCCGTCAATTGTGGTACCACTACATATCGTATCCAAGTATCCATATGCTTTTCTCTTAAGTAGTCCAACATTTGAAGCGTTGGAGTTAAAGATACTCCAGTCAAGGATTCGTAAATTACCGGGTCATAGCTCTTAATATCCAGTAAAACCAAATCTATATAGTTTAATAATTCTTCTACTGTCTGATTCCAAACATACCCTGAGGTGTCCACTGCGACAGAGATACCTTGCTTTTTACATAATTTCGCTACTTCTAATATAAAATCTGCCTGTAACAGTGGCTCACCACCGGTAAAAGTTACTCCACCACCTGAAAAATTCATGTAAGTCTTGTATTTTACAATCTCATCTAAAAGCTGTTCCGGTGAATATAAGGTTCCTCCCGACAAAGCCCATGTATCTGGATTATGGCAGTATTGGCACCGTAGTGCACAACCCTGCATGAAGACAACAAATCGTATCCCTGGTCCATCAACCGTTCCAAATGTTTCAATGGAATGTATTCTACCATAATTTTGATTATCTGTATGCATAAGGTACACCGCCTTTCTGTTACTCAATTACCTTTCATGGAAGGTACGATGTATAACATCCAACTGTTGTTCGCGATTTAATTTAACAAAATTAACAGCGTATCCGGATACACGGATGGTAAGCTGAGGATATTTCTCTGGGTGATCCATTGCATCTAGCAAAGTCTCTCTGTCAAATACATTGACATTGATGTGGTGTCCTTTATCATAGAAGTAACCATCCAGTAGCGCAACCAGATTCTCAATTCTCTCTTCCTTATTCTTGCCTAGTGCTTTTGGAACAATGGAAAAAGTATAAGAAATACCATCCTTTGCATGTTTGTAGGGAAGTTTTGCTACCGATGCCATAGAAGCAACTGCTCCATTTCGGTCTCTTCCATGCATTGGATTTGCACCTGGTGCAAAAGGTTCTCCAGCTTTCCTTCCATCCGGTGTACTACCAGTCTTTTTACCATAAACAACATTTGAAGTAATCGTTAATATGGACAAGGTTTGTATCGCTCCACGATATGTCTTTACCTTACGCAGTTTATTCATAAAGAGTTCAACAACATCGATTGCAATTTGGTCCACTCGATCATCATTATTTCCAAACGCAGGATAATCTCCTTCAATGTTATAATCTACTGCTAAACCTGATTCATTGCGAATTATTTTTACTTTTGCATTCTTGATCGCGGATAAAGAATCGGCGACTACAGATAATCCTGCGATTCCGCAAGCTTCTGTACGTACAACGGATATATCATGTAATGCCATTTGTAACTTCTCGTAGTTGTACTTATCATGCATAAAGTGGATAATATTTAATGTATTGATGTACAATTCAGCAAGCCAGTCCAAAGTCTGATCAAATTTAGTCATAACTTCATCATAATCTAAGTAATCGCTTGTGATCGGTGCAAACATCGGTCCTACCTGTTCTCCTGATTTCTCGTCTTTGCCACCATTGATTGCATATAGCAACGCTTTTGCAAGGTTTGCTCTAGCACCAAAAAATTGCATCTGTTTACCAATCTTCATAGCGGATACACAGCAGGCAATCCCATAATCATCTCCCCAGACATCACGCATAATGTCATCGCTTTCATATTGAATTGAGCTTGTATCTATTGATACCTTGGAGCAAAACTTTTTAAATGGTGTTGGAAGTGCAGTAGACCAAAGTACCGTTAGATTCGGCTCAGGTGCAGCTCCAATATTATATAATGTCTGAAGCATACGAAAACTATTCTTTGTTACAAGAGTTCTTCCGTCAAGACCCATGCCACCGATTGATTCTGTAACCCAGGTAGGATCTCCTGAAAACAAATCATTATAGGAAGGAGTTCTTAAGAAACGAACCATTCTGAGTTTCATAACGAATTGATCAATGATTTCCTGAATTTCTGATTCTGTAATGCTACCATTCTTTAAATCGCGTTCATAATAGAT
This sequence comes from Bacillota bacterium, assembly GCA_023443225.1. Taxonomy (GTDB): domain Bacteria; phylum Bacillota; class Clostridia; order Lachnospirales; family Lachnospiraceae; genus Anaerocolumna. The sequence goes on from JAEZVF010000103.1 coordinate 15,080, forward strand.
ATCTAAGAAAGTCGATACACGACCCAGACTCATGGCAGCACCATCCTGCTCTTTAATTGCCCCGAGATAAGCAAAATAGGTCCATTGTGTTGCTTCCAAGGAGTTACTTGCCGGTACACTGATGTCAAACCCATAAGAAGCCGCCATATCCTTTAGTTGTTTCAATGCTCCTATCTGTTCTGATATCTCCTCTCGTAACCGGATATCAGGGGACTCTAAGCTGGAACGTTCCAGTAGTACCTTCTGGTGTTGTTTTTCCTCTATCAGTAAGTCCACACCATATAAGGCAACACGTCTGTAATCACCAATGATTCGTCCACGACCATAAGCATCTGGTAATCCGGTAATTATGCCCGTATGTCTTGCCTTTCTCATAGCATCAGTATAAGCATCAAAGACACCATCGTTGTGTGTTTTTCTATTATGAGTATAGATTTCTTCTGTATTTTTATCTAAAGTATAACCATAAGCTTCTAATGCATTTTTTACAACACGTATTCCGCCATTTGGCATGATACCACGTTTGAGTGGCTTATCTGTCTGAAATCCAACGATTACCTCTTTTTCTTTATCTAGATAACCAGGTCCAAAAGCAGTAATTGTAGAAGGTTTGTGAGTTTCCGCATCAACAATTCCATTCTTTGTTTCTACTTTCATTAATTCTAAAACTTCATCCCATAATTCTGTGGTTCTTTTTGTCGGTCCTGCTAAAAAAGATTCATCCCCTTCATATGGTGTATAATTATGTTGTATAAAGCTTCGAACATTAATATCTGAAGTCCAACTTCCCGGATTAAAATCTTTCCATTCTTGTCTCATAACAACCTCCAGTCATAGACACTTGTTAACATGCTCCAAACGATAGATTCTTCATATATCTATCTAAGATAATAGTAATGAATATTATTCTCATTGTCAATATACGCAATATCTAATATTTTGTATCGTTTCAGATAATCTTCTGTGATATTTTATACATTACTCGTCTAAAAATGCACCCGATCGAATTTGCAGAGCTTTTAGTTAGTAAATAACTACAACTTAAAACGAGAGAATGGCTCATAAAGATAGCCAAACTCTCGTTATTACTATAAAACTTTTGATAAAAAATCTTTAAGTCTTGGATCTCTTGGATTCTCAAAGAAAGTTTTTGGGTCATTTTGCTCTTTTATAATGCCCTCATCAATAAACATCACTCGGGTTGCTACTTCTTTTGCAAAACCCATTTCATGGGTAACTACTACCATGGTCATACCGCCTTCAGCAAGTTCCTTCATTAGCTCCAATACTTCACCAACCATCTCAGGATCAAGTGCAGAAGTCGGTTCATCAAATAGCATCACTTCAGGATTCATAGCCAACGCACGTATTATTGCAATACGCTGTTTTTGACCACCAGATAATTGTTTGGGATAGGCATTTGCCTTTTCAGAGAGACCAATTCTGTCCAGTAATTCAATGGCCTTTTTATCTGCCTCCTCCTTGTTCATCAGTCCAAGTTTTACTGGTGCTAAAGAAATATTCTCTTGTACAGTCAAATGAGGAAAAAGATTGAATTGTTGAAATACCATACCCATTTTTTGGCGTAATTTATTTACATTTGTCTTAGGGTCAGTTATGTTATTGCCTTCAAACCACACTTCCCCTCCTGTAGGTGTTTCTAACAAATTGAGACATCTTAAGAAAGTAGATTTACCAGAACCGGAAGGTCCAATCACCACAACTTTTTCACCTTTTTCAATTGTTTCACTAATTCCGTTTAATACGATATGGTCCCCAAATGCTTTTTGTAAATTCTTAGTTGTGATCACCTTGTCCTAATCTCCTTTCCAATATGTTAATTAGTTTTGCAATACCAAGTACCATAACCAGGTAAAATGCTGCTGCAATAAATAATGGAGGCAGAATTACCCACGTACGCGAACCGATATACTGGGCCACCTTTGTCAGATCAGTTACAGCAATAACACTGGCAACGGAGGTTTCTTTAATTAACGTTATAAACTCGTTTCCTAGGGCAGGTAAGATATTCTTGATTGCCTGCGGCATAATGATATAGAACATAGTCTGATTTGCATTTAAGCCAAGAGAACGTCCGGCCTCATTTTGGCCTTTATCGATTGATTCAATGCCTGCTCGTACAATTTCTGCAACATAGGCACCTGAATTGATTCCAAAACAGATGGCCGCAACAACTACTTCACTGCTGTTTCTAGAGGTAAACACTAAATTATAGATAATTAGTAATTGCAAAAATACAGGAGTTCCACGAATTACATTGATATAAATATTACATAATATATCAACCCATTTCAAACCTTTATAATTGGATGCTGATACTTTCAATATGGCTACCAGTACTCCAATCATTACACCAATCAAGATGGCCAATATGGATATTTCCAATGTCACTCTTAAGCCTTTAAAATAGGCAATATATCGTTTGTCAACAAAAAATGCATCATAAAATTGCATTGCTACTTTTGTAAACCAGTTACTTGATTCTGTAGCCATATTCATATATAATTCCAATTTTTACTTCTCCTTTACCTTTGGCAATAAACGTATAACAAGCAGCAGACAAAACCCAAACCTGCCTGCTGCTTTTCTTCAAGTATGCACTACGACCCATATTCCTTGATATAACCGACTATTTTTTATTTGTGTGATTTGCAGTAAATTCTTCAATTTTTCCATCTTTGATCAACTGTGCAATCACTTCATTGATCTTGTTTAATAATTCCGTATTTCCCTTTTGTACGGCGATTGCATACTTATCTTCAAATAAGACCCCATCTAAAATTGTTAGTGTATCATTACTTCCTACCAATTCTTCTGCTGGATATTGATCCATTACGATACAGTCAATCTTATTGTTCTTCAAGTCTTCTGCAGCCTGCGCAAACTTTGTATAACGCTTGATTTCTTTTGCTTTCATGTTTTCTTCGTCTGATACGTAGAAATCTGCAATATTGCCCTGCTGTACACCAATGATTTTGTCATTTAAATCATCTACACTGCTAACCATAGGAGTCTCTTTATTTACTACAACAACCTCAGTAGAACTTACATATTCATCAGAAAAATCCATAACCTTTGCACGGTCTTCATCAATAGAAACACCTGCTGCAACGAAATCAACCTTACCTAATTGAACCGCTAAAAGTGCCCCGTCAAAATCCATGGTCTTGATCTCTAGCTTTTTGCCCATTGCCTCAGCAATTGCTTGGGCAATATCCATATCAATACCTACAACTTTATCACCTTCCATATATTCGTACGGTGCAAATCCAGGTTCTGTACCAACAATTAAGGTATCATCAGCAGTACTTTCGGAAGTTTGACTATCCGTAGTTTCAACAGATGCACTTTCGGAAGTTTGACTATCCTGGTTTTCTACAGCATTATTTTCAGTCTTTGTACCACAAGCAGAAAAAGAACCCGCTATTATCATCACAAGTAGTAAGCTTATAACTTTTTTCATTACGAAATCCTCCAAATTTTAATTATATAACTAGTATATTAATGTTTGTATTGTACCACGTTCATGGAAAAATTCAAGTAAAATAAATGATAAAAGGAAAATAATATTTGCTAGTACACTATTTTTTTTGCCAATTCCAGTAATACAAAAACATAAAATTACGAAAAAAAGAGGATGAATTCCATTCGAGTTCATTCCTCTTTTTTTGTCAGAAAGCTTATCTAAAGTTATGTTTATGCTATAACTGAATCAACTCTTTAACCGATGCTTTTGGAGAAACCTGAATATTACTTATATATTCAACCCGATCAATCACACAATAATCACCAATCGTTATATTGTCCCCGCTAACAATTTTAGCCTGTACATGGTCCAAGCGAATGTTGTCACCTTCAATGCTATCAATATGCATTATTCCAGCTGGTGACGCTGCTGCTTTTTTGTATAAACTAATAGCGGCAGATTTGGGAATTGCTTCAAAGGTTTGATCCATGAGGAAAACATCGGTAATTGCAATTTCACTTCCCATAATATGTTGGACATTTGATTCTTCTTTTGGATTAATATAAATAATATCTGCATTGACACCTTCCATGTCTAATGCTCCAAAGCTATATAATTCCTCGCACTCCAAAACTCCTTCCAAATGTATTGGATCGATGCTAATTATAGTTTTAAACTTATAGTCAAAATCCAAATTAAAATCGCAAAGATTTTCAAAGGTTTCTGCTTTCATTTTACCTTTATATATACTTCCACCTGTTGGATTCAAATAACGAGCATCGCATTTCATGTCATTACCGGATTTGCCCATATCCCAGTTGATGTCCCATTCACCCTTACGAAAGCCATTTCCACTGTTAATATTAAAATCCCATTGAGAATTAAAACGGAAAGATGTTTCTTTTCTATTATTATCGCTATGAACCTGTATACTCTTTTCAGTAAAATTACGTAGTACTTTGCACTCTATCTGTTCTGCCTCTAGTTTTCCTATCGCTATCAAAGTATCCGCTTTACAAACTCCCCTGCACTTAATATCTCCTGCCATGTAGATAGTACCAAACTTACTATTTTCTACAATAATTGTACCGCCGATTTTTGTCTCGTCAATTGTACTATCTGTTATGCTGATATTGCCAGCACCATTTAATTTTAATGCATCTGCTTCAACGATGTTAACATCTCCTGCTGCATAAATTTTACCAACTTCCCCGCGAATTGGCGCATTCCCTACTGAAACAACATTTCTTCTCATAACCGCACCTCCCAATTATTTATTTTAATAACAAATTCATCATCTTTTTCTTCCTTCGTTTTCGATGTGTCATTTTCCTGCTCACTCTTTTGCTGTTTGTCCTTACTCGAAAACCCTGCCTCTACTGTCTTTTTTGATTGTTCTGTTTGTTTATCATCTTGAATGTCGTTGTTTAATACATTAAATTTACCTCTGTATTTAATCTTCATTTCATTTGATATGTCATTCATTCGTACCTGCTTTGCAATGATAAATCGATTGTCTAAATATAGGGAAGTCTGTTCCTGATAAAATGTGCCGTAATAATTATTGTCTTTATGGAATACAGTAAATATATATGCTGTAGATTTCATTTCTTGTAAATGAGATTCTATCCCTTTTAGCATATCCGCGATCTGATTTGGTTCCAATTCAATCTCCTTGATTATTCTAGATAATGCAACCATAACCAGTACTTCCATATAAGATACGATATCTTTTCCAAGTAAGTTTTGAAAAGCAGCAAGGATTTTGCCATCAATTTCTTCCATGAATACAATATCCTTTATATGAAATCCATCCTCATTCATTTCCGGTGATAGGAGCTTGGCAAGTTCTTCTAGGGAATACTTATCTTTTAATTCCTGAATGGACCGGATTCTGGCCAACATTTGTTCTTTGGGGAAAAATGTTTCTTGTCCAGTAAAGGAAGATTGTTTGATAAACCACTCTTCTGGAATTAAATGTTCTCTTTTCCAGCGATATAATTGTCCATAGGATATTCCAGTTTCAGCTAACAATTCTTTTTTTGATATTAACATAGTGTCCCTCCTTCGTAACATTGTTCTATTGACTCAAATGTAACATAACATTGTTTCATTGTCAATAATAAATTAATAAATAAATCTATGTAACAACTGAAAAAATTAGAAATTAAAATAGCGTGTATTATTGATCCAAAAGACAGTTCGTCTTAAGCTGGATAATAATAACACGCTATTTTGTAATTCAAAAGTGCAATAAACAAAGTTATACTTCTTTCTTCTCAACACTTTCTTTCTTCAATAAATCAAGTGCTGACTCCTTTTGCTGTGCCATGTTTTTAGCTTTGCTCTTTTTATAATACTTTCTTCCAATGAGTACAGATACAGCAATGATAAACGCCCATATTAGTAGATAAGGAAGATTAACAACAAACCACACAAAGAAGTTTTTCACTCCTTCTCCTATATCATACATGGTATCTGCAAAACCATTACTAATACGGTCCCAGACAGATGGCTTCGCTACTTCCGTAACTGTCATTCGTTCCACTTCCTGTATATTCAATGTTACCGTGCTATATTCTACAAGATTGTCGTATAATCTAAGCTGTCTCTCGTAACTTTCCAATTCATAACGAACACTGCTAAGTCTGCTTTCTAAGGTTAGGATATCTTCCAGTTTTTCTACTTTTTCCAATAAAGCTAGAAGCCTCTCTTGCTCTATTTCCAGGGATTTTTTATGACTCTCTGTATCAACATACTGTAATGTAACATTTTCTGTAGATTCCTGCTTGTTCACAACATTTGATATATCATATACATTCCCTATAAATTGATCCAATTTATCTTTCGGAATTCTTGCTACTATGTTTCCATACCGTAAATTATCGCTATAATAATATCTTCCACTGATATTAGAGCTTTCTACATAACCCCCAAGCAGATTGATTTCAGTATCGATAGTTTGAATTAACTTATCAAAGTCTTGGGTCTCAACATCTAAGGATGCCCGTCGTATTATTTTCTCCTGTGAATTGACCGCTTTCTTAGCTGTTGTTGAAGATGTATTCTTAATTGACTCTTCCGAAGTAGATGCAGTCGTATCAGCATTCCCTGCAGCTGCTGTTTGCGGTTCCGCTGCTAATTCTGTTTCCGCTGCTGAGCTTTCTGACTTGGAATAATTATAATAGCCATTCCCACTATCATAATCAACATCACCTTTTTTTGCGCAACCATATAGCATAGTTACCACAAAACCAATAATAAGAAATAAACTAAACCATTTTGCTCTTTTCATAAAATACCCCCTTAAAATATAATTAATTTATTGATTCAGTTACCTTATATAGATTAGACGACAATCTTTCCAATTGGTTCCATAACTAATAAATATTTTATTTCTCCTTGCATGATTATCCAAGGGTTGCTATAATATATCAGTATTTCAAAAATAATAATTCTTTTTGGAGGTTAAACATGGGTGTTATTACAATAATCTTAATTTCCATAGGCTTAGCTATGGATGCTTTTGCTGTGTCCATTTCTAATGGTATGTGCTTTAAGGATTTCAAACGTAAAGATGCATTTGCAACAGCATTAACCTTTGGATTGTTCCAGGGAATCATGCCGGTGTTAGGATACTTAGTGGGCAGCGCATTTCTGGATACAATCTCTTTTTTAGACCATTGGATTGCATTATTTTTATTAGGCGCTATTGGATTTAATATGATTTCGGAAGGAATCAAAGCTTTTAAGAATCCAAACGAGTGTTGTAAAACAACAGTATTTTCCATGAAACTACTTTTAGTTCAAGGGGTTGCCACCAGTATCGATGCACTTGCAGTTGGTATCAGCTTTGCAGTTACAAAAACCAACATAGGAATCGCTGGTTTAAGCATAGCAGGAATCACTTTTGTCTGTTGTCTGTTCGGAACCTTCCTTGGAAAACGATTTGATAGACTTTTTAAGGACAAGGCTGAAATATTTGGCGGAAGTATTCTTATCTTGATTGGACTGAAAATATTCATAGAGCATATGTTTTTCTAACAATATCCATATGACTTTATTCTATTATTTCAAGAATAGTATGTCCTTTGTATCCTCAATTAGCTCCTTCGAAGTAATATGAATCACCATCTTTCTATTGCTTAAATGGTTGCAGGGATACACAGGATAATTGAGTATGTAGCATTGCATATTACCAGTTACGACGCAGTAAATTTGGTTCATTCTCCAAATGAGAATAATCATTAAATCGCTGTAGATAAAAGCGTTGATAACCTTCATCATATACTAGCTGAGTAATACTTGTATTTTCCAGGGAAACAGCAAATAAAAGCTTCTTACTCATATCCAGTCCCAGAATGCCTGCAAGCAATGCACGGATGACTCCTCCATGTGTCACTACGGCAATATTCTTTTTACCGCATCTTACAATTTCATCGATTGTCAACATGGCTCTTTTTAAAACATCTCCGCCACATTCACCACCTGGATAAGGAATATCCTTTATCAATTTCATCTGTTCTGTAATAAACTCACTAAAATGTTCATTAATAAAGTCATCAGAATTACCTTCCATCTCACCAAAGGATATCTCTCGTAAGTCCTTTCGAATGATATGCTGAAGGTTAAGATGTTCATTTACGATTTCTGCAGTTTCAACCGCTCGAATTAAATTGCTGGAATATAAACCATCAATATGGTATTTCACGAGTCTTCTACCAAGCAAATCTGCCTGTCTTCTTCCTTCATCTGCAAGTTCAACATTCACATTACATAACGCACTGCTTTGTCTTCCATGTCTGATTAAGTAAATATTCATATAGGTTGCTCCCGTCGATTATTCATATATCTCTAAGTGCTTTGATAAAGCATTCATCAGAAAATGAGAACGTTTTCCGAATGGAATGCCGTTCTCACTCATATTACTTTATAACAAGTCTATACCGTGTTGATTTGCATATTCAACAATTTCATCCGGCCATATGGAAGACTGTACCTCACCAATATGTGCTTTGCGTAAGAAAAGCATACACATTCTAGATTGACCGATTCCACCGCCAATTGTATATGGCAATTCCTTATTTAAAAGAGCCTTCTGGAAAGGTAATTCTGCACGATCCATACAATCACTGATTGCAAGCTGTTCTTTTAAGGAATCTTCGTCTACACGGATACCCATGGAGGATAATTCCAATGCAATATCTAAAACAGGGTAATAGATTATAATATCACCGTTTAATTTCCAATCATCATAATCCGGTGCTCTGCCATCATGTTTTTCGCCGGAAGCAAGAGCTCCACCGATCTGCATAATAAAAACAGCACCTTTAAGTTTGGCAATTTTATATTCTCTTTCTTTCGGTGTACAGTCAGGATAACTGTCTTCTAACTCCTGTGAGGTTACAAAGGTTATCTCTTCCGGAAGAAATTCTTTGATATAATTGTATTTTTCTGAAATATACGTTTCCGTGTTTTTTAAAGCGATATATACTTTTTTTACGATATCCTTTAAGGTCTCTACGGTACGGTCGGATTTTTGAATAATTTTTTCCCAGTCCCACTGGTCTACAAAAATAGAATGGATATTGTCAGTATCTTCATCACGACGAATTGCATTCATATCCGTATAAAGACCTTCTCCTTCCGAAAATCCATATCTTTTCAACGCCATCCTCTTCCATTTAGCTAAGGAATGCACAATTTCTACCTCTGCATCATTTTGTTCCTTTATACCAAAGCTCACAGGACGTTCTATACCATTGAGATTATCATTCAGGCCAGTTTCAGGTTTTACAAATAAAGGTGCAGATACTCTTGTAAGATTTAATTGTTTTGCCAACTCTCGCTCGAAAAAATCCTTTACGTACTTGATTGCTATTTCTGTCTCTTTTATACTTAATTCTGATTGATATCCATCCGGAATAATTAAATGTTCCATCTTTTCTCTCCTTATGTTCTATTTATGGTAGGGCTGATTCGTATTTATCCGATATGCCCGGTATATCTGCTCTAACAGAATGACTTTCATCATCTGATGTGGAAATGTCATCTTTGAAAAACTCAGATGGTAATCTGCTCGGCTTAACACTTCTTGAGATAATCCTAAAGAACCGCCAATAACAAAAGTAATATGACTACTTCCACTAACCCCTAGTTGTTCAACTTTCTCTGCCAGTTCTATAGAGGAGAGCATTTTGCCTTCAATAGCAAGTGCAATAAGATAAGTACTATCTTTAACATATTTCAGAATTCGGTCACCTTCCAAATTCTTAATCTGATCCTCTTGTGCATCGCTTGCTTGATCCGGTGTTTTTTCATCTGTAACCTCGATAAGTTCTAATTTACAATAGCGGCTCAATCGTTTCACGTATTCCTCGATGGCCATAGTAAAATATTTTTCTTTAATTTTACCCACACTGATAACTGTTATTTTCATGGTTTCTTACACATATCATTGGTATATTGATATAATACTCCATTCTTAACTATCTTTACCCTCTCACCAGTAAAACCTCTTCTTCTTAATTCCCTTTGAAGATTAAACAACATAAATCCATGAAATACAATTAAGATGTTTTCTTTTGACCAGTCGATTCGGTCTAAAAATGCATTAATCCTTCTCCTTGTTCCTACAACCGTTTCTGGCTGGCTCCGGGACTTGAAAAACCATGCTAACCTACCACAAATATGCCATAATTCGAAAGGTAAAATAATTCTGTCAGAATGAATAAAAGGTGCATTATCCACTTCCCTAAGTAATTTATCAATTTTAATGTTACCGCTGTATACTTCTTTCGCAGTAGAGATTGCTCTTGGTAGATCACTTACATAGCAGATATCCCATTCTATACCATACATCTCCACATGATTTTTAATAACCTTTGATTTCTCATACTTCTCCGACCACTCGCGAAATTCTTTTGAGGTCATGAATTTTTTGTGTGGGCAGTGTACTTTAAAGTGCCTTAATAATCCAATTCTCATCTAAACTCCTATCTGTGAAACACTAAAATCTATTATATTACTTTTTATAGGAAATGCAAGAAAAGATTACTTCTTTTGAAAGATTCTAAAAATAGTATCCATAATAAATATGGCTAATGCTATCATCCCAGCTATCAAAATGGCTTCTCTAAAGTAATAATTTACAAGGCCACTGTTATTGGTAATAAGATGATATACAATTCGATACATCGCGACTCCTGGAACCAGAGGTATGATTCCGGGTATTAAAAACAAGGTAACCGGTGCTTTCAAGATACGAGCAAAACTATGAGAAATTAAAGACACCATCATTGCAGCAAAAAACATACTAATTACCTCGCTCCAGTCTGCCTTCTTAAGTAGCAAGTATACCAGCCAGCCTACTGCTCCAGCCAAACCAGAATACACCAAAAACTTTCTTGGTACACCAAAAGTCACTGCAACTGCAACAACTCCAATAAAAGCACCAATTGTCTGTATCATCATAAGACATTACCTCCAGATAAGAACGCGAAGAATGCCATTCCAACGCCGACTCCTGCAGCGGTTGCTGCTGCAGTTATAAATGCCTCAATCGCACGGGCTCCTCCAGAAACATAATCTCCCTGCAAAGTATCCCTTATTGCATTAGTTATGGCAACTCCGGGTAATAAAGGCATCAAAGATCCACCAATTAGAGCATCCAACTGAATAGGTAAGTTTAATACATGCATAAACAACATACTACTGAAAGCAATCAGGATGGAAGCTAGCATGTTTTTGATAAACGTATTTATTTGAACTCTTTTTGTTAAAATAAATACAAAAACTATTATGCCTCCATGAAAGCCCGCAAGAATACTATTCAGCCAATCACCTCCGAGCAATACGGTAAAAGACAAAGAAGCCAAAATGATACAGATGTAATAAGCAAAAACACCATATTCCCTAGACGTTTGTATATTCTTAAGATCTAAATAAGCATCTTCTAATGTGATTTTACCGTTACACAGGTTTCTGGAAATAGTATTCACAGTGTATATATATGAGAAATTGGTCATGCGCATTTCCAAACGTTTTACCAAACTTATTGTATCAATGCTGGCATCTCCCAAAGTCATAAATATTCCTGTGGGTGTAACATATACTTCTGTTTTATCAAAACCTGAAATCTTTAGTATCCTTGTCATGGTATCCTCCACCCGATAAGTTTCGGCTCCACCACATAACATGATTTCTCCAGCCAGCATAGCAACTTCTACTAATAGCTTATAATTTATTTCTGAAGTCAAAATACTACCTATTCCTTTCTGTAGATTTTTATAACCCAAACCGCGCTTTCTGGTTAAATTCGGAGTAAGACAATGCCTTTTTCAACCAAATTTATTTCTGGAAATTACAATGGGTATAAAATGTGAACGAAAATGTTAACAGAATATTTGTTTTGTCTTCATAGTTTACACATAAATGTATTTTATAATAATAGTAAGAAGTGAATTAATAGTTTCACTCTCTCCTCCCCATATTATTATAGATAAAGTAAGGCGATAAATGTACTACATTTATCGCCTTACTTATATTATCGACCTGAAACCTTGTATCTTCTGCTACTCTATGTCGAAATCTTCTGTGTCAGAAACATCGATATCCATAGTGTGCAATGTACGCCTCTTCCGTCTGGCCTCTTCTGAAGCAGTCATAAGGAAATCTTTTATTGTATTAGAATTTTTGATATGTAATAACTTAAGCTCCGGATGTGTCGTATCTCCGGTATAACAAGTGACTGTGCCTAACTTAAAGATTCTCTCCATTAAACTTCTAGTGAGTTTAACATCTTGAACTTTATACATATAAGCATCATCAACTGTAATATTTAAGAACCCGCTTGTTATTGAAAGCTTTTCATCTGAGATAGTATACGTAGTAAAACAAATTGGTAATCCCAAGAACTTTGTTCTTTTCTTTTCAACGTAAATCATTCTTATACTCCTTTTAGCTCCACTTATTTATTTATTAAATTTAATCAATGCATTCTTTTCCTGGTTTGATACTACCAAATTGCATTTGGATATATCTATATCCTGTAATACGTCAAAAACGAGTACGGCTTCTTTGGTTTTCCCTGCCGGTACTTCAATGTCCAAGTACTGAATATCATTTAATAATAAAGTTAGCTTAGGAATATAGGTAACGTTGGAACCATTATTCAATGTATACTCAAATCCAGATTTTATTAAATTAATTTTTTGCGTTTTCTTTGTTAAATTCTTAATATCAAAGCTAACAACAAGTAATTTTCTGCCTTCGGTAGTCTCTAAAGAAAAATAATTGTTTTTGCTCTTAGTTGGGTAGCTATCATACAACTTATAGTTCGCATAAGAAATCTCAAATTTCCCATTGCCCAATTCGTCTGATAAATTCATATCACTAACCATGTAGTTGGTTTCATCACCAATAGTGTTTTCTAATGTTGTTAATTTATCATCAGAATTAACATACTCACTCACAGGTTCGATATTTCCCTTCGTGTCAGTAGCAACTTCAGATTTATTCACTTCTTTTTTCTCACTATCAGCAATATCCTCGGTTGTATCTTCAGGATATATTAAAGCTTCTTTATAATTTTTTTCATGTTTTAGAACAGTCTCAGCCATATACTCTGATAGAATATCACTCTCTTCTTCTGTCAATACAACTAATTGTGTACATCCTGTCAACATGATTCCACAAAGCACAATCATTATAAACAGCAATTTTCTCACACTTTTGTCCTCCAGTAAAAATAGTATTATAATTAATATAATACCATAAAATGCACAAAACCGCAATCACAATCTACAATTCGAAAAAATATTTACATATTACCCCTGTTCTGTTTAATTACTCTGTGTATCAAGTTCAAACCAAAATTCAACACCAGTATCATGATTTATAACACCAAACTCTTTGTTTAGTGATGTCATTATAGCCTTTACAATAGATAATCCGATACCGCTTCCGCCATACTCTCTTGTTCGTGCTTTATCAACTTTGTAGAACTTAATCCATACTTTATCGAGATCTTCCATTGGTATTGGTTCTCCAGTATTAAATACCGCCACACGTACTACATCTTTCTGTTGGATTAATTTAACCTCAATAATCATTGCGCCTGATACATGATTTAAAGCATTGCTGATATAATTAGTCAAGACCTCTTCTACCATATATTCATCTGACCAAACATAGATAGATTCATCTTGCTCAAAATGCATGATGACCCCTTTTTGTTTAAAAAGAATGTCTACCGAACTTAGAACAGCCTTTATAAGAGCAACAAGATCAAATCTTGCGATGTTTATCTGATTATTACCAAACTCAATCTGATTCAGTGTTAATAATTTTTTCACCATCTGGTTCATCTTTTTAGCTTCGTCTACAATAACATCACAGTAGAATTCCTTGCTTTCCAAATCTTCATTTATGTTGTCTTTTAAGCCCTCAGCATACCCTTGAATCAAAGCAATCGGAGTTTTTAATTCATGAGTGACATTCGATAAGAATTCCTTCCGAACCTCATCAATATGAATTTTATCTTGTAAATCAGACAATAATTCATTATTCGCTATTTTCAATTCGGAAATCGTATTTTCTAATTTTTCTGACAAAGTATTAATACATCCTCCAAGTTCTCCTATTTCATCCTTGGATCTCACTTCATATTTCACTTCGAAGTCCAGATCACTCATTTTTTTAGCGATAGAAGTTAATTGAAGTACTGGTAAGGTAAAGCTTCGGCTGATAAAAAACATTATGGTAGTTCCAATGATTACTGCTATAATTCCCACATAAGCCAAGAATTTGTTAGCAATCGCTACACTTTCCTGCATACTTTCATAATTGGTACGCATGAAAACTGTATATCCATTATCCAATTTACCGATTAAATCAATATAATTTGATTCAAGTCTAGAATCATATAATGAATAGATATAATAATCCGTTTCAGCCTTAATCAATTCCTTAGATTGCTCTGGGTTACTAAAAATATAGCCTTGCAAAATGGAATAGACTCTCTTATCATCATCTATGCCACGACTCCCTGCTCCTGGAAATTGATACGTTAACTTATCTGACAATATATATATATTTACATTTCTACTATCACGGATTCGTTCCAATCTAAGGAGCTCGCCACTAGATAAACTTTCACCAGCAACTTTATCTTCATAGATATGATAAATTGTATCAAAGGTATTTCCTAAGGTGTCTATCTTACTATGTAGATAATACCTTTCTAATAAAGTTCTATTTAAAAACCATAGTAAAAAGATTGTCAGTACCATTAATACTGTCAACGTAAGTGTCAGTTTAACTCGTATAGAATGTCGGTTCTGTAAACCTATCTTCATACTATTCTCCATTCCTGTACATACTCATTTGAAGCTTGTACTAATGCATTTACTTTAATATTGCCGTCAATCTCCCACTTCAAATTTGTAACCCATTCCCCAAATCGTTTTAATATACTCTCCTTTTTGTCCCATTTTACTTCTTAATTTCTTCACATGGGTATCAATGGTTCTGGCATCTCCAAAATAATCATAATTCCATACATGATTCAATATCCGCTCTCTTGAAAGTGCAACTCCTTTATTTGTTACAAAATACGTAAGTAATTCGAATTCCTTAAAGCTTAAATCTATGTTTACACCATCAATTTTAACCTGGTGTGCAGCCTTATCTAAAACAATACCACCAATTTCTGTAATTTCATCATCCAATGCATTTGTCCTACGAAGAATCGCCTCTACTCGGGCAACCAATATCTTTGGACTAAATGGTTTTGATATGTATTCATCTACACCTAATTCAAAACCAAGCAGTTCATCCTTTTCATCGCTTTTTGCTGTTAACATAATAATTGGTACTTGGGAATATTGTCTGATTTCACGGCAAACCTGCCATCCGTCCATTTTTGGCATCATAACGTCTAAAATAATCAAAGCGATGTCTTTCGTTTCAAAAAACACATCCACAGCTTGTTCACCATTTTCAGCTTCAATTACATCAAAATTCTTTTTACTTAAAAAATCTCTTACGAGCTTTCTCATTCTGCTTTCGTCATCAACAACAAGAACTTTTAAATTATCCATAAACGCTCCTATCTGCACGCTTAAGACATGCTTATTGTAATGGTTATATAACCACATTTTCGCAGGTTATAAATGTTAGCTTTTGCACTTATCCATGGAAATCTTGGTGCTTTCTAGTGCGAGTACTGATAATACTCACACCTCCTTGGACTAATCTGCTTATCATGGATAATAACATAAATTTATGAAAAAAGTATGTTCTATTTGGTATTCATAGTATATCAATTCAATCGGTCTTCTAATTCATTAAGTACCCGTTCTCTTTCTTTTAGATCTTCTTCCCATGACGAATATTTATCAATAATGTTATTTTCAAAATTAGTAAATTTAGTTCTATCGGTATTAATTGCTATAATTATCATTATCATTATTATGAATACGAGAAAAATGTTGATAATCCTTGAGTTTCTGTTTTTCGTGTGCTCCCGTTCTGCCATCACCTTATATTGCTCTGCTTTTAGAATAGCAACTTCATTGTTATCACTACTTTTTCCCGGTATATAAATTCCTTCTAAATTCTCTGGCTTAACAATGCCGGATCTTAAAATCGTACCCTGAAGCTCTTTTAAAAATGTATAGCCTACTGGAGTATGAAAAGTACGATTCTCAGTTAACTTATTATATAATTTTAGGACTATACCTGAATTTGCTAAATCAGTATTCTTTTTAATATACTCTATTGCTTCCAGTTCTTCTTTTGCTTGATTGTATTCCTTATTTGTACTAAAGAGAAAACCATTCACTACTAATCCTTTTTCTCTCATTTCCCCCTCCATTCTCGCGCTTTTCTTGGCGCATATTTTGTATTTGTGCCGAGGAATACGCGGGCACACTGATTACTTTTTCCAGCCATATATTGTTTCATCCGTAGAACTGTATAAATGTACTACGGATGAATCTATTTAATATTCAAATACTTTAATTTCTTCTATAAGAACATCTTCTTCCGGTTTAAAGTTCTGTGCATCCGGATCAATTACTTTTACCGCTGCAACGGCATCCAATACATCATAACCTTCATATACCTGACCAAACACAGTATGCATCTGATATAACCATGGAGTTCCTCCGATATTAGCATAGTCTTCTTTTGCTTTATCATTAAATGAAATACCATAATACATTTCCAACTGTGCTATTACATCGTCTGGGAATTTTTCATCGGATTGAACAATAAAGAATTGACTACCGTTTGTATTTGGTCCAGAATTGGCCATGCAAAGAGCCCCACGGAGTGGTTGCAGATTATCTGCAAATTCATCTTCAAAGGCATTACCCCAGATACTCTCACCGGCTGTTCCGGTTCCAGTTGGGTCACCACCCTGAATCATAAAATCATTGATAACTCTATGAAAAGTCAATCCATTATAGTAACCGTCTTTTGCATGTGTAACAAAGTTTTCCACTGCCTTTGGCGCCACATCGTCAAAAAATTTAACAAATACGGAACCATAACCCTTAATTACTATTTCAGCAACGGTCTCTCCTTTTTGTGGCTCTGCCATTTGATTGTATTTACTTTCAACAACAGGTTCTGAAGTAGGTTCAGTTGTTTCTACTTCTTCTGTACTTTGACCCTCAGTTTCCTCTTTGTCTATTGTTGTTTCGGTTTCTTCATTTGTTTCAGTCGTTTGTCCAGTAGCATTTTCTTTCTGCCCACATCCCATAAGTAAAGTCATCCCTATTGTGAAAATAAGAATCATTGATAGTGCTTTTTTCATTTTAGTTCCTCCAAGTATTTTTCTTTTCATTGTAGTCCCATCTGCAATTATATTATCACATGAAAAGGATACAGTCAATTTATCATTAACTACCAAAATCTATTATTTTATAGAAGTAAAACAGGTAATCATAATTACCCGTGATTAATTATTAAGTAATATATAGGACCTTTTTTAAGTATTATTAAGTTGATTTAAGCATCTTTATAGTGTTATAATAAACTAAGAATTCCAATTAGCTTATCCACCAATGTAAAAATGGTTTAAGCGCGGGAACATAGGAGGTTTACAGATTGAAAGAAAATAGCAAACTAACAAATTACGCTTTAACAGATATAAAAAATCTAAAAATTCATGGCAGGACTAGCAATAATTTATCTCCTTTGACATTGTTCTGGACCGGCAGCGCCATTGAGCTTAATGTAAAAACTACCGAACTGTGGATTGAAGTAGAGGTATCCTATGATACCTTTGAATCATGGATTAGTGTATTAATCAACTCTGCTATGATAAGTAGACAAATGTTGACGGCGGGACGATATTGGGTATGTGTATTCCGTGGAATGAATGAAAGTACCGTTAAAAATGTCCGTATTGTAAAGGATGTACAAGCAATGAATGAGGATCCCGGATGTTGTCTTCAGATACATAGTGTAAAATTCGATGGAGAAGCATTACCGATAGAAGAGAAACCTTTTAAAATAGAGTTTATCGGTGACAGCATTACCTCAGGAGAAGGTATATTTGGTGCAAAGCAGGAAGAAGATTGGATTCCTATGTGGTTTGGCGCAGTAAATAATTATGCAAAAATGACAGCAGATGCATTAAATGCAGATTATCGAGTTATTTCTGAGAGCGGATGGGGCGTATTAACCGGCTGGGATAATAATCCCAACAATAACATTCCTAAGTATTACGAAAAAGTATGCGGTATTCTTACTGGTGAAAAGAATAAAGCTCTAGGAGCTTTAGATGAAAATGATTTTCTATCCTGGCAGCCGGATTTTATCATTGTTAATCTTGGCACTAATGATGCCAGTGCATTTAACACCCCTGAATGGAAAAATCCAATCACCGGTGAGCTATATAAACAAAGAAGGAATCCAGATGGCAGCTACAACCAAGAGGATGTAAGATGCTTTGAAGAGAATGTTGAAAGTTTTCTATGTAAGCTTCGGAAGTTTAATAAAAAAGCACAAATTATATGGGTGTATGGTATGTTAGGCATGCCACTAATGCCATCCATTTACCATGCTGTATCTAATTATATAAGCTTAACCGGAGACAATAAAGTATCGGTATTTCAACTTCCCAATACTACGGATGAAACCGTAGGTTCACGATGTCATCCAGGAATTTTATCTCATGAAAAAGCAGCTATGGAATTATCTGCTTATATAAAAGAAAATTACTTGAACGACGTTTAATTGTTATCGAAGAGACTAATTATTGTATTTCAATGAAATTAGTCTCTTTTATCTTTACTATTAATAGTTGGGTTTTGGATAGTCAAATTTTGTGAAAAAAATATTTTAAGAATAATCAAGTAAGAATAGTACATACTATGAAAGTCAATGAAAATAAAGTTCATAGGAGGCTATAATGGAAAATAACAATCAAAATTATTCAGGAAGAAATGCAAACAGCAGAAACGCTTCTCAAGATTCCAATAGCAGAAACGCTTCTCAAGGTTCTAATAGTAGAAATGCTTCTAAAGATTCTAATAGTAGAAACGCTTCTCAAGATTCTAATATTAGAAACGCTTCTCAAGATTCCAATAGTAGAAACGCTTCTCAAGATTCCAACAGATTTTAATGTTAGAAAAAAAGCCTCCTGAAAGGGAGACTTTTTTATTTCAAGTGTTCTTATTGATACTATACGCAAATTAACTTTCTGGTAATACTTTAGTTATATTATATTGTGAATTTATTACCAACCACATTTGAGCGAAATAACTCATAACATTCCAGATTCCAGAACCCTGAATGTCATATTCCGGAATAAATCTCATCAGTGAATCTATAGTTCTAGCATCACTAAACCATACGATATGTCTGATTTGTCTCCCTCCAACGGTATTATAATACTCATAATATGGAGCTTGAGTATTCTCTTCAAACATAATTGTTGACCCTGTCAGCACGGCCAACTCAATCGCCGCCTCATTCGTTAGGGCATTTGCTCTTGAAACACCCAAAATATATGGGCTTTGCCAGTCGTATCCTATAATAGATATTCCACTATATATCTTTTCAGACGGCACCATGGTCACTACATACTCAAGAAGCACTCTAGTTAAATAAGCAGGTGTTGTTGCCGAAGGAGGACCAGCAATTGAGCCCCATCCATAAGATAGAATTTGAAAGTAATCTGCCTGTTGACCCAAAACGGTATAATCTATTTTCTCAAAGGTTATTTCAGTTGCGTTTAAAATAATGATTGGAGTTATTGTAAGAAATAATTTATATCCTTCTGCATGCAAACGAGTGGATAATTTAGTTATATAATTTTCATAAGCCAGTCTGTTTTCTTGATTTAAGTACACGATTGATAAATTTAGACCATAATACTTTTTTTCTCTTAAGATTCTTAGTATAGCATCTATATGCCTTTCTAGATTGCCTTCATTATATAGGATCCTATTTACCGTTTTAATATCACCTACGCCCTGATAGGTCAATGTGGATAAGGACATAAGAGGAGCGACCCCATAATCTTTAGCCATTTGAATAATATCGATTTCGTCATTACCTACAATGATACCAGCCTCAATGGTTCTATAATTAAATATTGTTAAATACGTTAAAAATGGCAGGGTTTTTTTAAGTATATTCCTATCTATAAACGGATAAGAATATGCATTTATGGAGATATTCCCTTGGGTTTCATAACTAATAACAATCTCCTCACCTTGATATACAACTTCTCTGTTTATAAGAAACGGATTATTCCTAAGTAACTCCATTCTGGTAATTCCAAATGAACTGGCAATGCTTTCAATGGTGTCCCCTTCCTGCACTATATAAGACTGCTTCGGGTATGCAATTACAATTGTCTGCCCGACAACCAGATTCTCAGAATTTATTATTCCATTTTCCTCTACTAATTTCGTTACTGATACATTATAATCTTCTGCTATCGTATAAATTGTTTCACCAGGTTGTACAACATGTATAATCATTATCCCTCTATTTTTCAATTTATCAATTTGTTAATTATATGATTCTAATACTAGTTATTATCACGATATCTACACATTTAACAAAAGAAGATCGCCCAAAGTCAGACACAGATCAATTCGAGATTGGTATTATGATTCTACTGTTTTCATCTTCTTCAAAGCTGTTGTCTTTCGTTACCATATGTCGAATTTGTATTTCTCCGGTTTGGCATTTGGGGCAATAAACATGGTAAGTCTGATAGTAATCTCTGTAATTAGTGACATCCACATCATGTTCTTTCGCATATTCATTTATTGTATTCAAATTCTCTGCTATCTCTTTCATCGTGTTATCGTATGCATTCGGAAGGAATTTAAATAATTTATCTTCGCTATAGTACTTTTTGCAACTCTCACAGTATTTCGTGTCTTTCGCTAAAATTCGAAATGTTACGATACACGCAAGAGCCATGCATAACCAATTTAACAGAAGGTTAATATAATTTAAAAAACCAGCAGTGGGCAATTCTAAAGACATATTACGTTTACCAGTTATTGTTATATTCTGATTATCAAGCAACTGCTTTTCGTATTCTAAAAAGCTGATTTCTAAATCTTCAATTGGATTACCTTCGAATTTCCTGTTAATCAGGTATGAATCTGTAGAACTATCATATTGATAAAAGGTTGTTTTGTATTCCATGTATTGAATGGATGGATATAACAGGAATCCTATTATTATTGTTAAGGTAATTAAAAAAGCGCCATATTTTGTCCGGCCTTTTAGCATTCCGAAATGTAGCAACAATCCCATAATGAAACCAAGAATAATGCCTCCAATTGGAATTATTACAATAGCTAAATTTGTTAACGAAAAATCAATATATACTCCTAAAAAATACTCTTCTAATAAAATAATGATAAAACCTATTAGCCCATACAAAAGATAATGCATATAATCCCCCTTAAATTGAGTTAGTAAAATACCTATGTAATCTTTTATTGATAAATTTGATTATATTTTAGCCCTAAAAATTTGTCGATGTTCCCATTATACATATCCTCTAATTCCTTATTAAAGCCTATTACTATATGGGCAAAATTCTGCTGATATAGTTGAGCAATTTCTTTTGCCTTCTTCTCAGATTTAATTGTAACACTAGTCATCTTTTTATTGATATCACAGAAGTTAATACTCCACCCGTCACTTTGTCCAGAAATTCTAGTTAAATAAACCCAGATTATTTCTTTATTTTCTATAATATATGGGTAGAGATAACCAATATGAAATGTACATTTACTTCCAATCCAAAGACTTTTAATAAAGTGATTCGCTTGGCGAAGATCATTATCTAACTCTTCTATTGTTGTATCTGGATGTAAAGCAAAATAATCTTTTATCCCTGTACCATAATTATTTGTTATTAGCATTTTAATAAACACAATATCAGCTATAATAAACCCTATGCTCATAACTACACCCAGTACATTTGCTGCGGATACATTTACAAGGCATTTTTGAATGCCCAAATACAGCAACGGAAATCCGAATGCAAAGATAGCAATATAAATGAAACTTAAAAATCTACTTCTTTTTGTTAATTCTTTAACCGCATAGCTCTCTTTGTAATTCATATCTTATCCTCCATGCTACAAAAATTAATTAACTACTCTAATTATATAGATTTGTATAGTAAAATGCAAGAAATTAATGGAATTGTTTGGTAAGCACGCAAGCTAAAAAAGTGCTTAATACCTTAAATTCTATAAGGTTTTAAGCACTTTTAAATGTTATAATATTCTCAGTCTAAGAGTGGAGCTGAGGGGAATCGACTTTATCGTTTATTACTTGAAAGTATTAATATTACTATGTTTCAAACGATAAAATTTATTTATACCCAAAAAGTACCCAAATATTATATAACATTAAGCAATTGTATTGCTTCAATCTGTTGTTCTTGTAAGACATGAATATATTTTGCTCTGGTAATTGCTTGACTAGCGTGTCCCATTAATCTGCTTACGACAGAAATATCTACACCTTTTCTTATTAAAGTAGATCCAAAAGAGTGTCTTAAAATATGCAATCCACAATGATTAATTCCTGCTTGTGTTAAAACCAAATCAAAAGTTCTTTGTAAATTTCTTGCACTAACCGAATTACCATTGCTTGCTGACACAACAAGATTAGTGTTAATATTATGAGTTTCATTATATTTTGATATTTCCTTTAAATAATATAAAGCACTATCATTGAGTGGGATAATCCTTGTTCCATTTGCTGTTTTTGTAGATGCAGTAACTTGTAACCTTTTCTTCTCTGAATTATTTCCACGGTTTTTTATGTTACTCATTACTGATTTATTTACTTTCATTGTTTTCTTGTCAAGGTCAATATCATCAAAAGTTAAGGCTAACATTTCTCCAACACGCACTCCAGTATTGAGCATTATTATATAAACATAAGCATATTTATAATATGGTTCACCATTTTTACGTTTCAAATCTGCTATATTTTTTAATGCTTTCATATCTTCATCAGTTAGCGAAAACATTTCCTTTGTTTTAACAATAAAATTATCTTGATGTGGTATTTTTACAAGTTTCATTGGGTTATCATTTATATCTCCGTGTTCTTGTGCATATTCAAAACATGGATTTAATAACTCAATAATTTTCTTTATACTAGATCGTGAAAGAGGTCTTGTTTTACCATCTAAAGGATTTATTTTTTCATTTATTAACTTTTGAATATCCTTAGAATCAATATTTCCCATTTGCCTTTTGCCAATAGTGTCTTTAATATGATGAATATAAGTACTCTCCATTCTATCATAAGTAGAACTTTTAACTACGCCTAATTTATAAGTAATTAACCAGTTATATATATACTCATTAAGCGTAATCTTTTTTACATTATTATATCCTTTAGCTTTGAGCCTGTTATATTCTCTTAACTTTCTCTTAACTTCAGTCTCGCTTTTACCATATAATGATTTAGATTCACCATCAGTATATATTCTTGCTTCCCACTTCCCATCTTTACGCTGTCTAATACTACCTGTTCCATTATCTCGTTTCTTTTGTTTATTTTCATTTCTAATTGTAGTCATATAAACATCCTTTCTTATATGCTACAATAACAACCTAAGGTCTATTGTAACATATTATGTAATTTATCACAAACTTAACTAAAAGAATATTTCCTTACCAATATTATCTTTAATCCAATCTTCAACTGCTTTTTGTGTAGTTATGTAATCTCTTCCGATTTTAACTACTGGTAATACACCAGATTGAAATAATTCACACATCTTTGTTTTACCGAATCCAAACATTTCTTGTAAATCTTGACTGTTTAATACTTGTAAACCTTTTTCTTCCATTAAATAACCTCACTTTCTTCTATATTAATAAACAATAATAATTGCAAAAAAATAAAAGGGCTATCTTGCCCCTACATCATGTTTTCTCATTTAAACAACACTTGTATTTTACTGGAAAATGGTGTATGGTTACCTTATAAATCATCATACCAAGGAGGCTACTATGAAATTCGGTATTAGAACACCTAGTTTAAAAAAGAGTTTTAAAGCTAGAACTACTGGTAGAGCTAAAAGAGCTATTAAAAAAGCTATAATCCCCGGCTATGGTAAAAAGGGCATGGGATGGATTAAGAACCCTAAAAAGGCAGCTTATAATAAAATATACAATAAAACTTCCGTCAGTTTATTTTCAATTCTGAAGAAGCTTTTTAAATAGTAATAACCCCACTACAAAATTATAAGTAGTGGGGATTTCTTTATTTTCCTATTCCATCAGCTATCAATTTAGCAAGTTTGCCTTTATGTAGTCTTGCATAATGCCATTCTTTTTTATTAGTACAAAAATATGTTTCAAGCATTATACATACCGGCTTCGTCTTAGTAAGCATATAAAGATTATCTCTATACTGAATGCCCCTATTTTTAAATACAGTACTCAATTTAGCTTGTACACGTTCTGCATAGTATTTTCCTTTATTTGATATGTAAAGCACCTCACATCCTTCTGCTGTACTATTCACAGATGCATTCAAGTGCAATTCAATTATAAGATCATAGTCACCATCATTGACGATATCCAGTTTATAATTCTTTTCTTGAGTAGATTTTGTGAACTTCTTTTCTGGACATATAATAATATCTACTAAATGACCCTTTTTCTTTAGCTCTTTAGACAAGTAATTTGAAAAGGTCTTGTTAAATTTATACTCATTTCCACCACCAAATTTAGTACCATCTGCACTTGTATAGTAACCGTTTTTCAACTGGCTGTGTCCAACTGTTAACGCTATTTTCATTATGCTTCATCCTCTTTCTTTTTCAGAATATCAATTGCATTAGAAATTGCTGACGGAATAGGCAAGCCAATTAAACCAGCATTTTCAGTAATTGATAATGTTTCATTTACTATGAATCCGATTATTACAGCATTTCTTATAAAGTTACTTCCTATCACTATATCTAATCGTGTTGCTACTAGTACATAGAAAAAGATCATACATTTTTTGCATAATCCCTTAAAACATGCCATAGATTCTAAAGCACCATTTTCAGTTTTAGTAGATTTCTTAAATACCCCACCTACTATTAACCCAGATACAAAGTCTATAGCCATAAATATAACAAGTGTAATTAATGCAGAATCCCATCCTCCAAGTAAATAAGCTAATCCACTTCCTATAACACCAAATAAAGCACATATTGCATTTTTCATATCATTCTACCTTCTTTCCATAATAAAAGAGCCGATTGCTCGACTCTCCTATAATCATATTAAATTCTTTATTCTACAAGCCATTCCTGGCCTCTTATATCTTTTACCCTTACAACTTTACCTATAACATCATAAAGTCGTTATTTACCCAACATACACACCAAAAACCCTATAACATTCACCTATAACAATCTACATTCCCACATCAAAAAAGCACCTACTGGTTATAGGGTAGATGCTTAGATATGAAAAAAGACACCTACTTTATTCAAATAGATGTCATAAAAGTAAAACTTTTTTAATTAATCACTGGCGATCATGCCATAATCATAAACTAACATAAATATATAATCACTGTACTAAGTACAGTTATATAATATATTATTTATGATTTTATGTCAATAGTATTATATGTAATTTCTTTAATTTTATCACATATTTTATTCATTTGGATATTACTTAACTCTAAATCAAAAAATCCGTCACGTTTATTTCCACATCTATCTAATCTTTTTTTACTAACGGTTTGTAATAAAAACGTACACGCATAGCATTCTTTACATTCATGAGGGTATCCTTTAACTTCTCCTAAATCTACAATTAAATTCTTATTATCAACAATCCACTGTGGAGATTCGTCTTTTTTAGATGTTAATGGAATAACAATTGCAGTATATTTTGATTCATATAAAACTACTGCATAATGATAATCTCTAAATTCGCTTCCTATATTTTTCCCGAAATTAATCCAATATACTTTTTGTCTATACTTTTTAAATACTTCTTGATCTGTTTTTGAAATATTAATTTTACTTTCATGGATAATATAATTTTTTTCTAATACTTCATTAAACCAATCAAGAATACTTGCACAATAATAATTTTCAATGCCTAATCCTTTTAATTTCATTATATTAGTTTTAATGTTTTTTAATTTATCGTCTAATTTTAACTCTGAAATTTCTTTCACTTATTTTTCTCTCCTCGTCAGTATATATTATAATATACCATTATATACCAAATGAGGACAGATGGAAACAATATAATTAAATTTCTTTAATATACAGCCATATATAAGCCACTCAAATTCCATAGGTAACAACTAATACCTAAAACAAGTTTAAGTGGCTTGTAAATACTCATAGCAAGCCAAACAGACCTCATATGCATCCAAAATCCAACTTAGCATCAAACACCAATTTTATTAGATGTTATATGTAATTAAAGTACTATTTCTCGGCTCTATACAATTTTGCTACTATTTCATTCAGTGCTTGTATTTGCTTTTCCAACTCTTCAATTTTTGCTTGAGTTTCATCAATCTTACCAAGAGTTACAGTAGACAAACCTGTTTCTCCATCCTTAGTGATAGAGATAAATTTTGTATATCCGACATATGAGGCTGTTTGTTCATCTGCTTCTGTAAGTACTTTTATGGTAGATACAATGCATTTATTTGTAAATACTTCCTCAAGTTCTGAAATTGGAGTTGAATTAAAAACTATTTTTAAACTCTCCCCTTGTAGTTCAATACTATCAACTTCATATGACTGTGAATTTACTAATAATATTTTTTCCAAGATTATTTTCCTTTCTGGCAATAAAAAAGAACCTAATAGGTTCGGTTTATAGTTACATTTAATAAGCTAAATAATAATTTACCTCACCTATTTAACATGGGTACTTACACACAAAATGAGTTTGGTATCATCATGATATACGGTGTCAATATTGATACGATAAACAGGACAGGTGCTTATTTTGCAAATACCTGT
>JAEZVF010000110.1 GCA_023443225.1 Bacillota bacterium
AAGTGGCAGAAACCATGCTTCTATACAAGAAGTAAATATGGAGTTGTACAGTTCAAATCCTTGTGTTATCTGTGCTTTGCTGATAGTACTGTTCCTTAACGTAGTGAACATAATGAATTTAAGATAAGTGTGGCAAGATACGCTTCAGCGATGGCTCTGGTCATTAAAGCATCTTATTAGGTGGAAATCCCCTAAAACCCCTGAAATATTGAAGTGATAGCACTTTTTGCTATTACATATTTGCAAATTATATTAAAAAGTAGTGGTATTATTAAAACTTGTACGGTATAATATTGTACAAGTGATAAAATAATGAAGTTCAATCATGCAAGTGCAAATTTTAGCACAAAGTGAGGTAATATATGAGCGAAAAAGGCTATGTTCCACCATATACAATTACAGATAAGACAGTAAATTTAATTTCTGCTATTACTGAAATAATAACCAAAATCACGATAAATGATAATATGAGCAACAACCCAAGACTTAGAAGGGATAATCGTATCCGTACCATTCATGCTTCTTTAGCAATTGAAAATAATTCCTTATCTTTGGATCAGGTAACCGATATTATCAATGGGAAAAGAATTCTTGGGGCACCAGATGAAATCTGCGAGGTAAAGAATGCCTTTGAGGCATATAATAAGCTTTTAGATTTGAATCCATATTCTGTTAAGGATATGTTACTAGCTCATACAGTTCTGATGAATGAATTGACGAAAGAGGCAGGAACATTTCGAAGTGGTGGTGTAGGAGTCTTTACTGGAGAGCAGTTGGTTCACATGGCTCCCCCTGCAAATCAAGTTCCACATCTGATTAAAGAATTAGTGGATTGGGCAAAAAAAGCAGAAGTGCATCCTCTTATAAAAAGCTGTGTATTCCATTATGAACTTGAATTTATTCATCCATTTGCAGATGGGAATGGACGAATGGGACGAATGTGGCAAACATTATTGTTGTATAAATGGAAATCACTGTTTGGTTGGCTTCCAATAGAAACATTGATCAGGGAAAGACAAGATGAATACTACAAAGTACTTGGCGAATGTGATCGTAGTGCTGATTCGGGAAAATTCGTAGAATTTCTGCTAAAAACCATTTATGATGCATTATGTGAAATTGCAAATACCGAACAAGTAAGAGAACAAGTGACCGAACAAGTTAAGAAATTGTTAGAGGTTATTGGCGACAAAGAATATTCAACGAAAGAACTTATGGAATTACTGGGGTTAAAGCATAGACCGACATTTAGAGATAATTATTTGCTGCCAGCTTTGGAACTGGGGTTGATTGAAATGACGGTGCCTGATAAGCCAAATAGTAGTAAGCAGAAATACAAAAAAGTAAAGTATATTATCAACTAGTGGCATACTTATACAAGGACTGAGTTTGATATATGCATATTTGTAAAGTAAGCAAGTACAGTTAATGTGAATACTAGACATGTGGAGACGGTAGCATTGATAACAAGGGTTTAGTACAGGGTGTCTGAAAAACCTTGATATAGGCATTTTGTGTGATTTTGTGTTAATATCGGAGCAGGAGAAATATGCTTTTTCGCTTCGTGGGAACATATCGAAACAAGCCGTAATGCCAGTGACAGAGCGATTTAGATGTCAGTGCTTCATGAGTGGTCAATTTGGATGTTGGGTGTTTGAGAGTGGTCGATTTAGATGTTTTTTAGATTTTTTTAGATTTCCCGAGGTTGAGATAGCAGGTTGGATGTAATTGATATTATTGATGAAAAAAGAGGATGAGTATGCTAAAAGTACGAAAAATGCTAAGTGACTGGAAAGCACCGTATATTCAGTCACTTATGAAATTAATAGAAACTCAGAGTAAGGCAACGCTTGCGAGTTGGGCAGTTGACTATTCGGAGCAGGTTATATTGCCGCTGTGGTGCAAGTACAATTCAAATGACCTGCGTCCGCAAAATGCATTGAACGCAGCTCGGGAGTGGCTGTCGGGAGCAATCAAACTACCGAAGGTAAAAGCAGAAATACTTGAGTGCCATGCGGCTGCCCGCGAAGCAGAAGGAAACCCTGTTGCACAGGCTGCGGCGAGGACAATAGGTCAATGCTCGTCGACCATCCATTCGGCACGGCATTGTATAGGGATTGCCTTTTATGGAGCGCTTGCGGTCGCCTATGACAGGCTCGGAATAGGTGCGCCGTGGGAACAAATCGAGCAATGCGCCGCCGAGGAGTGTGAACGTATGCTTGACGCACTACGTACTGTTGCCGTGGAGAACGAACCAAATCCAGCGAAAATTGATTGGAAATTCTGACCATGTTCCACTGGGGACCAGGACGTTTTGTGTGAAAATTATCAGGGAGGGTGATGTATTGGACGAATATTCAAGAGAAGACTTAGAAGAAACCCTTCAAATTGTTTCTTCAATTAAAACGGTCTTTTTATATGGCGTTTTCATTTGTTACATACTTTTGTTAATTAAAATATTGCTGTTATCGAGAATTTCGCATTTGGAACTTAGGACAATCAATCTCATTCCTCTTTATAGCATAATGGAATATTTATCTGGCATCTCTGCGAATTTAAAAACATTTGCTTTTGGTAATGTGATTGGCAATATAGTTATTTTTATTCCCCTTGGTATATATTTGACATTATTCAAAAAAGATAAAAGGGTAAAAACTAATCTGTTATTTATATTTATGGTGAGTTTGTGTGTTGAAATCATTCAGGGGCTTTTAGGCATTGGAGTAGCAGACATTGATGATATAATTCTAAATTGTTTGGGTGGATTGATTGGTATTTTAGGGTATAAGTTTTTATTGTTTATCAAAAAATACATCGGGCTGTACCCCGGCGGCAAAGCCATGTCCAGATTTGCTGAGCGGATCGTAGGATATAAGACCAGTAAAGGAGCGATTTAGCTGCCACTTGACAAGCAGATAGATTTTGAACTCATCACTAATATCGTGCGGTGGAGAGTAAATCGTGAAGTGAAAGGGAACAATCAATTAATTTGGAGGAAAGATTAGGTGGATATAAAATTTGATCCAAATAACGTCGTTATTAAACTCTGTATGAGTGGGATGAGATTGGAAGATAGTGGAGACGTTGAAGATGCAATCACGATGTTTCATAAAGCATGGCACGAAGCAACAGACGACTATGAAAGATTTATAGCAGCTTATCATTTAGCTCGTCAACAAAAGAGTATTACAGACATATTGAAATGGATGGAAACATCTTTACAGTGTGCACTAAATATAAATGATGATAATGTTAAGAGTGCATACTCAACGTTATATTTAAACATTGCCAAATGTTATGAGGAGTTGTGTGATTTTGATAATGCAAAAAGAATATATGAATTGTCAAATTCATATAAGGGTGCGCCTTCTGATGAAGGACCATTTTATCATGGGACAAAGGCAGATTTGCAGGTTGGTGATTTACTGACATCGGGTGGAATTTCAAATTACAAACCTGAGCTTAAAATGAACCACATTTATTTCACTGCTAATGCTAATGGCGCAGGACTTGCAGCAGCATTAGCAAAAGGAGAAGGAAGAGAACGGGTTTATATAATAGAACCAACAGGTGAATTTGAAAACGATCCAAATGTTACTGACAAAAAATTCCCTGGTAACTTAACACGTTCTTATCGCTCACAAGAACCTTTAAGAATTATAGGTGAAGAAACAGAGTGGAAGAAACTGACAACTACGGAACTAAGCAAATGGCATGAAAATTTAGAAAAAAACAAGGGTGAAATTATTAACTGAATATGTTTCAAATGGGTGGTGTGGATATGTTTAAATAAGTGTTTATTTGCTTGGGCTGTACCATTATTGTCAATGTTGACAATGGTACAGCCCAAGTTTGTTATCGTTTATACTGTTCTTATGCTAGTATGTTTCATTCAGGAAGATTTTCCCTTATTAGCTTCTAATGATACCGTTTTCTTACTCCCAATTAGATACAATAGCAAAATAATAATCATAAAAGCTGCAGAATAAGTAAAGGTCATGCCGTACCCAACACTTTTTGCTAAGAACCCAAGACCTACTGATCCAATAGCCAAACCAAAATCTATAAAAATAAGAAGCATTGAATTGACTGTTGCTTTTTTCTCGGCTGGAACAAGAGTTAATGCCCAAGCTTGGGTAATTGGATGGATTATCGCAAAAGCAATTCCGAATAATACCCCTGAAATCAAAACCATCCCCATACTAGTAGAAAAGCCTAAGAGAATTAAACCTATAGTCCCAGAAATGGCGGCTGGAATAATAAGGATTTTGTGACCGAATCGATCGAAAATTTTACCAGAGAATAACAATATTACTTGAGATCGTAAAGACTAAAATCGTTAGCATACTAAATCCAATACCTTGTAGTGCTCGAATGAGTATTAAAAATCCGATTGATTGGTTTACAAAAGTAAGACCGATTGTGCCTAAAAAATAAGCGTGGAAATAATAAGGAGCAATTTCATATTAACTTTTTGGATAATTACACATGCAAAGAAGCGCGTAATTAGTGATGCTAACATTAAGGTTGTGGTCATGATTCCTGAAATCGCAGGATTATCACTAATGGTAGATACATAAATAGGAAAACCTGCTGTAATCATATAAAATGAGGACATTACTAAAGACAATAATATAATAATTATATATTGGTTTGTCCATAGTTTAACTTTTTTTTACCAATGATATAAAAGACCGCCTTTCAGGGCTACTTCTAAAAATAGAATAGTGAGTTTAATATATAAAAATTGCTTTTTTAATTTTGACAAATTTAATTTATTCTTCCCTTATTTTGAAAGTAAACGGTAAACCACTTGTCTACCATTAAATTTTAGCCACCTTGTGGTGGCTAGTTACTAATTACTTTGTTTTTTACACTCACCTGGAAGATTTGGAGACCATGGAAGTAAGTCTTCTAAGAACTTTGTATCCTTCCCATCCACATATTTAGGGATCTCTTCTAGGATATATTTAAAATAATTATAGGGCTTTAGATTGTTTGCTTTTGCAGTTTCTGCAATGCTGTATGCAATTGCACTTGCCTTTGCTCCATTTATAGTATCTATCAGGTGCCAATTATGTTTACCAACACAAAAACTGCGAATTGCTATTTCAGCAGAATTATTATCGAGGGGCACTGTTGCATCATCTAAAAAAGTACGTA
>JAEZVF010000093.1 GCA_023443225.1 Bacillota bacterium
ATTAGACCATTATAAGATATATTTACAGAGAAATGATTTCCGTTTGACGGAATCGTGATTTCTTCTAAAACGGAATGTTGATTTTCATCGACCGGACAGGTGATGTATTTTAGTCCGGATTATTCAAGTTTTCAATTCTATGATATTGACAATACGTAGACATAAAGTAAACAATAATAGTTGCTTCTTCTAATTCTGGATGAAATGTAAAAAATTCTGAATCTCCATAACGAATTGCTTCTAAGGCAAGTGGTAGCTCACGCCGAAAAACCTCATCACGTTTTGACGGATTTTTAAACTCACCAGATCCATCGATAGGTAAGTAAACATGAAACACATAGTCAACACCTATTTTGATCCATTCTCCAATTACATTATCCTTTTTTGCTGTTATTTTATCTTTTGCATATATGGAACCTATTGTTAAGAATAGTTCACCTGTTTGATCAGAATGTGTCAATGTATAACGCCTTGGTATAATTGGGCCGGTAGGCATAACTTCTCCAATAAAATCTAGGGATAGTTTTTCTGTATTTAATCGCTTAGGCATACTTGTTTCCTTAAGTTAATCTTATTTGTATTATATGACTAGATTTTTTTTATGTTAGTGGATTATTATATTCATAATATAACCGAGAGGATAAAAAACATGTTAGGAATCATAATAGTATTAGATTTATATAAAAAAATTTATAACGAGAGGAAGTTAATCTGAATATGTTTATTCCAAGTAGAATTTTATTCGAAAAAGATGCAATGGAATACGATATGGCAAAAATGATTTATCATCAATGGAAGGATTATGCTAATATTGAAATCATACAGCTAAGCAGCAACAAACAAAAGCAACACATTCCAGGGAGTGATTTGGGATCTTGGTATAGAGAAAGTAAAAAAACCCTTGTGGTAGGAGTAAAAAAAGGATTCAAGTTCCAGACCTGTAAACCGTCTGCCCATTATCAGCTTCCCCTGGTATCCGGATGTATGGGGCAATGTGAATATTGTTATTTAAATACCATGTTAGGTGACAGGCCATTTGTAAAGGTTTATGTCAATACAGAGGATATATTAAAGCAAGCACAAAAATATATCGAAGATCGATTACCCGAAATAACCCTTTTTGAAGGAGCAGCCACATCAGATCCCTTACCGGTAGAACCATATACGAATTCGCTACGAAAAGCCATTATATTCTTTGGAAAGAATCCAAATGCAGGTTTTCGCTTTGTTACAAAATACAATGATATAGACTCTTTGTTGGATATCGAGCATAATGGTAAAACAGAAATACGGTTTAGTATTAATACTTCCTATGTTATTGATAAATATGAACATTTTACAGCAAGCAGCACCAGAAGAATTGAAGCTGCTATTAAGGCCGCAAAAGCAGGATATCCCGTTGGATTTCTGATTGCACCAGTATTCTTATATGAACAATGGAAAGAAGACTACCATAACTTACTATGTGATTTACAAGATAGGCTTCCTAGTGGATTAAATAAACCTATTACTTTTGAAATTATTTCCCATCGTTATACAACAATTGCAAAAAATCGTATACTTCAGGTGTTTCCAGATACTGAGCTCCCCATGGAGGAAGAAGAGCGAAGCTATAAATATGGACAATTCGGGTATGGTAAATATGTATATAAGAAAGAAGACATTGAAGAAATTAAGAGTTTTTTTACAAACGAGATTAGGTCTTTATTTACTGAAAAAGAAATTAAATATATCATTTAAAATCAAGAACAAAAAACGTGTTCATGATCTTGTTACTCCAATCGGAATACGCAAATGAATTTGCGATTCCTCATTCCGTTTTCATTATACCATGGAATAAAGAACTTTTTCATGGTATAATAAATAAAATTTGAAAAGTAGAGTAGCAAAATTAAAACCGATAAACATTTGGGAGCAGAAAAAATAATACATAGTTAATAATTGTCATAGCTTGAATAATTCGATTTCAATTACTAGAATGGGATAAATACGAGACACATAAGGAGTAAGAATGGACAAAAGAATGAGAAAAAGAGTAATAATGGCGTTACTTGGTGTTGCTTTAGGTGGTGTTTGTGTAGGTATATTTAACAAGGCTTTGCTTGGAGCAGATCCTTTTACGGTTTTTGTAACCGGTATCGGTATAGTATTCGGCAAAGGATATGGTAGTGTATATGCAATAGTTACAGGTGTGTGTTTGTTATTCGTTTTTTTAATTGATAAACATTATATTGGGATAGCTACCATTTTTAATTTATTTGGAATTGGAACCATAGCAGAATTAACGATGAAACTATTGGATCAATTTTATCATGGGGGACCAATTTGGGTGCGTTTTCTCATGCTAATATTTTCATTAATATTATTGTGCTTTGGTTCCTCTTTATACTTCACTGCAGATTTGGGCGTATCGGCTTATGATGCCATCGCTTTGATTTTGTCTAAAAGGACACCGGTTCCTTTTCGGTTCTGCAGAATAGGTACAGATCTTATTTGTGTTATAATTGGATTTATATGCAAAGCAACCATTGGTATTGGTACTGTAATTACTGCTTTTTGCATGGGTCCAATTATCCAGTGGTTTAACTTAAACGTAGCGATACCAATATTGGAGGAAAAAAAGATTACGATTAAGAAAGCCAAATAAGACAAGCATCTCGATTTGTATATTTTACTTGAGGTTGCAGATAATACTGATATCTGTATTCTAGAAATTAAGAGAGGAAAAATATATGAATCATACAAGGTTTAACATCGATGGGTTAGAGCAACCGGAAACTCAAGATAGAGTTAGGAATCAACTAGAGAACATCATAGGTGTCAAGGAAGTATGTTTAAGTGAAGGTCAGAATTATGTAGATATTAACTATGATGACCAGATATCCGAGGTTGAAATAAATAATCATCTACAAAATAATGGATATAAAGTATTGGATTAATATGACTGCCTGCAAATTAGTTTACATGAACTTATTTTCGGGCAGTTCTTTTTTAAAGCAATATCTTTTTATCATCATGTTACAATAAAAAAGTTAATTAAATAAATTGTTGAGTTTTATAATCTATAGTATAATAGGCATAATAGTAGTTGTTGTTAGATTATGTTAAAGGTGCTATTTTGTAGTATATTAAAAAAACATCTTATTAAAAAATGCATTGTTATTGGAAAAAGCAAAGGATAAAACTTACCTAGGCTAGCCATTAACAGTGTTTTATCAAGGGAGGATCATAGATGGACAATGAAAATGGTATGATAAAAATTATGGAAATAAGAGAAATAATGAAAAGTTCAAGTGTTGATATGATAAGTGACCAACAATCAGGTTTACCACAACCTTCTTTAGATAAAGTGTGTAACGGAAGTAAGGTTATTCCCTTAACAAGAAACTTTGAATCTGTAATCAAAAATAATAGTTTTCTGAATTTGCTTAATGGAAGAAGTAGTAAGCGCAATTATCATTCAGAAGCAATTACCTTAGAAGAACTTTCTTTCCTTCTTTGGGCTACGCAGGGGGTAAAACAGGTAATAGGTAAACAGAGGAAGGCAACTATGCGAACCGTTCCTTCTGCAGGAGCTAGACATCCATTTGAGACATATCTGATCGTAAATCAAGTGACGGAATTGGAACAAGGATTATATCATTATTTGGCATTAGAACATAAGTTAGAATACCTTGGTTTTCTTGACAACCAGATAGATAGAGTAAGTGCTGCATTTTGTGGTCAAACATTCTTTGCGAATGCACCGGTAGGATTTGTCTGGTCGGTAATTCCTTACCGAAGCGAGTGGCGCTATTGTACGGATGCGCAAAAATATGCCTTATTAGACGCTGGACATGTATGCCAGAATCTTTATCTAGCAAGTGAAGCGATTGGATGTGGCACTTGCGCTATTGGTGCATATGATCAGAAAATGGTGGATGAATTGTTTGGATTTGATTCATCACCTTCCTACGATAATGAAAATGAATTTGTTGTTTATGCTGCGTCAGTTGGAAAAGTATTATAAAAAGGGAGATTGCTATGGTCTTTAAAAATACAGAATTTCATAATGTAGAAGAACTAATAGAAGAGAAGGATAAGGGTGGTTATCGCATTGCAAGGCTTCCAAAATCACTCATTACAAAGTTAAATCCATTAGCACAAAATTCAGCCTACTATACCTGTGGATGTGAATTGCGATTTAATCTGCACTCAGACGAAGCAATCATTTATCTGCGTCGTGATCCATGTAATCCGGATATTATGCCATATGGAATGGTTGAAGTATGGCAAGGAGATTATCAGGGGAGATATCAAATCTCACCTCAACCAGTTGGACAAGACAAAACAGCAATACATGTAAAAAATATGAATCCAAAGGAAATCTCACTGTTACATAACAAAGAACAGCAATTGTTTGATCCGATACTATATCGGGTTTTCATCCCATATGATTGGGGACATGTTATTTGTGGAATAGAAGGAGACATTTCTCTTCCAAAGAGTTATCAAGTACCTAAAAAGACATTATTAAGCTATGGTTCTTCCATTACTCATGGTGCTGGTTCATCTATGCCAACGTCAGGTTATGCCTTTTGCCTAGCTAGGAAACTAGGTATGGACCTTCGTAATCTTGGAATGGCTGGAGCCGCTCATATGGATGAAGCAATGGCAGAGTATATCGCAAAGCAAAAATGGGATATTGCAATATTGGAGCTTGGGATTAATGTCACCGATTGGACAATGAAAGCGTTCGAAGAAAAAGCCCGTAATTTTATTCATACAATAGCATCTGCACATCCAGATCGTCCAATCTATTGTATCTCTATGTTTACCAGTTATGCAGATTTCATAATACCAGAACAGATACAAGGTATGCGAAAAGTATTACACCTAATTGTAGAGGAACTTAAATTACCATTGCTTCATTATGTGGACGGAAGCAAATGTTTACCTGATTTGACCGGTCTTACCTCGGATGCACTTCATCCGTCCAATGCAGGTATGGCATCTATTGCAGAGTATCTTTATCAACAAATAAATGGTTATAAGGAAGATTAAATTTATATGATAGTTTATTGATTATTCTATAATCCAATGATACAATAACATATATGTACAAATATTTGAAGATTTAGGAATAAATTGATAGGAGCGTTATTATGGAGAACATGGAAGCACGTAAACGTACCTCAGTACCAGTGATTATATTTATGATGTTTTTTTTCTTTCCGTTAGGAATATATCTCATCTATAGAAGAATGACTGAGGATAAAACAGAAATTTTAAAATATAGTAAAAAGGTTAATGCTTTGGGTTGTATTTTAATCGCGATAGGAATCATGTATATATTTGTGATGCTAGACAGTCAAGTGATATCAGAAGGTAATAACGTTGGTTTCCTAATTTTTTTGATTATTTTATTTATTGGTGGTGGAATTAAGACTCTGAATGGTGCCGGTAAAATGCGTAAAAAAGGTATAATGTATAAGAAATATATTAGTTTGATTAATGGAAATCAAACTAATATAGATATAATAGCAGAGTCGGTATTCGTTACTTATGAAACAGCTGTAAACGATTTGCAAGAAATGATTAATGTGGGGTTCTTTCCCAATGCATACATAAATGAAAGTATCGGGGAAATTATCTTACCAGGTAGACCTATTGTCATAGAACGGATAATAGAACAGCCCATTAGAAGGAAAATTATAAAATGTCCAAATTGCGGCGCAAGCAAAGAAGTACTTGAAGGCCAATCAATGAAATGCGATTATTGTGATTCTCCGTTAGCCTACTAGATTTAACATTACAGGATTGATTAAAAGTATTCTGTAATAAACCAACTCATTTTTTTGTAAACTTGCCCTTCTTTGACAATTAAATGTTGAAATTTGGTAGAATATAGATTATTCTATAATTAATATTATATAGGTAATTGCGAAACTCTTTAATAAAGTAGATATAGTTACCCAATATCTACATTTTAAGTATTTTTTGAGGTTTTCAAAGTTCATTTCTGATTGTGCTTAAAGCAACAAGAAAAACAGAGGA
>JAEZVF010000004.1 GCA_023443225.1 Bacillota bacterium
ATATCTGCCTCCGTCTAAAAAAGTCCAAGATTATTATCAATACCTGTTCAATTAGTTTTTTTATTAGCTCTTATAATGTATTGATAAGCACTGAATTGACTCTTTGGCTCAGCAGCAGATAACATTGATAAAGTATCAATAAACTCTTGATCATGCAGTGTCTCTGCCAAAGTAGTCGATGAATAATTCATACCTTCATAGCCAGATTCTATAAACAAATTATTGATTTCCGTCAATGTAAAAAATCTTATATGTGTTCTATCTAGAATTCCAGCATCTTCATAATACCATCTTCCATTAATTAAATTTCTAATGACACTATAATGCATTACATTGGGAATGCTTGCTAAAACTTTGCCATCATCTTTTAAATACTTTTTTAAATTAGTCAGAACTTTCCCTGGATCATATAAATGTTCAAGCACATCAGCAAATATGATATAATCGAAATACTTTTCATCATAGTTCAAATTTTCATTTTCAATATTTTCAGCTTTGACATTTGCAAAAGTTCTTGCGATTTTTGCAGAACTTTCATTTAATTCTATTCCAAATAAATCAGCATTTTTATATTGATTTTTTATTTCAAGTAATGTTCCTCCGCAGGCACAGCCTACCTCCAGCACCCTAATCATTTCTTCCTTATTTGGCCTGTCAATCAAACCTATTATTTCATAACGGATAAAAGCAGAATAATGTGGATCAAAACCCCATTTATCTTTAAACTTACTTTTATTAATATCTAATACATTATTATATTTATCCGGCTCTATTTTAAAAGACGCTCCTCCAAAGTGATAAATATAGGAATCTTTACATAATAATAATTTATATCCTTCTGATATTATTCTATAAGAATAATCATCATCTTCAAAGTTTCCTGGAGTAAACAGTTCATCAAGTAACCCTATCTTTTCTATTACTTCTCTCTTTATTAACATGCAAAACCCAACAAGTCTTAATCTATTTTCCCATTTAGAAGGGTCACTTATGTTGTTTTTTTGAGCAAATTCCAAAAGTCCATTAAAATCTGTATAGTCAGACTGTATCGTCTGATAGTTTGAACAGGAATTCGTAACAGCTCCCACAGCCCCGATATCGTTGGAACTATGTAATGCAATTGTTAAATTATCAAGCCAATTAGGAGTAACTAACGTATCATTATTCAATAACAAAATATCATTTGTTTCATCTGCGATTGAAATCCCTTGATTACACCCCTTAGGAAAACCAACGTTTTCTGTATTGAATATGACTTTTAAATCATTCTGTTCTTTTAGCCATTCCTTTGTTCCATCAGTAGAATTATTATCAACCACTACTATTTCATACGTTCCTGCCTTGGTATATTTTCTTATACTCTCTATGCATGGCTTATTATAATCCAGATTATTATAAGTCAAAATAATGATGCTGGTTTTATGACTAAATCCTTTCGCATTCATTTCTTTTAAAATGTTAACTATAAGTTCTTTATCCTCTATCTTATCTGCACTATCTAATGCCTTTTCGTAAAAATTGATAGATAAATCCAGATTATTCTCTAATTGATATATATATCCCATATTATAAAGCAAGTCAAAATCTGTTTTATGAACTTCCAAACCTTTATTTAATATATCTTTTGCATCTTTTAACCTATGTTCCATAATTGCCACTATGGCATTCATAGAATAGATTTCTCTATCATTTTTAACGATATCCTCATACTCCTTAATAATACTCTTAGCTTCATCTAGCTTATTTGAATTGATTAATTCAGATATCGATTCTTTAAGTTTGACTTTGCAATATTCAAACTCATTTTCTGGAGATGCTTTCATAAAATTCTTATCCTCTCATTTCTTCAATCCACAAAATGTATTCTATAAATCATTCTATTTTTTAACAGGAGAATACTCTTCGAGGATTTATAATAAACAGCAGAAAACCTGCTTACAAAGCCTGAAAGACAACATTTAAGATCTACCAATATTACTAGAAAATATCCCCTGCTTTTAAAAGATACTCCCTTTCTCTATCACTTAGTAAAGAATAAACTTGTTTTTCCAATGCCGAAAAAGATACCTGTTCCGATACCTTTACTAAAAAAACTTTGTTTTTAAAAGAAGTAAGGTCATAAAGCTTTGACAAAAAGCCAAAAGTATTGACAGCAGTCTCTTCCTCTCCCGGCTCTCCCTTTAACAGAAGCAGGATTTCTTTTAAAATAGAAACCTGGTAAGGTTCAACCCTTAGAGCAAGAATTCCATATCTTATCATCTCAGAAGGATTTTTCAGCTTTGAATAAGAGAGAAAAAGCCACTGGTATATATTAAAAAGCCTGCTTGATATATTCAGAGGATCATTGCCTTCATACTTCTCTAGCATACGTAGAGCCTGTTCAAAATACAATCGTGCCTTTTCTTCATCGCCGCGCCGGCAGAACCATTCCCCTGCCCAATAGTCTATATCGGGAGTGACGCAACCACAGTCTTTTGCCTTTTGATAGATCGCCATAAAACCTTCATCGCTGTCAATATTTCTATGATATTTTGTATTTAGTAGATTTGTAAAATTAAGACTTTTCCGATCTACCGTCATAGTAACATCTGGATTCTCAGCCATGTGAAGAAAAGCTTCTTCCGCTTCTTCTAATCTATTTGCACAAAGAAGAGAATCTCCCAAATAAGACCACATAACATTATTTTCTGGATTCTCTTCTAATTCCTTCTTTATCATTGATATATTACGTTCTTCTTTATCTTTTTCCTTGAAAATCTTAGTAGCGTAGCCAGTGTGGAAAATGGCAAGAATTTCAGTCGCATCATAATGTCTAAATTGTTGAGTCCCAGGTAAGTCCAGGTGCTCGTGAATTTTGTTTCGATATCGTAGTTTTGGAATATTTCTAAAGATCCGGTCCTGTACCCCAGTGGTCATACTCCTCCCAGCATCATCCAGATTCACCAGAAGTGACCGTATGGTATGAGGTCGGAGTGCTATGGGAAAATCCTTTTCAATCTGCCGCAACAATGGCAGTATTTTTTTTGCATCTTCATCGGAATAATATTCATCTGCATCCAGAAAAGCAATCCAGTTTCCCCCGGCCTGTTCGATGGCAAAGTTTTTAGCAGCTGAAAAATCATCATCCCAAGAAAAGTGAAAGACCTTCGCCCCCAACGCTTCCGCTATTTCCACTGTTCTGTCCGTTGAACCAGTATCTACAACAATCTGCTCACAGACAATGCCCTTTCCCCAGCTAAGTGCTCGCTGGATGTTCTGTTCCTCATCTTTTACAATCATACATTGAGACAGCCGAATGCTAGACTTCATATAAGTTCCTCCCGATTTATAAAATATTCCCCCGAAAAACATCTTTCCGGGGGAATGGAAACCAAAATTTAATGTAATTACTGTAACAGCTGTAATACGCCCTGAGGAAGCTGATTTGCCTGAGCAAGCATAGCCTGAGAAGCCTGAACAAGAATATTATTCTTGGTATAAGACATCATCTCTTTTGCCATGTCGACGTCACGGATCCGGCTTTCTGCAGCTGTCATGTTCTCAGAAGTTGCACCCAGGTTGTTGATGGTATGCTCCAGACGATTCTGAAGTGCACCAAGTTTACCACGAGCAGATGAAACTACGTTAATAGCAGCTTTTACAGATGATACAGCAGCAGTAGCAGTAGCTACATCGCTAACTGCAGCAGATTTAAGAGAAAGTCC
The DNA here is from genome assembly GCA_023443225.1 of Bacillota bacterium. Lineage (GTDB taxonomy): Bacteria > Bacillota > Clostridia > Lachnospirales > Lachnospiraceae > Anaerocolumna. Next base: position 3,705 of record JAEZVF010000004.1, read on the forward strand.
AGTAGTTGCAGACATATCACTAACTGCTACTGTCAGACGGTTATCAGTTTCAGCAGTTGCACCAATCTGAAGTGTAAGAGTTGTCATGGTACCATCCAGAAGTTTTGTTCCGTTGAAATCCGTAGTGCTTGCAACACGGTCGATTTCTGTCTTTAATGCCTGGAATTCTTCATCCAAATTAGCACGGTCAGTTGTGTCATCATAGATTCCATTAGAGGACTGCATAGCCAGCTCCACCATACGATTTAACATAGAGTGAACTTCTGTCAGAGCACCTTCTGCTGTCTGGATTAAAGAAATACCATCGTTAGCATTCTTCTGAGCGGTATCAAGGCTTGTGATCTGTGCTCTCATCTTCTCAGAAATAGCAAGACCTGCAGCATCATCACCTGCACGGTTAACTCTGTAACCAGAAGATAATTTCTCAAGGCTCTTGCCTACTGCTGCGTTGTTTCCACCTAACTGTCTGTGAGCATTTAAAGCTGCGATGTTGTGTTGAATTCTCATAAATATTTCCTCCTTGAATGTGTTTTCAGGGAATTCCTTTTCCCCGTGTGATGTATTTTCCTGAATCAGGAAAATAAGTAAATCATATCAGCGGAATCTTGCGGGGTACCAGCCGCATGAATGATTCCAAACTTTGACACATGTATCTCCTGGAAGTATGTGAACATTCAAATGAACTTGAATATATGTCTTTATAACTTCCTTTCATGTACTTTATCGTACCAATATGAATAAAAGATAAGTCTTTTTATTAATATTTTAAAATATTTTATTTTATTATTATAACAATACTCGAAAGCCAAAATATACGTACTATCTTCATCTGTCTTGCATATGACTGTCTTTGTTTTTTATACTCCTGTACAA
>JAEZVF010000056.1 GCA_023443225.1 Bacillota bacterium
AAAGAACCATGCTTCATTTTTCCAGTTATCAGAAAAAAGTGGAACGGATGGAGGAAACGGGAAAATACCTCTGTTCCATTTACTATGACAAAACAAGGGAAACCGAACTGTTAATTCAAGTGCTTGCATTTGGTCCGGTAGTAAGAGTGGTTGGACCAGCTTCTTTTTTAAAGCAGGTTATGGAGCGGGTTAACCGGCAGCAGTTACCAGTGAGGAATTGATCATTCTTAAAAGGCATCTGCTGCTTAACTTGGCAGATGTCTTATACTAAAAGGAATAAAATCATTATTTAACTATTGACATCTTTATTAACAGATCTACGAAACGGAGGTGAGATAATTACGGAATTTAATTAACCCCACTCCATACCAATGTACTCTTTTCTTTCAGACCATCGAATTCTTCATCCGTTAAATCATCAAGCTTATACAAATTTCTAATCGGCAAATAATAAATTTCTATCATCTGTGGTTTGTAATCATAACTTTGGTAATTATCACCATATATAATTGAACCTGTGCTGCTGCCGCTTTCACTATAATCTGCAAGGTCGGAGTCAAAGAACAGGCTGGTCCACAGCGTTTTCGCATAGCCGTAGTAAACAACCCTTACATTCTCTCCATTTCTATTAATATTTCTGCCTGATGAACTTTCAGAAATCCGAGAAATTCCCCGGTAATGCATCTCAATCACATTGATTACATCTCCTGAATCATTTTGCCCATCGTCTCCATCATTGGAAGGATCAAAACTTTTCCAAACAATTCTGCCATCTTTATTGGTTGTAACTACGTGAGGCCTTAATTCCACAAACATACGATTAGTATCAAATGGAAGTGGCAATTCATAGTGCTTTGCAAAAATAATGAAGCTGCATAATATTATAGTGCAAGTTAAAACGGTAACCATAATATTCTTATGTATTATTTTTTCTTTTAGTCTTTTAAGAAAATCAATGTTTTTATCTTCAGGTGGTATTTCGTGTAAAATAACTATCGACATCTCTTCATAAAGGGTACGGCAATCGCTGCAACTATCCAGATGTTTTCTTATCTCTGCATCTGTTTCTTCACAGGTCAAGCCGTCTATGTAATTAGATAGCAGATCTTTAACGATGTAACATTTCATGTTAGTCTCTCCATTTCCTTAATTATTTTTTGCTTAGATCGATAGTACATGGTACGCGCTCAGTTTTCATTTTTACCTAAAATCTCACCGATCTCAGCGAATGTAAATTCACCAGTTAAACGCATATGTACCAACTCCCGCATTGGCTCCGGCAATGAATGAATCGCCTTATATAAGTCTGTTTTCTCCATTCGAAGTAATGTGCTTCTTTCCGGAGAATCAGCCCCCCGCATATCTTCGCTAAATTCAACCTGTTTGAAACGGGAGTGCTTCTCCAACCATTGGTGCCAAATGTGCTTAGCTATTTGACAGAGCCAAACCGATAACTTGCAACTTCCATCGTAATTGCTCATTGTCCGCATAGCACGAAAAAAAGTTTCTTGCGTCAGATCTTCTGCCAGATCTTCATTATGCGACAGACTAAGCAGGTATCTGTATACATCTTTAGCATGTTGCGTGTAGGCTCTCTCAATATCATTCAAGGCTGCTGCCTCCAGTCTTTTGTTCTTATCTATATATCCTGAAAAAAAGAGTTCCGTTACAAGAAAATTTAAAATATTTTAACTTCACACTCATTATATTATCATGAAAATACCTGTTAATCCAAGAATTATGATGCTTGCCGGAATAGAAATGAATATTTTCAATCTTTTATCAAACAATAATAGAAATAAAAGGAGGCGTAACAATGGCCGTAGCTCATAAAAGTGCAATTAGTGTAGGAATGCTCTATATCCCCGTAGGATTATATAAAACCACAAAAGATATTTCTGTTAGTTTTAATCAGCTTTGTAAAGATACTCATGAGCGGGTAAAATACAAAAAGATCTGCCCCTCCTGTAATAAAGAGGTGGAGCCTGACGGAATCATAAAAGGATACGAATATGAAAAGGGTAAGTATGTTACATTTACAGAGGATGAACTGGAGAAAATCAAGACCAAGAAAGATAAAACAATCCATATAGAGCATTTTGCAAAATTAACAGACGTGGATCAAATATATTATGAGAAGAATTATTATGTTGTTCCTGAGCCAGGAGCAGAAAAAGCCTGTGAATTACTGCGCCAGGCAATGCTTTCGCAAAAGAAAGTCGGTATTGCCAAAACAGTAATCGGATCAACTGAGAATTTAATGGTTTTGTACCCGACAAAAGATGGAATTATTGCAAAAACTCTTTTCTACCAGGCAGAGATTCAGGCTGTGCCGGTTGCAACAGCCAAGGCAGAAGTGAATAAGGCAGAAATAGATATGGCGAAAACTCTAATTGATTCCATGACTTCTACATTCGATCCTGGTCTTTATCATGACGAATACCAGGAAAGACTGCGCCAGGCGATTGAAACAAAAGTAGCAGGCAAAGAGATTGTAAACGCAGATACGGAAAGTCAGAATAATATCATTGACCTGATGGAAGCCATGAAGAGAACAGTTGAAATGGCAAAAGGTACAAAAGGGTTAGCCTGATGGATCTATTTGACAGTAAGAACGTAAGTCCCATGCTGATATCTGAGATGAAAGCCCCTTTTGACTCACCAGATCATATCTATGAGATAAAATGGGATGGTATCCGATGCATATCATTTTTAAGTGATAAAACTGATATGCGAAATAAAAGAAATAAATTAATGATACCTCTCTTTCCGGAATTGGATGACTTATATAAACAGGTAAAAGTAAAGTGCATCCTGGACCATGAATTACTAGTCCTTAGAAACGGAATACCCGATTTCTACGAAGTCCAGAAAAGAGCTTTGATGAGTAATCAGTTTAAGATCAAATTAGCTGCCAGTAAATATCCCGCCAGTATTATCGCCTATGATATCTTGTATTACAAAGATAAAGATATCACCATGCTCCCACTTATGGAACGCAAGAAATATTTAGATGATGTGGTTATCGAGAATAATCTGATCTCTGTTTCCCGATACATTGAAAATAATGGAATTATGTTATTTAATCTTGTAAAAGAAAAAGGGTTAGAAGGAATCGTTGCAAAAAGAAAAGACAGCCTGTACTGGCCGGGGAATCGATCAAAAGATTGGATTAAGTGTAAAATAATGGCTTCCGACGATTGTGTTATCTGCGGTTATATACCAAAGGATAATAACATGACCAGCCTTATACTGGGTCAATATGACGATGATTTATTAGTGTACAAGGGACATGTTACCCTGGGAGTAAGTCTCAGGATTTTAAATGAGCATAAGTATCAGATTATTGACTATTCTCCTTTTGGTTATGTGCCTAAAGGGAATGAAGATGCTATTTGGCTGGCGCCAGAGCTGGTATGTATTGTTGAGTCCATGCCAACTGAAAAAGACAGCTTCCGGCAGCCCGTATTTAAAGGAATCAGAGACGATAAATTAGCAATCGAATGCAGGATATAAGCGGCTACCCAGGCTTCTTATATCCTGTTTACATATAAATTTACTCAATGTATTGTTCCCATTCACCCATCTCACCTAATTTCTTTCCGATGGAAAAATAATTATAAGGTGCATAGATTGCAGGTTTTAATTGGGTTAAATCTATTTTTTTCAGATCCATGGATTCATATTTTTTATCAATTTGGATGTTTTTTATTTCAGCTAAAAATAGATGAGCACCATCAAGCTCAATTATTTTGGAAACTTCACATTCATATGCCCAGTGACACTCCTCTACCATAGGGACTTCCAGGCATTTCCCCCATTTATAGCTGTAAGATACTTTATTTTTCATCGCTTCCTCACCTTGCGTATTACCAAAGTAATCTGCAAGCCAAAGATTGTCCTCAGTAATCATATTAGCAGAGAACTTTTTATCCCGAAGTATGTTAGACTTGGTCAGTTTGCTTCCACCTATCGTCATCATTATATGTGGTGTCTTATCAAATGAAAATCCTATCCATGTGATAATACAGAAATTTGGAGTGCCATTTTCGTTTTTTGTTCCAATGATATACATTGGCTGTGGACTAAACACCCAATCCGGACTAATATTAATCTTCTCCATATTCTCCCCCTAAAGCTCCATATCCTTTAACAGACCTTCAAACCACTGAACATTTACCAAGTGATGAGAACGTGAATTTTCCAGCATTTTTCTAAAATTATCAGAGATAGTTTCATCATGTTGAATTGATTGTTCTAATAATAATATTTTCTTTTTCGTTTCTTTAATTTGTATTTCTATTAACTTTTTTAGCTCATTTTCATTATACTCATCACCAAATAACATTGCTATATAAAATGATAAATTTATATAGTCGGTTTTAGAACCATATTTAAACATCAGCTTTTCAAATTCCCTATTACCTGATTCAGTGATAATATAATTATTTGTCTCTCTCGTACTCTCTGACTGGTTAACTTTCTCAATATATTTTTTCTCTTCTAATTGTTGAAGATTGTAATAAAAGGATCCTTTGGTGAAATTAACAATATATTTATAATGCCGCTCTTCCATTAAGGATAATAATTCGTAACCATGAGATCCGGGATTTTGTTTCAATAAACCTAAAATTAGTAATGGTATCAAGAAATACCTCCTCTAAAATTTGATTAATTACATAACATGCGCTATAAATTCCTCGTATGATATTTTCCCCATAGCAAACTCCATACTTTTTATATAACTTTTTTCTGTTTTGGTATATGTTCTGGATTGAATTAGGCTAACCAGCTCGTTTTCATTCATCAATGGCTCTAATACGTGATGCCTGTTAGAAAACCCATCAAAGTATCGTACTCCGAATTTCCTTTGAGAAATCGCATCAAAATGTATCCCATCATGATTTGATGTTAATTCTTTTGCTGTGACAAAGTAACAATTATCTTGTTCAAATGCAAATCTTTGTAATTCCTGATTAACGTATTTATATTCCGTACAACTTTTCCCAAAACCTTCTTTACCCAAAAAATCACCTAAGCCGCCAATCATAATTGGAATATTGGGGACATTTAACTCTTTTCTAAGCGACTCAATGATTCGTAATAATTTATCATAATATACTTTGTAGTTGCCATTAGCGCTGTCGCTTTCTCCCTGATGCCACAGTATTCCTGCTAAGTCACTGCTTTGCATCGCAAATTTAGCTTCTGTTATGGCATGTTTAAATAGCACCCCATCCACAGCCCACTCATCCAGCATGCTGCCACCTTCTGCACAGGGAATCAGTCCAATTACTTCTTCCTGATTCTGACGACACCACATATCTGCGAAAGAACCAGCGAGACTTATCCCTGATACAGGACGATCATAATTAATGGGTTCGGTCATCATCTGCCATCTGCCATTACGTAACATCTGTATTCTTTCATTATAAATAGGCGGCACCTCATGAATAAAGCCTCGTCCAGCCATATTAGACTGTCCGATCATTAAAAAAGATTTCATTATTTTTTATCCTCTCTTTTGTTTATAATTATTCAACACATTATTAGTCTAATTAGACTATTACCCTTTGACAATTATACCCTGATTAAACCAATTGTCAACTGGTATGTGATTGGTAACTGACATAAAAAAAGCAAGCCTTGAGGCGATATATTCTCAAGGCTTGTCATAACCAGCTTTGCTTAAACGTTAAGGGGCTTGACTTGTTATCCCCAAAGCGCATTGGCATCGGTGGCACTTCGGTTCAGACGGGAAAAATCCGTCTTAACAAAGGATATGGTTGAAAGAAGCAGGAACACCAAACCAATGACCAGAATAACTCCAAACGTCATAATTGGAGTAATTGCAAACCCATTTATTTCAACCACCAATCCTTCTTTAATCAGTTCGGAAACAGGGAGATCCCCTTTTTCCAAGACGATCATTCTAAAAAATGCTGTAGCATAAGTCATAGGGTTTAGGTAAGCTACAAACTTTAAAGAGCCTGGCAGCATGGACAATGGAACATAGGCACCGGACAGAAATGTGAGGGGCATCGTTACTGCTGTTTTGACAATCTGGAATGTCTGACCGTTTCGTACCTTCGTGGCTAAAAACAGCCCAACGCCAGAGAAAACGATACCGATAAAAATCATGGATACGAGCACCAACAGAGGAGTTTTCCAGCTGGTAAACTTGATACCGATAAATAAACCAATTACCAGGATCAGGATACCCTGTAAGGTGGCTACCGTTGCTGCAGACAGTAACTGTCCCATTGCAACATAAACTCTCTTTGCCGGGGAGACCAAAACTTCTTTCATAAAACCACTGACCATATCATCAACCGTTGAAGACGCAAGGTTTAGCGCACTCTCAAATACAGTCGTGATAATAACACCGGAAAGCATGTAAGCGATGGGGTTTTCAATGAAATCATTTTTAAATATTGCACCAAACACATATACAAAGAAAAAAGGAAATATGAGCGAAAATATTAACCCGGTTTTATTTCGTACAAATGCTTTTAGTCCTCTTTTCCATAAGGCAAATACTGTATTCATATTATCCCTCCTCCCTGATCTTTTTTCCTGTTATCTCTAAAAATACATCATTAAAGGTTCCTTTTTTAATTTCAATATTGGTAATGTGTTCCTTATGAACGCTTAACACCTCCAGCAGGCGGTCCAGATACTCTGCTTCTACCTTATAATAACCATCTTTTTTTGAATAGTTTAATTGATGCTCCGTAAGCAGACGTTCAAACCCTTCTTCATCATTTGTATTGATATAAGCTTTATCCTTCGTATACTTTTTCTTTAATGCGTAGGGGGTATCATGTGCTACAATTACCCCGCCATCCATTATCGCTATCTTATTGCAGATCTCGGCTTCTTCCATGTAGTGGGTGGTTAGAAAGATTGTAATGTTCCTTTCTTTTTGAAGCTTCATAATATATTCCCATATATGTGCTCTGGTTTGGGGATCCAGCCCTGTAGTTGGCTCATCAAGGAATAAAACCTTTGGATAATGCACCAGTCCTCTGGCAATCTCAACACGCCGTTTCATTCCTCCCGACAAAGCGGATACCATTTTCTTTCTTTCATTTGTTAAATCCACAAGGTTTAAAACAAACGTAATTCGTTCTTCTACTTCCTTATTTGGAATGTTATAAAATACACAGTGCATTTTTAAATTCTCTTCAATGGTCATTTTCCCATCAAGAGTGGAATCCTGAAATACAACTCCAATGGAAGACCGCACCTCACTTTTTTGCCTGCTCACATCTTTTCCGTCGATCAATAACGTACCGGAAGTTTTTTCAAAAATGGTACATAGCGTATTAATCGTTGTGCTTTTTCCAGCACCGTTTGGTCCCAAAAATGCAAATACACTGCCTTCTTCCACATCAAAAGATATATCGTTTACTGCGACAAAGTCACCATATTTTTTTGTGAAGTTTTTAACCTGAATGATTGGATTCATAGTTTTATCTCCTTTTTGCTGATTGTAATAAAGTATAATTTGATATAACTTATTATGACGAAGCAAACACAGCGTTATCATCAACGAAAAGCCCCTATTTTATACAGTGCTACAGTGTCACTAAAAAAATTCAAGCTGCAATTACTATGAAATGCAGCAAGAATACTGCTATATTATCATAATAAAATATCATTTACAACAGAGAAAGTGTACCATGCAATTCCCCTGGTATCATATTGACCAACCAAAAAACGATACCCTGCCATTGATGATTTGAACAAATGGCAAAATACCGCTTTCCATTAAATCTATAAATATAGTTTATATCCCATTGCTTCCAGAAGCTCTTCATTTTCTGTGGAGGCAAGAATCATATTTTTCTCCTCTCTATTCCATTCCTGATCCATTTCTGAAACATTCAGACTTACAAATAATCTTCCCTTTCTTCCATCTCTCACAAAAGTCAACACTTGTTCATCGGTTTCTTCCCATAATACTTCATAGGAAGTGTTTTCCTCTATATATTCTTTTCTTATCTCTATGATCTTCTGCACAAATTCATATAGTTGTGGATTTTGGCTCCATACCATGGGATTCCTGTATTCATTTTCCTTCATTCCGCAAATTGCCTGTTCATCGCCGTAAAATAAGCTGGGGACTCCCGGGAACAGCATAAGAAGGATACAAGCTAATTTCCACTTCCGCAGGTCGCCCCTGCAAAGTGATAAAAATCTGGGTACATCATGGCTATCCAGAAGATTCAGCTGCCCATTTACAAGATTGGTAGGGTAACGGAGCCTCATCTGTTCCAGTTGTTTGGCAGCTGTTATCGCATTTTTATTATCACCGATGATGTGATCACGGCAAATTCGTCTGAATTCGTAATTCATGGTTGAATCAAAGATATCTCCCCGAAGCCAGCTTTCTGCATTCTCCCACACTTCACCAATGAGAATTGCTTCCCTATTTTCTTTTTTTACTGCTTCCCTGAACTTTCTCCAAAAATTCCGGTCTATTTCATTTGCTACATCTAGCCGCCAGCCATCTATCTGATACTCACGAATCCAATAAGTACCTACATTGGCAAAATACTTTTGCACCTCTTCATTTGAAGTGTTTAGTTTGGGCATCTTAGGCTCATAAGCAAAGCATGCATAACCAGGTTTTTCTTTTTCCGACTGGGGTCGTCGAACCGGAAATTTTAAGTCATAAAACCAATTAATATATTTTGAATTTTCTCCCTTTTCCATTACATCTTCAAAGGCAAAAAATTCCCAGCTGCAATGGTTAAATACACCATCTATAACGATCTTCATCTCTCGTTTGTGAATTTCTTCCACTAAGTGTTTAAATTCCTCATTGGTTCCAAAACACGGATCAATGTGATAATAATCAATGGTATCATACTTGTGGTATTCTCCTGCTGCAAATATGGGATTAAAATAAATACAGTTAACGCCAAGTGCCTGGATATAATCCAGATTTTTTATAACTTCTTTTAGCGTTCCTCCTAATCTTGATCTGCAGACCTTTCCATTTTCTAATATTACTTCCTTTGGCTGTGTGATCGAACCAGGTTCCTCACCGACAAAGCTATCGGGAAATATATTATAAACAACAGCCTTCTTAAACCAGGCTGGTACATCTGGTATCTCATTTCTTAATATGTAGGGGTACTGATAATACTCGCTTCTTTCTTCCGTAATGTTACGTTCAAAATAATGAATTGCAAGTTCATTTGAAAAACGTTCTGAGTAATAATAAGTCCACTCTCCTTCATTTTGCAGCTTAAAATAATAACATACACGGGTATATGGTGTTTCAAAGGTTACTTCATAATAATCAAAAAATTCATCCCTTGCTTTTATTTCCATCTGAATTTTTTCAAAAACAACGGGTGTTACAGGACAAGCCCGATCACCATAGTATAAGGTACACGCTGAAACATTATCCTTTTGTGTTCGTATTCTTATGGTCAATCTATGTTCCGAAATGGCAAATGCATAATTTGATAACGGAATATGCAAAACAGCCTCACGATTTATTTTCATGTTGTTTTTCATTATCCTTTCACTCCTCCTGTAGTCAATCCTGATACCATATATTTTTGTATGGAAAAAAACAGGATCAAAATAGGTACTGAAACTAAAATTGCGGCTGCTGAAAATAACGACCAGCTTCTGCTGTAATCATTGGCCTGAAGCTGATAGAGACCGCCTGCAAGATTATAGTTCTCCTCTTTCATTATAAATGTAGTTGCAAACAGATACTCGTTCCATACAAAAATCAATACCATGACCGCAGTCACAATAATGGAAGGTCTGGCAAGGGGTAATATGATCTTCCATATGATTTGTCCTGAACTTCCTCCATCAATTCTTGCAGATTCTTCAATTTCGATAGGAATGGTATCGAAGTAACCTTTCATATTCCAGATACTGAATATACACATGCTTCCTGCATAAATCAGGATTAAACCAATGTAATTATTCAATAGATTCATATTTTTAAATAATCTAAATATAGCAAACATCGATAAGATTTGTGGAAACGCATTCAGAATTAACAATAGCTTTAACATCTCATTTCTCCCCCGAAACCGAAATCGGGAAAATGCATACGACGCTGTCACCGAAGTTCCCATTGCAAGTATCATGGTCCCAAGACTAAGAACGACTGAATTCTTAAGCCATATAAGAAATGGCTCCTCCACCAGGATAGCTTTATAATTTTTCAAGGTAGGACTCTGGGGAAATAAGAATCCGTTTCCAAATGCAGAACTATCACTGCTTACGGAAAGCAAAAATGCATATAAAATAGGAATTAAAGTAATAAAACATAACAATACAAAAAATACATTTAAGATACTTAAACGAACCATGCGTCTTGCTGTTTTTATTCTCATACGTGTTCCTCCCGAATGCCTCGATTGACAAATAAAGAAAATAGAATAATAAATCCAAAAATCACAATGGATACAGCGGAAGAAAGACCATAATTATTAGATACAAACGCATTTTGGTGCGCATAGGTAATAACAGTCTGAAGAGTTGCTCCTGTAAGAGAGCCCTTTTGCATCGTTAATAAATAGATAATGTCAAACTGCTTAAAGGTGGTAAATGTCGTCATAATAATGGAAGGCGCTAATATGGGCTTAATGGATGGTATTGTTATATATAAATTTTGAGCCCACCATCCGCCTCCATCTAATCTTGCACTTTCATAATAGCTGATATCCACACTCTGCAACGCCCCATCCATCATCATAATGAGAAATGGCATCGCCATCCATAAGTTTAATACCATACAGGAAATAAAGGCCGGTATGTTTTCAGATAAAAAATCCATGTTAGATAACCCCAACGCGGAACGTATTTTATTCAATAAGCCATACTGCGGATTATAAATACCTACTCTCCATAATAAAATTGATATGTAAGCCGGCATCGCCCAAGGAAACATCAGGAGTGTCTTGTATAGTCTCGCTAGTCTTAGCCCTTTTGCATTCAATCCAAGTGCAATCAAATAGGCAGCCAAAATCTGTATGACCATATTTAAAACGGTCCAAATGATTGTAGTTAATAATGCAGACATAAAACCTGAATCCAGTTTCGTTAATGCACGTCTATAATTATCCAAGGCTATAAATTCATAGTCCGTCCAATGATACAGATTCATATTTGTAAACGAAATATATATGGTATATATAATCGGAAATACCACAATTAATCCGATTAAAATGATTGAGGGAAAACTATATTCCCATGGAAGAATTTTATTTTTCTTGTTCATAAATTGCCTACTCCTATATCCCCAATCTGCAGCAATCTATCCTATGAAAAAGGATAGGTAAGATGTCTCTAAATAATCGTAAGACAAGTTTTCTTCTGTATGACCGATTAACTATTAAATAAATTAACCGGTCATACAAAGAGCTTATAAAAGCATCCTCTGCTATCTTCCCGCGTACATACAAGTTTATTGCATATCTGCAATTGCAGTCTCTGCCTGCTTTTGATATTCATCCGCAACGCTGTTTAAATCTTTGCCAGATTTATTAACTGCCGCAAGAAGTGATTCTGCCGGTCCCCACATTACGCTCATTTGGGGAATGTTTGGCATTGGCTGGGCAATATCAGCAGTCTTTCTCATAGCAGCTATCATTTCATCCTTTGAAACCGTTGTATTTTCATAAGATTTTTGATTCGCTGGAGCGCATCTGGAGTTTTCTGCCAGATCAATTCCAAGCAGGGGATCAGCAATTTCTTTCAGTACCTTTTCCACCGCTTCTTTTTTAGTTTCCGCTGCATGCTTCATAACACCAATTCCCTGCACACCTGAATATGGCACCAGTGCATTTCCGTTTGGCAGCTTGAAATCACATAAGGATTTTATTCCATAATTGATTTTAGCTTCTTTCACACTTGATATCATCCATGGTCCGCCAATAATTGCTGCTGCTTTTCCGTCTTTAAACAGGGCATTCACCGTATTATAGTCCCCATCCGCTTCTAAACTGGCAAACTTTTTATTATATTCAATTGCCTCCATGGTCTTTTCATCATTTAGTCCTGGCTTTGCCTGCTCATTGATAATGAATCCGCCAAATCCGTTTATTAAGGGAGCTACATTATAAGCAGTTGAATGTTGGTTCACTAAAGCATAAGTACCTGCAGTGACATCTGTATGATTTTTCATGTAGGAATAAAGTTCTTCTGTGGTGGAAGGTACTTCTCCCTCCCACAAATCCTTATTATAAATAAAAAGCAGTGTTTCAAAGTAGACAGGCATCATGTATTGAGCATCCTTATAATTTCCTGCTTTCAGCGTCATGGGAAGCATATCCGCATAAACGGCTTTGTCAATCACATCCGTGATTGGCGCCAAAGCTCCCATTTCCACGAACATTCCTAGAGAATCATGGGCATACATATAAAGATCCGGTCCATTCACCTCATCGCTTCCATAAAGTTTAATCTGATCTGTTAACCCGCTCTTTTGCTCGAATTTTACAGTAATTCCATCATCACTTAAAGCCTCATTTAGATGATCTTCCATCAACTGTATCATTGCCTTGTCTCCATCATGCCAAATACGAATGGTATTGAGTGCTTCCTTATTCCCCTGCTTTGCTGCAACGCTGT
>JAEZVF010000069.1 GCA_023443225.1 Bacillota bacterium
TCTTAGAGCGTTATATGCAGTCCTTTGCAAAAGAAGTGAACTGCTTTATCCAGGCCATTGAGAATGATACAGACACTCCTCTTGGCGTATTAGATGGTTTAAAACCGGTATTAATGGGAATCGCAGCAAAGAAATCTGTTGAAGAGCACAGACCGGTTAGAATCTCCGAAATTACAATGTAAAACAAAGGACCTGCGAATTGAGGGAACATTTATGGTGAAGAACTTGAATTATTTCTAAAATCAATTCGAAGAATATAAAGCGACGCTATAATTTAGTAGTGTCGCTTTATATTATAAAATGTGGGTTGATAAAAACTACCAAATATGTAATCTCTGAATTTTACTAATCTTTTCAACTGGCGTAATAATAGTGGCTAATCTTTAAAATATACAATTATAAATTGTATTTTATTTTTATGAATAAACTTATTAATGTCATATTAAATGCCTACCATCACGCCAATCTCTTCTGACATAGCTCAAAAATTCTTCCTTATGAGTTAGTTCTTTGCCTGAGACATGGTCTACTATGATTATTTGAGGTAATATACCATAATCTTTACCAATTAAATTTACTTCATCAAAGATAGTTTTATACATTTTTTGTACTGCGGCTATATCAGCTGATGTTTTTCTTTCAGGTTGAGGAAAATATACTTGGCTAGGCTGATCAAAAAACATTGTAGTTAACATTGGTGCTTTTGGGTTCTTACAAAAATAGCGCAATAAGCTTAAAAATAAGGCTATGTGGCAAGATACCCAGTTTGCGCCACTCCCCATCTCATATAAATATATCTTTTCGCGATGATTATGATGATGATATATATCAAATGTTTCATCAGTCAGTCCAAAATTTAAATTTATAGGTTTATATTCATCCTCAAAATCCAAGGTTAAAGCAAGTCTGTTCATGTTTTTTGATATAAAAATTTGTGCTTTTTGCATTTCTGTTTCTAAGTCAAATTTTGCAATTTCAGATTCGAGTTTGGATATTTTAGTTTGAAGCTCTTCAATATCTAAACTAACATTTTTAAAAACTCCAGTGTTAATCATTTCAACATAAAGGTAGATTTTAACTTTTGCATATTCAACTTGTTCTTTTTTTGATAATAATTCTTTTGATTTTATATAATTGCGTTCGATATCTTTGATTCGTCCATAAGTCAGCTTTATATTTTCGATAATTTCATCCTTAATATTAGATAGTTTCCTGATTTCTTCAGAAAAATCAGTAGTGTATTTTGATGTTATTTCTAATTCATTTTCAAGCCACAACGATGCATTTAGTATATCCTGATCCGTATTTTTAATATCTTCACAAATATTTCCACATAAAGGGCAAATATAATTAGCTTCTTCTTCAGGTGAAGAAATTTTGGTTTTTTCCTGAAGTTCATCGAGTGCCTCAATAAAGCTAGTACCGGCTTTATTTGCACGCTCTATATCACTTATTTGTACAGAAACTTCGTGTTCTTGATCCCTGTAATTATCAAGTTCACGACATAGTTCATGATAATGATTCATGATTCCTTGATCATTAAAAAGTGGCGAGTCATCAAAAGTAGGAAGAGAATTTACAATTTTTAACATTTTAGACAGAGACGACGTATTATCAAAAGATAAATTTAATAATGCATAATATTCTTCAAGTAGGGGGCTGAGTGATGATCTTATTTTTTCGGAAGCGACCTTATTGGATTCTTCGTTTTTTCTTAACTTATTTAATTTAGCTTTTAGTTCGTTAAGTCGAATTAATTTACTGTAATATTCTTGTTCAACCAAACCGGAAAAAATAGGGAATTGTTGAATAACAGCTTTTCGCTTATAAAAATCACTGAATCTATAAAACAAGGCAAATTTGCTTGCCATCAAATTTTGATGTTGAAATAGGTATGAAACCATATTCCGTAGAGATGCTTTTTCAGGTTTCCCAACTATATCTTCAGTTTGCATATTGGAGACCATAAGACCTAATGCGTTTTCAAGTTCATCCTGAACTTCTTTAGGTGATTGTAAAAATTTATTATTAAAATATAATAAATTAAGTGAATTTGGATTAAAGTCTTCAGCTTCTATAGATAGGTACATTTTGCCCCCAGCATCAGTGCTTTGTCTAGCAACTACATAACAATTATTTTGTATTACTAATGTAAGACAAAATAATTCAGTAAACTCTGTTATCCTACCCTTTGGTACTGTGGATCTTGAACTGCATAAACAGTAATCAATAATTTCTACCAAAGCACTTTTACCTGTCTTAGAATCGCCCGTAATAATGTTGACTCCTTGTTTAAGAGGTACAATTCTTTTTTCTTTTCTATTAAGAAGTACAATTGAACTAATATAGCTTTTCATTTATCAACCCCCATAAAGTAAGCGATATGATCTTCTGTAGTTTTGGAAAATACAATACCTAAATAGTTAGCTGCTCTCGCCCAGTTAAATATAGATTTTTTATAATCTTTATATGAAACAGTTTTTTTTGCGACTATATATTGACCATTAATTGATATAAGGCCTTGGTTATAAAGAATTATTAGAGTTTTTTTTGTTGCGGGTTGAAGCATTTTATACCGTGATAGAAAACCAGATAGCCTTGTTTTACCGGATATTTTTACATTTTCATTAATTTCTATTTGCGCTCTGAATAAAGAATCTAAGCGACTTGTATTTTTTGCAGAGATGAGTTTTTCTCTTGATGGGACATAAAGTAAAATTGGTAATACCATAAACACAATTTTTATGTTACATGGTTTACCATAACCAGTCAAAAAACAAATGATCAAGTGCTTAAAAAAATGTGGATTTATCGATAATGTTTCAATATTTTTAAGACTCATAAATTTCACCTATATCCCATACAAATTCTTTATCGTCCACAATACTGTGTACAATTCCGTTTTGAAAATAAGATTGATTAGCAACTATACTCCCAAAATCAGTAGCTTCCCAACCTAGTACACATGAACATAGTTTTCTTGAGGCAATTAATTCTTGATTACGACCTGTAAAAGGTTCGTTATTAAGAATGGACTCTTTTGCGTAAAACATACGTCGCTCTAATGCTTTTCTGTAGGTATTTAAGCTGGTAGTGTATGATATATTATCACTAAAATAACGTGCAATAGTCTTAGTTGCTTTCCAATAATCTGATATAGCAATTGGAACTATTCTTTTATATTCAATGTTTTCTAGTGCCTTTACAAAATTCTTTTCTTTAGAAATTTCATTTTCTGTGCTATCAGGCTCAATAAACATAAAATCTAATGGAAGTGGCGCAGTTCCTTTATTTATATATGAGGGAGCCATTGCTTGGGCATACTTCTGGAATACTTCAAATGTGACCTCCCATTTGTAAGATGTATTTATGACTTGTTTAAGTACAATTCCTAAAAGAGAAGCAATATAGTCATCTCTGTTTTCTTCTGGAATTGTGACAAGGTAGGGTGAGAAACTATTGGAGATTCCTTGAATTTTGGGTTGCAGATGTACTATTTTAAATTTTTCAAATAGATTATAAAGCTGCTCTTTAGTAATATTTCCGTTTTTGAAGATATTATTGTAGCAAGGTCTAAAGACTTCTTCAGTCTTTTTTACTTCTTTACCAACATCAAAAAGAATATTATACTTTTCCTCCTTTTCTTTAGAATTCCAGTTATTAAATATACTTTCGTCAGAAATGTCAGCAGTTGTAAAAAGTATCAATTTTCCAAACTTTATACTGTTTGGATAATCAAACACCCAGTTTTTTATTGTATTCCATAAGTCTGTATCACGATCTTTAAGATTAGACGAACCTGTATGGTGCTTTACTTCTTTTTGAAAACTTTCTTCATTGCTTGAAATTAATGTAACATCACCTTGAAGTTCAATTTGTATTTTATCTCCGGCCTTCATCTGAAAACAATCAAGTAAAGCTATATAATACTGATAAATATCACCTAATTTGGATAGGGTTGCATCATTTCTTTTTCTACTCATGTAAATCCCCCTTTTATGTAATCACTTTAAAATTTGGTTTTATCTTTATACGTATAAAATTATAAATTTATTTAAAATAATGATTGCATAACTCCTTTGTATTATACCTCATTATTCTTTGAATTACAATTTTAAAAAGAATATTTGGTTTATTTTTAGAATTTTTAGAAAATAAATAAAAGTATAAATAACTATAATGGTATATCTCAAAAGAGTTAAAAAATATGAATGAGTTATTAAAAAATCTATTAAATTTTATATGATACTCTATACAATATTACGCCTAACGAATTACCTGCCTTTTGTTCAAAATTGCAAGTTAATATCTAAAGTGCTAGTCAGAAAAGGGCACACAGCTCTTGTATAAATCATTCATCTTCAGTGGATTATAGTCCAGAATTGGTTGGGACACAGTCAAAGTACAAAAAGTGCATAGTAACCAACTAAGAAAAAGCAATTTCTGCGCTGACGTTTCCTTTCAAACATGTTAAATTAATAGCATATTTTATTAGATATAGTTCATTACAGAAAAGAGGAGTTGTCATGTATCAATTGGAACAGTTGGTAATTGGCTGGGTAGAGCGTTATGATCTGGTCTATCAGACCAGTTTGCTTTTACGAATCGTCGTGGCCGGTTTTTCAGGATATTTAATCGGATACGAAAGAAAAAACCGGAATAAAGGGGCTGGAATGAGAACCCATGCCATTGTGGCTATGGGAGCCGCTCTTATGATGGTTGTATCCAAGTACGGCTTTCAGGATATTCCCAAGTTTGATGCCTCCAGAATCGCCGCCCAGATCGTATCGGGAATTGGTTTCCTGGGAGCGGGCGTCATTTTTGTAAAGAATAATTCAGTCAGCGGACTGACTACGGCTGCCGGAATCTGGGCGACTGCAGGAGTTGGAATGGCGGTAGGGGCCGGTGCTTATTACCTGGGCTGTGGTTCCGCATTTCTGTTGATTATGATACAGGTTTTGCTCCACGATGTACCATTTTTGTCCAAGGAACCTTACCGGTGTATGCTGAAAATTAACACATCCCATTATGACGCCGTTATTACAGAGTTATTTCATAAGCTAAATGAGGATAAGGTTAAGGTGCTGAATGTAAAAATAGGGAAATCCAAGGACGGAACAAAGATTGAACTTGATCTGCTTTATCCTGCAGGCTATGAAAAAAATGATCTGGTTATCCGTCTGTCCAACGATAAACGGATTGATTCAGTGAACGGTTAGAATGAGAAAAACAAAAATTGCAATAATTATGGAAAGAAAGACAAAAATAATGTAGAAGCTTTGCGGTTAAAAGGGATATACTCATCGGGTAAGAAAATGAAAAAAAGTAAAGTGGGAATTTTATGATAAAACATCTTGCTGCAGATTTGCACACTCATACAGACATAAGCAGTCATGCTTACAGTACCGTTTATGAAATCATAACGGCAGCAAAGGATTCTGGTTTAATGGCTGTAGGAATCAGCAACCACTGTCCGGCTCACCCGGATGGGGCGCCTGAAGGTCATTTTAGAAATCTCAGGGTAATACCGGAGTGGGTGGACGGTATCCGTGTATATCGTGGGGCTGAACTGAATTTCACAAACTTTGAAGGTGAAATTGATTTAAGCCCTGATACCATAATAAACCGTCTGGACTATACCATAGCCTCTTTTCATGATGATGTGATACCATCGGGAAGCGTAGAGGATCATACAAGAGCGTATCTTCATGCGGCTGAAAATCCGTTGGTGGATATTATTGGTCACAGCGGGACTGCCTGTTATGAATATGATTATGAACGGGTGATACCGGAGTTTGGAAAGAATGGCAAGGTGGTAGAAATTAATGAAGGAACCTTTCGTGTCAGGAAAAGTTCTGCGGATAATTGCAGGGTCATCGCCAGATTATGTATGAAATACAGCGTTCCCGTGATAGTCAGCTCTGATGCACATTTTTGCCGCAGTGTGGGAGTGTTTGATGAAGCATTATCCTTGTTAAACAGCCTGAACTTTCCGGAAGAACTGGTGGTAAATGCAGATATGAAGCAGTTGGAGTCCTGGTTTTTTCTTAAACGGAGAGTGCAGTAGAGAAAAGAGTGCCGGGGCGTTGTTGCGCTCCGGCAGTTGTGTGCGGAAGGGAGCGGATTAAAATGAAGTATTATATCGGAATAGATTTAGGCGGAACCAATATAGCCGCAGGTCTGGTAGGAGAAGACGGAACACTTTTTACCCGCCTGTCTGTACCAACCAAAAGCGGAAGAAGTGCAGGGGAAATTGTTCAGGATATGGCGGACCTGGCTAAGAAGGCGGCGGAGGAAGGCAATATTGCCTGGGAAGAGATTGAAGCGGTAGGACTTGGAGTGCCAGGTACAGCCAACAAGGAAACCGGCATGGTGGAATATGCCAATAATCTGGGATTTTATGATGAGCCAGTGGTTTCCATGATGGAGAAGGCACTTCCTGGTAAAAAAATTCGTTTTGATAATGATGCCAATGCGGCTGCCTGGGGAGAATATATAGCAGGAAGCGGAAAAGGTGTAAGATCCATGCTGGCGGTTACTCTGGGAACCGGTGTAGGCGGCGGAATTATCCTTGACGGAAAACTTTATGAGGGTATTAATTATGCAGCAGGAGAATTTGGACATTTCACAATAGACCGGAACGGAATTCCCTGCAATTGCGGAAGAAAAGGATGCTTTGAGGCCTATGCGTCCGCAACTGCCCTCATTTCCCAGACAAAAGAGGCGATGCTTGAAAACACACAATCCTTTCTCTGGGAACTTTGCGGCGGGGAGATTGAGCTTGTGGAAGGAAAGACACTTTTTGACGGTGTCAGAAGACAGGATGAAACGTCGCTTAAGGTTTTTGACCGGTACATTGAATATCTGGCAGCGGGTCTGCTGGATTTAATCAATATATTCCAGCCGGAGTTAATCTGCATCGGCGGAGGCATCAGCAAAGCCGGGGATCTTCTGTTAGAACCATTGAAAAAGGTGATTGACCAGGGAGACTATGCAAGAACCTCAAAACGCAGGACAAGAATCGTTCCGGCTGTGTTGGACAATGATGCAGGGCTTATCGGAGCTGCTTTATTAGACTAGAAGAAAAGAGGACAAAAATTATGAAACGATATATGGGACATCTGATACGTTCCGCAGAGAAGCGGGTGGATCATTTTTTAAGCACTCAGGTCACCAATGAGAAGGATCCTTTTTATGGCGGAATGAAACGTGCCATTTTAGAG
>JAEZVF010000075.1 GCA_023443225.1 Bacillota bacterium
GTGAGGTGTATGGTTTGGATAAGACTTTAAGCGAGTAAACTCGCATATGGTGTAGGATGATTTCCGGTTCCGGTCACGTGATTTCCACTTCACCGGAACTGCGATTTCATCGCACAAGAATATTCAAAACTGGGGAAGTTTTCATGATTATGTGTAATAAAATATTTAAATTTATGTCAATTATGCTAATTATGACCACAGCACTTCATTTTACCTTCACAATAACATTACCTTTACAATAACAAAAAACAAGGGAATGTTGTAATCAAACCCTTGTTTTTTCTTCTTGTTTTGTTATTATTGTATTATTGTTTCTTAAATACAGATTTAGGTTGTCCGCACACTGGACAAGTATAATCATCAGGCAAATCTGTAAATGATACACTTCCGTCATATTCATAACTACAAATACCGCATACATACTTTTCAGAAGTTGATACATTTTCATTTTCATCTGCTATATAAGTTGGAGCATTTTTTGGACTCTTACCTTTTATGACATTGTGATAATAGGCATATGTCATTTGATTCTGTTTCTCAAGCAAACCTGCTTCCACTACTTTACCAAGGAAAACAGTATGGGTATCCGTCTCCATTTTATTGATAACCTCGCAGGTAATATAAGCACACCCATCAGATACAATTGGCATATTTCCTTTAATTTCATAGTTAACCTTATCAAACTTATTTATATTTTTTCCACTTTGGAAACCAAAGGTTCCAATAATAGATGGTTCCGAAGTTTCAGACAATATTGAAATTGCAAATCTTCCTGTGTTCTCTATACAACTATTGGTATAATTATCATGATTTATACTAATTGCAATCGTTGCAGGATTTGATGTTATTTGCATAGCACTATTTGCAGTACATCCGGTAGGGCGTCCATTATCCCAGGTGGAAACAATATAAACGCCATATGATATCATTCGAAATGCATTAAAATTCATAAGTTCCTCCATTTATAATTTTTGTTCTCCTATGATTCTTTCCAACTCTAATAATTCACCAGCAGTTAAATCCTGATTTTTTAAGTAATCAGATAAAAATGTTGTTAAAGAACCATTGTATAGTTTGTCCAATAAGACTTTTGTTTCAATATTCTGTACTGCTCGCTTCGATATGCATGCCTTACATAGGAATCCAGGATCTTCCCGCTTGATAGCACCTTTATCGATTAAACGTTTTATTACCGTATATGTTGTGTTTTTTTCCCATCCAATATATTCTTTAATTATTTTTGAAATATCTTTTGCAGCCAAAACTTTATTTGACCATAATAATTCCATAATATTTAATTCACCTTCATGTAAACGTATCTCACTCATTCCTGCACTGCTCCCATCTGCAACACTATGTAAATTATTAGTATTTCTATAATATAAAATACGTACGAAACACTTATTATTTAAAAGCAAAATTATATATGTAAAATCCATGAAAAAACTATATCGTCACATAAAGAAGTTGTTTTATAATAATTTCATGAATGAAAAATGGTGAATTTTCACATTCTACAATAATAGAATGTGATATTTGGATTAAGAATTTAATTTTGGTTATAAAAACTAACTTATTAACTCAATCTTGTATTAAAATATAAGTTTAAGAATTTAACATATACAAGCAATGCACCTTATAAAATATAATGCAAAAAAGTCTTAAAGTTCTAAGTTCTACTATTGTCGTAGAGAATATAATTACTAGACAACAATTGACTACATTAGTAGATTTTAGCATTTATATAATTCTACCGTAATAGAATCCAATTGTCAACAGTTTTACTTGTAAATTTACGAATAAATAATAAAAGCTTAGCGACTTTTTAAAGTTACTAAGCTCTCCCTATATACAAAATGCTGCATATATTGGAACATATTTAACACCATTTACATACTCAAAATTTTTCGTAGATATTTTAATCGATTCTGTCATTTGGCTACATTTTGTTTTAAATACACTAATATTTTTAGATCGGGTTTTATCATCAATTCTGACTTCTATTGGAACATATTCGGAATTTTTCATAATAATAAAATCAACTTTAGCCTGTGAGCTTGACTCCCAGAAATACAGGGGATGTCCATTCGAGATAAGGGATTGTGCTACATAATTTTCAATAATCCCTTTCCGTATCTGTTCGGTATTTTTTACATTTTGTAATAGAATTGACGAAGACAACAGGCCAACATCCGGCATATACAACTTAAATACGGAACAAGCATTCAAATCACATTTATTCGTGTAATTACCATCACTATCTCTATCAAGCTTTATTTCAAAGAAGTCATCTCCTACTTTATAACAATAGTAACCATAAAAGGTATCCTGCAAGTATAGAAGCGCATCTTCATATAGAGCCTGGGTAGCTCCTTTACGAATCATAGTATATTGAAACTTATGGTTTTCTTTTATCAGCTGATTTGCTATCGTCGAAAAAACTTGACTGACTTTTAAGGCAGTGCCATTCGATAAATACCTGTTCATATCCGATAGATATGAATCCATTATAATTCTATGTTTTTCCGATACATTACAGGTAGAATCCATATTTACATATTCATTTACAGCAGATGGCATACCGCCTATTTGTATAAAATCCTCAAAATAAGTTAAAAGTTCCTTATGTACAATTTCTGGAATTGATTTATTCTTTTTATAATGTGATTTGATGGCATCAATATACCATTCATTACTACTTGCTATTAAATATTCTTCAAAATCTAATGGAAAAAGTTGAAATTGTATAAATTGTTCCTCTTCTTGAAAATATTTTTCCCAATAGGAATTGTCAGGAAAGCTTCTTATATTACTGGAAATAAGTATAATATCATGAGTATCTATTACTTCATTAATTCTTTTGCTTAAGTCTTTAAGATCCGGATAGGCCGTAATCTCATCCAGAATTAATAAAACTGGTTCCAAAGTTTCTTTCATAGAAATCTTGTTTTTTAGAATCTCTTTCATAGAAATATTTTTGTTTGCTTGAAAAAGATCAATTAGTATAGGTTCTCTTTCGAAATTGAGATAAATAACATTTGAATAAAATGCTTTTGCAAAATCATAAGCCAGATAGGTTTTTCCTACTCCACGGCCCCCAGTTAATAATATAGGTTTTCTATGTGATGAATGTTTCCAGTCTGATAATTTATCAAATAATTTCCTTTTCACCTTTAATACTCCTTTTGCACAATCTCAATTGCAATTGCAGATTGAAATTACATTTTTTATCTCAATTTTTTCAGAAGTGTAGTAAAATAATCCGGCAGAGGTGCTTCAAATTCCATATATTCCTTTGTCGTCGGATGTAGAAATCCAAGGATTCGCGCATGTAAAGCCTGACCTTCTAAATGAAAAGGATCTTTAGTAGGACCATAAACATCATCGCCCAACAAAGGATGATGAATACTTGCCATATGAACCCTGATTTGATGAGTTCTCCCTGTCTGCAAAGAACATTCTATATGAGCATACTTATTTCCCAAATTCTCAAGAATTTTATAATTTGTGATTGCTTCCTTACCATTTTTATTGTTAATCGCCATTTTCTTTCGGTCAATTGGATGACGTCCAATCGGTGCATTTACACATCCCGACTCTGTTTTAAATGGTTGATATACAATGGCATTGTATCTTCTAGTAATGGAATGAACTTTCAGTTGTTCTGCAATTGATAAATGTGATCTGTCATTTTTACAAACTACAATGACACCAGTTGTATTCATATCAATACGGTGTACAATTCCTGGACGCATAACTCCGTTGATACCAGATAATTCCCCTTTACAATGATAAAGCAGTGCATTCACTATCGTACCGGTATAATGTCCTGCGGCTGGATGAACTACCATTCCTTTTGCCTTATTAATAATAATAATATCCTTATCTTCATAAATAATATCCAAAGGGATGTCTTCTGGTTCAATAGCAAGGTCAATTGGCGGAGGCAAGGTAATGGATACGCACTCAGCAGTAGAAACTTTATAATTAGCTTTAACAGGGCGATTATCTACTACTATATTTCCGTCTTGTATCAATTTTTGTATATAGCTTCTAGTTAGCTCATCCTGATTTTCTGCAATATATTTATCTATCCGGATGCCGCTGTTTTCCTCTGTTACGATCAACTCAATTACTTCTTCATTCATTCTGGTTAACATCTTTCTTTGCATCTTTCTTAGATAAGAAATCAAAATCCTCGTCCTTATAATAAAAAATACTCAATAGAACAAGAGTAATAGCGGAAACGGTTACATAAATATCTGCTACATTGAATATTGGGAAATTAATCAATTCGAAATAAATAAAATCAACAACATATTGACGCATACATCTGTCAATCAGATTTCCAATTGCTCCGGCTGCAACAAATACAATTAAAATCCGTAGAAAATTATAACGTTTTGCCTGTGGAATCTTAAAATATAACGCAATCATACCAACCATAATAATTGTAGTTATAATAATAAGAAAACTAACCTTGCCACTCATAATCCCCCATACAGCCCCTGTATTCTCATGATAATATAATTGCAATACCTTAGGTATAATTTGTATGGCTTCCTTGTCTTTTAACACTATGACTGCAAAATATTTTGTATACTGGTCCAGTCCTATTAATATAATTAATAATAAAAAGTGAAGAATCTTTTTCATAAAGCCTCCGATTATTTAATTCAGAATGTACTGAATGGATTCTGATATTTCTTCTTTTGTAACGGTTGTGTCAATTACAGCTTGTCCAATTTCTGATAGAAGAATGAATTTTAATGTTCCAGACTCCATTTTTTTATCGTGAAGCATGATTTTTTGAATCTCATCAGATGACAAATCAGAAACAGAAACTGGTAATGCAAAGTCTTTCATCATGGAAACGATATCTTCCAACTGTTCTTTCGTTATAGACCCCCGTTTATAAGAAATATAAGCGGCTGCAACCATTCCAACGGCAACGCATTCCCCATGTAACAGTTTAAAGTCCATTAGTTTCTCAATCGCATGACCAATGGTATGTCCAAAATTGAGCAAAGCTCTTTCTCCTAATTCTTTGGGATCATTTTCTACGACATATTGCTTTATCTGACAGCTCCGATAGATCATTTGTTGCAGCGTTTTTATATCCTTTGATTTTATTAAATCCGCATGTTCTTTTAGCCACTCATAATAGTTTGCATCCTTGATTAAGCCATGCTTAATAATTTCCCCAAATCCAGAATAGTATTGTCTATCACTCAAAGAAGTTAAGGTACTTAAATTCATATAAACTAATTCAGGTTGATGGAAGGCACCTATCATGTTTTTATATGCATGATAATCAACGCCAGTTTTACCGCCGATACTACTATCTACCATTGCTAAAAGCGATGTAGGCATTTGGATAAAAGAAATGCCACGCAAATAGGTCGCAGCAGCGTAACCGGTTAAGTCCCCAACTACACCTCCACCTAAAGCAATTAATAGGTCTTTACGGTCAAAATTCGCTTTGATGAGATGTTCATACAAAGAATTAACAGTTTCTAAATTCTTGCTTAATTCCCCAGCAGGAAACACAAAAGTTTCTACTATATTACAATGCTCTTTCACATATTCTTTTAAATTATCTAAATAGATTTTACCAACATTTGTATCTGATACAATACAAATCTTTTTCTCTTTCGCATTTAATTTAAGAAGTTCTTCACCTAACTTGTGGTAATTATATTCTAAAATGATATCATAAATAGGTTTGTTATTCGATTTTACCGTTATCGTATTATTCATTAATATTACTCATCCTCATTTAAATTATAGAATTCAAAATCTTCTTCTGTTTGATCATCCTGTCCTTGCGCTTCTTCCACTTGAACAGAATTCATATTCTGTTTACCAAATTCTGTGGAATTATTATTAGTTTCAAAGGAGTCCGTGATGTCTCTTGTATCAAAGACTGGCATATGTATTTGAAAGCTTTCACTATCTAAGAATTCACATTGTGCGGCTGCCAAATGTTTAAATTGAGCTTTGTAGGAATCATATTGCATAACAAGCTGTTTGATCTGAAGCTGTAACCGCTGCAGTTCATTGTAGGCATCCGCTACAATTAATTGTGCTTTTGTTCTAGCTTCTTCTTCAATCGCTCTAGCTTGCTTTGTTGCTGCTGCTTTAGTATCCTCTGCAGTTTTCTCTGCAAGAACGAGTGCTTTTTGCAGGGTTTTTTCAATCTCTTTATAATAGTTAATTCCATCCGTTAATACATTTAGCTTATCATTTAATTCCATGTTATCTTTATATAGTGTTTCAAAATCATTTAATAAACTACTTAAGAAACTTTCTACTTCTTTTTTATCATATCCAATTCCTGTTTTAAAGGTTTTACTTTGTAATTCAATTGGTGTAATCATATGTTTTCCTCCTAATATATTTTTATAATTATTAAATGTATTTTAATAAGGTTACATAGTATCTTCCTTTTTTATTCTGCTTCTGTAAACCCTGATATATAAATTTACCGTATCCACGTACTGATACAGTCTGATTTTCCTTAAGTAGAAAGCTATTTGATTCGATAAGTCTACCATCTACATAGACCTTGCCACCTGAAATTAATCCTAAAATACTGCTTCTGGAAGAATGAAAAGCTAGAGCAATCACAGCATCCAACCTTGCGGATGCTACAGTACCTTTAATTTCCTGAAAATCAGGTTTTATTTCTGGAGCTTCATCACAAATCTCACAACGAATATTCGTATGTTTTACCTTCACTAAATTATCACAGATAAAGGAACTGATTACGGTTTCGCAAAACACATAACCTACCTTTTCCTTTACAAGAATATCACCAAGCTTACAGCGATCAATACCTAAGTTTATAATTGCTCCCAGAAAATCACGATGATTTAAATCATCACTGAACTTCTTATTTAAAGGTAGGATACGAACACAGGTAATGTAATTGGAAAAAGCTTTTACAGATTCCTCTCCGTAAAAGCATAATACTTTTCTTTCAGCAGATTCATAGCCTCCGAAAAGGTCATATTTAGTTGAGGGTAATTCTGATTTTAAACTATAAAAAACTGAAATATCATGTAGCGTTAAAAAGTCGGAGTAGGTACAAATACCTTTATTATCAGCAGCTCTTGCTAATTCAAGTAAGCGTTTTTTTAGCTGCTGTACTTCTTTATCTTGATTCATAGTAATCTCCTAGGCAATTTCCACTAGAACTTCCTCTGTAATTGCCAACGGCAAATTGCCCACGGCAATTCTCAAAAATACACAAATTATTTTAAAGTGTAAAAAAACTGTTGTAGAAATGATATAATCACTAATCCTATGATTGGAGATATATCCGCAGTAGGCGTATTAAATATAGAATGTTTTAATAAATACCGGACAGGATCCAACACAGGAGCCATTAAGGTAATCAACAAATTCTTAAATCGATTATTAATCGGAAACCAGGATGTCAAAATATAAAGGAATAGAATCATCTCCAGTACAACAAAAAAAATATAAAGTGTATAATAAATTAAACTAGTCATGAGCATCAAAATTCCTTATTTAATGTTGGTACCTCAAACCCATCACTTTGAAGTAGGTCAAGATAATCACCAGATATATCAACCGTGTCAGGAGAAATGATAAATATATAACTTGAAATCTGATGTAATTTACCATTCATGGCATAAACAGAACCCGAAATAAAATCCATAATCCTTTGTGCTACATCAACATCAAATCCTTCCAGATTAATTACCGCAGCACGTCCGGATAACAGCATATCACAAATATCCTGTGAATCTTCAAAACTGGTTGGTTTCATGATACAGACCTCAAAACCTTTTGGTGTAGTACGGATAGGCACAACTTTATTATTCGTTGTTCGGTCCATCCTGGTTACCCTTTCTTTCTTTGGTTCTTGGAGAGCGGAAGCTAATGAGGATAACGATTCTTCCGATTCAAATGAACGCTTTGATTGCTGTTTTGCAGCTTTTCGCTCCATTCGTTCCGCCCGTCTTAATTCTTTTTCTTCTTCTTCATTGATGTAATCATCATAATCATCATCTTCAGTCAGTTTTAATGAATCTAGTATGTTTTTAAATATATTAGCCATATATCGATCTCCTATCCATATATATTTCTGTAATAAAATTACTGGCTATAAACTATAATTTCTTTCACCAAATATGCCAGTGCCAACTCGGATCATAGTAGCACCTTCTTCAATTGCAACCTCATAATCACCAGTCATTCCCATTGATAGTATATCCATACTAACATTATCAATGTTTTTTGATTTTATGTCAATGTTTAATTGTCGCAATTTTCTAAAATGCTCCCTATTTTTCTCTGGATTCTCTACAAAAGGCGCAATTGTCATGAGTCCCTTGATACAAACATGTTTCAATTTGGCTATTTTTAGAATTAATGGTAGCACATCCTCTTCCATTAGGCCAAATTTACTATCTTCCTTCGCTATATTAACTTCAATAAGTATATTACTAATTAAATTATGTTTTGCTGCTTCCTTTTCGATTTGTTCTGCTAATTTATAAGAATCTACAGAGTGTATCAATTCTACCTTATCAACAATATATTTTACCTTATTTGTTTGTAAATGTCCGATTAAATGCCAACGGATATCTGTAGTTAGCTGATCATATTTCAAGGTCAATTCCTGAACTTTGTTTTCACCAAAATCAAGAATTCCAGTATCTAAAACTTCTTTTAGCATTGTAACCGGTTTGGTTTTACTTACCGCTATCAAGGTTACTTCTTCTCGTAAACGCCCTGCTCTTTTGCATGCGTCGTTTATTTTTTGTTCCACTATGTTTAAATTTTCTTGAATCAATCTTAACGCTTCCTTTCAAAGTTTAATAAATAATAGCCTGTTCGACTGCTGTTTTTCCATCTAGGGCTATGTGATCATAGACGGATAATCCATATTTGGTATCATCTTTTACAATACAATATTCTTCATTTTCATATAGTACTTCGATACGTCGGAAAATAGCATACCCTTTATTCACATTGAATACTCCATCGAAAGATTTCGTTTTAATCACTTGATAGCGTTCTCCAGATTCCTCCGAATGTATAAAAGTACCGGATTCAAACAATCTGGCATCTACATAGCCATGAGTTTCATCGCTATAATAGATATCTACTGGTATAAAGGTATAATCCACATCTCCATTCTTTGTATAGGTCACCATATTAAGTCCAGTACTGTTACTGTCACCACCCACTGAAAAATAATTTAGCGGTATCATATAAAATTCCTTTGAAACAATTGATGATACTGGAATTTTCAAACCTTCTGCCGAATTAATTGCTAATTCTATTGTGAGATAACGATCATTTAGATAATTAATCATATACTTATCCAAACTTAAAGTTGCAAAATATAACTTACCCTTTTTAAACACAGATACAGAAGCATCCGTGGTCAATCCATCTTCTTTTATAGTTATGCGTACACTCTCTTTTTTTAATAACTTAGCATACTGACTTTCATTTAAAGGTAAAATCATATTCCAATTTTCACTTTTTACTATTTTATAAATCGGACTGTTAGACTCAACTATGTCCATCGTACGCAATTGAGTTTTTTTATATTCATTTAAATCAAAATCATCTTTTGTAACCATTTCTGGAGTAACACCCTCCAGACCATCTACACTATATGTAATGATACCGCTGTCTTTCGATTTGATAACTTTAAAGGTACTGCTTGTCCCGTTTGTTTTTAAGACATCCTGAAGGTTACTAAGCATATTATTATTCGCTATTTCCATAATTATATTCTCTAAATTATACTTATAATCATATACTCTGGAAAAATCATTATCATTATATGCCTTCTGAAAGGTGTAAATTTCTTTTTTTAGTTCTTTAATATTATCCGTCGTTAATTTCTCTAATCCTTCACTGTTGCTGATTTGATCATAGGTATATTTACTCTCATCAATCGAGTATACAATTGAGTTTTTAGCGATTCTATCTCCATCTTTATGATAATAATTAACATAGCCGGCTGTATTTGAATATATTACTTGCTCATCACGTATGACTAGGCCGGTAAAGATATTATCATCTGATGTAACCCCTTGTTTCACTTCATAAATTGATAAGTGATCTTTTGTAAAATACATATATACACAGATAAACACATAAACAAATATGATAAGAAACACAATAACACCAATATTAATGTTCTTGCGTTTTCGGAATCTCGCAACTTTATTTCTTGAACCCAAATTTGCATCCTCCTTTCCATACCAGTTCTATTATACTTATTATTTTGAAATAATAAAAGCCCTATTTGCTTTTTTCAGAATAAATATTATAAATATTAATAATAGGAATAATTAGTATAAAAAAGGGCAATCATAATTAATGCATAAAAAGGAGGTAATCAATTGAAAACAGTAGATTATATTGCATTGATTTTCGTAATTATCGGGGCAATCAACTGGGGCTTAATTGGATTTTTTGGATTTGATCTAGTCAAAGCTATTTTTGGAGATATGTCCTTCTTATCAAGAGTTATTTATTCCGTAGTTGGTATTGCTGGTTTATATGCCTTAAGTTACTTCGGAAGATTACGTAACGATTAATAGGATGGATATAAAAAAAAGAGGGGGCGTCGCAAAATAGCTAATTTTTAGCTATGGAGCGAGCCTCCTTTTGTTTTGCCGTTTATTGCCGTTTACTCTTATTTTTCTTTTGTGATTTTCCCCTTTTTCAGCTTTTTGGCGTACTTTAATAAAGCATATTGATTTTTCTGTGCTTACGCTAGTCTTTTCATATCGAACAAATGGTTTCTACATCGCTCATTTTGAATTTTATTATGTAGTTTGTTTACGTTATAGCCTAAACTAAGCAAAATAAACTCAGTTTTCACCTTGTTTTTTCCTCGAGTTAAAAATCTTGCAAAACCATGATCATATTTTAAGACTCCAAATGCTCCCTCCACTTGGATTGAACGATTCATTCTTAGCTTGGTTCCTTGTTCACTGATGATGTTTTGGTAGGATACATTCCTTTTTTCAATTAGTTTCTTGGATACTTGAATTCTTTTTTCTTTATCGCTTCTCTTGCATTTTAAAGAGTAACGACAATTGCTGCAATCTTCGCATTCATAAAGTGTTTGAACGGCTACATAACCTGAATTCGATTTCTTTCGTCTTATGCCAACCGCATGTAAACATCGGTCATTTGCGCAGATATACATGTCTGCTTCTTCGATATATTTCATGTTTTCACGCTTGCTGACATCTTTTTTAAAACTTTTCTTTTTCCATTGTTCATAGGTCTGTGGTTTAATATATGGATTGATTTTTTTTGATTCTAACCAACAATAGTTTGATTCGCTTTCATATCCAGAATCTGCTACAACCGTTTCATATCGTGTGCCAATTCCCTTTTCCATCGTCTCAAGCATTGGTATTAACGTTCCATAATCAGTACGGTCTGAATAGACCCCGATCCCTACGATGTATTCGCTTTCCACCCCGATTTGTACATTATATCCTGGTTTTAATTGAGAGTTTCTCATATGGTCTTCTTTCATGTGCATAAAAGTAGCATCTGGATCTGTTTTTGAATAGCTATTACGCTCGTTGAATTGTGAATGACTGTAAGAATAGAATGATTGACGATTGATAAACTCAGAAAGCTGCTCCATCCATCTTTGTAATTGTGTTTTCCTTTTCCCAATTCCATGTACAAACACAATTCCTTTTTCCTGTATTTTTTCTTCTAAAAAGTGCTTTAGTTCCGTCATCGAATTGATGGCATCTTCCTTAGAAAACACGAGGCTAGTAAGATAGGATTGACTTACTGCATGAAATAAATCCGTTATCTTGTCATGCATCTTTGCTTCATTTTTGCAGACAACCTTTTTCCATACAAACGTGTATTTATTCGCATTTGCCTCGATTTTGGTTCCATCAATAAAGACATGATTTAGAGGAACCTCATCTAAAGTATGTAACAACTTGACAAGTTGATAAAAGAGATCTTCGATGCAATCCGCCAAATATTTTTGACGAAACCTAGCAATCGTAGAGTGGTCAGGAGCTTTTTGACCAGCCAAGAGCCACATGAAGTTGATATCTCTGAGACAGGAAGTTTCAATTTGATGGGAACTAAAACGGTCTTGTGAATAAGCATACACAAGTACCTTGAACATGGTCTTTGGGTCAATTACTGGATTTCTACCCTTGGTAGAGTAAGCCTGATACAACTTTGTGTAATCTAATTCCTCCAATACTTGGCTTAGTAATCTGACAGAATCATCTTCTGGTACAAGTCCATCTAATTCTAATGGAAGTTTTAATTGATAAACATTAGAATTCAATGTATAATTCTTATTAGTGTAATTATTTAATCGCATATTTAATTATACCATAAAGGCAGGTTCTTTCGGGAACCTGCCTTTAATCTTTTTAGGAAAAAAGAAGCCCTTGCTACATAGATGATTACTCATCTATTTTGCAAAAGCCCCTTAATTCTCGTTATTTATAGTACATCTTTATATATTATTTAGAGAGATACAATGATATAATTCTTTGCTGAATCTGAAATGTCTTTTTCATCAAGTGAAACACTAATTACAAAATCTACATTAAATTCCTTTGATAAAATTTCTAATTTCTTAAAAATAATTTCAACATTGGCAGCGTCAGTATTTGCGATTTTTAAGAAGCTGTCTAAGTAAATTGCTTCAAGATCGTGATCCCCTGAAACAAGTCCGCTGATAAAACCTATGAATTCGTTATAATTATCAATATAATAATCCTTAACATTAATTAATCTAATCTTATTACTCAGTTCATACATATGCTTGTTGCTCTTATCAAGATAAATAATACTGCCTTTCGCTTCCTTTACTGCCATATTGGCCTTTTCAATCAGGATTTTGGTTTTCCCTTTTCCCTTTTCGCCTGCAATAATCTGTATCATTGTAATCTCCTCCTTAAGATGTGCAAATTATGAGTGATATGTAGATATGCATAAACATCGATAAGTTATAAGACCACTTATCCTATGTTTATAAGATTATTAATATAAAATAATTATAGTATAACTACTCCTAAAAAACAACCATAATTATGAAATAGTTCAATCTATTTTTCCTAATAAATGAGTCATTTGTTTGTAGAGATTATTTCCACTATCTGCTTGTAATAACAATGTAATATAAGATTTATTTTCAATATTTTCACTGTATAGAATTAAGCAGTTCCCAGCTTTCGATGTAGTACCTGTTTTGCCGCCAATTACTGTAATTCCTTCTGGAGCTTCTTCCGTACCTTTCAGATAACGATTGGTTGTTGCAAACTCTTTTATAACAGTTTCACCGGTTGAGCTTTCATAAGTTGCATTAAAACTCGACTGGTTAATAATGGAAACAAATTCTTCATGCTCAAGTAACTCATTAAAAATTAAATACAAATCATAAGAAGTTGTATATTGATTATCATCATGAAGACCATGTGGATTTACAAAATTAGAGTGTACTGCTCCTAAACTGAAAGCTGCCTCATTCATTAACTCTGCAAATTCTTCAACTGAGCCTCCAACATGTTCAGCAATGGCAATACCAGCATCATTCCCTGAATAAAGGAGTAACAAATTAAGGAGAGTGTTCATAGAAACCTTATCTCCTTCTTTAAATCCACAGAGCTTAGCCCCGCTTTCAGTAATGTGGGATGCATCATAGCTTATGGTTACCGTATCTGTTAAATCAGCTTTATTTAATACTACCAAAGCAGTTAATAATTTAGTTAAACTTGCAGGATACATACGCTCATATACATTGTTTGCATAGATTGCTATATTATCCGTCTTATTAATAACCAAACCAGATGTTGCAGAGATACTTTCCTCTACCATATGATTTAGTTCATCAGGAATAATAGTTAAATCCTCTGCAAAATAATCAGCCACTTCGGTACTATATACATTTTCGATGTCATAATTAGTCTGATTCATACTTCCGGAATAAGATAGTAATACATCAGACGAATTAGAACATCCAGTCAACAATATAAGGGATATTGTTATACATAACAACTTTTTCTTCATACAAAAGCCTTTCCTAATGCATATTCCAGTCAAATATACTTCATTAAGATCTATACAATTCTCGCCAATCCATATCACCGCGATCAAGTGCCTTAATTAGTAATTCTGCAGTCGCAAGGTTTGTAGCTAACGGAATATTATGTGTATCACATAACTGAACAACATTATTTACATCTGGCTCGTGGGATTTTGGTGTAAGTGGATCTCTTAAAAATATAACTAAATCAATTTCATTATGCTCAATTTGAGCACCCATTTGTTGTTCTCCACCTAGATGTCCGGCAAGATACTTATGCACATTCAGATTCGTTACTTCTTCAATTAATCTTCCGGTAGTTCCGGTTGCATACAGTTCATTTTTATTCAATATACCTCGATAAGCAATGCAAAAGTTCTGCATTAATTTCTTCTTCGCATCGTGTGCAATCATACCAATATTCATTTATCGTATTACCCCCTTCTCTTTTTTCGTTGTAAACTTATATTAATGATTAACCCAATAGATATCATACAGCTTGTTAAGGAACTCAGTCCATAGCTTACAAATGGCAACGGTAATCCGGTATTTGGTAGTAGACTTGTTGCCACACCAATATTAACGAATACTTGAAACATAAGCATCGATGCAACACCAATTGCGATTAGCATTCCCATATAATCAGACGCGTTACGAGCAATCATTACACATTTAAATATTAGTATAGCAAATAAAAGTATAATAATACATGCTCCGACGAATCCCAATGCTTCTCCTATTACGGAAAAGATAAAATCACTTTCCGATATAGGAACAAAGGTATCACTTTGGATGGATTCTACTCCTTCGGTCAAAAGTTTTCCTGTTAACTTTCCAGAACCAATAACCTGAATGGAATTATCCTGTTGATATAACAAATTTGCAGTTGTATCAAGTTCCGGATGTAAAAAAATCATTACACGGTTCTGTTGATATTGTGTCAAAATAACCTGATAATCCTGCTGTACATACCAAAACAACCCAAAGACTGCAGGTATTCCAATAATCAGTATGGGCAAAATTATCTTATAACTTAAGCCAGCAGCAAATATCATCACAGCAAATATAAACATCATAACAAGGCTGGTTGATAAATTTGTCTGTATCAAGATTAAGAATGTTGGTACCGCCATTAAAAATCCCGTTATTAAAAGTACATGTAATTTATCCATCTTTTCACGGAATATGGTAAATAATTTTGCTAAAACTAATATCATAATAACTTTACTAAAATCCGATGGCTGTATCGTCGTGAATTTTAAGTCAAGCCATCTTCTGGAATTGTTTAACTCGACACCAACTAAACGTACCGCCAATAATAATAGAAAATTAATGATATAAAGCACAATATAAAACTCACAAATAAAATGGTAATCAACAATTGACACAAATAGTAATATAAACATGCCAACTACAATACCAAAAATTTGTTTTGTAAATAATCTTTCGCCTTCCTGCTGTACCAAGCGAATCAAAAATGCACCAATACAACTCAGAGTCAAAACAATTAATACTAATGATACATTATAATGTTTAAAATCATATTTCTTAAATTGAAACATGTAGGTTCATCCTTACTTTTTTGAGTTCTTCATGTTTTTAATCGGTATATTCGCAAAAAGCGCTGGAACTGTACCGTTATTACCTTCAGACTCTGTTTGTGTTATGTTAATATCTAGACCATCCAAATCAATTTCAATGTATCTGGATATAACTCCTATAATATCATTTTTAATTTGTTCTAAAATTTCAGGAGAACAGCCAGCCCGGTCAGAAATTAATACTAATTTCAGTCTGTCTTTTGCGACATTACTAGATGCTTTTTTCTTAAAAAAATCTGCAAGACCCATTGCATTACCCTCCTTTAATTAATTTTTCTTCAGTAAACTTGCAAGTCTGCTTAACAAACCTTGTTTTCCATTTAAGTCTAATAATGGAACCTCTTCCCCGATTATTCTACGGCAAATATTCATATAAGCTTGTCCGGCTAAAGTGTCTGATCCAACCAATGGTTCACCTTGATTGGTTGATATAACAATGTTTTCATCGTCTGGCACTACTCCAACCAAATCAACTGCAAGAATCTCTACAACATCATCACTTGACATCATATCGCCGCGTTTTACCATATCATTT
The DNA here is from genome assembly GCA_023443225.1 of Bacillota bacterium. Taxonomy (GTDB): domain Bacteria; phylum Bacillota; class Clostridia; order Lachnospirales; family Lachnospiraceae; genus Anaerocolumna. The sequence continues at coordinate 16,223 of JAEZVF010000075.1, forward strand.
CTTAATCTATTGACAATTAACTGGGTTTGTTTCATCTCATTTGCTTCCAGAAGTCCAATGATACGGTCTGCATCTCTAACTGCAGATACTTCCGGAGTAGTAACTACTAATGCCCTGTCTGCACCAGCAATTGCGTTTTGAAATCCTTGTTCAATACCGGCAGGACAGTCCATTAATATGTAATCAAATTCTTCTCTTAATTCATCTGCCAACTTTTTCATCTGTTCCGGAGATACCGAAGATTTATCTCTGGTTTGTGCGGACGGTAATAAGTATAAATTAGGGAATCTCTTATCTTTAATTAATGCTTGCTTAATTCTGCAATTTCCTTCAATTACATCAACAAGATTATAAACAATACGATTTTCCAATCCCATTACAACATCAAGGTTTCTTAAGCCTATATCAGTATCTATTAATACAACCTTTTTATCTAACTTTGCCAACCCTGTACCTATATTTGCTGTTGAGGTTGTCTTACCTACACCGCCTTTACCAGACGTTACTACGATTACTTCGCCCATTCTAATTCTTCCTCCAAACATTTATTATTATAAATTAATATCATTAAGAACGTCTTTACTTAATGGTTCTATATAGATATTGCCATCTTCTAAAAAAGCGATTTTCGCTTCTTTGACAGATGTTTTCACCGGTTTATCAGGCGACCTGGCAATCGAATCCGCGATACGTATCTGTCCAGGATTCATATCAAGTGCCACCACAAAGGAATTCTCATTGCCGTTGGCACCTGCAAACACTGTGCCTTTCAAAGCTCCAAGTACGATGATATTGCCTTTGGAAACAATACGTGCACCAGGGTTCACATCTCCTATAATAATAATACTGGTTTCAGATTCCAATACCTGCCCAGACCGTAAATTTCCTTTGTAAAACTGTCCGGTTGTGTTGGAAAGTTCCATCAGTTTTTCATCCAATGTTTTTTTAAATGCAGCTTCTTTTTCTTTATCATTGTCAACGATACAAACCACATGAAGTTCAGTTTCTGCTGCAATGATATCTAATATTTCCCGTTGCTCTTCATTTGTCAACTTTCGACCTTCAAAACTGATTGCCATTTGAGCTTTTTCAAAGAACTTAGAAGAATCACGGAATTTATCAGCTATTTTCTCTTTTAATTCTTCAAATTTCATAGCTGCATCTAATACAACTACGATACCATATTTATTACCTTTAATTATAACTGAAGTATCCATTCAAACCTCCTGGTTTCAAAATAGTAAATATATTTCTTAATCAGAAAATGCTGATGATTCTGATTCCGGTAATTCCGCCGGACCCTTAACCAAATCTTCTTTATTTGGTAAATTAAAATAATAACTGTAAACATCACGACTAAGTTCAACTGCATTACTGGAAGCATAACCGTTTGGAATAACTACACTAACTGCTATTTCAGGATTCTTATAAGGAGCATAGGATACAAATAATGCATGGTTTCCATGATAATAGCTTTGCTGCGCAGTACCGGTTTTTCCTGCAATTTCAATAGGGTAGTTTTTAAACAATCTCGATGTAGAACTCCTACTGTTATTAACCACTCTATACATCCCATCATGTATTAAATTCCAGGTAGAATCTGATATCTCAGTAATTTTTGTAGATACGGGTTCCTTTTCACCGTCTTTATCCATAATTTTATCAATTAAGGTTAATTCAAAACAGTTTCCACTGCTAGCTACAGTAGTAACATAACGGGCAAGTTGAACAGGCGTATAGTTATTCGTTCCCTGACCAATGGCAGAACGGATAGAACCTTCATCGGATACTTCTGGTTCTGCTTCGTCTATTTCAATACCTGACTTACGATCTAAGCCAAGTATTTTTGCATATTTTGCAAGTTTCTCCAAACCAATTTGGTCACGATTAACTCCGGATGAATCTTGCCCTAAACGCCAGCTTGTTTCATAAAAGAAATAATTACAGGATACCTCCAATGCACCAGATACATCAACCGCACCATGGCTGGTCTTTGACCAACAAGATGGAGGCGGATCTGACTTATGAAAAACTACTTCATCTCTTATGGTCTCACCTGGTTTAATTACCCCTTCTTCTAGACCTGCAGCGGCTGTCAACATTTTAAAGGTAGAACCAGGAGCTGTTTTCTGTTTCGCAGGACGATTAATCATAGGTAAGGATAAATCATTATACAATTTATTATAATAGTTAGAATCAATCTTATTTGCAAACAAGTTATTATCATAACTAGGATAGGAAACCATGGCAATTACATCACCAGTTTTTACATCGGTCACAACAACAGATGCACTACAAGGATCTAATGCCAGTTGTGCTGGTGTTATCTCCAAGTTTCTGATTTTATCGGTGATAAAGGAATAAGCGGATATGGAACCATTTTCTAATCCTGTAACATCTTGCTTATTATATTTTAACACACCTTGGTCAAATAATAAAAGACAAATTTCAGTTCCAGATAACTTATACGAATATACCAAATTATTATATACTTTTTTATTAAAAGTGCTGTCATCCACTAGCATATTCTTTATATATTCTAATAGTTTCGCATATAATTCATCGGTGCTATAATACTCTGATCCAATGTTTAATTCGGTCAAATCAATCCAGTTTTTCGATAATGCATATTGTAAAAATTTACTTAAGCTTAGTTTGTTGTTATGATAAGCGATATAATTACTGTCGTTTTTATCTACTTCTGTTGTAAACAAATAGTACTTATTTTCTTTATCATTAATAAATCTATTGTTTAACAAGGAATATATATAGTTTAAGTACTCCTGCATTTCTTCTGAAGCATCACTGTTTACTGTGACACAATCTAATGCTAATAAATGATCAAGTTCTTTCAATACCTCTTTTTCTTTGTCTTGATACTTTTGGTATACCTGTTTTTCAAGTCCAGTTGCATCATCTTCCTGAAATGATTTAATATTAATTACATTGTTATTAATTAAAGCAAAATAAACATCATAAATAGGTATTTTAATATTTTTCGAAGATTCTCCACGTGTTCCATCATCCATACTATTATTGATTTTTGACAATAGTATTCCTGCTAGATTCTTCTCAATAATATGATAATAAGCTTTATTTAATGCACTGTCTATAGTTAAGTATATGTCTTTACCAGCGATGGGTTCTGTTCTATTTAGGACTTGCAAAAACTTTCCTGACTCATTCACGGATATTTCTTCCGTACCTTTCGTACCAGCAAGATCGGACTCATACACCTTTTCAATCCCTAATTTTCCAATTACATCTGAATTATTATAATTAAAGGCATCGCCTTGATGAGCCTCCAGTTCAGCTTCACCAATTAGACCAGTATATCCCAGAATGTGAGAATTATACAGACTATCGTTATAAACTCGATAGGTTTGTTGTTTAATGTCTACACCAGGTAAAATTCTACTATTCTCATAAATAGCAGCTACTGTTTCATCATTTACGTTAGAGGATATGATAATCTGATTATATTTTGGATAATTGGTATAAATGGCATATCGAAGTTGCATTATTTTCAATGCATCCTCTAAGGAATAATCATCTGATATATTAAACATCGGGGAGTAAATACTTGAACCATGTCTTAAGTATTCAAAAACTTCCTCTGCAGTAGCATTTTTCTGCTCTTCGTCTAATTCTTCAACAGAACGTTTTGCATATGCATTTTTTTTAAATCTATTGATAGCCTTTTCATCTTTTTCGTTGAAATAAAGGTTACCATTTTTATCTAAAGAGATTCCAAACTCTGTTTCAATCTCATTATCATAATCTTCCAAAATTTGAATTAGATTATAAAGCATTGCATTTTTTTGTTCATTTTTTTCTAAACTAGGACTTTCTTCTAATACTACAGAATAGGTCAGTTTATTATATGCCAATAAAACACCCTTTCTGTCATAGATGTTTCCTCTTGTAGCTTTAATTTCTCTAGTTTTTGTATATTTCAAAGAGGCTGCTTCCGAATGAGTTTCCCCTTCCACAATTTGCAACGTAAATATCCTGCTAATTAAGGCACCAAAGAGGGCCATAAATACAATTGCTATAGGCAGCAATCTAGAGGATAATACTTGTTTTAATTTATCTAGGATGACGTCGAACAACGTACTACACCTCCTTTTCCTTACTCCTGTCAATACGTGTATTTATCGTAGTTAATAACTTATACATCAGAATTGAAACAACCACAGTGTATATAGTCTCCGGTAATCCAAGTCTTATAAAATAATATAAAATATTTAATTCTCCAAGTAATAAATATTTAAAAACATAATATAACAAGAAATAAACCAGCTCACTTAGACCCACTAGAACAATCGGGATAGTCAAATCATCTTTTTCAAATATTTTATTACTATAGCCATTTAAGTACCCTATTATCATATAAATGAATGCATATAAACCTATTACACTGCCAAAACAAGTATCAACTAAAAGGCCACAGAAGAAACCTACTATAAGACCTTCGGTTCTACCTCTCATGAGTCCAACGGATACTGTTAGAATTAATAGTAGGTTAGGAACTGCTTTTGCAAGTGCAAACCATTGAAAAACAGTGGTCTGAAGTAAAAAGCATATAATTATCTCAATAGTTATAATGATAAATCGCTTCACTATGTTTACCCTCATGCCTTTCTTATGTTAATTAATTTATTCCAAAGGCTTCTTAAGTTCTGTGATAATTAATACTTCATCTAAACGATTAAAATCAACCACTGGAGTTAAATAAGCTGTTTTTGTCAAATTACCAGCATCCATTTTAATATCACTAACGTATCCAATCAGTATACCTTGTAAATACTTATCACTAATATGTGAGGTTACTACTTCATAACCATCCTGAATCTGAGCATCTTTGCTGATATTCTCTACTCCGATTACACCGGAATCTAGTAATTTTAAATCCCCATGTACCATACAAGGATCGGATGTTTTTAAAAACATTCCACTTACATAAGAGGAATCATCAATAATTGATCGAACTTTTGAATAATTTTTACCTGTCTCTTCGACAATGCCTACTAATCCATTACCAGCAATAACATTCATATCGATTGCAATTCCATCGTTGGCACCTTTGTCTATAAAAAAGGTATTGTACCAATTGTTATTTGGGTCAGCGCTAATAACTCTAGCAGCAACTTTTGGGTAATCAGCATACTTTTGATCCAATTGGAATAAATCTCGATACCTGTCTAACTCATATTTATCTTGAAGAAGTATTTTATTTTCATAGGATAATGTATTGTTTTTTTCTTTTAACATAGCATTTTCTTCCATCAATTCTTTTATCGTTGTAAACTTATCAAATTGATCCGATATTGCATGCCCCACAGAGTTAATCCCCTTTTGCATAGGAGCTATTACATTTCCTACTGCTGTCTTTACTGGTGCTAACTGTTCTTTATACTGGAAGGAAACCAGAATTAGAATAAAACATAAAATAGTACAAACAATAAGTAAATATTTAGGGTTTACATTGATTTTTGTCCGTCGTCTCATAAAATTACCTCCCAATAAATTGACAGCTGATTTATCAGCTTGATAAATCAGCCTGAAATCTCAATCTTTAATAGCCTGAAAAATTTGTCTGCTTTAATGAATATGCAAGGGATGTTAATTTATGATCCTCAATAATTCTGCCAAGTCCATTTACAACTGTATTAGCTGCATTCTCACATATATTGATTGTTAAATCAGTTTCTGCTTTTATTAATTCACTTAGACCAGCGATGGAAGAAGAACCACCAGTTACATAAATTCCGCTATCAATGATATCAGAAGATATCTCTGGTGGCGTTCTTTCTAATATGATTTTAATGGAATCAATAATAGAATTTAAATAGTCTACAATGGAATTATAAACCATGGAAGAGCTAATTTCAACTTCTGTCGGCAGTCCTGTTACTACATTACGCCCATATACATTCATACATTTTTCTTCCATTGGGTAAGCAGATGCTAATTGTTTCTTTATTAATTCTGAAGTTTTATCACCGATTACCAGATTATAATTCTTTTTTACATAAGACTTAATAGATTCATCCAGACGATTTCCACCAATCGGAATTAATTTACTAATAACAATACCACCCAAAGACAGTATGGAAATCTCTGTGGTATCTGCTCCAATATCAACAATCATAACTCCTCTAGCATTTGTAATATCAAGACCTGCACCGATTGCATCTGCAATTGGCTTATCAACAATTTTAATATTTTTTGCCTTAGCATTGGAACTGGCAATCAAATCAAAAAACGCTCTTTTTTCTACCTCTGTTATATCAGCAGGCGTTGCAACAATAAATTCTGCTGATGAAAACCTACTATTCTTTATTTTAATTTTACTTAGCATATAATTTAACATACTCAACATATTTGCAATATCTGCGATAACACCATATTTTACTGGATACGAAACTGAAATATTTGCAGGTGCCTTTTCATACATTTCAAAGGCTTCATCTCCTGCCGCTATCATTTTTTTTCTATTTGCTATTGCAATAATGTTTTTTTCGTCTAATATGATGCCATTGTTTTTTTGATATATTTTAATCATACTTGTCCCAAAATCAATTCCGTATATCTTTCCTGCCATTCTGGTAGTCTCCTTCCAAACCTTTAACCTTTATAAATAGCCTTTTTCACCTAGGCTTATATATTTATTATCTCCAATAATAATATGATCCATAAGTTTTATTCCAATTAAATTTCCAGCCTCTCTCATCCTTCTTGTGGTTTGAATATCTTCTTTGCTCGGCGTAGGATCACCGCTTGGATGATTATGAAGGAGTATAATGTTGACCGCTTCGTATTTTAATGCAAGCAAGAAGATTTCTCTAGGTGATAAAAGAGAACTGTTTACCGTACCGGAAGATACGATAATGTCTTTTAGAAGTTTGCTCTTGGAATCTAACATAACTAGAAGGATTTTTTCCATCGTAAAGTGACGCATGTCTTGCATATAATATTCTGCAACAGTTTCAGGATTCGTAAAATGAAGTCGCTCCTCATTTGTCACTCTCGCCATGCGTTTTGTTAATTCTGCAACACATAGCAGTTGTATTGCCTTAACTTTTCCAATTCCTTTTACCGTCATTAATTCTTCCATGGTTAGATAGTTCAAACCAATTAACCCAGAATGAGATGTTGAATAGTTTAAAACTCCTGCAGCTACATCCACTGACCTCTCACGCTGGGAACCCGTACGAATAATGACAGCCAAGAGTTCGGCATCGGACAAACTACCGGGGCCAGATTTTTCACATTTTTCATAAGGTCTTTCGGATACAGGCAGTTCCTTTACAGTACAATACCTTTTATACATCATTTCCCTCCTAATATTTCTCTCTCCAAGAAAATCAGCAGGTATCATAAATTATTAAAGTTTTCGATATATAATTATTGCCGCAATTACTCCAATAATACTGGCAATGGTAATCTTTATCGTTAAGCCGAAGCTGATTATCATGATTCCCAGATTCAAACGCACAATCCCGTTTCCATTTGTTCCACCAAGGCCAAATTCTTGTCCATAATCCAGCCATGATAAAAAGGAGATATCTTTCGTTAAATACCCAATAAATCCTCCTAAAACAATACCCGTAAGTATTAATAGAAACAATGCCCATGAATTTTTGCCAGCAACTCGAGACATAACATTTTCCTCCAATTAACAATTTCTAGTGTTCATTCTAACATAATTCCTTATATTTGTATACAAAAATAGCAAGAAATAACTACTAGAAATCCTTGGTTTACTCTATTCGTATCAGCTTTTTTTCGTATAATTTCTGTACTGACATTAAGATACCACATTTTGCATGATAAAAGGTAAGTCCCCCTTGAAAATATACCGCGTAGGGAGGCTCAATGGGGGCATCCGCACTAAGTTCAATGCTGGAACCTTGTACAAACGTTCCAGCTGCCATAATAACTTCAGAATGATATCCTGGCATAGCCCATGGTTCTGGAGTAACATAACTGTCCACCGGCGCCGCAGTCTGAATTCCCTCACAGAATGCAATAACACCTTCTGCGCTTCCTAACGTTACCGCCTGAATAATATCGTAACGGGTTTCTGATCCGTTTGGAATAACGGGAAAGCCCAGCTTTTCGTATATATTAGCAGCGTATATGGCACCTTTTATAGCTCCTGAAACCACCTGGGGTGCAAGAAAAAGTCCCTGGTAGAGCAAACTACTAATACCAAGAGTAGCTCCTACTTCTTTTCCAAGCCCAGGTGCAGATAAACGATTTGCTGCATTCTCTACGTACTCTTCTTTTCCTACAATATAGCCTCCAGTTGGAGCCAACCCTCCACCTGGGTTTTTAATTAGAGAACCCACACATAGATCTGCTCCCACATCTGTTGGTTCCAAAATTTCTACAAATTCACCATAACAGTTATCTACCATACAGATAACATCCGGCTTGATGTTCTTAATAAAAGCAATTAATTCACCAATTCTTTTCACCGATAAGGTTGGTCTTGTTGCGTATCCTTTGGAACGTTGAATGGTTATTAATTTTGTTCGTTCATGAATGGCATTTTGGATTTCATTATAATTAAAATATCCATTTGGCAATAAGTCTACCTGTGCATAAGTTATTCCGTATTCGGCAAGTGAGCCTTTGGTTTCTCGGATCCCTATTACACCTTCTAAGGTATCGTAAGGTTTACCTACAGGGGACAGTATCTCATCTCCTGGACGAAGATTACCGGATAGGGCAATATTTAAAGCATGGGTACCGCTCATCAGTTGGGGTCTGACAAGTGCTGTTTCTGCATGAAAAATAGAAGCATATACACTCTCAAGAGTATCTCTTCCCAAATCATTATAGCCATATCCTGTAGTCGCAGCAAAATGTATGTCACTCACACGGTTATCTCGCATGGCCTTTAGCACTTTTAATTGATTGTATTCTGCAATTTGATCAATTTCAACAAACCGGTCTTTCAGGCTATATTCAATAGTATTACAGTATTCTAAAATTTTTTCGTCTATATTTAAATTTAGATACATTTCATTTACTATGTTACTCATTTGATAAATTATCCTTTCCAGAATTTACTGGAATACCTTTCTTCTGTAATTCCTCAATCATCGTTTTCAAAATAAGTGCTTCCTTATCTTGATATTCACTTTTATTAATCCAGATTACATCCTTTTCTCTCTTAAACCAGGTAAGTTGGCGTTTTGCAAAATGCCTTGTATCCCGTTTAATAATATACACTGCTTCCTCCAATGTACACTTACCTTCCAGATAAGAAATAATTTCTTTATAGCCCAAGCCCTGCATGGAAACAAGTTCTTTCTTATAGCCCTTATTCTTTAGTTGCAAAACCTCACGAACTAACCCTTGCTCCAACATGGAATCTACTCTCTGGTCTATCCTATCGTACAAAACTTTTCTATCATTATTAAGGACAAAATAACAGAACTGATAAGGAGATTCCTTTTTCCTCTGCTCTTCATTATGATCTGAAATTAAGTTTCCGGTTTGTTTGTAATATTCCAATGCACGAATCACTCTCTTTACATTATTGGCATGAATGGCCAGAGCAGAAGCAGGATCAGTTTCTTTTAGTCTAGAATGTAGATATTCCGGACCCTTTTCCTTTGCTAGAGTCTCTAATTCCTTTCGATAAGAGGAATCTTCTCCGTTTTCTTCGAATTCAATTCCATATAGTACTGCCTGAATATAAAAGCCAGTTCCACCCACAATAATCGGAATTTTGCCTTTTGCATAGATTTCCTCTATATACTTATTTGCGTATTCCTTGAATTTTACTACATTAAAATCGTCCTCCGGTTCAAATTCATCAATTAGATAATGCTTTACTCCACCCATTTCTTCTGGAGATATCTTTGCCGTTCCAATATTCATATATTTATATACTTGCATGGAATCTGCTGATATGATTTCTCCATGAATTGCTTTTGCTAATTGAATGGAAAGCTCTGTCTTTCCAACAGCCGTAGGGCCTGTTAATATAATAAGAGGTTTTTTCATAAAGCACTTCCTTTATACAATACGTTTAAATTTCTTCTCTATTTCATATTTGCTCATAGATACAATCGTTGGACGACCATGGGGACAATGATAAGGATTCTCTAGCGTTAATAGTTGATCAATCAAAGCTCTAGCCTCTTCAATGGACAGATTGTGATTACCTTTCACGGCAGCCTTACAGGATATGGAGGCTATTTTCTCTAAAATCATTTCCGACGTTTCATTATAACCCTCCTCAACCAAATCGTCAATGAGCCCAATTAATATATCCTTTTGTGTAAGCCCATACAGGTCAGAAGGTACGGCACGCACGGCATATTCTTTACCGCCAAATTCTTCTATTTCAAAACCAATGTTTTTAAGGGTTTCGTGATACTTCTTAACTGTTTCTTCTTCACGCATACTAAGAGTTAAAATAATAGGCGGTTCCAAAAGTTGTGAATTCTGCTGTTTCTCCTTTAATGCCTTCATCGTTTTTTCATACAGCACCTTTTCATGTGCAGCATGTTGATCGATTAAAAACATTTTATCTCCAAATTCAACAATCCAATACGTGGAAAACACTTGTCCAATAATACGATGATTACTCTTGGCTTCTTCTGATATAAAGGACAACTGTTCTGGTTTTTCAACCAACACAGGTTCAGCCTTTTTTACGGATTCCTCCCTTTGCACTTCATAGTTTGCAGCGCTTTCTCTAATCAGAGACGCTGCAGAAGAAACCATCTCGTTTAATTTTCCAATTTCTGTTGTTCCTACAAGTTCTTTCTTTCCATCAATAATATTCTCTTCAATTATATTCTTATCAATAAAATTACTGAATCGATTAACCGATACTACATTTGTAATATTTTTAGAATTAGCTTCCTGTCTCCGTTTTTCTTCAAAGGGTTCCGGTATATGCTGCTTCGTTTGAATAACCTGCTTTTTTTCCGATAGGGCTACCTCCGGTATTAATTCCCGTCCTTCTAATGTAGTTCGAACTGTATGGTAAATCAATTGGTATAATTCTTCTCCATTTTTAAATCGAATCTCTAGTTTAGCCGGATGAACATTGACATCAATTAATTCTGTGTCTATTCCAATATTTAGACAAGTAAAGGGATAACGGTGAGACATGGAATACGATCTATATGCTTCTTCAATTGCCTTACTAATAAGACTGTTACGGATATAACGTCCATTGATGAAATAATTCTCATAATTACGATTACCACGGGATACAATTGGCTTTGCAATAAAGCCTGTTATTGTAACCTGTGGATTGCTACCATTAACGGACAGCAAATGGGTTGCGATTTCTCTTCCATACACATGATAGATGCAGTCCTTTAAATTACTATTACCCGGGGTATGGAGCTTGATTTGTGTATTATTGATAAATTTAAAGGATATGTTCGGATGTGAGATGGCAAAGCGTTCCATTATATCACTGATATAGCCAGCTTCTGTTACTGGGGATTTTAAAAATTTTCTTCTAGCTGGAGTATTATAAAATAGGTTCCTGACGATAAAAGTGGTTCCATTTGGACATCCGATATGCTCTAGACCCATTTCTTCCCCACCGGCAATCGTGTAATGTAATCCAGTGAAGGAATCGGACGTTTTGGATACCAGTTCAACCTGAGCAATTGCTGCAATGCTGGACAATGCTTCTCCACGAAATCCAAGGCTGACTACATGTAATAAATCTTCGGCAGACTTTATCTTACTAGTAGAATGTCGTAAAAAAAGCAAGGTTATATCTTCTTCCTCTATTCCTGAACCATTATCTGTAACCCGTATGAAATTAATTCCACCTTCTTTGATTTCCACCGTAATCGCATTTGCACCGGCATCGATTGAATTTTCCACTAATTCTTTTACAACTGCAGCTGGACGCTCGATTACTTCACCTGCTGCAATCTGATTAATCGTATTATCATCTAAAACATTAATTTTTGACATTGTAACCTCGATTCTTAGAACCGGTTTTTCACCTTCAATTGCAGTTTATACAACGTATTCAATGCATCTACCGGAGTAATTTCATTCAAATTAAGTTCCCTAAGTTCAAGTATAATATCTTCATTAGAATTGTAATCGAATAAAGATAATTGTTTTGGATCTGTACTATCTTTTATCTGTTGTTCTTTCACCTTTAACATGTTAGGTTGTGTTATAGCCTTTGTTTTTTCAGCAATATCATTTTCACTAAGTTCATCTACAATTTCTCTAGCTCTTCTTAATACACTGTCCGGTACACCAGCTAATTTTGCTACCTGTATACCATAACTCTTATCGGCACCACCTTTTACGATTTTACGTAGGAATACAATATCTTCTCCTTTTTCCTTCACGGCGATACAATAGTTATTTACACTTTCTATCTTACCTTCCAGTTCGGTTAATTCATGATAATGTGTAGCGAATAAAGTTTTTGCACCTAATAGTTTCGGATTACTGATATGCTCAACTACAGCCCAGGCTATGCTTAAACCATCAAAGGTACTGGTTCCCCGACCAATCTCATCTAAAATCAGAAGACTGTTCCCAGTTGCATTCCGTAAGATATTAGCAACCTCCGTCATCTCAACCATAAAGGTACTTTGACCTGAAGCTAAATCATCCGATGCTCCAACTCTTGTAAAAATTCGATCGACGATTCCAATATTCGCATAGGAAGCCGGCACAAAACTACCAATCTGAGCCATAAGTACAATCAATGCCGTTTGACGCATATACGTAGATTTTCCAGCCATATTGGGACCGGTAATGATTGAAACTCGCTTCTCCTTGTTATTTAAATAGGTATCATTGGCAACAAACATATCATTTAAAGTCATCCGTTCAACAACCGGATGGCGGCCGTCTTTTATATCAATAATTCCATCGAGATTAATATTCGGTCTAACAAAATTATTTCGTTCTGCTACCAAACCAAGGGAAGTAAATACATCAAGCTTTGCAATTGCTTTTGCAGTTTGCTGGATTCTACTCACTTCTCCTGCAATCTGATCACGTACTTCACAAAACAGATTATATTCCAGTGTGAAAAGCTTATCTTCTGCGCCTAAAATCACATCTTCTAATTCTTTTAATTCCGAAGTTGTATAACGTTCAGCATTCGCTAATGTTTGTTTTCTAACCCACTCATCAGGTACCAAGTTCTGATAGGAATTGGTAACTTCAAGGTAATACCCAAATACACGGTTGAATTTTACTTTAAGATTTTTAATGCCGGTTTTCTCTTTTTCACGGGTTTCTAATTCGGCGAGCCAAGTTTTACCTTCCGTTTTTGCCTTTCTTAACCGGTCAACTTCGTCATGAAAACCATCTTTGATAATGCCGCCATCTTTTACTGCTATTGGAGGCTCTTCCTCAATGGATTCATCAATTAAACGAAAGATATCCTCTAAAGGGTCCAGTTCTGAATAAATCATGTGCAGCTGGGTACCCACTAAGTTTTTTATTAAATACTGAATATGTGGAAGCATAGATAAAGAAGATTTGAACGCAATCAAATCTCTGGGATTTGCACTTTTATAACTGATTCGGCCGATCAAACGTTCTAAATCATAAATAGAATTCAAATATTCTCTGATTTCTTCTCTGGTTATAACATTTTCATTCAATTCTGCAATAGCATCCAATCTATCATTGATTTCATTTTTATCTATCAATGGCTGTTCCAGAATACTTCTTAATTGTCGTGCTCCCATAGCTGTCTTTGTTTTATCTAAAACCCATAGAAGAGAACCTCTTTTTTGTTTTTCCCTTAGTGTTTCAACCAATTCAAGGTTACGCCTTGTGGAACTATCCAACAACATATATTTGCTAGTAATATAAGGGGTGATTCTAGTGAGATGCGCCAGTGAGTTCTTTTGTGTCTCGAATAAATACTGCAAAACAGCTCCTGCAGTTATAATACCAATGGTATAATCCTTTAAACCGAGTCCAGACAAATTTCCTACACAGAAATGTTTCTTTAAAGCATTTTCACATAATTCATCATCAAAATACCAAGGTTCTAATTCCAGAAGGGTAATTTGCAAACGATTTTTCAAATCCTCAATATCGATTCCACTCACCATAAACGTACTGTTACAAATGATTTCGGAAGGATTGAATTTATTGATTTCATCAATTAATTTTCGATCCGAATCCACCTCTGTTACAAAAAAATCACCGGTTGACACATCCACCGATGCAATGCCATATACATTTGTTGTATGTAATATTCCCATTAAATAATTATTCTTTGTTTCATCTAATGTCTGCGGATTGAGGTTGGTTCCTGGAGTGACAATCCGAATTACTTCTCTTTTTACAATACCTTTCGCGGCTTTTGGGTCTTCCACCTGTTCACAGATTGCAACGCGGTAACCTCTGCTGATTAATTTACTAAGATAACCGTCGGCTGCATGATAAGGAATACCACACATCGGAGCACGTTCTTCTAGCCCACAATCCTTACCAGTCAGAGTAATCTCTAATTCTTTTGAACAGGTAATTGCATCTTCAAAGAACATTTCATAAAAGTCCCCTAAACGATAGAATAAGATACAATCCTTATATTGGTTTTTTATTCCCATGTATTGCTGCATCATAGGAGTTAAATTAGCCATAAAAATTCCGTCCCTTCCGCTTTTTATCATTCTACAACATCATCTGCTAAGTTATCTCCATCTGCAGCAGTTGTTGCTAGTACATCACATCTCTCATTTTGCAGATGTCCATCATGTCCTTTTACCCAATGAAAATTAACCGTATGCGGTTCCTTTGCTTTTAAAAGCCGTTTCCACAAATCAACATTCTTTACGGGTTCATTCTTGCCGCGTCTCCAACCTTTTTTTATCCAACCCTCCAACCAATGTTCGGTAAATGCTTTAATTACATATTGGGAGTCGGAAAATAATTCTACCTCACAAGGTTTTGTAAGCGCTTCTAGACCGATTATTACTGCCATAAGTTCCATTCGGTTGTTTGTTGTTTTCTTAAAACCACCGGAATATTCCCTAATATGTTCCTTACCAGTAGAATCAACATATACCAGTATCGTACCATAACCACCCGGTCCATCTGGATTACCTCTGGCTGCTCCATCCGTATATATCGTTACTTTCATCTATTGCCTCCCGATAATTTTAACATAATTCCTTATAAAAACCTACTATGATTTCCACTTCTTAAGAAGAATCTTAATATAGGAAAAAGTTGCATTTTCCCCTTCTTCCTTTAGCATTTTTAATAATTCATAAATTATTTTTTTTGTATTTGCGTGCAACAAATAATGCTCTTGTGAGGCTTCAAAATAATCCAAAGGATCCCCATCCTGATATTTCTCTTTGTTATATGTCTTACTGGCAGCAATTCGGTCACAAAACATCTCCACCACATAGTTCAATGGCATCTCCGTCCCGTCCATTGCCTTCTCTCCATTCAGGCAATAATCAATCCAATACTCCAAGTGGTGTTTATTCCTACCTTTATGATGTAACCATGCAAGACTATATCCCTTGTCTTCTCTCTCAGCATTATTTGGGCTTCGATCTCCTTGAAAATATTTTGCACCTACCGAAAATTCCACCCAAGAATACTTTGATAAGTCATGTAGTAATCCTTGCTTATATAAACCAGCACGAAAACAATACTTCATTACTAAGTTTCTATGGTGGTTAATGGTGCATAAATGCTGTAACCATTTCATAATGTAAATCTCCAATTCTTACTTACCGTATCGATACCCTGACTGACCTCTGCTGTATGCAAAATGGCTCTTTTCTTATTCTCAGGTTTTAAAATGTCCCAAGTTCCCTCTTCTAAGAAATGATTTGCAGCATTGCTTGCATTTTCAATAATATCTTCAGAGTAACCCATAATAGAAAGCAGTTTAATTGCATTTTTTGATACTGCTCTGCCCTTAAAAAGTTTATAATCAAACAGTATATTATGATCAATAATTTGTTCCTGAAAATGATAGTTTGAATAATAATTCTCTAAGATATGTGTTAATTCAATGTCATGAGTAGCTGCAAAACACAAAGCATTCTGCCCCGACAGGCTATATAAAATCTGCGAAGACGCTGCGATACGTTCTAAGGTATTCGTTCCTCGTAATACTTCATCTACAAAACATAAGGTTGGAATCTTTGGATTCAAACGGTCTATAATCCGTTTTAAAGATTTAATTTCTACAATATAATAACTTTCGTGATTAAGTATATTGTCCTGTAATGCCATTGAGGATGCAATTTGGAAAAAACTAGCTTTATAACTTTTAGAAAGTGATGTAAATATAGTCTGTGAAAGTATTGCATTAATAGCTAAAGTCTTAATGAAAGTTGATTTACCAGAAGCATTGGAACCGGTAATTAACACACATTTATCTTCAGAGATGGAATTCGTAATTGGTTCTTCTATCATAGGATGAAACATCTCAGTTGCATCAAGAAATGGCTTCTGTCCAACTTTCAGTTCTGGCAAACAATAATAATCCAGCATAGTGCGGAAAGAAGCGACCGCAATCATGCTGTCCAATGATCCGATATTAATAAACATTTCATTTAAGGCGTCCCGGTTTTTCTTAAAGCATTCTAACATTGAATTAAATTTTATCAGATCAGAATGAAAAAGCATTCTTTCATAATCCAGAAAAACATCGAGTGGGCTACCGTTCGGGTTTTTACCTGCCACAACACGAGAACCCTTCATAAACTGTTGAAATTTCTTACTATCATTCTCTAACTTTTCCAGATAAGTACTTATTTCTGGAATGTCTAACTTTGTGATAGCTTTAACACTAGTCAGCAATCGTATTAAGTAGGAACAAACAGTAAAATAAGAATCAATTTTTGCTTTACTTTTATAGTACTGAATTATATTATTTGTAATCATTGCAAAAGTTAAAAAACCACCCATAGAAGGATTAAAAAAGATTAACACAATCGCTGCTATAAGACCACCCGCCATAGCATAATGAGGGAGACTGCTTTCTACTTCTAAAGAATCGAGTCGGTTGATATACTCATAAACGGAAATACCATGCAGTTTTCCCATTCCTCTTAGCGCAATTTGCACCTTCAGACGTTGATCTTCTTTCTTTTGAAAAAATTCAATCAAACGGTTTCGTTCAAGCAAATCTTCTTCTTCAAATTTAACCTTCCGCAGAGAAGAATATAAATATTCTTCACCAATGGCACAACTTGTATTATTGATTAACATAAATATCTGATCCATATCTATGTCATTCCATGTTATATCATCAATATCGTATAAATCGTCTTGAAAGGCACGAAAAAAGCTTGTAAGTGACTTAAACTCTTCATAAGTATATTCTTCTTCGGGAATTTGGCCCCACTCTTTTTTTAACTTTTCAAGTAGCTTAATTCTAGCTTTTTTTCGATCATGAATGCCTTTTATAAATAGCACAAGCAAAACAGCTACAACAAATATTATAAATTCCATAAAGCTCCCATCTGCCTGATAAATCGGCTGTTACTTCTGTATTCCTTTAAAACCGCCTGAAGATTATTATAGAGTTCAAAAAACGGTATGTCAATTCAATAAACCATATCTTAAGATAAATTTAATTTAAAACTATCAATACACCGACAATCATGTTTGACTTTCTTTAGCGAAAATGAGCCAAGTCCACCACATTTGGTGAATTGACTCATCCGTTACTTCAATCAATTGTATCATGAAAGAATATATCTTATTTCATAAACACAAAAGATATTAATTCAAATAACTGTCTGCCTTCAAACATCTCGACAAAGTCTCCGCCGAAATCAGCTTCTACGATAAAGTATACCGCATGGATACCGGTAACACATTTTACAACGGTGCTTGCAACCGTATCATCCATACCGATAGTTAGGCAACCAATTTCTTCGCCTTTCTCATAATCGTCTATTCGAATATGCATTTTGCATTTGCATCCCATTCCTTTGATCTTTGCACTAAATTCCATCGTTTTACTGGAAAAGTCTTCGCCGAAGTCAAAGTATTTATAACCAATAATACAATCATTTGTTATATTTGCTATCACTCTGGTGAAAACATTTTTTTCGGTAACAAAGCAACCACCTTTTAAGACACAAGCAGAGTCAGCTGGTGTAATTTGATAGGATGACAGCGCATTTTCAAAACCGAGTGAAGTCATTTCAACCTGCGGTATGGTCCCATTGGGAAGTATGTTAATTCGTTCTACACAACCTCGTCTGGACATAATGGTGCCATTTGTCATTCGATGATAGAAAATATACCATTGCTCTCCTATTTTACAGATAGAACCATGATTGTTTCCTCCTGGGTAATCCACTCCATTATCAATGATAACACCTTGATATTCAAATGGTCCTGTCGGTGATTTGCTGGTCGCATAAACAAGCTGGCTTCCACACTTTGGTGAATAAATTAGATAATAGGTATCACCTACTTTTCTAGGTGAACACGCCTCAAAGAATTCAAATGGAGCTTCTACCGGGATAATATCCTTTTGATAACTGCCATCGATTATTTCATACATATTTTCAGCATTTATCTCTGCCATATAGGAACTTAGATAACCGCAGTAAATATACACTCTGCCATCATCATCAACTAGAACCCCAGGATCAACAAAGGCACCAAATTCACAAAATCCCTCATCTTGATCTGCCGGAATCTTATATTCATAAGTTGAAACTAATTGGAAGGGACCCTCCGGCTTATCACTTACTGCAACACAACCCTTTGCCCCTACAATATAGGCATAAAGATAATACTTTCCGTCCTTTTCTACAACATCCGGAGCAAAAAGACTGTTCTTAGTCCATTTTGTATCGCTTACATGGTCGCGGTCGCTTCTTGTGTGAAAGCTGTCACCATGGCAAACCCAATTATTTAAATCATTAATGGGTGCAGACCAAACTTTCAATTTATAATCACAAAAGGAGTCCGAATTAGCAGAATCATGTGACCCGTAGACATATACTCGGTCACCGAACACTCTTGGTTCCCCGTCAGGTATGTATTCCCAGCTTGGAAGATATGGATTTGGCATAAAAACCTCCTGAAATGAAATCATTTTTCTATTATTGTACCATATCCGAAAGCATGCATCAATCTCAGCTTTTTTCTTTTATATCAGATTGATCCACCCTTAAATTATATACCAAACCTAGGAAAACCAATACACCACCAATTAGCTTTCCAATTGAAAAGTCCTTTAAAATCAAATAATCAATGATAATACCAGCGAATAATTGACCGACAAAGAGAAATAATGTGGAATAAAAGGAGGACATTTTAGGAGTGATATAATTACTTAACATAACTACCACGACACCAACTAATCCACCTAGGTAAGCCCAAAATGGAATCGTATTCTCTTGCATTTTTGTAATGGTTAAGCTTTCACTGCTTATAAATAAAAATAAAATCGAAAAAGTTAAGCCAACCACATAATTCATTAGAGTTCCTTGCAAGGTTCCTATTTGTTCGGCCAGTCTGGAATTGAGTATTCTACCTATTACTACAGTAACACCTGCCATTATTGCCAGTATAATATATACGTAAAACATGTTTTAACTCCTTTTTCTACTTTTTTCTTGATAAGAAAACTCTCTTTTAGTGGAACAATCAATAGCTAATCATTACAAATATCCCCATTATAATAATTGACAAACCTATTAATTTCTTTTGTTTGAATTTATTTTCCTTCATCCCTAAGATACCAAAATGATCAACTATAATTGAAATTAAAGATTGTCCTAATAATCCAATCGCCATAGTTAATAAGGCACCCAGTTTCACAAAGCTAATATTTGTAAAAACAACGGTGAAAACACCAACTGCACCTGCGCTAAATAAATAAATTGGTATATTTTTTTTAATGCTTACTTTAGCTTTTTTTATTAGCATGATTGTAATAACTAGTAAGAGTCCTACTACATGAATAATAATACTGGATGTATAATTCCCATAAGTATTTGACAATGTACCATTAAACATACTCATAAGTGAAACCATTGCTCCGATTAAGATAGAAATAATGAAATTCATAATATGCCTCCATGTTCTGTAAATGGATGAGCGCTCCCATTCATTTACAGAACGTAAGCCTCAGTGAGATAGATTTTCTCTACCAAATAAGTATTTATATGTAATATAACATGTAACCCTTGCTTCTTGTTATGACATATGTCATACTGTATTATATTTTTTGTAAAGGAGATACTGTTTTATGCAAAAATTTGATAATCAGAAGAAATTAAATGGAATTATTAAAGAATATGAACTAGATAAAATCTTTTCAAAAGATATGAGACCATATATGAAGCTTATGACTTTCAAAAAAAATGAATATATAATCAAACAAACAGATACAATCAAATATCTTGTTTTTGTTCTAAAGGGCAAAGCTAAAGTATTTACAACCCTTAGCAACGGCAAGTCACTTTTACTTTGCTTCTATGAGGGATTTATGGTACTCGGAGAACTAGAAATCATAGCTTCTAAAAATGCGATTAATAATGTTCAGGTTATTGAGGATACCTATTGTATCGGTATATCTTCTGACAATGTTAGAAGATTTCTACTAGATGATGCCATATTCTTAAGGTATATCTGTGATTCCTTGGGCAGTAAACTATATCAATGTTCCAGAAACAGTTCTATTAATCTATTATATTCTTTGGAAAACCGTTTAGCCAGCTATATTCTGACTACAGGAGAAAACAAAGATCTTGGTGAAGATACTGCGTTGATTTTTAATGAAAACCTAACCGAAATAGCTGAACTTTTAGGTACTAGTTATCGGCATTTATTACGTACATTAAAAGATTTTTGTTCGAAAGGAGTACTTAAGAAAAATCAAAATTATTATCTCGTGATGAATAAAGCTGAGTTAGTCCGTATTTCAGCTGAATTATTTTAAGACAAACATCGCTATACACCTTAACTTTAGGCTTTATTATGAAAAGGCTTTTGCAAAATTTGCAAAAGCCCTTAAACTATCAATCATTAATTATTCTTACTACTTTAATTGGATCTCTATAATACATATTGGATATCTTAATTCCGGTTCTTTTATTACTTGCATGGATTACCTGTCCATTACCAATATACATAGTTACATGGTTAATATAACCACCACTACCATAGAAAATCAAATCACCCGGCTTTGCTGCCGAAGCACTGATGGAAGTACCGTTTACTGCCTGGCTTCTAGAAACTCGGTCAATATAGTATCCAAAATGCTTGTAGATATATTGTGTAAATCCAGAACAATCTGCTCCATAATTCGGATTGGTACCACCCCAAACATAAGGGTTACCTAAAAACTGTTTCGCATAGGATACCATTTCCGCTCTTAAGCTGGAAACACCACCGGCTACACCCAACTCTTCTACCAAGACACCCTTCTTTAACTCATAGGATAAGTCAACATACTGTCTTGATACATAGCCTTTATCACTATCAATTTCAACCTGTATCCAATCTGTAGATAAATCAACAACTTCCATTTCTTCTTCAATTGGAACACTTGTAATAATGGAAGATAGAAGACTCGCATCTGATCTTACATTTAAAGTCTCAGTATTTACCGTTGCAACAATACTACCAACCTTTTTAGCTAAATCTATTGCTTCATCACCGGTAATCAAGTAAGAATCCTTAACGTAACCAGTAACCTTACCCGATTTTATTTTTGCCCATCCGTCTTCAGTAACTTCAAGAATCCTACATCCAGCATCTTTTGGAAGCTTACCGAGAATCTCTTTATCTTCACCAGGCTCTTTACGAATATTTAAATGGTTTTCAACTTTTGCAATTCCAATGTTTTCATAATTATATTCATCTGCAAGTGTGATTTCGGCAGCGGCAGCTTCAGTGCTTGCTTCAGTGTAGTTCTCAATCGTAACTGTAACTCCAGCTACGGCCCTCTCACCCACAACTTCTGCACTTACAGTCTTTGTATTTAGTGCAAATAAAAAAGTACTGGCGAAACATAAGGCTGATACTTTTAATAGCTTACTATTCACAAGTTCCATGGATTCTTACTGTTGCCTCCTTAATAATATGTAATTCAATATATTGGTATGTAATTATTACAAATATATTAATTTTATTTCAAACTTATTATAACAAGAGTTCAATTCTTTGTCAATCCTGTGGCAAAAGTTTTTTAAAGTTAGTCAAACCATTGAAATCAGCCATTTGAATGTTGAAAAATTGTTACATAATTAATAATTTATTCGAATGTTGTAGAATAAAATGAAAAATCCTGGCATTTTATTAAAAAAATCGTAGAAACCATCCACACTTCCGATAGCTTCTACGATTTTCATTTATAAAATTAAAATTCAAATATTACTTTTTTGTATACAATTAATACCTTATTTGCTCATTTACGACTTAAATTATAATACAAATGATACCACCATTGCTGTCATTTATGATTTTTTGCATGGTTTCCTGTAGTTTTAACTGACTGTCTTCTGTCATCTTATTAATCTTTGTACTTATTCCATCGTTAATTAACTGTTTAATGGACTTGCCATAAATGTTTGTTTCCCATATACCTTCTGGGTGTTCTGCTGATGTTTTTTTAATATAAGAAATCAAATCTTCTGCCTGTTCTTCACTTCCAACAATCGGTGCAATCTCTGTCTCAATATTTGCTTTTATCATATGTACGGATGGTGAGGTTGCTTTAATTTTGACACCATATTTATTACCATGTTTCATTATAATTGGCTCTTCAATGACAATTTCTTCTCGAGCCGGCATTACAACACCATATCCTCTATTTCTTACCTCTTCATATGCTCCGCTTACTTTTTCAAACTCACTCTTCATTCCAGCCAGTTCTTTAATAGTTCGAATGAGTTGATATTCATCCTGAATCGGAACACCAATCATATCACTAAGTACATTGTAGTAATAAGAGTCATCAAACTCTACATTGACTTTTACACTACCATTTTGCATTTCAATCTTATCTATTTTGAATTTCTTTACATATTCACTATCCGTATTTAAATTATCAGCCCTCGCATCACGGATTAAAACAATTTTTTTCATTAAATCTTTTACTGATTCAATCAAATCAAGTTTCAGCCAATGATCATCCGGTAACATCTCAGCCCATTTTGGCATATAAAAATCAATTTCCGAAACAGGAAATACTGACAAAATATTTGACATTATCCTATGGATATCATCACGTTTTAATTGTTCGCAATTTACAGGCATAACTGTAACATTATATTTTGCAGCAATTTGGTTTGCTATATCTAATGTACTTTCGGAATATGGCCTATTGGAATTTAATAGAACAATAAATGGTTTTTTTAATTTTTTTAACTCAGATATGGTCTTTTCTTCTGCAGCTATGTAATTCTCTCTGGGAATATCACCAAAACTGCCATCCGTTGTAATAACGATTCCTATCGTAGAATGGTCATTAATAACCTTTTGTGTCCCTAATTCTGCTGCCTGGGTAAATGGAATGTCATAATCAAACCAGGGGGTTTTAACCAGGCGTTCCTGTTCATTTTCTATGTGACCAGCTGCCCCATCAACCATAAATCCAACACAATCAATTAAGCGAATATTTACCTTTGTATCTTCCCCAAGAACAATTTCTGCTGCCTCCTTAGGAATAAACTTTGGTTCTGTAGTCATTATTGTTTTTCCTGCTGCACTTTGCGGTAATTCATCTATGGCTCTTTCCTTACTATGTATATCTACTATATTCGGAATGACCACCAAATCCATAAACCGTTTAATAAAGGTTGATTTTCCCGTTCTAACCGGCCCCACCACACCTATGTATATGTCACCGCCTGTCCTAGCCTTAATATCATTATATACATCGTATATCTGATTTGATAAGTCAAGTGACGAAAATTGCTCCAACATATGCCATCCTCCTTTCGGTTATATATAAGCATATGCTGAAGCAATTCGTTTCATGATTTAATGTTTAATATTATTATTCAGTATTCATTCATTTTCTATTATACCGTTTACTTTTTCCATTCCAACTGTGAGTATTCCGTTCTCTTATCACGAAGTAGAAGATCTGAAACTGCCTCTTCTGGAGACTTTCCTTCAAATAAAACCAGATTAATCTGCTCTACAATTGGCATTTCAACATTATATTTCTTAGATAAGGCATAAGCTGCTTTTGCAGAATAAACGCCTTCTACCACCTGTTTGACTTCATCCATTGCTTCCTGCATGGAATAACCTTGCCCAATAAAGTAACCTGCATTACGGTTACGGCTGTGTTTACTTGTACAGGTAACAATTAAATCTCCAACACAGGATAATCCTGCAAAGGTTTCCAACTGCCCACCCATAGCCATCCCTAACCGGCTGATTTCGGCAATCCCTCTTGTCATAAGTGCCGCTTTGGTATTGTCTCCAAACCCTAATCCATCTGCAATACCGGCAGCAAGAGCAATTACATTCTTTAAAGAACCACCAAGTTCAATTCCAATGACATCTGGACTAGTATAAACACGGAAACGTTCACTCATAAATACATCCTGAACAAAATGCGCTGTTTCTTTGGAATCTGCTCCAACGACACAGGTAGTCGGAATACCACGGCTGACTTCCTCCGCATGACTTGGACCGGATAAAACTGCAATATCAGCATCCGGTAATTCTTCTTTCAGAATATCGGTTAAAGTATCTAGGGTGTTTTCTTCAATTCCTTTTCCGACGTTTACTATGATCTGATTCTTTGGAATATATGGTTTAACAATATGGGCTGTTCTTCTTACATAGGGAGAAGCCACTGCAAAAACAATTAAATCATTGTCTTTACATGTACCTTCCAAATCATCAGAAATTATCACACTATCAGGAAGTTTTATCCCGGGAAGCTTATTCTTAAGTTCTCTGTCTCTTTTTAAGACTTCAACCTCAGGTGCCAGTGCAGACCACAACGTAACATGATGACCATTATTACCCAACAGTATTGCCAATGCAGTCCCCCAAGCTCCTGCTCCTAAGATACTTACTTTTGCCATTTAGAAAAACCTCCTATACATTTTACTTTTCTATTTTAATCTTCTGCCCAATTTTATTCTCTGTACCATTCATCAATCTTTGTATATTCGTACGATGTTTCATAAATGCTGATATGGTAAATACAATGCTAACAATTAGCATATGTATATCTTTTGGATACATAAAGTATATGAAAACAGGAAATAAAGCAGAAATCATCAATGAACCCAAGGATACAAACCTGCTTACGGCAACAACCAGAATAAATAATATCATTGCTGCAAGCGCAAGTCTATAGTCAAAAGCCAACATGATTCCACCAGTTGCTGCTATTCCTTTCCCACCTTTAAAGCGTAACCAAAAAGGATAATTATGTCCTAAAACAACACCGACCCCAGTATAAAGTTTTAAAAGCTGTACATAGTCCTCACTGGGAAATATCAGATAACGCACCAATAAAATAGCAATAATAGCCTTAATGGCATCACCCAAAAATGTAATAGCTCCAGCCTTCCACCCTAAGGTACGAATAGCATTTGTAGCTCCAGCACTCTTACTTCCATAATTTCTTATATCAATATGATTTAACCGGCCAACCACATAACCAGTTGAAAAACATCCAAATGCATAACCTATAGCCAAACAAATCAGTATTTTTGTAAACATACTATTCTTTTTCCTTTCGTTCCCTAATGAAGAATTTTAATGATGTTCCTTTGAATCCAAAGGCTTCTCTAATTTTATTCTCGATATAACGCGTATACGAGAAATGCATTAGCTCCTTATCATTAACAAAAATAACAAAGGTAGGTGGCTTAACGGAAACCTGTGTTATATAATAAAGGCGTAAATGTTTACCTTTATCTGAAGGCGGCTGCTGTAAAGCTGTTGCCTCTGTCATAATTTCGTTTAATACACCTGTTGAAATACGTAAGTTCTGATTCTGAATTACTTGTTCAATCAATTCAAAGAGTTTTGGTAATCTCTGTCCGGTTAGAGCAGAAATGAATATAATTTCAGCATATGGAATAAATGCTAAAATTTCTTTGATCTTATTGGTATACTCATAAATAGTCTTATCATTCTTTGTGATAATATCCCACTTATTAACGGCAATTATCATACCTTTGCCTCTTTCATGGGCAACTCCAGCTATCTTGGCATCCTGTTCCGTAACACCTTCCTCTGCATCTATCACAAGAATAACGATATCTGCACGTTCTACTGCTGATATCGTACGTATTATACTAAAACGTTCCAAGTCTTCTTTTATTTTACTTTTTCGGCGAAGCCCTGCTGTATCAATAAATACAAATTCTTTTCCATGGTATTTTAATGTTGTATCAATTGCATCTCTAGTTGTTCCCGCTATATCAGAAACAATAACCCTATCTTCTCCTAGCAAACGATTAACAATAGAGGATTTACCAACATTTGGTTTTCCTACAATTGCTATTTTGGGCCTTTCGTCATCGGTTTCTGCCATATCTTCTGGATTAAAATGCTTTACTACTTCATCCAGCATGTCACCCAATCCCAGCTTTGAGGAAGCAGAAACAGGGTGTGGATCGCCAATACCCAGATTGTAGAACTCATATACATCCGGCGTTAGCTTTTCAAAATTATCCACCTTATTCACGACTAAAACAACCGGTTTCGTGGAGCGTCTTAACATGTCTGCAACTTTAAAATCTGCATCCACTAATCCCTGTCTTACATCGACGATAAACATAATAACATCTGCAGTTTCAATAGCTATCTCAGCCTGCTGACGCATATATGTTAACATAATATCTTTACTATCCGGTTCAATACCTCCGGTATCTATCAAGGTAAACTGATTATTCAACCAGGTAACATCGGCATAAATACGATCTCTTGTTACCCCTGGATAATCCTTTACAATTGCAATTTTTTCTCCTGCCAGAGAATTAAATAATGTTGATTTACCTACATTAGGTCTACCAACAATTGCCACTATGGGTCTACTCATTTTAGGTTTCTCCTTACTTCTTAATTAACAACGGCGTCTATTAAGGACTTTCCGTCTGATTGTACAATACGGATTTCTGTTTGTAAAGCATTTTTCATGTCATTCACAGAAATATCATCCAATAGTACTTCTTCACCACTTCGAAGCAAAACATCCGGTAAAATCAAATAATCTCCTAACTCTTTATCCTTTAATTGATTTATAATATCCTGTCCGGTTAATAGGCCTGCAACCGTAATATCCTGACCAAAAAATTCATTCACAATGGTATAAACTGTGGTATGAATGTTTGGATATTTGGTATTAATGCGGTTCATGAATTCTTTTAAAATAGGAGCTGCTAATACACCAGTTGCCATAGAAATGGATTTTACTCTGTCATCTCCCTGAAGATTTGTAAAATATTCTTCAAACTCATCGGTTAATGAGCGTACCATTCCTACTCCATTCTCTATCTGTAAATAACCTTCATAATTATCAGTATCAGGAATCGGTAATTCTGCAGTCAGATACCATTCATCACTGGCATGAATGAATCTTGTCCCATATTCTTTGAATAAGATAGCCTGCCAACGATGAATAATCGATAAAACGTCTAAAGCGTCTGATTTATTGAATTTCTCTAATTGTTGCAATCCTTCACGGTACTTTGTTAACCCAACCGGGACTACGGACACGCTTTGCATATGGGGAATATAGGCTGACAAATCATGGATCGTCCGCTCCAACTCTTCTCCATCATTAAATCCTTTACAAAGAACAATCTGCCCATTCATAGTGATACCTGCATCGTAAAGCCTCTTTATTTTAGCAAGGGCTTCACCGGCAAAACGATTATGAAGCATTTTATCTCGTAATTCTTTATTCGTGGTATGAACGGAAATATTAATCGGCGACAATTTGTAAAATAAGATTCTGTCTATATCCTCCTCCTTCATATTTGTTAACGTAATATAATTACCCTGCAAAAAGGATAATCTTGCATCATCGTCTTTAAAATATAAAGTTTCTCTCATTCCAGGAGGCATTTGATCAATAAAACAGAACATACATTTATTTTTACAGGACCGGTAGGAATCCATCAGTCCTTCTTCAAATTCAATACCTAAATCTTCATTGTATTCTTTTTCTATTTCAATTTCCCATTCTTCACCATCTGGTTTTCTAAGTAACAACACCAAATATTCTTCATTTACAGCATAGTGATAATCAAAGACATCTGTTATCTCTTTATCATTAATTCGCAACAACTTATCACCGGGTTCTATTTCCATTTCTTCAGCAATACTGCCGATGGATACGCTCTTAATGATATGTTCCTTTACTTTCATGTGGATTTTGTTCTCTCCTTTGCTTCTATCCTATTAGTATAGCAGTTGTGGCAAAAATTATCAAACTTTATTTAGGTTTTGTATATGTATATGTTTGCAATACGGACGCTTTGCCTTGGGGGTTGTGTAATAGGGGTATGGGTGTATTCCTATATTTGTTCAGAGAAAGAAGCCTCTTTGTTCTAATGTCCTGCTTACTGCTTAAAACATCTCTGAAAAACAGGAACTCGCCCTGTGCCTCTGTAAGTATAAGTGTTATACATATCTATCATGGCACAGGGCTCAAACAACCTGCTTTTTCAGAGATTGGCGCAGTAATCAGAACATAAGAACGAAAGGGCTTCTTTCAATTCACAATATAGGAATACACCCATACCCCTAATAATTAAGATTGCGAGGCAAAGCTGTATGTAATTAATCTATTATCTACAGCATTATCTAAAAGAATTATTCATCAATTTTCTACCACTCACTTCACATAGGTTGGGTTATGACAAGTGCTATATTTTTACTAACTGTCACCTATTACAGAACACCAAACGCTATTCAAAAAACAAGCAAGCAATATTCTTTACCATTCTGAAGAATATAGATTTTGTATCCGTTTTCATTATTAACAGCGTTATAGTTGCAAACACTAATGCCCCATACGAAGTGTGCCCCAAAAATATATTGATATTAAAAGTCCAAAAACAATTGGAAGTACATTTCTTATTGCAACTGATGTTGTTTAATTTCTAGCGTTTATTCATTAGTTTCCGAGATTACTCAAATTTGCGTTCAAGATTTTTTGTACTATCAATATCCTGGTAAATAAAACTTCTTCTCTTCATTCAGGACAAGCTCTCCAGTTTTTCTTCCATACTTAAATCCACGTTCTGCAGTCTCAATCAACGACGTCGTCGTTCGTTTATATCCCATAGTACGAACTGTCTCTCTCAAAAGAGTATCCTTATCCATCGGACCTTTATCCAAGATAGATTTGCAAACTGCATTCTTTATCTCCTGCTGTGTTACATCATCCACACTTCTAAAATCATCACATACAGTATTATTTCTATATATGCTGTATGTATCCGGATTCTGATCCTCTCTCCAGTAGAACTTAACACCATTCTGCTTATTGGATTTCCCAGTCACTTTCTTTAGGGCTTTCTCTGTTGCTTCAATCGTCTGTGCACTAGTTCTACCTATATCAAAAGATCTAAGAATCTTCTTTACAAGACGGTCATAAGAAATAGGCGCCTCGGCTTTGATGATCGCATTTGCCTTCTCTACAATCTGTGGAATTGCTGCTTTCTGGACATAATCACTCGTAGATAAAGGTGTCACTTCTATATTAGCTGAAACGTAAATAATTACTTCATAAGTAACAACAGTAGGACCTATCTTCTCCTTTACTTCTTTATCATGCTGCATTTTTGCAACTTTTTCCTGAACTTCCGGAACACTATTCATTTGAGCACACTTTACTTCGAAAGACAATTTATGAGAAAGAATTTTCTCTACGGATATTTCTTCTGCCTCTGTAACTGACCTTTCCTCAACTGCAATCTCTTCTTTATCAATCTCTTCCATAGTAATCTCTTGAACTGAATCTAGTTCAGAAACTTCTACTACCTTTTTCTCATTCTTGGCACTCTCAAAGTTAACAGTATTGATTCCCTGATTATCTATCTGGTCCACATCAATTTCACACTTTACTGAAACATCCCTTGCTTCTTCTTTCTTATCATTCAAAATCTGCAATATTTTCGTAATTTCTTTATCACGGTTATCCCACCAATCCATTGTCCATATACGTTGTAAATCCCATCCGAGGAATCCTAGTACACCAATCTGGGATACTTCACGATCCTTGGTATTATTGGATTGTCTGTATGACTCTCCATCAAGCATAATCCCAAGCAGATATTCATCCTTGTTATATGGATTCATAACTGCAATATCAATCTTGAAATTTGAATGTCCTACTGCTATTTGATATTCAAAGCCAGCTGCAGAAATCTCACGACATAAGTTATCCATAATTCCCTGGTTTTTTTCTATTCGACGGTCAGAATATACACCTTGTAACTTTCCCTTATCTGCAAACTCCAAAAAGCTTTTTAAGGATTCCACACCCTTAGACTTCGTTCTACGAAGGTCAATCATATCTGCTGTCAGGATAGAGTATACAATCATCTCATATCTTGCTCTGGAGACCGCAACATTCAGACGTTTCCAGCCTCCATCTTTATTTAGGGGGCCAAAATTCATAGACAGCTTTCCTTCAGCATCAGGGCCAAAGGCAATGGAGAATAGAATAACATCACGCTCATCGCCCTGTACATTCTCCAGGTTCTTTACAAAGAGTTTTTCTTCTCCAGAATTTGCCCAAGCATCAAAATCAGAGTCCTTCTGATATTCAACTGCCAGCATATCCTCTATTAAGTTTTGCTGATTGATATTATAGGTTACGACACCTATTGACTGTTCTTTCAAAGTTTCGTTCTTATATCTACTCTTAATCTCTTTTACAATTGCATCTCCCTCTGCTTGATTTATTCGGCCTTTACCACGATCAAAGAATCCGTCAAGCATTTCAAGCCTTACGCGCTGCTCCCGATCATTTCTAGAAGGGAATGTAAGCATACCATTCTCGTAAAACTCATGGTTACTAAATGCAATAAGGCTCTCGTGCTTACTCCTATAGTGCCACTGTAAGTGTGCTTGTGGCATACCAAGTGCCAAACAATCATCTAAGATACTATCCAAATCTTCAATATCAAGGTTATCTTCATCCACAGTATTTCCGGCAAAGAAACTAGTAGGAGGCATTTGGTTCGGGTCACCTACGATGACAGCATTATTACCTCGTGCCAATACACCAACTGCCTTACAAGTAGGAAGCTGTGACGCCTCATCAAATATTACAATATCAACAGGCACTTTATCTGCTGATAAATACTGAGCCACAGATATAGGGCTCATAAGCATACAAGGACATAGTTTCTCTAATACGTGCGGAATCTGATCAAACAGAGTACGAATGGATACACCACGCCCATTGCTACTAATCGCACGTCTCAAAATATTTAATTCCTTACTAAACTCCACATCTTCATATCCGGTTGGAAGGTTATGAGTCAGCTTGTAATACATCTCATCTTTTGTAAGCTCCATAAATTGCTGATCAAGCTTTTTGAATTGTGCAATTCGTTCATTAAATCCTATACCTGTGAAGTTGTTAAGTGCTGGTTCTCGTTCGATTACATATAAAATAATAGATTTGTATACTGACTTCAAGTACACATTCATTAAATCGTCATGCTGTAATCCCGCTTCATACGCATCACAAATAGGCGCAAGACCAACCTCTCTTGCTTCCTTAGCAAACTGACGATATACAATCCAGTCTTTAATAATCGCAGTATTATCCAATACATTTTTACAGATTTCCATTTTATCCTGCAACCAATCTGATGCAGAATCATTAACTACAAGCTGTAATAATACGACTGCTTTATCTTCGTACTTTATAAGCTCCTGTGAACTCTTGA
Source organism: Bacillota bacterium (assembly GCA_023443225.1). Classification (GTDB taxonomy): domain Bacteria; phylum Bacillota; class Clostridia; order Lachnospirales; family Lachnospiraceae; genus Anaerocolumna. The sequence goes on from JAEZVF010000075.1 coordinate 48,109, forward strand.
GTAATCCCTTAGTTGCTTCCGTAACAGATTTCAATTTACCTTCTGCTTCTAGTTTTATTAGTCGTTCAGATAATCCTGCTAACGTAGCCATCAGACCCTTAATTTGATGATGATAGTTTTGAAGTGCTTGAACTGTTGTGTAATTAGATATAATAACTCTCCAATCAGGTGATAATAACTGCAATGCACTTTCCACTAGCTGATACTCCCTCTGGTACAGTTCAACATCTGACAAAAACACAGGTATTTTTTCCGCTACTACCTGGAAAGATGCAAATGCCTGTATTTCATCCTTTAACGCATTTAATGCCTTCCCCTTGCCAAGGAACTTCTTTCCAGCTTCATCGTATTTTTTACGATAGACACTCATATCCATTCGCAAGAAATTTTCATTCCAATTAGACCGTAAGAATTCTTTTCTCTTTTGAAGTTCCTCTGATTTCTGCAAATAAGTAATCGGTGCCATAAATTCTATATCAATATTTCCAGCATTCATCAAAAAGCTTGGTATGCTTTCAGCTGAAATCACACTGTTTGCATACTTCTCAATCTGAGTCAATTCATCTTTATACTCAGGCATTTTAATCTGCATTACGTCAGCAAATGTAACAACCTTCTCCTTATAACTTACTAGCCCAGATAAGTAGCTGCTAATTGTATCCTCAAGTTCTAATTTTATACTCTGTGTATACTCTGTTTGCTGTACAGCATTTAATGCATGTCCTGAAGGATGTCCAATTCCTCTTCCAGCTGCCACCAATCTTTCCAATACATGTCTCTGATTATCCAATTCCCTTTGAGTAAGATTACCTGCATAATTCTGATTAAAAATAACTTCCTTCTTACATACTGGTATGGTTTCGTATATATCAATCAGCTCGCGAAGAGTCTTCCCAAATGGTCTCTTAGCATGCAGAGTCTTAGCATAGGCATCAAGATTCTCTCTCATGCGGAGAATCTCATGAATCTTACTCTCATATTCTGTCTTCATTCCAAACGTACCAATTTCTAGGCCTCGCTTTAACTGGTCTAATACAGCTTTCTTAGTAGCTTTATTTGAATGTAATTCAAGGCAGAAGTCACCAATACCCAATGCTTCTAATCTCTTCTGAACTACTTCCAAAGCGGCCATTTTTTCAGCTACAAAAAGAACAGTTTTCCCCTTAGTTAACGCATTAGCAATCATAGCAGTAATGGTCTGGGACTTACCAGTTCCCGGAGGTCCATGAAGAACAAAGCTCACACCGTTGGCTGCCATATTGATTGCACGTAACTGTGAAGCATCTGCTGTGATTGGCAAGTATGCCTCATCCGTATCTATGCTTTTAGGGAGTGTACAATCCCAATCGACAGCGCCCTTCATTAAACTATGAACAATCTTGTTTCTATCTAAGAAATCTGTTCTGCTATGAATATCATTCCACATTACAAACTGTGAAAAAGAGAAATTCCCAATAAAGCTGGATTCTACAATATCCCACATAGTTTTATCTATGATGGCATGACGAATAATAGCAAAGATTTTCTTCAAATCCAAACCATGCTCATCTGTCGGGATTGGGTTTAAACCGCCAATCACAATATCATAATTCTGTTTTAAGAATTCCAGCATCGTAATGTTAATCTGCGCATCTTCATCTCGCATACGCATGGTATAACCCTTACTTGCTGACTTTCTAATAATCTCGATAGGAATTAATACAATTGGTGCATATCTAGGCGTTGCATCTTCTGTCTTTTCCTCAAACCAACGAAGTAATCCCAATGCCAAGTACAATGTACTAGCTCCATTTTCTTCCAATGAGGTCTTTGCTGAACGATACATTTTCGTCAAAGTATTATTCAATTCCTTTTCAGAATATATGGTGGGAATTCTTTTATGCTTACACTCAAACGCAATGAGATCCTTATATGGTCCCAACTGATTAGTATTCTCTGCATTAAATACATTAATCTGCGCTAGATCCCACTCCAATGGACGATATGTAACCTGGAATTCTTCTCCGTCGGCCAGCGCATCCTCCAGTACACCAACATCCGCTGTAAGGAGTGGTACAACAGCTTTTGTCAGACGCATATTAATGAGCATATTTCGCATGCTCAAGTCTAAGAGCTTTCTTTCCCACTGAATCTGTTTAGTAACCTTATTAGTTCTGGAAATATCATTAAAATCTAAAATATATCCTAGATCATCAGGACGTGCAGTTACATCCCTCTCTTCTCTATCTTCATGCTGTATTACATATCCGGTGTCACTTTTGATTCTAATAGGCAAAGGGCGCACTCCACTACGACGTGCACGCATAACATCAATAGCAAACTGGAAATTATCATAATCGTTAACATAACTTTCTGCCATCTTCATAGCCGTCTCGAAATTATGCGTCTTTCCTGAACACATAGCAGTACATTCCACAACAATTAATTCATGGATACCTTTTGCCATACGTTTCTCAAGCTGAGAAGGGTCTTCAACAAGTGGGTCAGCAAATGACTGTTCCACTAACCATACACCTGCAAAGATGTGCCCTTTAATTAATATGAGCACAGGGTTCAATCCTATTGCTTCAAGGACTGATGTATACAATAGAGTCATATCCATACAGGTACCCAGATGCTGTTCCATAACTGTATCGCACAGACGCACTCTCTGACCCAGTGCTTCAAAACTCGAAGGCGGGTTCGCATAGGTAATGTTGCGTTCTTGTATTGCAGCATATGCCGCAGCTGCCATGTTTTTTATACGATTAGGATCCTGTCCCTGGTATCCTTCCAATGAAGGCTTTCCAGTCCATTTCTGCAACCACTTAGAAGTTGACTGTAATAAATCTGCAATTACCGGATGATTAGGAGTAACAAAAACCGCCGTTAAATCAGGAAAGTATCTTAGTCCTGGCCATTCATCATATGCCAAGGTGTAATATCTCTATGCCCTGTTGCAATAACACTTTCACCGTCTAATAGCTCTATCTTTAATGTACAGGTAACACGTTCTGTTAACGATGCAAGGTAATCCCCCTTCACCAGAACTTTTAAATCTGATAGTTGTATTTCCTCATTTGCTCTAAGTATTTGAATACCCTGCTCAAAAGGAATAATCAACTCACTATCCGCACTAATCTTTAATAGCAGGTTTTCTATATCCTGCCCCGTATTATTTTTCAAGCTAATACCACGAACAATACGCAAGCCATTCTGATGTATGGCATAGGTTATTACGTCATTAACTTCTGCGACTAATTCAATTCTGCTATCTCCCATATTTTCGTTTTCCTTCTCTCACGGTCTTCTAAAGCGTATTTACGTACACTCAATACTCCACTATCCAAAACTAATTTCCATCTTTAATTGCTTCTGAACAGCCTTGGCGTAATTCTCCATTTATCTGCTATATCTTTAATGTCATACCAACGAACATATTATTTACCTCAAAATGACAAAAAGCATCGCCTATTCCTAGGCAATGCTAACAACATTTTGTAACTGGCTACAATTTACTGTTCCAATAGTTACGTGTCATATCCTTTCGGAAATTCCGCCACTGAATATGTAAAAATTATACTCTATTATGCGAATGTTGTCAATTGAATGCTATAATTTTACAGTGAAACGCACCCATCACAATTACTAAAAACTCTCGGTATCATTGGGCGCGACTTCGTCCGGAATTAATTCTATATCACTAACCTATTTTGTTTTTTCTCTGATGTTTTTAACGGCTCTAACCAGGTTCTTAAGACTTTCTTTCGTTTCATTAATGCCTCTAGTTTTTAGTCCACAGTCTGGATTTACCCATAGCTTTTCTTTATCGACTTTATTTAGAATAACTGTCAAAGCATTTTCAATTTCTTCTATACTTGGTATTCTTGGCGAATGGATATCATATACTCCCGGTCCTACTTCGGTTTCAAAACCATTAGACTGCAAAGCTTCAAGAATTGTAAGTTTTGAACGGGAAGATTCAAAGGAAATAACATCTGCATCCATATCATCAATATCTTTTACTATTTCTTCAAATTCACTATAGCACATATGAGTATGAATCTGAATTTCAGGCTTAACCTTGCTATGACAGAGTCTGAATGCTTTAATTGCCCAATCAAGATATTCACAATTCCATTCAGCCCTCCTAATCGGTAATTTTTCCTTAAGCGTTGCCTCGTCGATCTGAATAATTTTAACACCCGCCATTTCCAAATCCAATACTTCATCTCTGATAGCAAGCCCAATTTGAAAAGCCATATCAGCAAGTGAATTATCCTCTCTTGGGAACGACCAATTTACTATAGTTACCGGTCCAGTTAGCATTCCTTTTACCGGTTTTTCGTTAAACTATTAGCATACTCCGTATAGGAAACAGTAATTGGCTTTGATCTTCTGATATCACCAAAAATAATTGGCGGTTTTACACATCTTGTTCCATAGGATTGTACCCATGCTTTTTCAGTAAATACATATCCTTCAAGATTCTCACCGAAAAATTCCACCATATCGTTACGTTCATATTCACCATGAACCAAAACATCTAATCCTAACTCTTCCTGTAAGGCAATACAATCATTTATAAATGATTTTATTTTTGCATCATATTCTACCTTTGTTATTTCCCCTTTTTTATATTTTGTACGGTTCTGTTTTACTTCTAGTGTCTGTGGAAAAGAACCGATGGTTGTTGTAGGAAAAAGAGGAAGCTTTAAAGAATCTTTCTGTATCTGTTCTCTGCTCTTTCTATCAGGTATACGGTTGAAATCTTCTTCTTTCAGATTATTGACAATATACTGCACCTCCTTATTTGCCTGTACTCGCACAGTGGCGAAAACACTCTGGTTGTTAATATATTTTTCATCGACTTCATAATCTGTCTTTTGAGCAAGCTGGCATAGCTCCTTCAGCTCATATAATTTTTCTTTGGCAAATGTAAAATATTGAAATGTATCTTTGGAAAGCTTTTTTTCATTTTCTAACGTGTAAGGTACGTGCAACAACGAACAGGATGTACTTATTACTATATTGTCGGTAGCCATATGAATCTGGTTTATCAGATGCAAAGCTTTTTTATAATCACATTTCCATATATTTTTACCGTTTACTATGCCGGCAAATAATACTTTGTCTTTTGGAAAACCATTTATCTTTATCAGTTCAGCGTTCATCTTTCCTTCCAAGAAATCCAAACCAATACCATCAAAATTCAACTGTACCAGTTCTTTATAACAATCTCTGACATCTCCGAAATAGGTCTGTAGTAGTACTTTTATCTTCCCCTTATGTGCTAGCAATTTCTGATAGATTGACGTGAATAGTACAATATCCTCTTGGGATAGATCTGTCACCAGTATTGGTTCATCCAACTGTAACCAGGAAACACCCAATTTATTCATATTATGAAACACAGCTATATATGCATCTATCAAATCTTCGGCAAAATCCTTTGCTGTTTTGGTACCATGGTAAATTGCCAGTTTTAAAAATGTTACCGGACCTATAATAACAGGCTTCGTCTCTATTCCATAGAGTTTTGCCTCTTCGTATTCTGTAAAAGGTTTATTACCTGTAAGGCGGATTTTGGTTTCATCAAACAATTCTGGAACAATGTAATGGTAATTTGTATTAAACCATTTCTTCATAGCTAATGCCTGCACATCACCCTTTTCACCTTGATATCCTCTTGCCATGGCAAAATAAGTGTCAATTTCACTAATCCCTAGTGCCTTATAGCATTTAGGTACAGCATTTAACAACATGGTCAAATCCAGCATTCCATCATAAAAGGAAAACTCATTTGAGGGAATATAATCAACCCCCGCATCCTTTTGCATCTTCCATTGCTCTTTCCGTAGATTTTTTGCGTTTTCTTCAAGTTCTTTTAGTGTGGCTTCACCCTTGAAATATTTTTCTGTTATGAACTTAAGTTCTCTAAGTTTCCTATTCTAGGAAAACCAATTACTGAATTTCGCATTATGTACTCCTCCATATATCTTTATTGAAGCCATTATAAAGCATTGTTTTGTTATAGTATAATTCCAATTAAATATAGCTTGTTATATTTTTTATTATAGCAAGCCATTAATATTTTCCTTTATTACCTTTACTTAAATACACCCATGATTGAATTGTGCTACAATATTTCAAAGCGAGGTGATGACTATTTTTCATCCGAAGAAATACAATTAAAAGCCATATTTTCTAAAACTGTAAAACATAGATTGTACTCATCTTTCCAATTTAATTAGAACATTATCGATTCTGAATATCAACTATATGTTTCATACTCGTTGCTAGGTTCAAAAGTTCAGTTGAGAAAAAGGTTGGAAAAACAGTATAATTATTGAGGCTATTGATTGGCAACCAAACAAGTTCTTCTTTGATTCCATTTTTCGCTAATGATTTACATATGATGTCATTGATATTGTCTGGTACTTGCATCAAATAGTAAATAGCGATTTCATGAAAGTGTTCTTTACTGTCTTTTTCATTAAAAAACTGCTCATGAAAGTAAACTGCTCTATCGATTTCATAGTAATTCCAAGTGCCAAAAATCACCGAATTCTAAATAAAGTTCTGAAAGAAAAAAAGACCATTCATTTTCAGATGAGGGCACTGAAAAAGTCCTCTAAACGATTAAATCAAATTTAGCATTGAAAATGTTGATATATACAGCATTTTCAATGTTTTTTTGTTATAATTAGAGTATTAAAAACAGGTGGTGGTGTTATGTTAGAACAACAACAGAAATTAATATTAAGCCCATATATGACTATTTACGATATTGTGGTTCCCAAGGAAAATCTATTGAGAAAAATTAATGAGCTTATAGATTTTGGTTTTATATACGATGAACTTATCAATAAATATTGCCTGGATAACGGCAGAGCTGCAATAAGTCCTATTCGAATGTTTAAGTATCTTTTATTAAAATCTATTTTTGACCTCTCAGATGTTGATATTGTAGAACGTTCTAAGTATGATATGTCTTTTAAATATTTTTTGGATATGGCTCCAGAGGAAGAAGTAATTGACCCAAGTTCTCTAACAAAATTCAGAAAAATGAGATTGAAAGATATTAACCTATTGGATATGCTGATTAACAAAACTGTTGCTATTGCTTTAGAAAAGGGCATAATTAAATCGAAATCAATTATAGTAGATGCCACCCATACAAAAGCAAGATACAACCAAAAGTCGCCACGTGAAATTTTACAAGAGCGTTCAAAGAATTTAAGAAAATCCATCTATGAAATTGATGAAACCATGAAAGAAAAACTTCCATCTAAAAATTCGGAGGACTCTCTTCAGAAAGAGATTGAATATTGTAATAAACTGATAACTGTCATAAAAGAGAATGAAGGTATATGCCATTATCCAAAAGTGTCAGAGAAACTTAATGTATTAGAAGAAATACTTCAAGATGACATTGAGCATATGAGTATTTTAGAAGATACTGATGCAAAAATCGGGCATAAAACAGCTGATAGTTCCTTCTTTGGATACAAAACACATATAGCAATGACGGAAGAACGGATTATTGCGGCTGCCACAATTACAACTGGTGAAAAAAATGATGAAAAAGAATTAGAGAACTTATATAATAAAAGTAAAGAAGCTGGTATGGAAGTAGAGGTAGTAATAGGTGATACAGCCTATTCCGAGAAAGGAAATATTGAACTAGCAAAGAGAGAAGAAATTCTACTTGTAGCAAAACTTAATCCAAACATAACACAAGGTCAACGAAAAAAGGAAGATGAGTTTCAATTTAACAAAGATGCAGGAATGTATGTTTGTAAGGGTGGGCATATGGCAATAAGGAAGGCTCGTCAAGGGAAAAAGAACATAGGGCAGAACCAAGCTGACTGTTATTTTTTTGATATAGAAAAGTGTAAAAAATGTCCATACAAAGATGGATGCTATAAAGAAGGAGCGAAAACAAAAACTTATAACGTTACTATTAAAAGTGATATACATAAAGAACAAATGGAATTTCAGGAAAGTGAATATTTTAAAGAAAAAGCGAAAGAACGCTATAAAATTGAGGCAAAAAATAGCGAACTTAAACACAGACACGGTTATGATGTGGCATCATCATCGGGTCTTATTGGCATGGAAATGCAAGGGGCTATGGCTCTATTCACTGTAAATGTGAAAAGAATATTAAAGTTAATGAATGAAAAATAAGGAGTAATATGCTCATATAAATAATAAAAATCTGGTTTCTATCATTGAAAATGAATTTGAAACCAGATTTTTTGGTTGTCTGAAAAGCACAGGGAAAAAACTAGAGTTTTTCAGTGCTCTCTTTTCAGATTAGCAAGTTTTTTAAAGTAGCTCTGAAAATGAATGGTCACACGACATGTCATATTTAATTGAATTATGAAAAACAATAAGTGCGGTGCCAAGCGATAAAAACAAACTTTATATTATGTATATTACAATTAATTCAACAATGCTTCTAACTCATATATCATTTCATTAAGTTTATCTACTTGCTCCATCATTACATCAACTTGTTGCGTATTGCTTTGTACCATTTCAGTTATATTGATAAAATCTTTATTTTCCTCGTTGATCTTGTCTGAAATATTTTCATTTATTTTTACAGTAATGTCAACAACATTACCTTGTTTTTGTTGTAACTCATATACACTCTGAATTGCTTTTGCTGAGCTTTTTAAAAGTTCTATTAATCCACGAATACCCTCGACGGTGTCTATCAACACCTTATTCTGTTCCATCAATTGTTCTACATTTTCATTCATATATTTTGATACTTCTGTTGTTCCGTTCTGTACTCTAAAAACGATATCATTAACATTGTTTAGTGAAGTTTTTGTGCTGCTTGCTAATTTACCTATTTCTTGAGCGACAACCGCAAATCCTCTACCCGATTCTCCAGCCCTTGCAGCCTCAATGGAGGCATTCAGTGAAAGCAAATTAATGGATTCGGCAATCTGGTTGATAATTTCTAATGTATTTCCAATATTTGCGGCCTCTGTCAATAATTTATCTGTAACATCCAACGTGTTCTTAGTTGACTCTGAAGCTTTCTCACTAATATTTATCAAATTATTCATTGCCTGTTCATTGGCAAAGGACTTATCTACTAATTCTATCGATAAACTATCTAATTCCTGCACTTTTTGTTCCATAGCTTTACTACTGTTTTCTAATTCCATTAAATTTTCTTTGCTTTCGGACGACCTTTTTAGTATATCCTCACTACTTTCCAAAAGGTTTTCACTAATAGCAAAAAGTTCCTCCGTTGAAGCACTTTCATTTTGCGTTGTTTCGAGTAGTGATTTACTTGCTTCACTTAATTTTTCTGCAAGTCCATTCACCTTATTCAGTACTCCTTGTACACGGTTTTCATTTTTTTCCATTTCATCTTTTTTTGCATCTGCCAGATAATGTCCTGCAAAATATGCTGTGAGAATAGTACCTAAAGAACAAAAGAAGAGAGAACATAAAATAATGATCAGATCTGTGACAAATAATTCATCCTTTACAGGGAGTGTATTGCCACCGGCAAAAATCCAAGATAGAACTAAGGTTATGCTTAACATAGAAGCATTATAAAGTGTCATTTTCCAGTCCAAAAATAATCCTGATAAAATGATTGCATAGATAAAGACTCCCCACCAAGTCCTCAATGGCATTAAATATGATACAATATTCATTTGCAGTAATAATACGATGCTATAGTAAACCTTTCCCCATTTAAACCATTTGGGATCAAGTTTCCCATCCTTCATGCAATTGCGAATAAAAAACAATCCTATAATAAGATATACTATGGTAGCTCCTAATTGAAATAATAAGGACCACCATGGTACATTGGTAAATAAGTTTAATAACTTAAAGCCTATGAAAAACAAGCTAGAGCACAAACATGAAACTGTCAATAAAAATATTACTCCTTTGTATACCTTTTCCATGTAAACATCAATTGCCGTTACTTTATTCATAATATTTCTCCCTGTATTATAAGTTTTGTTGCTAGCAGCTAGGTTATGAATCTTAATTTTTTTACTTAGTTAATGGGACAAGCTTTATGCTATTGCTACGAAAGCTTAATCTCTGACTTTATGAAATAAATTCAAATTTTAAATTTTTTTAGCACCCACCCCTTTTAGTATTCATTAAGAATCTAGTTTTACATTTCATTTAGTAATTATACCATAAAAATCAAAAGAATACAATTATTTTTCGGCATATATTTACTTTTATAGCATAAATTGGCAGTTTTTGAAATTTACAGTGTAAACGCATTGTTAAGACCGAGCAACAACTGTTTTTCCTCCCTCTGATGAACCCTAAGGGCAATGTACAAATTATGTATGTGACCCAGAAAGCAATTTGATTGAAATTTCATCTTTTAACTTTGCAGTAAAAAATTTAACAACAAATGACGGTTTTGAAATTAGATTCAAAGCATCCATTATGTAAAAAGTAATATAGGACGCTTTACTTTCAACGATTCTATATAATGGAATCACGCAGAATTCTTTTCTCAATGGATGCAAAAAATAGTTTATAATCTTCCATTTGCATTTTTTACACAGTTATTCTTCATACAACCTTTTGTAAGATAGCAAACAAGCAAATGAAGAAGTTTATAATTATATTAAATAAGGGCACAGGGGTTCTTTTAATAAGAATCACTGTGCCCTAAGTAAATAAATAAAAATACCCTACTTATACTTTCGTATTTCGTACCTATATCCTATATATACTACTGATGATACTTAAAACATGTAGTTTCATGATCGTTAACAATACCAATTGCCTGTAAATAAGAGTATATGGTAACAGAACCCACAAACTTCATTCCTCTTTTTTTCATATCTTTCGAAATTCTATCGGAAAGTTCCGTTTTTGTTTTAAAATTATCGTCTTTATTCAGGATAATCTCATGGTTCGTAAATCCCCACAGATATTCAGAAAATGAGCCAAATTCTTTTTGAATATCTAGGATTATTCTAGAATTGGTGATCGCAGCATTTATTTTTAACCGATTTCGTATAATTTTTTCATTTCGTAATAATTCCTGTATCTTACTATCTTCGTATCCTGCAATCTTAATAACGTCAAAATTGTCAAAGGCAAGCCGAAAATCATGACTCTTTTTTAAGATCGTAATCCAGGAAAGACCTGCTTGAAAAGTCTCTAATATAAACATTTCAAATAATTTCTTATCGTCATAAACCGGTTTTCCCCATACATTATCATGATAATCCATATAAATATCTGAAGTTAAGTCGACCCATCGGCATCGATTGATTTGGTTATTTTCCATAATTCCCTCCCAATTTAAGGATTTTCAAAATCGAACAAGTGTTTTGTTTGATACACACATTATTCCACTTCTTTGGAAATCTGTCAAGCTTTTTCAAAAATTTAGCTTCACTACTTTTGGGAAAAATATATTCAAATTAACTCTAAACGGAATACGCCTTCCTCCTATCATGTATGTGATAATTCCGGAAACATACCCATTACTGGAATCGTTCCATTTACCAATTTCACAAATAATGTATCTTCATTGGATATCTTGCTTTTCTGATAAGAAGTGAGATCCTGTGGTGTGAATCCCAACACGACCCTTGCTATCTGTTCTTGCAACAAAACATTAAGTATATTGTCAAGTGCTACCTTCTTTGTAGAAAAAATCTCGTATAATCTAAGAATATCTTTATCATAATCCGCAATCGCCACCGCATCATAATCTTGAATATAATAGATACTCTCTCGTTTTAGATAGGTGCAGTGAAACATGGTAATTGGTGTGTTATCTGCCATAAATAAGCTTGTTAATGGGGCTGCATTTTCAATAGTCTTAATCAGTAATTTTCTATCATTTACGTTTGACATATCTAATTTTCTGATATTTGCAACATCTTTTCCCTTAGCTACTTGTTTTGAATACTGATATTGTTCCGTTTTCACAAATCCAAATCTCGGATAAAAGTCCAAAACAGTGTCATTTGCAAATAAATAGAACAATTCGCATTGATCTTTATAATCAGCAAAAATCTTTTCTATTAATATTCGGCTAAGACCAAGCCCCCGGTATGCCGGATCCGTCATTACGGTACCCAACTGTATGTAATGCTTTTTTGTTCCATCTATCAAAAAATCCATAAAATTAACAGACACATTTGCAATAATGTTTTCTCCATCTAACAAAGAATATGGAAGGTATTTGTCTGTCCAATAGCCATCTTGATACCATTGCTCAAAAGTAAAACCAAAAGTTCTTTCTGTCAATTGGTTCAAACTATTTCTTAATGCCAGATTATCCCTATAGCCTGTTACAAATTGATAGGTCTTACCACCTTTCGTGATAATTTCGTTCATAGTTGGTCTCCCCTATTTATACAATTTTAGTAAATACAAGAAATGATCATATCATTTAAATTCATTGATACATTGGTAATATTATACTACTGCATAATTTAAAAGTCTACCATTTTGCCTTAGAAGGATTTGATGGTTGCTTCTTGACGCATAAGCAACATAGTGTTATAAAAAAGATCGGGCATATATGAAAAACGCCCTTGACTTTAATAATATTCAATGTTATACTTAGTATTGTTAAAATCATATTTAAAGGATGTGTTTAGATTGTCGATAGAAGTTGTTCCGGAATGGATGATTAATCTGGAAGATGAAGATGTTTCTTTTATAAAGAATTTTATAATGGCATCAGGTTCCCTTAAGGAGATTGCAAAACAATATGATGTTACTTATCCTACTGTTAGACTAAGACTGGATAAGTTAATCCAAAAGATTAAAATTAGTGAAGATACGGGAAATGAGCCATATATCTCATTAATAAAACGCTTAGCTGTTAATGAAAAAATAGAATTTGATACAGCAAAGGTCTTGATTTCTGAGTATAAAAAGCAGATAGGAGGTAATAAATAATGTTAATCTCTACCGTGATGATAGTTATTGGAATCTTACTTTTTCTAGGAATGCTAGCAGGATTGTTTTTGGCAATAAAGGCTTTGATACGCTACAACTCAAATCTTAAAAGAAAAAAAACACAGAGACAAGAAGAATTGGATAAAATGAAGATAGAAGATCTATAATTAAAAATGGGGTATGTTTAGCAATTGTTTAAAATTGCAAGACACAATCCATTTTTAGATATTTCAAAGGGCTACTGCATCACATGCAATAGCCCTTTGAAATTTATATTTAACAAGGAAAATGGAAGATATTTGTCTGTCCAGTAACCATCTTGATACCATTGCTCAAAATTTGTCTTAGAAGGATTTGAACATTGTTTCTTGACGTATAAGCAACATAATGTTATAAATAAATAGAGAAATATTACTATTGGAGGAGCTTACTATGGATACGACAAAAATGAAAGAAACAATACCTGTAGCACCTTTAAAAATAATTACCTTGGATGGCTTCCGTCCATTAGCAGAGAAAATTGACCGTTTAATAGTAGATGCCAGACACGAATTTGTTTACAGTCCAAAAAGTTCCCTTGCTTTCCTAGGTTATGAAGCAGATACTTATCTTGTAGAGGCTGAATGTTCCCGCTTTGGTTCAGGTGAGGCTAAAGCAGTCTTGAAAGAATCCATTCAGGGTTCTGATTTATACATATTAGCTGATGTGACAAATTATAGCAGAACTTATTCTTTATGGGGACAAGAAAATCATATGTCTCCCGACAATCATTTTCAAGATTTAAAACGTATGATTGATGCTTGCAATGGAAAGGCTCGCCGTATCAATGTCATACTTCCTTTTTTATATGAAGGAAAACAGCATGTGCGTTCCGGTTTGGAGTCTTTAGATTGTGCTACTGCCCTACAGGAACTTGCCAACATGGGTGTAAAGAACATAATTACCTTTGATGCTCATGATGCCAGAGTTCAAAATGCAATTCCTATTGAAGGCTTTGATAATTTTTATACTTCATATCAGTTTATTCAGGCCGTTTTGGCTACCGAGAAAGGATTGCAGCTGGATAGTGAACATTTAATGATGATTAGCCCGGATGAAGGTGGAATGACACGCTCGATCTATTATGCGAATCTTTTAGGCGTTGATATTGGAATGTTTTATAAACGTAGAGATTATTCCATCATGGAAAATGACGTACACCCAGTTGTTGCATATGAATTCCTTGGTCCAAGTATTGAAGGGAAAACTGTTTTTATTGTTGATGATATTATTTCAACCGGGGATAGTATTTTAGAAATTGCTTCTGAATTAAAGAAACGAAAGGCGGCAAAAATCTTCCTTTTTGTTACCTTTGGATTATTTACGAAAGGATATGATAAATTTGATGAATATTATAAAGCTGGCATTATAGACAGAGTATTCACAACGAATCTTGTCTATTGCCAGCCAGAGTTATTACAAAAACCTTATTATACCAATGTTGATTTCAGTCGTTACCTCGCTTTAATCATCGATACCATAAATCATGATAGATCCATCGATGGTATTCTAAATTCCACTAGCCGCATAAAGGAAATCATAGCAGAATATAAGAAAACCAACTAGTTTTCCTCCAACATCAAAAAAGCTGCCAGGGTTCCTCTTCTACCCTGGGTTGCACGGTGAGAAAACAATAGTTCGTTGTTACAGCAAGTACATACTCCTGAAACAGTAATGTTTTCCTCTGGTATTCCAGCATCCATCATAATATAACGATTTGCTTCCCAAAGGTTTAACTGATATTTTCCATTCATCTTATCAATTACGATATCCTGTAGTTGATTCTCTGTAAATTCAGAACGAAATGCATTCTCAACATCTGCACTTACTTCATAACAATCCCCACAAATGGATGGGCCAATCACAGCAATCACATCTTTAGGATTTGTCCCAAAGTGCCTGGTCATTGCCTCAAGTGTAACCTTACCCATTCGATCTACCGTGCCTCTCCATCCGGAATGACTTAAGCCTATCGCATGGTTTTTCATATCTACAAAATACAATGGAACACAGTCTGCATAAAAAGTAACTAAGGGTATTCCAGTTGTATTTGTTATTAATCCATCTACTCCCTGATAATCGCGTTCTCTAAGAATTCCTTTTCCTGTATCCTCTTCTGTAACAAGTCTGATTTCCGTGTTATGTACCTGATCGGACAAAACCAGTGAGTTCTTATCAAAACCCATACTGATACTGATTCTATTGAAATTTTCATCGACTGCTTCCGGTTCATCCCCTCTATTATGTCCTAGATTCATACTCTCAAAACAACCTTTACTGACACCACCCAGCCTTGTTGAAAAACCATGACGTATGAACTTAAGTTCAGACAAGCATGGAAATGTTAAAAATGGTACTTTTGTTTCTATATTAAGAACAGCATTGCTGTTATTTTCAAATTTCATGAAACCTCCTTACTGTAATGCCTCAAAAGCATTCTGGATTAAAGTAATATCCTGATCTAAGATGATTACCACATCAAAACGGCATGGAGTATCCAAAGGAATCTGATGGGTCAGCATATAATACTGTGCTGTACGCGTAATCTTCCGTATTTTTCTCGTATCAACAGCTTCCTGTGGCAGTCCTTTTGATGTATTGGTCCTGTATTTGACTTCAATAAATACCAAATACTCCTGATCGTTTGCGATAATATCAATTTCACCGGTCCTACACCTAAAATTCTGTGTAATAACAACATAACCTTGCCCCGTTAAATATTTTGTAGCAAGTTGTTCATACTCCGTACCAACGGAACGCTTATTATACATCGCTATTCCCCTTTCGGCCGAAGTTTATCTTTTATACGATCCATATTATCTACAAACACCAATACTTCTGCAACAACTTCATAAAGCTCCGGTGGTATATAATCACCAAGTTCCAATTTGGAAAGCGTTCCTGCTAATTTCTCATCCTTATGTACAGGAATATTAGCTTCTTTTGCTGTTTGAAGGATTTTATCCGCCAAATATCCTTTACCGGTAGCTAGAATTTTAGGTGCCTGTTCTTCCGGATTGTAAGCTAAAGCAATCGCAGTTTTATTTTTTTTATCATTACGACTTGTCATTCCTACACCTCCGGTTATATTTCGTATTTACAATTTGATTGTATTCTTATACTTATTGTATCAAGTTTTTGATAAAGCTGGCTCTATGTATTGGGCAGGGACCGAACCTTTGCAAGGCTTCTATATGCTCCCTGGAACCATAACCTTTGTTTCCTGCAAACCCATAGATTGGAAAAACCTTATCGTAGGCAACCATAAGCCGATCTCTGGTAACCTTTGCTATAATGCTTGCTGCAGCAATGGAGATACTTTTTGCATCCCCTTTAATGATAGGAACCTGTTTCATAGTTAGCAAAGGAATCGTAACTGCATCATTTAATAAAATATCCGGCTGAATAGACAAATTAGCTACTGCCTGCCGCATTGCTTCATAGGTAGCCTGTAATATATTAAGTTCATCTATTTTGGCAGGAGAAACACTTCCTACCCCGACGGCTACCGCCTGCTCCATGATTTCATCGTATAGTTCTTCCCGTTTTTTCTCTGAAAGCTGTTTTGAATCATTAATATATAATATGTTACAATCTTTAGGAAGAATCACAGCACTTGCTACCACAGGCCCAGCTAGCGGGCCTCTTCCAACTTCATCAATACCACATATATAGGTATAATCACTATATTTATTTTCATATAGTTTCATTTTTTCTGTGCGATTAATTTCATCTTGTAATTTTTGCTTTTCTTTCTCATATTTTTCTATTAAACGTATGACACCTACTCTGGTATCAGTCCTGTATTTATTTAAGATATCGTCAATTTTATCTTGATTCGCAAGAGCTAATTCATTTTTTATATCCGATATTTTAACTTCCATCTGGTAATGACCTTTCATTTGCAATTATCTTTTGTTTTACTTTCCAGTTATCTATCAATTTCCCTGTTCTTCTACAGTTGGTGGAAACTCAAGGGTTATATTCCCTAACCTGCCATTACGGAAGTCGTCCATAAGAATACCGGCAGCTTTTGTAAGATCCAGCTCTCCGCCTTTTATTAGACAACCTCTTTTTTCTGCAATACGGTTTAACATAATTACCGAATCCTCACTATGTTCAACCTTATAATGATTTGCAAGTTTATCAGGGTAATATACATTTAGAAATTTAATTAATTCCAAGGATAATTCAAGAATATTAAGAATTTCTTCACGAATCGATCCAATAAAAGCCAAACGAAGTCCTACGCTCTGATCTTCGAATTTTGGCCAAAGAATACCAGGGGTATCTAATAACTCTATATTCTTACTTAGTTTAATCCATTGCTTCCCTTTTGTTACTCCAGGTTTGTTTCCTGTTTTTGCACAGGCTCTTCCCGCAAAGCTGTTTATAAAGGTTGATTTACCAACATTCGGTATTCCAACTACCATTGCTCGAACCGGACGATTAAGAATTCCTCTTTTCCTGTCTCTTTCGATTTTCTCCTTACAGGCCAGTTGTACTACATCATTCACCTTTTTCACGCCATTTCCTGACTTTGAATTCACCAGCGTTACAAAATAACCCTTCTCTTCAAAGAAGGCTTTCCACTTTTCTGTATATTTTGAATCCGCTAAATCATATTTATTTAATAATATGACTCTTGATTTGTTTTTTGCTAACTCATCGATGTCGGGATTCTTACTGCTGTAAGGAATTCTGGCATCTACCAACTCAATGACAACATCGATTAGTTTCATATCCTCCTGCATCATACGTTTTGCTTTTGTCATATGACCAGGGTACCATTGAAAATGCATTTAATTACCCTCTTTTTTTATATTTATTTTATTTACAAAATTAAAATGATTCGTTCGAATCCATGCTTTTCCTACAATATCATCAAACAATATATTACCAATATTGGCAAATCGGCTATCTTCGCTGTTATTCCGATTGTCACCCAATACAAAATATTCGTTTTCTTCCAGTTTTATCTCTTCTGCAGCAAGCCCATTATTATTTATTTCTTCCGTTACCATAGGTTCTGTAATTTTCTTACCATCAATATAGATAGAGCCTTCATCAATCTGGATTGTTTCACCTGGTAACCCTATGATTCTTTTTATATTCAAATAGCTGTGTTCCTTATCACTTTGTTTAAATACAATAACATCAAATCGCTTTGGTTTCGTAAAACGATAGGAAAATTTATTGACAATTATTTTGTCATTATTCTGTAATGTAATCTGCATGGAATCACCCATCATAGTGGTTCTTTCAACTGCAAAATGAACTAGAAAATAGGCAAGCAAGATTACAAATACTATTTCTACAATCCAAATCAGTGTTTGTATAATTATCTTTTTTATCAAAGGTTTTTTACTTTCTTTCTCAAAATTAAAGTCCATACCTATCTCCTTTCCATCAATTCTAAAAAAGGGACAATACCTAAGTACTTGTCCCTTCCCATTTTTTCATGTTATAATGATTATTTAAGTAATTCCTTAACTTTTGCTCTCTTACCTACTCTACCACGTAAATAAGTTAACTTAGCTCTTCTTACTTTACCAAAGCGAATAACTTCAACTTTTTCTACACTAGGAGAATGCAATGGCCAAGTTTTTTCAACACCGATACCGTTAGAAGATTTTCTAACTGTAAATGTTTCTCTTGCTCCACCATTCTGTCTTTTAAAGACAACGCCTTCAAAAATCTGAGTTCTTTCGCGGTTACCTTCTTTTACTTTTGCATATACTTTTACAGTATCGCCTACGTTGAAATTATCAACTTTTTCTTTGAGCTGAGCAGCTTCAATTTCTCTAATAATATTATTCATTTTGTGACCTCCTTCATATTCGATGTTCTTAATACCTTGCTTGTCTTATATCTATCATAGAAGCGGTGTACCAGAGGACCATCCCATCTCACAACAATTAACTTTATCACATTCATAACCAGAATGCAAGTAGTTTTATTCTGTTTTATTCTATTTATTTTGGTTTTTGAAATATGTTTTCAAAAATTCTTTTTCCTTTTCAGTCAGTACAGCTTTTTCCAATAAGTCCGGGCGATTATTTGCCGTCCGAATCATGGACTGTTCTTTTCGCCAACGTTCTATATTTGCATGATGACCGGACAGCAAAACCTCCGGTACACGTTTCTCCATAAACACTTCGGGTCTTGTATATTGTGGGTATTCCAACAAATTATCCTGAAAAGACTCAAATTCAGCCGACACATCATTATTTAACACCCCAGGCACCAATCTGGAGATAGCATCCATCATAACCATAGCAGGCAATTCTCCACCGGTTAATACATAGTCACCAATTGAGATATAGTCCGTAACAATCATATCCAGAACTCTTTCATCGATTCCTTCATAATGGCCACATAAAAAAACTAAATCTTCTTCCTTTGCTAACTCTTCTGCTATTCCCTGCTGGAATACTTTTCCCTGAGGTGTAAGATAGATCACTCGGGGATGTGCTTCTTCAGGTTTTCTTTTAGAAATCTGCTCTTTAATCGATTGATATGCACTATAAACCGGTCCAGGCGCCATAACCATACCGGCTCCTCCACCGTAAGGGTAATCATCTACATGATTATGTTTGTCTTCAGAAAAATCCCGGATATTAATTGTCTGCAAGGAAAGGAGGCCTTTTTCTAATGCTCTTCCAATGATACTCGTATTCAGTCCCTGCTCTATCATGTCAGGAAATAATGTCATTACATGATAATTCATGATACTCCTCTTTCTACAGCTCTCGTTATTAATAATAGCTGTCTAGATTAATCCAGGCATAATATGAACCTTAATTCTTTTGTTCTCCACGTCCACATCCAGAATGCACTCTTTTATAGATGGCAACAAAATCTCTTTTCCATCCTTTGTCTTTACTACATATACATCATTTGCACCAGTAGTTAGAATCTCAACTAATTCACCCAGCTCGTCTTCTTCATCGGTAAACACACTAGATCCAATCAAATCATAAATAAAGTATTCGCCTTCTTTTAACTCAACAGCATTCTCCCTCGTGACGAGTAAATCTTTGCCTTTATATTTTTCTATATCATTTATATTATTAATTCCCTTGAACTTAAGGATAACAAATTGTTTAAAATACTTTACACCCTCAATATCAAGTTCTATATGTTCTTTTCCCGTATCAAGAATAACCTGCTTTAAATCATTAAAACGGTTATTATCATCCGTAGTAGGGAATACCTTGACTTCACCTTTAATACCATGGGTTGATGATATTACACCAACTCTTAAGAAATCATCCATAACTGCCTCTTTCTGCATATTAGCAAAACAAGAACCCACGCCGTAATGGCAAGTCATATTTGACAGGGTTCTTGTAATTTACAAATTCATATAACCTATTGTAATATCTCAACAATTACTTTTTTGTCATCCTTGGTAGCTGCTGCTTTCACTACTGTACGAATGGACTTTGCTATACGGCCTTGTTTACCAATAACCTTTCCCATATCTTCAGGTGCAACCTTTAATTCTACAACGATAGACTTATCGGTTTCCTTTTCAGTTACAACAACTTCTTCAGGGTGATCAACGAGTGATGTAGCAATTACTTTAACTAATTCTTTCATTACTCTTCACCTCCACAGGAATGTGAATGCACTGTAAAATGCAATTTAAGCAGAATTAAATCTGAATAATATAAGAATTAAAATATTATTTTGCAATTCCTGCTTTTTTAAATAAGTTACCTACAGTTTCGGTAGGTTGAGCACCATTTGATAACCATTTCTTAGCTGCTTCCTCATTAATCTGGAAAACAGTTGGATCTTGAGTCGGATCATAAGTACCGATCTCTTCGATGAATTTACCATCTCTTGGTGATCTGGAATCTGAAACAACGATTCTATAGAAAGGAGCTTTCTTTTGTCCCAATCTCTTTAATCTAATCTTTACTGCCATTATCGTTCACCTCCTTAACATAAGTATCTATTGTAAAAGTTATAACATAAATTATTTATAACAAAACAATGACTAAATTAAAATCCAAACGGAAGTTTGAATTTACCACGTTTACCGCCCTTACTACCAAGCATTCCCGAAAATTGCTTCATCATCTTCTTGGACTGTTCATATTGTTTCACTAATTTGTTGACTTCACTGATGTCAACCCCGGCACCTTTTGCGATTCTCTTCTTTCTGGAAGGATTAATAATATCCGGATGAGAACGTTCTGCCTTTGTCATAGAATAAATGATGGCTTCCGTAGAAGAAAAGTCAGCCGAGTCTACATCTACATCTTTTAATTGGCCGCTCATTCCTGGTATCATACCTAACATATCTCCGATACCACCCATCTTTTTTACCTGCTGTATCGAATCCAAGAAATCATTAAAGTCAAATTCTGATTTTTTGATTTTCTTCTCTAATTCTTTGGCTTTTTCTTCATCAAAATTAGCCTGGGCTTTATCAATTAAGGTTAAAATGTCACCCATACCAAGAATTCTCGAAGCCATACGGTCTGGATAAAACTGTTCTAAGTCAGATAGTTTTTCACCCATACCTACATATAAGATTGGTTTGCCGGTTACTGCACGAATCGAAAGTGCAGCTCCACCTCTGGTATCACCATCTAATTTCGTTAAGATAACACCGTCGATACCAATTTTCTGATTGAACATTTCTGATACATTTACTGCATCTTGACCAGTCATAGAATCGACAACTAATATCGTTTGGTATACTGAAATATTTTCTTTAATTTCAATTAACTCATTCATCATGTCTTCATCAATATGAAGACGTCCCGCGGTATCTAAGATTACAACGTTATAATTATTCTTAACCGCATGTTCCAATGCTGCTTTGGCTATATTAACTGGCTTATGCTTATCTCCCATCGAGAATACAGGAACACCCTGCTTCTCTCCATTAATCTGCAACTGTTCAATCGCAGCTGGTCGATAGATATCACAAGCAACCAGTAATGGCTTCTTTCCTTTGGATTTAAACTTGCCTGCAAGCTTTGCAGTAGTCGTAGTTTTACCGGCTCCTTGTAAACCGCACATTAAGATAACCGTTATTTCATTGCCCGGTTTAAAAGCGATTTCGGTAGTCTCGGAACCCATTAAGGTAACCATTTCTTCATTTACTATCTTAATTACCATCTGACCAGGTGTTAAACTATTCATTACATCCTGACCAACTGCCCGTTCCTGTACCGATTTAATAAAATTCTTTACAACTTTAAAGTTAACATCTGCTTCCAATAAAGCCATCTTAACTTCCTTTAAGGCTGCTGCTACATCTGCTTCCGATAAACGACCCTTGCCTCGCAGGTTTTTAAATACATTTTGCAGTTTTTCAGATAAGCTGTCAAAAGCCATGCTAAACCTCCTGTTCCTTTTGGTTAACTATATCCACCTATATTATAAATCATGTAATATACGATCTGCTAATTGAATTATTTTTTCCAAACCAATGGAAACTTCTGATGTTTCTGACTGTGATTTTTCTTTCACCACTGAGAAATCTTTCAACTGTTCAGCAGTATCTTTAATTTGGTTCACCTTTGATTTGGTTAATTCAAACTTTTTTATCAAGTTTAATTTTTCTTCACAATCCTTTAACTGTTTACTGCAACGTTTAATGATATCAAACACACCTTGCCGGCTGATACCTTTCTCTTCTGCAATTTCACCTAAAGATAAATCATTTAATATATAGTCTTCAAAAACTTGCTTGTTATGGTCCTTTAACAACTCTCCGTAAAAATCAAACAAAACAGCTAATTCTACTATTTCTTTCAGCTTATCGTCCATAACCATCTCTTTCATGAAAACACCACCTGTAAAGCTTTTTTCTTTACAGGTGGTAGTATACCCAATTCTATACCATTTGTCAAGATATTTTTTTATTATCATTTCAATTATTTCTATTGTTTTAATTGATGATAAAAAATTAATTTTAACTCTATTTCTTATACACCTGACAAAATGCCTTCACTTGTTTCTCTAAAACTACAAGTGCATCTTCCTCTTTTCCTTTCAAGCCGGAATATTTGCTTAGCAAGAAAAAAATTGGCGCATAGAAACTCATGGCCATTACCTCCGAATCTGCATCGATGCAAATATTTTGACGACTCATTTCGGCAAACAATGCTGACTGGTACTGAATGCTGTCCTCAAAAAAAAATTTTCTGAATAAGGCATATACCTGGTCATTTTGAAACTGCTCCATACTGCCCATTCTCCAGAATTTTGAAAGCAGGTCATCTTTCAGATAAAATAAAAATATTTTCTTGCTGAATTCTACCAAGTTGCTCTCGTCTAATGTGGCGTAAAAAGCTACTGCTTTTTTAAAATCTGTGCCTGTTGGCAATCCAAAAGCTTCTGACATCTCCTCTATGTGTTTCTCAATTTCAAGCATAATCGTATCCAATATCTCCTGCTTGCTTTTGTAATGCTTATATAGAGAACTGTCCTTAATACCTACCGCATCTGCAATGTTTTTTACACTAGTGCCCTTATATCCCTTTTTTGAAAAAAGCGTTAGGGCTTCATATGATATTCTTTCCTTCGTTGTCATTCTGTATGTACCTCAATCATTGCTTTCACTTGTTCCTGCTGTTCAAATAATACACATCCCCCAATATGCTCTTGCATCAGATTTCCATTCGTCTGCAGTTTGTTAAAAAGAGGAGACTGCAAAGTTTCTTTTAACGATGTGTTTATCACGTTGGTATCAGAATAAGGTGAAAATGGGCATGGTTCAGCATCTCCGCGGGAATTGATATGAAAAAATCCTCTGCCTGCAGCCAGACAACCACCAGAAGTCATCTCGTCTCCCGGAAATGCAATAAATACCATCTCTGTTACAGCTGCCCTGTGTGCATCTAATCGCTCCATCATTTCTTTTCTTGTCTGATCATCTGGTGCAAGTTCATGCATTGTACTATTTACCGGAACATATTCCACATATACAATGGCTTTTGTCCCTGCTGATTTAAGCTTCTGTACAAAATCATCTGCCAGAACTTCTTTCATATTCTGCTTTGTTACAGTTATTGATGCACCAAACAGAATTCCATTCTTATGTAACTGTTCCATCGTTTCTTCCAGTTTTTGATAGACACCTTCCCCTCGTCTTGCATCGGTGGTACTCTGATTACCTTCAAGACTTATGACGGGCATGAGATTTCGATTCTGATTTAATAATTTCATATATGCCTCGTCAAGCAAAGTACCGTTTGTGAATATTGGGAACAGAATATTTGGATGATTAGCAGCCTGCTGTAATACGTCTTTTCTGACAAAAGGTTCACCACCTGCCAGCAGGATGAATTCTATCCCCAAATCTTCAGCCTGCGTAAAAATATTGTTCCAATCAGCATCGGTCAAAAGCCCGTTTGTTCCAAAGTCATCCTGGCAGCTATGATTTGCCCTGGCATAACATCCCTTACAATGAAGATTGCACTGCTCCGTAATACTTGCTATCAGGAATGGTGGGATATGCTCTCCTGACATTTCAGCCATTTTTCTTTTTTCTCTTGCCTTTTTACTGTTCATTGCATATTTTGCCATAAATATACTAGCTTTCGGGTTTTTAAGCGATGCTTTCAAAATACCTTTTACTATATTTTCAACACCGTTACTTAGATACTCTTCTAATTTTTTCCCTGTTTCCATTTCTATACCCTCTTTCCCTTAGCTAGTATTCACTAGCCTTATGAGGATATTATAAGCTAGCGTTTGCTAGCTGTCAATACCAAATAATGCAAAATGGAAAAAGAATGTCTTTACATTTCTTGCTTATACTATTTCTATTACTATAATTAAAGTTATTGCGATAATTCATGTTAGTTATATGTTCGCCAACGCTTCTTGAATATCTTTATATACCAATGGTTGCATACTATCGGCATAAATTGATATATCCGCTTTCTTTAGTGCAGTAATGATATCAGTTTTTAGCTCTGACTTATACTTTGCAATTACTGGTAACATCTTTATACACTGCCTTGAGGTAATAGGTTTCTTATCAACAATATGTTTTAAATACCTATCTATATATTCATCAATTTTATTGTCAACATCCCATTTGGCATTTGAAGCGAATAATACCAATCCCCTTGTGCGAATGTAGGAATTATCGTCCTCCATCATATCCGCGAACTTATCCATATATGAATATACACTATTGTTTTCGTTACTTTCATTTTGCAGTGTTTTCATTGCAGTATAAGCAGTATTATTATCCTTTACACATAACATATTAATTAGTTCAGTAATATTATTTATCATTCAATATTTAACCTTTCAAAATCTACTTCAAAAACACATTAGAGCAAATCTCTTTGAATCCTATTTCTTAGCCATATTAGTTACAGATTGTCCCATTCACATACCTAACCCTAGACCGTGGTACTTTTGATATAAATATATACACTTTAATTCACATTTTCTTTCATCAATCCTTAATATCGCAGATGTCCCAATAATATGTCCACTGTCTTGATTAATTAAGCAAACAAAATAATCATTAGTATTTTCTACATGAAGCAAGCCTGTTTGTACTCCATTCGGTTAAAATACCCTTCCAACTTAGGAAGACACTTTTGAATAAAAACTCAAACAAATATTTATAATCAGAATGTTTATATTCTCTTATTAAGAATTTCTTATTATCAAACATAACTTCATTTCTCAAGTAATCAAGGTGATAATTATATTTGAACTATTTGTACATTACCAGAACCCTCATAGAAAGGAGGATTATCAATCTCTAATACCGGTTGCACCTGGTTTGCACCTGAATATCTATGTTAAGCATTCTTTAAATAATACCCTCCATTAATTCTTAAAGAGAAGGGCATTTTCCACTTTCAAATACTAAAGAAGAACCCTTTAAACCCATCCTATTTACCTATGTATCTTTTATTTATAATTTCATATAAATTCTTTATTTTTTCTTGGATAAAATTCAGTGCATCTGTTTGCTCTTCGCCAAGAAATATTGAATCTTCTTTTTTAACTAAATAGTCCTCCAATACTTGAGTTGCTTTTTTAAGATTACCATAAAATAGTTTGTCATTATACAGAAAATATAAAGAATCTTGTCTAATTTGATTTAATTCTTCTGCTAACTTCTTTGTATCCTTTAACTTTCCATTTCTATCAAATCTTATATATTTTCTTCTTTTTGGTATTTCATAAATCAGATGCTCCATAAATATTTTTTTAAAATAGTCAGATTCAAGGCTTGATTTATTAATCCTAAACGTTCTTTTAGCTTCTATCACTGAGATAATAATTGAAATTACTATAGAGATGATAGATACAATTAATGCTATTTTATCCATTTCTCCTCCTATAATAAGTTATCAACAATCATTTCTTTACATTCAGTAATTGAAGAAACAATAGTAACATTATTCTCTATGCCACTAATACCTATTTCCTCGACAATGTCTTTAAAAAAACCTTGTATAAATGAAGATGCAATTGAATTTATTCTAGGAGGAAATTCGATAGTTATTATATTCATATAATCAACTTTATTTTTTATTTGATTTTCAAAAACACTAACACCTAAATCATATCCCGCCAATTTTGTTATTGTTTTATCTAATTCAACTGTAAAATGGTTATTCATTTGAATCCTCCTTCCTTAATATAAAATTTAAATTATAAGCTGTTCCTGGAAAATAATATTGACCCTCTCCAATTACTGTACTTTTTGGTATGTTATTAATAAAATCATTAACATCATTGAATCCTATCCAACCGTCTTTATTATATTCTAATATATCATGTTTAAAAAGCAAAATGCGATTACCACTTAAAAGATAACAGCAATATGTATGTGAGCGATTTTCTAAAGACGAAATAAGAAATGTCAAACCTTTTCCTCCAGTTACTGACTTTTCTAAGGTGCCTGAAATTTTATCTTGAAAAGATGCTATCGTAAAGAAGTCTTGCTCTATATAAGTTTCACTAAAATGTTGCTTATGATTATTGTATGCATCCATTACCTTTTGATACCTATCAGTTGAACATTGATGAATTTTGGTTTCAATACCATGGCCCATCAGTTTATTCGAAAAGTTTAAGACAACAAAATTAACTCCATAAAACTCTCCTTCTTCATCCCTTTTCAAATAACTTGGAGCAATATCAATATCAATAAGGCTGTCTCCATCTGCATGCTCTTTTGCATTTCCTACTAATTCTACTACAACTTTTGCAAGATTATCTCTTGAATTTTCATCAACTGAAAAATACTTTAAAAAACTATCTATCTCAGCCATTATATTACATAGATAGTATTGGTCATCATTATTATGTATTATTCTTCTATAGTGATTATGATAAATATCATTATTAAATTTTTGAATAAATTTTTCCAAATGATGTTTTTTACCTGTCTTTAATAACAAGAGCGGCGAAGACAGAATCCCCTCAGTCCATATACCATAATTATCAACCATAATTATACTCACCGCTTGATGATACACCGTAATAATATGATAACAGATACATTCAATTAATATATATGATAATTTGTCAAGAATGTCCAGTTTGCCAAAATTCAAAACAATATGTATCTTATTCTTGCCAAACTTCTTATAAAAGAAATTAATAGAACCTATTATTTGTTTGATTAAGGATTCATTTAATACAGTATATCTAGTTAAGTTAATATATGCCATACCATTTTTTATTGTTATTACTTGATTATTAATAAGATTTTTATTTTTTTCTATAAACAGCTCGATATCCAAACAGAAAACCCCCTCCAATAATGTTAAAAATAGTATATAGCAAATAAATACAACATTCAACTTAATTTCACATATAATTACAGAAACATAAATTATTCTTCCTACCTATTCTTAAATTGGGTACATTTTCTGCTGCTTAAAGGAATCTTCTATGTTTAATGACATAAATGTTAAAATCATTAAGGTTTGCAAAACTCCTCCAGTAAGTGTAATATCCTCCTCGCTAAAGAGGAATCAAAACTTATTCAGACAAATGAAATTAATAAGCAGCAACCTTCTAAATAAAAAATTTTCATTGAAGAACTAAGAACTGAAATGATGAATTTATTTACTATAAAAAAGTCTTGCACCTAATTTCAATTAAATTAATAATTCTCTACCCTTATACTTAAAGAATTAAAAACTTCTCTAAGAGAGGCAATACCCAGATTACTTCTGTTTTTTATTTGTAAAAATAACACGATCAATTACCGTTACGATTTCTGATTGACTCAATTCATGAATCGTCTTAATCTTTTCAGGTTTATCAGAATAACCACGTAATTGTTTCTCAAGTACCATTAGATTTCTCCATTCTCCTAATTTATATGCCGTCTTATAATATGTTCCTACTTCGCGGAAACCATGTTTTTTATGCAGGTTAATACTGCTTCGATTAGAGTCGCAGATTAAGGCATAAATATTATAATATCCTTGTTGTTTTACCAACTCAAATAGAATTTGATATAAAGTAGACGCGATTCCTCTATGTTGGTATTCCGAAGCTATATAAACCGTACATTCACAATCCCAGGCGAATGCAGCACGTTCTAAATGTGGAGAACAATAGGCATATCCGGCCATCTTACCAGCAACATGAATAACAAGCCATGGGAATTGCAACATGATCTTTTCCATACGTTCCTTGAATTTCGGCAAAGGAACTTTATCATATTCAAAAGAAATTGTGGTATTGAGGATATAGGGTTCATAGATGTTCAATATTTCTTCTGCATCTTCAAGTGTTGCCATTCGAATAGTGATATTACTCATTTTTCCTCTTTCTGCACACGAGTATAAACGTAATTTGTGCTATTCTTGCGTCTGATGGGTAAAGATAAACGTTCCAATACCTACAGCTATTGTTACATTTAAAGAATCTACATCTGGTGATTGTGGAATACAAATGCTTGTTCCAACTTGTAAAAAGGAATCATCCAAACCGGTGGCTTCGTTACCAAATACTAAAGAAAATAACTCTGTTTTAGGGCAATTCTGTATTTCCAGAGTGTTTTCTCCATTCAACATAAACGTAAAGATATCGTGCTTTAAATATTCCTTTTGATACTCTTCAAAGGTTTCAAAGTACTGGTGATTAATTTTGAAAAGAGCACCCATGGAGGATCGAATTGTCTTTGGATTAAATATATCTGCACAAGGCGTTATGAAAGCGATATCATAGATTCCCAATCCTACGGCTGTGCGAATGATTGTTCCTACATTCCCCATGTTGCTAGGATTGACCAATACAATATGGGATTTATTTTCATCCAGTTTCATCTCGTATTTTTCAAAAACACCGATAACAAAACAATTTTCCTTGTCGCTTATTTTATGAAACAATTTGTCATTTGTGAAAACTGGTATTTTTTTATCTTCACAAAGTAATTTCAGATTATCTTTATCAGTAAAACTAGTATGAATGTATACTTCTCTCACAATCTCCGGATGGCTTTTAATCATTTCAATGGTTGGGAAAGCTCCTAATGTATAAGAATAATCATAATTTTTTTTATATGGTTTTAGTTGTTCCATGTCAAACCTCCGCAATTGTATTATACTTAATTCATAAAAAATACCATTAAATCATTTGATTTATACTAAGTGGTTAACATAATATATTTATGTATATCAATAAAAGTATGGTTAACATAAATACATTATGTAAATCACTTAACAACTATTTAGAAAAGGGCAAACCCGCAATTTGGATTTGCCCATATATCTAGTTTTATTGATTGGAGAATATTATCCTTTCAATAAAAAACGTTCCGCAAGATGTACCCTCACGCGAGATGAAAACATCACTTCAGACCGCGTTCGTTGCGTTGAATTGCAAGGCACATATTTCATCTATATTACACCGGATATGCCTGATTTACTGTATCTGCAGCTGTTAAATCTACTTTTGATTTTTGTGCCTGACGATACTTGAAGAATTCAACTGCAACCTGTGGGAATAATGCATAAGATAAGATATCTTCGTCTTGTTCTTTCCATTGTTCCATTTCTTTTTCGATTGTCTTTAATTCCGGTTTTAATAAATCAGCAGGACGACAAGTAATCGGTTTTGTCTTTCCAATCACTTTCTTCTGCACTTCTGGATTAAAAGGCTTCACGGTACGGCCGTATTCGCCGGATAAAACGGCTTTGGTTTCTTTGGTAACCATCTTATAACGTTCACCTGCAAGTACATTAAGAACTGCCTGAGTACCTACAATCTGGCTGGATGGAGTAACAAGTGGCGGTTCACCAAAATCTTTACGAACCTGAGGGATTTCATTTAAAACATCATAATATCTATCTTCTGCCTTTTGTTCCTTTAATTGTGACACCAGATTGGATAACATACCACCTGGAACCT
This sequence comes from Bacillota bacterium, assembly GCA_023443225.1. Taxonomy (GTDB): domain Bacteria; phylum Bacillota; class Clostridia; order Lachnospirales; family Lachnospiraceae; genus Anaerocolumna. The sequence goes on from JAEZVF010000075.1 coordinate 78,448, forward strand.
GATACAATAAGGTCTTAATATCAACACCCATTACCTTAGGATTTAACAGACCGGTTTCTAAAGCATTATCTCTCAATGGCCTGAAATAATCAGCGATTTCAGCTAATAGTTGCTGGTCGAATCCGGTATCATAAGGGGTACCCTTAAAGGTTTCTACCATAACCTCGGTAGCTGGCTGGCTGGTTCCCATAGCAAATGGAGACATTGCCGTATCAATAATATCACAGCCTGCTTCAATTGCCTTCATATAAGTCATAGCAGCAACACCACTGGTATAATGTGTATGAAGATCAATTGGAATTTTAACCGCTGATTTTAATGCACCTATCAAAGTAGTTGCTTCGTATGGCACTAAAAGACCTGCCATATCTTTTAAACAGATAGAGTCTGCACCCATAGCTTCTATCTTCTTCGCCATATCAACATAATAGTCAATCGTATAGGCGTCTCCTAAGGTATAGGAAATTGCAATCTGCGCATGACCTTTTTCCTTATTTGCCGCTTTTACAGCGCATTCTAAGTTTCTTAAATCATTTAATGCATCGAAGATACGAATGATATCAATACCATTTGCAATGGATTTCTGTACAAAATACTCAACAACGTCATCAGCATAATGACGGTATCCTAATATATTTTGTCCTCTAAAAAGCATCTGTAACTTTGTATTTTTGAATCCAGCTCTTAATTTACGGAGTCTTTCCCATGGATCTTCCTTTAAGAATCTTAAGGAAGCATCAAAGGTGGCTCCACCCCAACACTCTACTGAATGGTAACCAATCTTATCCATCTTTTCTATGATAGGGAGCATTTGTTCCGTCGTCATTCTGGTGGCAATTAAAGACTGGTGCGCATCACGTAAAATGGTTTCGGTAATCTTTGCCGGTCTTTTTACTTGTTCTGACATTCTTATTCCTCCTATTTTTAGTCTTTGTCTCTCGCTGGAAAAATTAATTTAAGGTAGCTAATAAAGCACCGGATTCTACCATATCGCCGATTGCTGTATTGATGCTTGCAACTGTTCCTGCTTCTGGAGCTACGATTTCATTTTCCATCTTCATAGCTTCTAGGATTAAAATAACATCGCCTCTTTTTACTGCCTGACCTACATTAGCTTTTATTGCAAGAATCTTTCCAGGCATAGGAGCATTAACTTGTTTACTTCCCTGTGTCCCAGCTGGTGCTGCGGATGGAGCTGGTGCTGCTGGTGCTGCTGGTGCTGCTGGTGCTGCTGGCGCTGCTGGTGCTGCTGCCACTGGCGCTGCTACAGGTGCTACCATAACAGGAGCTACAGGTGCTGCACTACGAATGCCCTCTTCTACAGATACTTGATAAACTGAACCATTTACAGTAATTGTATAATTTTTCATGAATAATATCCTCCTTATATTCTTATAACGAATCGTTTATAAGATAATTAAAATTTAATTTTAGTATTAGTTCTTCCATCTGTTTCCACTAGGTCTTCTTATGGAGCGAATAACAAGTCCATCAGCAGGAGCTTCATCACCCATGGATGCCATAATTGCTGCAGTAATAACAGCAACTAATTGTGTATCATTCATTAAATCTTCCGTTACAGCATTTTGTATGTTTCCTTGATTCATAACTGGAGCTGTTGTATCTTCTGGTTTATCTTTTCTAGATAAGCAGACTATAATACAGATGAATACTAAACTTGCTACTACAGCACCCATTACAAAATCTATATTTAAATGCTCTTTGATAAAAGCACTTATGGAACTTGTATCTGCACCGGCTGATAATATGATGTTAGATATTCCATTTTGTAAAATATTCATATTTTCCTCCTATGATTTATACAGTACCATGTTTCTTACTTGGTCGTCTTTCTATTTTCGTAAATAACATTTCGTATGCATAAATCAAATGTTTTCTAGTAGAAGCAGCATCAATGATAGCATCCACATAGCCACGTTTTGCAGCAGCTTCAGCACTGGATTGAAGGTTCTCATACTCTTCTGCCTTTTTAGTAATTAATGCAGCATCATCAGGATACATAATCTGTGCAGCAGCTTTCGATTCCATCATGCCAATTTTAGCGCCTTCTACTGCAAAAACAAGATCAGCCCCAATATGTTTTGAATTCATCGTTATATATGCACTTCCAAAAGCTTTTCCAACAACAACATTTACTTTTGGAACAGTTGCATTTGCAAATGCATAAGTAAGTTTTGCTGCAGCAGCTCCTATCGTTTTTTCTTCTTCCATGGTAGCTTTATAGCCTGATACATTGGTTAAAGTTAAAACTGGAATATTAAAGGCATCACAAATTTCAACAAATTTACTTGCCTTGTAGCAACCATCTGTGGTAAGGCTTCCATCAAACTTTTCACTTACTTTTCCATCCGTAGCTATTACTTCTATACGATTTGCAATAGCAGCAACTGTCATACCATTTAAGCGAATGAATCCCGTAACCATCTCCTTCGCATAATCTGCTTTTACTTCCATAAAGTAATTTCCATCGGATATGCCTTTTAACGCTAATGCCGTATCTGTAGTTTGTGAAGTGAAATCAGAAACAAGTCTGTTTAAATCATCATTTGATTCATCATAAGATGCGTCGTCTTCATTATTAGAAGGTAAAATAGTGATCAATTCTCTTACTTTTGCAAGAGCCGCTGCATCATCTTCACATATAAAATCAACATTTCCAGCATTTGCTTGAAAATCTGCTGAAGCAGTATCACATTTTGCCGTGTAATTACCATCAATTGCATTTGGAGTATTAACAAATAATTTAGCATCTTTTTTAGCCATAAATGTAAAATCACTTAAGGATGATAAAACTGCCGAACCGCCACCACAACTTCCAAGAATTACCGAAATTTGTGGAATTACACCAGATGCAAGGGTTTGTTTTAGATATATTTCACCAAAACCATTTAAAGCATCCGTTGCTTCCTGCAGCCTTAATCCGGCACTGTCAATAATACCAATGACAGGTGCTCCAACCTTAAGTGCTAAATCATACATACGTGTTATTTTTTTTGCATGCATTTCGCCAAGAGTACCATTTAAAGCTGTATTATCCTGACAATATACATACACCAGGTTACCATCAATTACTCCATAACCTGTTATTACACCATCAGCAGGAACTTCATTCTGCTGCATATTAAAGTCTGTGCTCCTTTTCGTTACTAAAGCGCCAACTTCAACAAAACTATTATCATCAAGTAAAGAGTTAATTCTTTCTCTAGCTGACAATTTTGCTGTCTTATTCATTTTTGCCCTCCATTATTTTCTATTAGATAAAGTAAAACCAATTATCTGCCGATTATAATTATATGATATTTAATATAATAATTCAATATTTAATTCCTATTTATCCATGTTTTTGTGGTTTTTTTAACAATATCAATCAACATTTTTAAATATTTATCAAATAATTTACATATTTTGTAAATCCTCGTCATTTTTATATAGAATTACTAAGAAATATATTTTGAGCTTATAATACACAAATCAAAGTACTAATCTATATTATCTAAATCGCTTGCATTCACATATTTCTTAATCAAATCCATTTGAAATCCTTTTCTATAAAGAAACATGGATAATTTAAGTTTTTCTTCTTTCGTCATATTATCTAAGCCTTTGCATTTTTTATTAATCGCTTTTTGTATGGCCGTTTCTTCATCTTCATATTCCTGTGAAAAAGCTTCTTCCATGTATTCTTTCTCAATTCCTTTTTGTGTCATTTCAATCTGAATCTGTCTTTTACTTTTACTGTTCTTCTTATGATATACATAATTGCTAGCATATCTTGCATCATCAATATAGTGATAAGACTTCATATATTCTATTACTTTTAAGATTACTTCATCTGTATAATTGGATTGTTTTAACTTTGTAGAGAGTTCCTGTTCTGTTCGATCCATGGTTTTTAATATGGCAAAAGCTTTTTGTTTCGCCCTTCTAATTACTGTATTTACTATAATATCTTCATAAACTGCATTACTTATACTTTCATTTTCTTTTAAACCATGAATCTTAATATCCTTTTGATATAACAAAAAGTGATATTCTTCATCGATGTATACTTTCACTTTCGCTTTCCCTATTTCTTCTAATTTTGTAATGACCATGAAATATCTCCTTTTTGCTTGTTTCATGTACATATATAAAGAAAACCTAGCCCGATAACAAGCTAAGTTTTTTAAAATATATTATGTTTTAGGTATCCTATGTTGGTTTAGGACACCCAAAACAATTTCTATTTCTAATGCTAATTACAATCTACTATGCTTCTGTCTTCTTAGGTGATTCTTCTTTCTTCTTAGTTGACTCTTCTTTCTTCTTAGCTGGCTCTACCGTTCCATCCGTTGTAATATTATACTTCTCACGTACTTTTCTATCCACTTCAGCAAAGATGTCTGGATTGTCCTTCAAGAAGGTCTTGGCATTTTCCCTTCCCTGTCCAATCTTGGCATCATTGTAAGCAAACCATGCACCGCTTTTTATAATAATATTCTCATTGGATGCAAGGTCTAACACATCTCCTTCACGAGAGATTCCTTGTCCAAACATAATATCAAATTCCGCTTCCTTAAATGGTGGAGCAATCTTGTTCTTTACCACCTTAATTCTAGTCCTATTACCGATAACCTCTCCACCTTGCTTTAACGATTCAATCCTACGGACATCCATACGGATGGAAGCATAAAATTTAAGTGCTCTACCGCCGGTTGTAGTCTCAGGATTACCAAACATAACACCAATTTTTTCACGTAACTGATTAATAAATATAACAGTACAATTAGATTTACTAATAACAGCAGTCAGCTTACGGAGGGCCTGTGACATTAATCTAGCCTGTAAACCCATATGGGAGTCCCCCATATCTCCATCAATTTCTGCCTTAGGAACTAATGCAGCAACAGAGTCGACAATAACAATATCTACAGCTCCGGAACGAACCATAGTTTCTGTAATCTCTAACGCCTGTTCTCCATTATCTGGCTGGGATATATATAAATTATCAATGTCAACACCAATATTCTTAGCATATACGGGATCAAGCGCATGTTCTGCATCAATAAATCCAGCAATTCCTCCACGCTTTTGAACTTCTGCTACCATATGTAGGGCAACTGTAGTTTTACCACTGGATTCTGGTCCATAAACTTCAATAATTCTTCCCTTTGGAATACCTCCAAGTCCTAATGCAATATCAAGACTTAAGGAACCAGTCGGTACTGTCTCTATGTTCATATTAGATGCTGAATCACCTAATTTCATAACGGAACCTTTACCATATTGTTTCTCAATCTGCGCCAATGCAGACTCCAGTGCTCTAGTTTTATCTTCCTTTGACATACCTATTCTCCTTTTCATCCACGAACTTATGTTCTTATTGATATAATATCTTATTACTATCTGTTTGTCAATATAGAATTTATCTACTGCATCTTACCTTACTATGTTGTTATAATTCCCCCTCTTTATCAGGCATGCTAAATAAAGATAAATACCTGTTAATATAAATCACTGGATTTGTAGCATGAATTAGCTGAATACTTAGATTTCCACAAAGAATATTATGATAGAACGTATATAATATTTTTATTATAACAGACATTTTATTATCTGTAAACGAATTATTTACATATTCCAACATAACTTACCTAAAATCAACTGTAATTTAAAGAAAAGTAGCCAGATGCGACATATGATAAAAAGTTTTCTGGTATTCCAAAAAACTTTCTATTAAACATTTATTTAGCTCATTTATGAAAATGGTCGTTGGTATAAAGAAAAGCTTAATATCATTATGATAACAGTTGTCCTTTGGCAATTAACTTAACGCTCCCAGACACATGGATCTCTCCTGTGGTCTGCTCAGAATAAACCTTTATTTTGCTTGGTCTTCCGACAAAACTGCCTTGATTTAAAATGATACTTTCGGATGCTTTGCAGATATTCCATTTAAAAAGATAAGCAGCAACCGGCCCAGCTGCACTACCAGTCGCCACATCCTCTACCGCCCCAAAATTATCCCAGGTACGTCCTTCCATTTTAGAAACATCAAACACATATGCAAATTTTGCATTTACTTCGCTCAACCGTGCCTCCAAATCACGAATCAGAATTTTCACCTTATCCAAACCCGAAGCAAGTGGAATAATTAGATAGGGAAGCCCGGTTGAAATAATCTCAATAGGCAATTGGGGATAAATATCATCAATAGAAAGATTCAAAGCTTGTAAGAAAATTTGTTTCCGTTCTCCTTCAACAGTTCCTAAAAATTCAGGAATTCCCTGATTCATAGTAGCTTGAAAATAACCATTCATATTTACCGACTCTGCTTGCAATATTTTATTATTTAGTTCTAATGTTACAATTACCTTTTTCTCATTTGAATAGTACTTATTGTGAATTGTTGATACTGCTCCTAAAATAGGATGTCCAGCAAAATCCAATTCTTCTTCTACCGTAAATATTCTTACACGAAAGCGCTTTTCACCTGTCTGTTGCAAAAAAATAGTTTCAAATTGCTTAAATTCCTGTGCAATCTTTTGCATATACTGCACTTCCAAATCTTCTTCATGGAAGATGACTGTTAATCCATTTCCTGATAACGATTGGGAACTGAATACGTCTACATGATAATAGTTCATTAATACTCTTGTATGGATATATTTAGTAATAAATACATCCATGCTCTCCTTTCATACAAGTTTTCAACACTAGCTCTAACATCCAGCAGTGATACTATCAATAAATTTTTAGCTGAAACCAAAATATACTTCCTTTCCCTACTTCTGTTTCAACACCATACTCACCATCGTGCATTTCAATAACTTTTTTCACAATAGAAAGACCAAGACCCGTCCCAATTTTAGGTCTTTTATGTGTTTTATCAATTTTCCTGTAACGATCCCATATATATGGTAAGTCGTTTTGCTGGATTCCCTCTCCATGGTCGATTACTTCTATTCTAACAACCGTCCCTTTTATACTTTGTCTTACAATAATAGCCTTATCATCTCCGATGTGGGAGATTGCATTAAGTAAAAGGTTATAAAAAACCTGGGTAATCTTTACCTCATCGGCAAGTAAATAGACATCTTCGTCATGCTCAAAGGTTAACTGGCAACCCTCGCTTTTAACAAGCTCACTCATACGAGCTATAGTTTTTCTCAAGCTTTCCGTCAAGTTGTAATTCATCTTGTTGAGCTTTGATTTACCAGATTCTATGCTAGAAATATCAAGTACATCATTAACTAAAGAGGTCAGACGCTTTGTTTCATCCATAATGATTTGACTTTGCTCGGATGTGATTTCGGAAGGAAAATCATTCATCATCTCGGCATAGCTGTAAATCAAGGCAAGGGGTGTACGCATATCATGAGAGATATTAGCCATTAACTCACGACGTAGTTGATCTACCTTGGAAAGCTCTGTAGCAGCGGTATTTAAGGTGTCGGATAATTCTTTAATTTCTAAAAATCCTCTTCCATGAAATTCGGTTTGATAGTTACCCATTGCCAGTACCTTTGCGCTTTGATTAATCTGCTCAATGGGATTTGATATATGTTTTGATATGATGATTGCAAGCAAAGTTGCAAGAAGTAGCATGATAACAGTTATAATAAATATCTGCATTTGCAAGGTGGATACAGTAGCATCTACAGGAGTTATCATGGCATAAAAAGTTAGTGAAATCTTACTGCCATCCCTCATAATAAACTCATGTACCTTAGTAATGGTTTCAGGCTGTCTACGGTCAACTCTGTCAGGAAAACGAGCAGGTGGAGCAAAGTCTTGCGTCGGTCTTACCGTAATCTCTTTGCTTGCTTCAAGTTCGTATAAAATTTCCTCAAGCTTTGGGCTATTTATATTTTTCTCAACTAATACAATCGCTTTTTTTAATTCTGACTTGCGGATAAACTTATACATATCGCTTAAGAATACTGTCTGCATGATCCATAGGATTGTTAATAGTAAGACACAAAAACCTAAGAGAAAAATAAATATTTTCCATTTTAATTTAAGCTTATCCATCAAATCGATACCCCAATCCACGCAAAGTTTTAATATACTGCCCATAAGGGCCCATAGATTTTCGTAATAGTTTCATATGCGTATCCAGCGTCCTATCATCACCACAATAGTCAAAGCCCCACACTTCAGTCATTATTCTTTCTCGTGGTACAGCTATGTTTTTATTTCGTATCAAAAAAAACAAAAGGTCATATTCTTTTGGTGTAATTTCCGTTTGCATACCATCAATGAACACCTTATATGCTGTCATATCTGCCTTGAAACCCTCTTTCTCAAAAATGATATGATTATCGTCATCCGACCTTGCATGATTACCTTTTTCTACTCTACGTAATATGGCAGCAACCCTAAGCATAATTTCTTTTGAAGAAAATGGTTTGACAACATAATCGTCGACACCTACCTCAAACCCCAACACCTTATCATACTCCTCACCACGAGCAGACAGCATGATTACCGGTGTATCTGAAGTTTTACGAATTTCTTTCACTGCAGAAAAACCGTCTAGTTCAGGCATCATAATATCCATAATAATGATATCAAAGGTATTATTACGGCAAAGTTGCACTGCCTCCATACCATCACCAGCTTCAATAACTTCATGGCCCTCAAAGATGGCATATCTCTTTATTACCTTACGAAGTCCTGCTTCATCATCACATATTAAAATATTAGCCATTCTATCGCCATTCCTTTCACTTCTATTCTTTATACCCTATTCTTTATTCATTCTATCATATTATTTTATAGAGTCAAAGTTAACTTAAGCCGCAATACGAAAAGTATTTTGCGGCTTTCGATTAATAGTTCTTTTTGAATCTCGCAACAAATAGCAAAGCTGCAATTAGTACCAATGTCGGCACTACGATATAGATAAGACTGTTGGTTTTAAAACCATAAGCTACCAAAGCGCTCATATTGGAAGGATTTGATGTGTTATTATCTGGTATATTTTTATCTGATTTATTCTGTCCCATTTTACTAAACTGTTCTCCACCCATTGTAGAAAACTGCTCAATTTGCTCCTCTGTCAGCCCTAAAGATAGCAGAGTCTTTGTTACTTCATCTGTGATTTCACCGTTTGCCTGCCAGATAATATCCATAGCTTTTTTCATCGTTTCGGCATCTATACCGTTATTCTTATCAATTCGTAATGTACTTTTTCCTAGAACATCTATTTCACCATGAAAATTGTTGTCATTGCCACCCTTTCCACCCATCATGCTGCCAAGATCAGATAAGTTCAAATCACCTGCTGAAACAAGCTGAGTGGTGTCGGAATGATTCACTGTCGCGGTTGAGGGAACCGTCCCATCAAGCTGACCCTGCACACTTTCGAAACGAAGATTACCGAGTGTAATAAAAGCTGAAACAGCAGTTTTATACTCCTCATAAGTACAAAAGGCAGTAGCATCATTTTTTACATAATCAGAAATCAATGTATCCAACGTATTTATTTTTTCCTCAAACTTACCATTTGTAAAATAGTTATCAAGTAACTGCTGTAGATAATCGTGATACCTTTCCAAATATTCCGGATTTTCAAAAAGCTTATCTATTAATGGACGGCTTGTAAGTTCAACGCCACTAACTGGAGTATCAATTGGAAAGTTTATCACAGAAGAAGCACTACCACTTTGAAATCCACCCCATGCAAGGTTGTAGTCCCATGGCAAAATGGTAATCTGAACATCACGCTCATAGATATAATAATTTTGTGCCATACTGGAACTATAACTATCTAAATTCACAACAATTGTATGTGCAGCCAGATAGCGTAAAATCTGATCAACATCAAAGTACTCTTCTAATGCATTGCCTTCTGAAAGTGCTTTTAGAGCTTGTACAACACGCTGAAAATCACTTTCTGTGCCTTTTCCTACAACATTGTTAAATATAGCACCGTAACTTGCTAAGTTTTCATCAGTATATTCCAGACTACCGCCAGAGCTGGCACGGTTATCTTTTCCTTCAAACATTTTGACTGTATCATTGGCGTCTGATGTTAAGAAAGAGGGAGCTTCTCTATTATTTTCCTGCTCTCCTGGTTGATTTACCCCCTCATTTCCACCCATATCCATACTTTTCACGTTGTATAGCATTCCCAAGGTGTCACCAAAAACACGCTGTTCGAAACTATCGTTATACAGTTCCACTGCCAAATACAGGCCCCAGTTTTCACCATTAATTTTGATATCTGCAAAACCAAAACAGGGTGCTTCCACACCGGCTTCCTGCATTAATTCATAGGAAACGTACTCCTTCATGTAGGTGTTATCCCCAAGCATATTATTGACCACAAAACTCTCAAGTCCAAAACAGGTCTGATCTTTGATGTATTCGTTAAATTGTAGTCGTAAACTATATCGGTCGCTTTCAGAGCTGGCGACTTGGGTTAAGCTGGAGTTACCCTTCGGACGAATACCAACATTTTTAAATCTTGTACCATTGACAAGCACATCAGCCATGATATATTGCTCTTTTGTAGCATTGTCAAGCATCTCTTGCCAATCAGCTTCATTAGCAATAATCTCAATCGAAATAATATCAGTTCCAAAAATCTTAGTTACATAATCTGCCTCGCTTTTTTTACCTCCGTTAACTAATTGTTTATTACCTAATATTATAAAAGCAATGCTTATGATCAAGGCAAACACTACGGTCACAGCAACAATCATGTTTATTTTTTTACTTTGTATCATGTTTTCTCCTCGATTTCATATACTTATGCGGTATAATCGCCATTGTAACTTACAAGACAAGCATTATTTACGTTGTTTATACTAAGCAATTCATTCAGTAATTTTGCTGACATATCCATAAGACGAACTTCAACCGTAAGCTCAATACCGTTTTGAGAAACCGTTTTTGCCTTAATTAAGCTTTTCTTGGTCTTTGCTTTTATCAATTTCATGCAATTATTTTCTGCCTCTTCACTTTCAAGATTAAGTACTATGATATAAGGCGTGTCGTTACTTTTCTTGTTAGCAAATAAAAGAAGAATAATTCCAATGAATACCGACCCAATAATACCAAGTGGAATTAATCCTGCACCAATGACGATACCTACCGAAATAGCCCAGAACAAAAATGCAATATCAAGGGTCTCTTTCACAGCTGTTCTAAAACGAACGATAGACAATGCACCTACCATACCAAGTGATAAAATAATGTTTGATGTTACTGCAAGGATAATAAGTGTTGTAATCAAAGCCATAGCTATTATGGAAACACCAAAGGATGCAGAATACATAACACCTGCAAATGTTTTTTTATAAACATAGAATATAAAAAGTCCGATTGCAAAGGAAATAAACATAGCAAGTCCTACATCTAAAATAGAAAATTCCGTTGCTTTTTCTAAAAAACTTGATTTAAAAATATCATCAAATGTCATTATAAATTACCTCCATTTATACAATTCTTGTTACTGCGTATTTTGAAAACGCAGTACTTCTTCTGCTGGAAAGGGACACCATCCCTCGAATTATTTCAGGCAGAAAGCTGTCATACTTTACTTCAAGAATATAAACTCTCAAAATTGGTATGGGGATGGGTTCCGTTTTCAAAAAATCATGAATGTTGAGGCTTGTGCGAATGTCATAATCCAAGGTAATACGCACATTTCCCATCTTATAGACAAATGCCTCTCTCTTATAATCCACGATATTTTTTGCACGAAGCTGTTGGTAATACATTTTAGTATACAGCTCCAGGCATATGGGGCTTTTGTTTTCTTTTAAGACAGCAAAGTCACCATGAAGTAAACGTCTGCACTCTTCTTCCGAAATTATGGCACTTTCTTTAAAACAAAGGCCATTCTCTTTACTCTTTTTCTCAAGGCGTATAAAGGATGTATCGTCATCATAAAGACGTAAGCGAAACTTCTCACGCTGGTTTACACCGTCAATCTTTTCTTTTAATGCCTTATCGTTGTAATTATCAAAATAAAGACTCTTTACCCGATAGCCCTTTCCTCCTGCTGAGTTCTCGTCATAGCTGGCCACAACTGGTAGTCGTGTTCTAAGCTGTATTACATCGGCATAGTTTATATAATGCTTCAGCTCATGTCTGCCTTGGGCATTGCTCATCATTCTCACTCCTTTTTTTTGGAATGACATAATTGTAAGCTATGAAACTGAAGTGCAATTGTTCGTTATCTGAATTTTATCTGAAATATTATATAACACTACTAAAAGATAATGAAAAAAGACGTGAAAGTCATTCTCTCACGTCTTTAACTAAATTTAGTAAAACTCTATTGCCTGTCTACTAGCAAATCCTTCCTTCTGGAATTCTGAATTCAGATAATCTATCCTCTTTGGAATTATCTTAATTAAATTCATTGGATTCGGTAATTTCTTTAACATATCTATCGGTATTTTCTTAAATTCTGCTATACTGATATATTCATTCGAAAATGGTTCAATCACTTCTGCAATTCCAGTTACCTGCATACCTTTCAAATTTCCAAACCCTTTATACTTATCATAAATTGCCAAGCATACATTTTTATTATGTTCCAAAGCAATAAACTTCTCCCCGCCTTCTGAAAACATCCAGAAGACTCCATCATGATAAGTATACTCAATTGGTGTGCAACGCACAAAATCACCAGTTCCTGTTGCCAGGGCACAAGTATTGTTTGCCATTATGAATTCTTCCGCTTCTTCCAGGAGTACTTCTCTTGTTACTTTCTTACTTTCTGCTTCCTTCACCTTCCAGTGGTTTGCTGCACGCTCGTAATCTTTATGTGTCATTTTCTAGCCTTCTTTCACCTTATATTGTAGCCTATCTACTACTTTCTACCTAAAAGAGCATTTTTTCGATACTCTGTTGGTGATACACCACAAATGCACTTAAAAATTTTCATAAAATTTTTCTCGTTTTCATAACCAACCGCCTTACCAATCTCTATCACATGCATATCCGTAGCTTCCAGAAGTCTTTTTGCCTCTGTTATACGGATGTTTTTAAGATAATTAACAAAATTATGCCCCGTATATTGTTTAAAAGCATACGAGAATAGTGAATAATTCATCGAAATTGAATTAGATACAACAGCCATATTCAAATTTTTGTAGTAGTTTTCATTGAGATAAAGGATAGCCTCTTGAATCTTTTGCTTATTCCGATAATCATTAAATTCAGACATAAGTTTTCCGTTTAATTTTACTAACCAATCCTTAAGTGCATTATAAAAATCTAAAGCAGTATGATATGTATAGATTTCCTGCTCAAGTATATTTTCTTTTTGATTCATATTTATAACATTTTTATATAAAGATACTACTTTATTTAACAAAATATTCATACCCTCACAAAATTCATCAGGACTGATTTTTTGTATTTTGCATTTGTAATAAATATGATCCAAATCTCTTATTGCCTCCGCAATTTTAGCAGTACCCAATATTTGAACAATTTGGTTGATCCTTTGTTCCTCTATTACTTCAAATTTCTTATTTTCTTCCTTGTATTGTACTACATGTTCTCCACTAATAAAAGCTCTCTTTCTCGCTTCTAAAGCTTGACTATACGCCTCTTTGAGTTCTTGAAGCCCTTTGTGTGGTATACTACAGCCTACGTGTAAATCACGTAATTCCATAGAAAGTAGTTTCTCCAATTTACATTCATCTACAATAAACAGCCCTTGCTTTTCCACATTTTGCAAATATATAATTCCATCCTTTTCCGGAAAAATATCTTTATCATAATTCGTACAACATACCACATAATTATTTTCAACAAATAAATGATTAAATTGATTTATTATTACTTCTGCTTCATATTTAGAAATATCTTTGCTTAACACTAAATACTTTATTAGCTGGTATTTCATTTTTAAAATTTTGTTTTGTTGTTCATTTTTATCTTGAATCTCTTTATCCAGCCTTACTAAAACATGATTAATCTGTGTTCTTTCCAGTGGTTTTAGAATATACTCTTTTACACCATAACGAAGCAGTTCCACGGCATAGGAGAAATCATCATATCCACTCACGACAACAGTTAATGGTATGTTAGAACACTTTTGCATTTCATGTACTAAGGTAATACCATCCATCTTAGGCATTCGAATATCTGTTATCATTACATCCACTACTTGAGTTTTAATGATTTCTAATGCTTCCTGTCCATTCTTACACTCAATAATATTATGAATAACAACCGATGAACGTTGAGCAATAGTTTTAATTCCCTGACGTATCATTTTCTCATCTTCTACAATTAATAGTGTATTCATCCTTCAACCCTCACATTACATATTTGAATTCTGCCTCGTATTATTTATATTTCACTTCCAACCTATTCATTTTTTCGTGGTATTTTTACAGATACCTTTGTATAACAGCCTAGTTTTGACGAAATACTGAGACCGTATTCTTCACCAAAGTTTATTTTGATTCTATCTTGAACGTTTTTAAGTCCTATACCATTACCAGATCCCCCATTCGTTTCAACGTTCCCTTCAATATTTTCACGTAGTTGCTCTAATTGATTTTCTTCTATCCCTTTTCCTTGATCTGATACTTCAATTATAAAATCATTCTGTTCCACTATCCCTTTTATATAAATATTAGTATCTTCTGCTATCTCTTCAATTCCGTGACAAATGGAATTTTCTACAATTGGTTGCAATGACATTTTGGGAATCTCCTGTTCCCAAAGAACATCCGGAATGTTCAGTGATAGATAAATCTCATAATCAAACCTCAAATTCATTAAAGCAATATAATTCTTTATATAATCTATTTCCTGTTTCACTGTTACATTCTTTGATAATCCTTTCATGCTATAACGTAACATTCTCCCAAGGGAGGTGATTGCATCTGATATAGCATAGCGTTCATCAATTTCTGCCATCATTTTAATTGATTCTAAAACATTATAAATAAAATGTGTATTAATCTGATTCTGAAGCGCACGAATCTCTGAGTTTTTTACCAAAACTTCTCGCTTAATACTGTTTTCCATTAATTGTTTAATCTTTTTTACCATAATATTAATTCTATTTGCCAGTTCAGATATTTCATCTGAACCTGTTATTGATATCTCAACATCTAGTTTTCCTTCTTGTATCTCGTGTAGTGCCTGATATACTGTATAAAATCGTTTAGACATTGCTTTTACTATGTAATTTATTGTCAGAATCATCGCTCCTATAGTGAGCATTAAATATAATATATATATGGAACGAAGTTTATTAATCTTTTGTATTACATCTTTTAAAGAAACGACCTGAATCAAACGGCCTTTTAATTCTGGGATTGGCTTATAAGCAATTATGACATCCTCTCCTGCTATTCTCGTAACATCATATTGATTCGTATCAGATTCTATATCAATAGAGTTAAAAATATCATTCATATATGGATTCCATCTATTTTCTAAGCTTACATCATAATATTGATTGTTTTCTTCATCAAGATAACATAACCATCCCTTGTCATTTGTGTCAAACAAGCCCGGAAATACATTGTCCATGCGAATAGCGACTTCTATAATACCTAGATCATCATAATTATAATTTGAAATCTCTGTAACAAGAGACATAATATGCTTCGTTGGATTCATTACCTCTCTTGGAAAAATCTCATCGGTATAATTATATTCCCATGTTCCGCTAACTAAGTCTTCCTTTCCCCACTTTAAACGTTCCATTCTTTCTTTGCGATATAGAATTGGCATCATTTCAACCATTGTATTGCTCTTAACATATACACGTATTTGATACAAATAGGGATTACTATTCACTAGACGCTCCATACTTGCAATTTCATTCAGATAAAAGTTCCTCTTTATAGATATATCAATATCTTCCTCTGACTTTATTTTTTCTAAGTAGGATATCAAAGAGGTATTATTTAAAAACACCTGTGTTGACATATTGCATAACTCTATACTTTTTTGTAATTGTGAATAATTTTCTTCTATCGAATATTTCACTATACTGATCTGGTCATTTATGGTATTTTTACTCATATTATGAATGATGATAATGAATAATAGAATAATAAGAACAAATGCAAAGAAAAACACAGTCAGTTTTATTTTCTGCGTAATCTTTAAATGATTAATCTTATTCTTTATTCTATTCATTCATAGTACCTCTCTTTTTGAATTATTCTTATATGAATTGTACCACAAAACAGGCTGTTAAAAAAGAGTACAGCCTGTTTTTGGAAAAATGAAGTTACAATAGTAAATTTATTGCTTTCCTAATTTTTCTTTAGATATATTCATCAATTCAGTTTGCTTCGCTAATAATTTATCAACTCCAAAATCTTTTCGCTTCTGAATGAATTCTGTCCAAATCTTATCAAATTCAGCTTCACTTTTCGCTAATAGAAGTTGTGGTAATACGACACCCCATTCGTTATCAATTCTTGATTTAATATCAGCTTCATCTGAATCAGCAATTAAAGTGGTTTCATATTGTGAGGCTGCCATTACATATGGATATGTCCATCTTTCCATCTGACCTAATGGTTCTGGTGTATCAATTGCCCATTTAAGAGCCATTGCATTATCTTGGAACATCCAATAGCAGGAATCGGCACCATATTGTTTGTCATATTCTGTTCTATCTGTATTAAGTAATTGTCTAACATCCTCATGCATCACTTCTTTTCCAGAAGCATCATAATCCCAAGTTTTACCTTCAACACCTAACCATGTCATATGTTGTCCATGTTCACTCATTAAGTAAGAGCATAATTCAATTGCACGGTCAGGACGTTTGCAATTCTTAGAAATCATAGTTACTGTCCATCCATTAATACTACCACCTGGCAATGTATAATCATCACCTTTTGAATTCTTTGGTCCATCAACTGCTATATATACACTATTAGGATCTTTTGCATAAAGATTTTTCTGAAGTTCAGCTAAATCTGTTCTCTGGTATAGCATACAAAAATATCTGCCCTGAGCAATCTTCTCATCCATTTGTGCTCTCTTGTCAATAAAAATATCATCTGCTAGATAACCTTCTTCTCCTAATTCTCGGAATGTCTTTAACCACCGAACTAATTCTTCATCTACGAATCTATCATAGATTTTACCATCCTTTTCATAAGGAACAGCTAAGAAGTTACAAAGAAAATTATCAAAAGAGTTGTTACCGTTTGCTAGAAATTCATGTGCACCAATAGGAATCAATGGCTGTCCGTTTATTTCAGGAAATTGCTCAGCTGCTGCTTTTACTGCTGCTTTAAAGCCTTCCGGAGTGGTCATATCAGGACTTCCGATTGCTTCGTATATGTCCTTTTTAACTAAGAAAGTCTGGTTAGAAGCAATATTATCATATTTTTCATAATCAGATGGAGAAAAAGAAGAGTTTGGATAGCCATAGATATGACCGTCTTCTTGTGTGAACCAACCCACTCGTCCTGGATCAGCCACTTCATTCCAGTACGGATCATATTCTGCTGCTAACTCATCCAAAGCAAGTACCATGCCATCTCCGATAATTTGTTGAACTTGTGGTTCATACCATCCTAATGTAATAAGGTCAGGAAGTGTATCTGATGCAATCAGAGTATTTAACTTTTCGGCTTCGCTTCCTGCAGGTATAATAAATTCAATATTACATCCTGTTTCTTCTGTAATTGTCTTTGATACTAAATTCTCCCCCCATGGTGTTGTAAACCATGAATAATTGATGTACCAAGTAAGATCGACCTTGTCATCAGCATGTAATTTCCACCCTGGTGTAACCTCGCCAGAATCTGTTGGTACTTCTGCTTCTGTGTCATCAGTGACAGATGTTTCACTTGTCTTTACATCCGTTGCAACGGTGTTCTTTTTTTTACTGCTGCATGCTATGCCGGAAACAGCCATTACAATAATTAATAAAAATACTAGAACTCTTTTTTCGTAACTTTTCATTTTATTCCTCCCATAATATGTTTTATTCCTTAACTGCACCTACCATCACCCCTTTTACAAAATACTTTTGAAGAAATGGATAAACACAGCATATAGGTAATGTGGTAATAACCATAGCAGCTAACTTAATTGAAGTAGATGTAGTATTTGATGTCTGGACCTGTGTTGCTATATTCGCCATTTGAGACGACTGAACCTGTGCAACAAGACGGTAAAGAAAAGTTTGAATCGGTTCTAGGTCAGTCCTATTAGTCATAAACATTAATCCACTAAAATAATCATTCCATTGGCCCACCCCGCAAAACAAGGCGATTGTGGCCAAAACGGGTTTTGATAATGGTAAAATAAGCTTTCTAAATATTGTCCAGTCATTCGCTCCATCAATTCTAGCTGATTCTTCTAGTGCACTCGGAATTTCCCTAAAAAAATTAATGAAGATTAATAAATTAAAGAAATTAAATGCAGCTGGAAATATGTAAACCCAAAAATTATTAAGTAAGTTTAAATATTTAAATAATATAAAAGTTGGAATTAACCCTCCTGAAAAGAACATTGTAACGGTTCCAAACGCCATATAATATTTTCTTCCCAATAAATATCTCTTTGACAAGGGATACGCTACGATTGCTGTGAAGAGTACATTACAAAACGTACCAATAATTGTTTTTCCTAAAGTTACTTTGAATGACTGTAATACACTTCTGTCCTCAAATACCGTCTTATAATTGTCTAATGAGAATATTCTCGGCCACCAATAAATTCCTCCTTGTAACGCATCGGTAGCATCATTAAATGAATTGACTATAACGTACCAAATTGGATATATACATATAAAACAAATAAAAAGCATCAAAATGGTATTACATGTATCAAATATTAACGTACCCTTTGAACGTTTAATCTTATTTCTGTAACCTGCTGTATTGCCTTCCCTTTTCACGTTTATTCCTCCTAGTATAATGATCTACCTAACAGTTTTTTACTTGACGTATTGGCAATAAGCAATAATACCAGTGCAACAACAGACTTAAATAGTCCTACTGCAGTTGCATAAGAATATTTCCCCAATGTCATACCTACCTGATAAACATAGGTATCAATAACCTGACTTCTCGATACATTGATTTGATTTTTTAATATTAAGATCTGATCAAAATTAGAATTCATTAATCCTGCTATTTGCAGAATAAGCATAATGGCAATCGTACCAGTAATTGATGGCACTGTAATTTTCAAGATTTTTTGAATCTTTGATGCCCCATCTACCGTCGCAGCTTCGTACATTTGCTGATCTACTCCAGCAATTGCTGCCAGATAAATAATTGCCGACCAGCCCAGCTCTTTCCATGTATCTGAAAGTACTGCCAAACCCCAGAAATACTTTGGATCACCAAGGTATGAGACTGGTTCCTTAACTAAATGTAACCCAACTAATAAGTCATTAATTATCCCTGTTTTAGATAACCATGTTACTAATATTCCTCCAAGCACAACCCAGGAAAGGAAATGGGGTAAATAGGATATCGTCTGTGCTATTTTTTTAAATTTTGTACCCCTGATTTCATTAATCAATAATGCAAATATGATTGGGAGTGGGAATCCAATCAGCAATTTCAACAAACTAATACCAAATGTATTAGTCATTATGCTTTGAAAATTTGTATCTAAAAAGAACTCTTTAAAATATTTCAAACCAACCCATGGGGCTTCCAAAATTGTTCTTGTGATTTTATATTTCTTAAAAGCAATGATAATACCGCCCATTGGAATATAATTAAAAATGAACATCCATACAATCCCAGGCAACACCATCGCCTGTAAATATCTTTGATTCCACAATTTCTGTATGAAAGCATTCCTTTTCTTTCCTTTATACATGTGGTTTACATTTTTTACAGCCATATTTCCACCTCCACCACCTATCTTGTGACTATATTATACGGTAGTAATTATTGTTATTAAATGTGTTAATTTTATAAAGGTGTCATTTTTTTATTTCACCTAATTTTATCAATTTCCATACTTTATTATTGATTTCTATCTTGTGTCCATCCTTCATTTCCTTATAAGCAGTCTCATCATCAATGTTATTATTTATGTAATGTTTCGTATAGTATCTAGTAGATAAGGTTATCTTTTTCTGTATTTCTAATAAGTTTTCTTCTGTTAATTCCATCGTCTTAATATCATCTTTTAGCAGTGATTTTAGTATACTATCTACTTTACTGTTACAATCTGACAATTCTTCATCTGTCAAACAATATCCTTCATCAAGAGCCATATGATTAAGTAATTCATATTTGATTGCATTATCCATAGCTTCCTGTTTCATTACATCACCCATTGTTACGCCCTCTGAGTACTCCTTATTCCAAAAGTCTGAAGTTTTTAAAAAGGAAGCATATAACTCACCCTGCAACTCTGCCAACTTAACATGATACATTAATTCATTTAGATAAACTGTGGAATCATCCACTGTTAACACGACTGTTTTTGCATAATCTTCTTCTTTTATATCAGTATTATTACAAGCAGAGCCTGTCATAAGAACTATTATTAGTGTTAAAATAATGATTATCTTTTTATAAATCATCATATAAAGCCTTTCTGTACAAACAAATTTACCTATGTACTCATAATTTCATTTATTATTGTTGTGCTCTTTAATATTCTCTTCTATACTGTTTTTACTATTGGTTATCAACTTCCAGTAAAATAGATGATACCTTTCCATCACGTATATCCATCGCAATAGTATGATTTAACACATTACTCGATATTATTTCTTTCTTTCCATTTAAGTACATGATTTCCATAGTTTTAACAGTATATGTTCCTGGAATTAAAGCTTTCTCATTACTCAAATGATAGATTACGGATACTTTTCCTAAAAATTTAACCGTAATCATTCTTTTACTATCAATCAGATATTTTGGAATGGCCGGTTCAAATATAAGAATAAGTTTTCCATCTATATAACGAAATGGTTTCTTTCCAAACATCATGATATTCCAAATATTTATAAATTCTGCAGTAGAACCACTTAATCTTGCAACATAGCCTTTCCCATGCAGTTTCTTATTTGGATTTACGCTACTAGCAATAAATGAGGAATTTTCCAGAGTACTTCTTCCATAGGTATCTGAATCTAAAAATGGGATGCAAGCTTTTTCAAAATCTTCATTAAATTCATCATATAATCCTGATTTTAACAATTCCAATAAATATTTATATTCCATATGAAGCCAAATGGATTCATTCTCTAACCATCCAGAAGTAAATGCCTTTGTACGTCCTATTTCAAAAGATGCCTTACTTAAATTTTCGTTAATTTTATACATAAATAATTTATTATCGTACAAGTCACTTTCTTTAATTTGTACATACAATTTTTTCTTCTGTTCTTTATCATGATCCAATTTTAAGAATCGTGTGGGTCCTTCCAAAAATAGTGGCATTGAATTAACTTTAAATAGCATTGGTTCAATCTCATCACCATTTTCTATAAATTCTGTAACTTCATAACTAAAATAGGTTGGGCAGATTCCATTACCATAACTGATCGCCTTTTGTATCCCAATCTTAACTATTTGATTCCATAATTCTAAAACATGAATTAAATACATACTTGTCAGTTCAATCTTATCTCCACTGACCCCGTATACTGTTTTTGCCCGGTATTCTTCCTTTGCATTATTAATTTTATTCCAAAAATCTAAAACTTCATTATCACAAAGTCTGTTGTTTTCCTCTCTTGTGATTTTATATAATACTTCAATAAGTTCTGCTAACTCTACGATGACAGCCACGGAATGTTTGAATTTTTTCAATTTCTGAATTGTAAAATTTAGCAATCTGCTTAATTCGTATGTTTCTGCCATAGAAGAACCAAATATTCCTGGCAATCCATTTAAGGCATCATACCAGCCAGGTTTTCCACCTTCCATTTCAATTCCCATTCCATAGGGGTCAAGGGTAGCAAATTTAATCGTATTCAATAATAATATTTTTTCAATAAGAATAGAGGTAACAACTTCTCCTTTACCAAATTCACTTTTTAAACATTTGTTTTTACATTTTTTCTTTTTTTCAGTATCCAAAAAATTGTATTGTCGGATTCCCAAGTTTGTCTTCACATATCTCTTATTTCTTGGATATACCATCACTTGTGTTTCAAAATAGGTATACGAATTATCACCAAATAATAATTCTTCCTCTTTATCCGGATAAATATTTAAATAACTTTCAATCAAATCGAGATTGTATGTCCAGTGATCGCTCCAATAACCTTCACTGAACGTACCATTGATTTCTTTCTCAGAAGCATCTATTACATAACAAAAAAACTGTTCTATAGAATCACAATTTTCTAATTGATAGTTTTGTGCCTCCATAAGCAAACTACCAGGTGTAAAACTCGAATTTAGGAATCGACATAAATTTTCTCTATCTTTTTTACCGACAAACATACTAATTCTTTTTATATCTGATTCGTTCACTTTATATGTGATTTTATCAACAGACAAAGGATTATACCCATCAATTTGAATTAAATTATAGAAGGTCTTTATATTGTCGTTTCCTACATAAAGCGTAAACATAACGTCTGACCTTCTGTTTTGGTTAACATCCCTGAAATTACCATTTCCTTGAGAATAATATTCCGGTAGCAATTTAAAGTAATTATAATCCCGCTCTACATCACCATGCTTTCTGGAATAAAGGTAGAATATCTTATCCTTTCCCAAAACAATCGGATATCCACCTCTTAACACATTGTCCAGATAAGTCTGTTTGCAGTAGCAATCAAAAAGCTTATTACTGGTTTTTGTATCTATCACTGTGCATAATTCTTCTGTAAGCTGAACAGCTTCCTTGTACTTTTGTTCGAAATATGTAGCATTGTTACATTTTGCAATAAATAGGTTTAAAACATCCTTACTTTCTACCTGTCCATACACTTCATAAATAGTAATTGCTTCTCCAGCTTTTAGAGAAATTTTCTTAGCAAAGAAACAACATGGTAAATAATTTTGTGTTACCTGCTCATCAAGAAGTAATTCATCAAGATTTCTTTTAGCAAAGCCTTCAGCTTTATCAAGAGTTGTATCGTAGTCAAAAACAAGTTCTGTATCTACGATAGGAGATAATATTTCTCCATTATCCATTATGGAAAATCCAAAATTGCCACCAATAACCTCCGTAACTGCTGCCGTATCCTCCATACTAACTCTGACTCGATAATATGGTATCTTTTTGTCTACGTCTTCCACCTGCATCCAAGCCTTACAAGTCTGTCCCATATTCTTCATAGAGTCCATATTAATTCCATAAGGTATCAAAGCAGGCATTCCATCAAGTATCTCCAGAGATGTATCCGCTAATGCCAGATTTCGAATCGTTACTTTACGAACCAATGCTCCTACTCTTTCGTTTGGAAGTGTAGAATATCGAACCTTGGTTTCAATTTCGTTTTTATCATCCATCTCAACAATCTCTAATTCATTCATCCCGATTGTCATTTTATTTGAAATATCCTCATTATTAAAAGGTTCTATGTATTTTCCGTTCTTTTTTATAAAGGTGCGGAATCCGAGCTTTTTAACGTTCTGATAAGCTTTATGCGCTGGAAAGAATTCCATAATAGCATGATCCTTATCCTCAATTCCAAAACTTGTAATACATTGTCCTCTATTCACATAATGACACCAAATTGGAATACCGTATTTGCCACTAATTCCGGGTAAAAAACTTGCAAATGTTGATTTTTTTCCAAAACCTGCTATCTCAAATCTTTCTTTGTTGTCTAACATAATTATCCTCCTTGCTTTATTTTTATTATATTAGTGAAACAAGTAACTTAAAATACATCATTTTTTAGTAAAGTATCATTTTTTTATTAACGTTATATTAGGCATACAAAAAAGCATGCCCATAGACTGGTCATGCTCTATTTTGAAAATGCTTATTAATATGTTATATTAAAAATTATCAAACTTTACAAAATGTATTGCAAATTTTGTACCAACGTATCACAAATCTGCCTTCTGAGCTATTTTTAGATTACAAAGCAAACATAATAAACAATAAGATATATGTTTTCTTTATATCTTTATTTACTAATAAATAAGTTACTCCAAGCAAAAATCCCAAGAACATGGTTTCTAATCCAATCCATAAGCTGCCTTTTGTAGATATATGTGCTAATCCCCAGGTAATTCCACAAATGATTCCTCCATAAGGGATATTTTTTCTTTTAAACCAAACCTCAAATGCCTTCTGAGCAAATATGATAATAAGCATAAATAACACTGTCTCAAAGGCATAATAGATATATTGAAAAATAAATAGTAACAACCCTCTATTCTGAAATTCTTTGATAATTTTAAATCCTTTCCAATCTATGTAACTTGCAACTAAAGCTATAACAACACAAAGTATAACAGATACCCATTGCCATTTTGTCATCTTATCTGCTGTTGCAAAAAGATTAAACTGATACTTCTTTTTAGAATCAAGGATGAGTAAATAACTTACAAGCCCCCAAGTAAGACAGGTTATGATCCAATGCAGGATGTTCTGACCTGTAGTCCAACTCTCCATTGGTCCTCCATATAGCATTGGTTCTAATAAAAAAGCATATAACACTTCTATCCCTAATCCTCCAAATGCAATCATTCCTAACGAAAAAAAATCCCATCCAGTAATTTTCTTCTCCATATTATTTATCCATCTCCTTTATATTCTTGAGTATTTGATTCGCATTTTTTACTTCCCTCTACACTCATACTACAATGATTTCCTACACATCTTACAGTTTAGCATGTATAAGCTACACTACTAAAAAAGGCATTAAGATATTTCATCTTGATGCCCTTGGTTTTTTGTCATTTCTTAATATACTATTTTTTCAATAAATTTTTCTGCATTTATTAGATCTTTATCGTTTGGATGACCCTGTGCAAATTTGCTTACGAATTCAAAGATTTTAATCTTGCTGAAATCCCTACTTACAAAACTCCCTTTGCAAGCAAAACTTCCCTTACAATTTGCCTCTTTTGATTTTAGAAGTTTTATTGGTTTCTTGTTATAAAAAGCACTCCCCATCCCACTTGTTGAAAAGACAAAAACATCTTTGCCATTTAAGCTCAACATATCAACAAAGCTAAATAATTGAGGAGACATACTTTCCTTATAAACTCCAGAACCAAATCCAATGAGGTCATACTGGTTAATACTGATATCCTTCGCGCTTTTTAAATTACATAAATCAGCATTTATTCTCTTAGCAAAAACTGTGGCAATTTTTTCGGTGTTATTTTTATAAGTAGAACAATATACCACTAAGGATTTCATATATTATATTTTCCTCCATTTCATTCATTAGGCAAAAATGTTTGAAGTCCTCCGATTCGGTTGCTTTTATATTTTACAATTAACCAAATAATAAATACTGTTGCTATTAAATTGAACATCATAACTCTTGTCAAACTGGTAGCATGATAAGAAACAGATACGATACTCATATTTAATGATACATATTTTTAGGCTGTACTATCTTTGGATTATAACCTTTCTCTTTTAAGGATTTCACTATTGCATCTTTATGTTCAAGGCCAAAAGCTTCCATGGTGATGGTAAGCTCAACGGCACTGTTCCGGTTGATACTTACAAACTGGTTATGATCCAAACGGATTACATTTCCCCGCGCTTCTGCAATAATCTTAGCAACATTTACTAGTTCACCCGGTCTATCCGGAAGAAGTACGGATACGGTAAAGATACGTCCTCTTTGGATTAATCCATGCTGAACGACGGAGGATACCGTAATAACGTCCATGTTACCGCCACTTAATATGGATACAATTTTCTTATTCTTACAATCTAGATGCTTTAAGGCTGCAACCGTTAATAGTCCAGAATTTTCCACCACCATCTTATGATTCTCCATCATATCTAGGAAACACACAATTAATTCATGATCATCAATTGCAATGATGTCATCAATGTTTTTTTGTATGTATGGAAAAATATTAGATCCAGGTGTCTTAACTGCGGTGCCGTCAGCTATGGTTTCTACGTGAGGCAAGGTAACAACATGATCGGCTTTTAAGGAAGCCTGCATACAGTTAGCACCCATAGGCTCAACTCCAATAACCGTTATGTTTGGATTTAACAGTTTTGCTAGCGTAGAAACACCGGCTGCCAGACCTCCTCCACCAATCGGTACCAAAATAATATCTACGGTAGGAAGTTCCTTAAAGATTTCCATCGCAATAGAACCCTGCCCGGTTGCTAATACTTCATCATCAAATGGATGTATAAAGGTATAGCCTTTCTCTGATGCAAGTTTGAGAGCATATTCACATGCTTCATCATATACATCGCCATGAAGAATTACCTCTGCACCATAACTTTTGGTGCGGTTAACTTTAATTAAAGGAGTTGTCGTTGGCATAACAATAATTGCTTTTGCCTGATACATTTTTGCTGCATAGGCAACACCTTGTGCATGATTTCCTGCGGAAGCTGTAATTAAGCCCTTATCTCTTTCTTCCTGAGAAAGTGTACTGATTTTGTAATAAGCTCCTCGTACCTTATAGGCACCGGTAAACTGCATGTTTTCCGGTTTTAAATACACCTTGTTTCCGGTAACATCCGAAAAATAGTCACTATATATTAATTTTGTTTTTAGAGTGACTTTTTTTACTACTTCTGAAGCTTCTTCAAATTTCTCTAATGACATCATAATCTTTTGTCTCCTTTAATTGAACAGCGCATTTACAAAATCTTCTGCGTTGAATTTTTGTAAGTCATCAATGTGTTCCCCAATACCTATATATTTTACCGGAATACCAAGTTCGGCCTGAATTGCAATTGCAATCCCACCTTTTGCTGTTCCATCGAGTTTTGTAAGAATGATACCGGATATATCCGCTACCTCATTAAATTCTCTTGCCTGTGCTAGTGCATTTTGTCCGGTTGTTCCGTCCAAAACCACTAAAGTTTCTCGGTAAGCATCCGGATATTCTCGCGTAATCACACGATCAATTTTCTTGAGCTCCTCCATCAGGTTTTTCTTATTATGAAGTCTGCCTGCGGTGTCACATATGAGGACATCGGTATTACGTGCCTTGGCTGCTGTAACTGCATCATAAATTACTGCCGCAGGATCAGAGCCTTCCTGTTGTGCTATAATTTCAACACCTGCACGGTTTGACCATTCTGTTAATTGTTCAATTGCAGCTGCACGGAAGGTATCGGCTGCTGCTACGATTACCTTTTTTCCTTTATCCTTTAGTTGACCAGCAAGTTTACCTACGGAAGTTGTCTTTCCAACTCCATTAACACCAATCAACATAACAATGGATTTGCGTGTTTCAAATTCGTAGGCGGTTTCTTCTACCTTCATCTGTTCCATAATACTTTGAATCAGCAATTGCTTACATTCTGTTGGTTCTTTAATTTTATTTTCTTTCACTTTTATTTTCAAATCATCTATAATTGCACCCGTGGTATTAATACCTAAGTCTGCCATAATTAAGATTTCTTCCAGCTCTTCATAGAAATCATCATCTATATTAGAAAACCCACTAAAAATCGCATCAATGCCTGCAATGATATTGCTTCTTGTTTTTGACAACCCGGCAACTAACTTGCTAAAAAATCCTTTTTTTGTTTCACTCATATAGGTTTCCCTCCTTATTTATCCAAATCATTTTCAATTAAATTAACAGATACCAAAGTAGATACGCCCTTTTCCTGCATTGTGATACCATAGAGCATATCAGCCGCTGCCATCGTACCTCTTCTATGGGTAATGATAATAAATTGAGTATCATTTGTTAACTTATGTAAATATTTCGCATATCTCTTAACATTAGAATCATCCAAAGCGGCTTCAATTTCGTCCAATAGACAGAACGGCGAGGGTTTTAAATTCTGTATTGCAAATAATAGAGATATCGCAGTTAAAGCTTTTTCCCCTCCGGAAAGCTGCATCATATTCTGAAGCTTTTTTCCTGGCGGTTGTGATGTAATAACAATTCCAGCTTCTAGTATATCATCATTTTCTGTTAATTCTAGAGTTGCCTTACCTCCACCAAATAATTCTTTGAAAACCGAATCAAATTGTTGACGAATCGCATGGAATTTTTCTTCAAACTGTTTTCTCATTTCATCGTCTAATTCTTTGATGACGCCTAGCAGGGTTTCCTCTGCAGTTAATAAGTCATCTCTTTGGGTCTTTAAGAAGGTATAACGTTCTAATAAATTTTTAAAGTCTTCAATTGCATTAATATTTACGTCACCTAATTCTTTCATTTTGCCTTTTAATTCTGTAATTCGTTTTTTGGCTTGTGGCATTGTATCAATGGAATTACTTTTTAATTCATAAGCACTATGATAGGTGAGTTCATATTCTTCCCACATATAGTTGATTTTTTCATCACTTTGTTCAAGCAATTTCTCGATTTGATTCGATAAACGGAAACATTCTTTATCCAGTTCATTCATTTCTTTGGAAAGCTGTTCCCTTTTTTGGAAGAAATTCTTATGACTCTTCGTAATACTTTCTTTGGTGAGGCTTAACTCTTTAATTTTGTCATTTAATGCTTTGTCTTTTTGATTTGCTATTTCAATTTCTAATTCGATATTATGGATTTGGTCTAACTTCTCCTGTACTAAAACAACAGATTCTTTCATTCCATGATTTAGTAATGATTCTTCCTCATATAGCTTTTCAAACTCTCTTTTAATACGCCTAATATTGTCAAGGATATTTTGGTTCTTCTGTTCCAAAGCAGAAAAGTCGATTCGTATGGAAGCGTCTTTTTCTTTATACTTTAGTTCTTCTAATCTTTCGCTCTCTAATAATTGATTAATTTGAACTATTTTATTTTCATTATCCTTGCTTTTTGACTCATTTTCACGTAAAGATTCCTTAAGTTTATCAATATTAAGGTTTAATTCTTTTGATTGTAATTCTATCTCTTTGATTTCATTCGAATATTCAATAAAGTTCTTCTTACTAGTTTCTTTTTGTGCAAGCTCCTGATTTAGATTTAACTTAACCGTATTTTGGCTCAAATAAACTTCTTGTAATATCAATTTATTATTCTCTAATTCAATTCTTGCATTCGTTTTATTTGTTTTTTCATTTTCCTTTTTCAAACTCAAATCTTTTAGTGAATGTTCTAATTGTATCACCGTATTTTCAAGTTCTTCAATCTCCCTGCGACGGCTTAACAGATTACTGGCATTTTTATAAGCACCACCAGAAATAGAACCACCAGGATTGAGTAATTCACCATCCAAAGTTACAATACGAAGTGAATAATCATACTTCTTTGCTAACCTTATTGCTGAATCAATGGTATTTACAACTAAACTTCTACCTAGCAGATTACACATTAATGCATGAAATCTTGGCTCTGCTTCAACCAAAGTATTAGCAAAACCAATTACACCTTCTTCCTGCAACAGTTTATCTTGGTATTTCCCTTCTTTTCCAGATATACTAGTTAATGGGAGGAAGGTAGCACGACCGAATTTATTCTTCTTCAAATATTCGATTAATCTTTTTGCAGTTGCCTCATTATCGGTAACAATATTTTGAATATTACCACCCAAAGCTGTTTCAATTGCTGTTTCATACTTTGAATCAACTTTAAGAATGTCAGCAACTACTCCAATAATACCATTTTCTAAAGACTTTCTTTCCATCACCTTACGAATACTGTTACCATAACCTTCATAACGTTCCGTTAAGTTCTTTAAGGATTCAAGCCTTGATTTTTCACCATGATATTGTTGTTGTTTTTCATTAATCTGTATCGATAATCTGTCGATCTTTTCCTGTATGGAGGAAATTGAACCCTCGATGTTTTTGTTGTTTTCATTTATCGAAGCTATCTGATTGATAATCCCTTGTAGTTTTTCTTCCTGTTCTTTTATCGCGACATCAATAAAAGCTTCTTCACTTTTATTAGTTAAAAGCTTTTGATTTAATTCAGCCTTTTTAATCGTGTTCTGTTCCAGCATCGTTTCGTAACGTTGCAGATTCGTTTTTATCGTCGAATTTTCACTTAAGAAATCAAAGATTTCACTATTGCACTCTTCAATTTGCTTTGTATAATTCGTTAGATTATTATAAATACTTTCAAGGGCAACAGTAACAGAAGTCTGGTCATCATCTAGAGAATTAATCTTACCATCAATAAGCTCTTTCTCTTTCCGATATTTTTCTTGTTCTTCTTCTTTAGCCTGAATATCATTATGAATGGACTGAAGTCTTGATTGATAATGTGCTTCGTTTTGTCTGACGGACAGAATTTGTTCATTTAATACTTTAACTGTTCCTTCCTGCTTCTCTTTTTCAAGTTTGCAGGTATTTAATTCATTCTTATTCTGTTCTAGTTCCGTATCACATTGTTCAATCTGTAGCTCTAATAACTCATATTCTTCTTTGGTACTCTCATATTCAGAATGAATGGATGCAAGAGACTCTTTTGCTATCTCAAGTTTTTCTTCTAATTGCTGTTTTCCTTCTTGGAACTTTTCGTATTCCATTAAAAATAAATTAACATCCAACAACCTTAATTCATCTCTTAACAGCAAATACTCCTTCGCTGCGATGGATTGTTGTTCCAATGGACTTATCTGCTTTTCAATTTCCGAAAGTATATCATTGAGACGGCAAAGATTCTGCTTCTCTTCTTCCAGATTTTTTTCAGCAATCATTTTTCGTTTCTTAAATTTTACAATTCCAGCTGCTTCATCAAAGAGCTCACGCCGATCTTCCGGTTTACCACTAAGTATTTTATCAATTTGACCTTGACCGATAATAGAATATCCTTCTTTACCGATACCAGTATCAAGAAATAATTCCTGCACTTCACGCAGTCTACAACTATTTCCATTAATTAAATATTCGCTTTCACCGGAACGATATACTCGTCTGGCTACCGTAACCTCTTCATACTCAATTGGAAGTTTATGATCAGAATTATCTAAAGTAATTGCAACATAGGCATATCCCATAGGCTTTCTGCTTTCTGTACCGGAGAAAATAACATCCTCCATTCTAGCCCCTCTTAGCTGTTTGGCACTTTGTTCTCCAAGAACCCAACGGACTGCATCTGCCACATTACTTTTACCGCTGCCATTTGGTCCCACGATACCTGTAATACCATCATGAAACTCAAATGTTATTTTATTTGCAAAAGATTTAAATCCATGAACTTCAATGCTTTTTAAGTACATTTTTGGCTCCCCGTTTCTTTATTTTGAGTATAGATTGATATGCAGCTTCCTGTTCTGCTGCTTTTTTCGTTCTGCCAATACCAGTACCTAACTCCATATTCTTTACTAAAGCAACTACGGTAAATTTTTTATTATGATCTGGACCTTCTTCTTTGATTAGTTCATAAGATAAAGATTCTTTGTATTCACTTTGTACGATTTCCTGTAAGATAGTTTTGCTATCGAAAAAGAGAGCTTTATTTTCTACATCTGACAAAATATAATTGCAGACAAACTCTTTTGCACTAGTAAAACCACCGTCTAAATAAATAGCCCCAATAATTGCTTCCATGGCATCGCATAGGATAGAGAAACGTTCTCGGCCACCAGTAGCTGCCTCACCTTTACCTAGTAAAAGATAATTACCTACCTTCAACTCAATAGCACATGTGGCCAAAGTCTGTTCACATACCAGTTGTGCTCTTAGTTTAGTTAATTCACCCTCTGGCAATTTACTGTATTTCATAAAAATAAATTCGCTTGTAATTAGTTCTAGTACCGCATCACCTAAAAACTCTAGCCTCTCATTATTCTCAAGTTTATTCATTCGCTTTTCATTGGCATAAGAGCTATGGGATAATGCGTGCTTTAGTAAACGACGATTATTAAATTTGTAGCCAATGATTCCTTCAAACGTTGCAAGATTTTCTAATAGATTGGCATCTTTCATATGAAACCCTCCTTTCAAAATTTAAAATTGCTTTCAGTAATTTCAAATGTATAAAAACGCCCTCTGCCTGAGGCAGAAGGCTTAACTATACAAAATAATTTATTGATTCATAGCTTTTTTAATCTCTTCTACTGCATCGCTTACAGTTACTATGTTCTCTGCATCTTCATTTGCTATTTCAATATCAAACTCTTCTTCGATGCCCATGATTATCTGGAAAATATCCAGCGAATCCGCTCCTAAATCATCAACAAAAGTTGTTTCCATTGTAATTTCATCTTCTTCAACATTTAATACTTCACTAATTATTTTTTTTAATTTTTCAAATTCCATAATTTTCACCTTTCTTTACTCATTCTTCTTTATGAATTTTACTTCTTATCTTTTCATTAATCTGTTGTTCCGTAAAGGTAACACACTGAATTATTGAATTTTTAACTTCTATACTTTTTGAACTTCCATGGGTTTTTACTACAAGTCCATTCAGTCCCAGTAAAGGTGCACCGCCATATTGGGAAGAATCAAAAGATTTTAGTGTTTCTTTTAATGCCGGCTTACATAATAATGCACCTATCTTACTTTTTGTGCTACTCATTAATCCGGTCTTAATTTTTCCAATTAACGCGCTTCCAAGGCCTTCATAAAGTTTCAATATTACATTTCCGACAAAAGCTTCGCAAACGATAACATCTGCGGCTCCATTCGGTATTTCTCTTGCTTCGATACTTCCGATAAAATTAATATCGCTGCAGTTCTTAAGAAGTGGAAAAGTCTCTTTCACTAACATATTACCTTTTTCTTCTTCAGCACCAATATTTACAATTGCAACCCTTGGATTTGTAATTCCAATTACATTTTCCATATAGATCGAACCCATCTTAGCAAATTGTAAGAGATGTGAAGGTCTGGCATCTACATTAGCACCACAGTCAACCAATAAGGAAACACCATTTATTGTAGGTATAAGTGGAGCTAAGGGGGGTCGTTCAACTCCTTTAATTCTGCTAACAATTAATTGACCGCCAACTAAAACAGCACCTGTACTCCCTGCTGATACAAAAGCATCCGCTTCACCGCTTTTCACCAGGTTTAAAGCCACTACAATAGATGATTCTTTTTTACGCCTGATTGCCATAACTGGAGCATCTTCATTTGTTATCACTTCTTCCGCATTCACCACAACCAGCTTATTCTTATCGTAAGTATAGTTCTTGAGTTCTGTATTCAATACAGCTTCTTTACCTACAAGTAGCACTTTAATATCGTTTCTTTCGTTGATTGCCTCTACTGCCCCTTTAATAATCTGACCCGGTGCATTATCACCACCCATTGCATCAACTGCAACTTTCACTATTTTTCCCATAGTTGGCTCCATTCTGCACTTCTTATTCTTTGTACTATAATTAAGCACATAGTTCCATGAACCAATTATCCTTACAAAAGAAGTATTATAAGCATCTTTGGCTACTGGATTTATACTGATTTATTCCTTTGTTTCACTACCCTGTCAGTATCTATACACAATATACTAGATATCATTATAAAAATCAACCACTAATTAATAAAAAAATAAAGTGCCATTAAAAGGTG
Organism: Bacillota bacterium; assembly: GCA_023443225.1. Classification (GTDB taxonomy): domain Bacteria; phylum Bacillota; class Clostridia; order Lachnospirales; family Lachnospiraceae; genus Anaerocolumna. The sequence goes on from JAEZVF010000075.1 coordinate 111,938, forward strand.
TATTGCCAGCTGTACTGACAAGCTCAATTCTCTTTTTTTGAGATTGCTATAACCTTTGATTTGGCACTTAAATTAACGCGAAGGTAAATTTAAGTGCTTCCAAACTTGTTTGGAAGCACTTGAACACACATTATACTTTTTTATAAAAGAATGATTTTTGAGAGACAAAGTTTAAACTTTGTGGCTGTATGATTTGTTCTGTACTACCAACAAACAATATACCATCTTTCTTTAAAGAAAGGTTAAAGTTCTTATATATATTGTCTTTTGCCTCTTCAGTAAAATATATTAGTACATTTCTACACACAATTAAATCACACTGACTGGGGTAAGTATCCAACAATAAATTATGTTGTTTAAATTCCACACATGATTTAATATTTTCCGAAATCTGATACGTTTTTTCATTCACTTCGGTAAAATATTTCTGAATAAACTCTTTAGGAAGACCTTTTAAACTCTTAACATTATAAAGTCCTAGCTTAGCTTTTTCCAATACCCCGGCATCAATATCAGTTGCAATGATCTTAATACGCGAAAGCGGAATAAATTTCGAAAGTAGCATGACTAAAGAATATGGTTCATCACCGGTTGAGCAAGCAGCACTCCAAATCTTTAAATTATTGCCGAATTTGTCGAACAAATAAGGCAATATCTCTTTCTCCAATAAATCCCACTGTTCTGGGTTACGGTAAAATTCAGAAACATTAATTGTCAAATAATTAATAAACTCATTAAATAAAACTGTATCTTTTTTTAAGGCTTCAACAAAGCTAATATAAGATGTAAATTTATGTTTCGTTATTAACGCATCAATTCTTCGCTTCATCTGGCGTTCTTTATACGAGTCTAGATTAATTTTTGTTAGCTTAAATATTTGATCTTTAAAAGTTTCGTAATTGTCAAGCAATTAATAACTCTCCTTTGTAAGTCATTCATTAAAACCGAATGAATTATTCCTCTGTAGTCGTTTCTTCAGGAGTTATTTCTTCAGAAGCTGCTTCTTCAGGAGCATCCAACGCTTTAATGCTTAAGCTGATTTTCTTCTCTTCTGCATTAAAATCAACAACCTGAGCGGTAACTTCTTCTCCAGTCTTTAATACATCAGATGGTTTATCTACATGTTCTTTAGAAATCTGAGATACATGCAATAAAGCATCTACTCCTGGTTCTAATTCGATAAATGCACCGAAATCAGTCATTCTTGCAACTTTACCAGTTACTACTGTACCAACTGCATAGTTATCAGCTGCTTTTATCCATGGATTTGCATCCTCAAACTTTAAGCTGAGTGCGATTTTATCACCAGAAATATCTTTTATAAGAACTTTAATAGTATCTCCTACTTTTAATACTTTCTTAGGATTATCTACTCTGCCCCATGACATTTCAGAAATATGAAGGAGACCATCAGCTCCACCTAAATCGATAAATGCACCAAAATCAGTCACATTTTTGATAACACCTTCTACAACCATGCCACTACTGATACGTGCAAATAATTCCTTTTGCATAACTAATTTCTTAGCTACTAATAACTGTTTACGATCTCCAATAATTCTTCTTCTCTTTGGATTAAATTCGCTAATAACAAACTCAATTTCTTCACCAGCATATTTACCTAAGTTCTTTTCATAGCTGTCGGATACTAAACTTGCAGGAATAAAAACTCTTGCTTCATCTATAATAACGCTTAATCCGCCATCCAATACTGCTGCAACTTTTGCTTTTAATACTTCCTTATTATTAAACGCTTCTTCTAAACGTTTGCTGCCTTTTTCTGCAGCTAATCTCTTATAGGTCAAGAGAACTTGTCCTTCACCATCGTTAACTTTTAATACTTTGGCTTGCATTACATCACCTTCGTTAACAACTGTAGTTAAGTCAACATTGGGCGCGTTTGTATATTCGCTTCGAGTAATGATTCCATCAGCTTTGTAGCCTATATTTAATACGATTTCGTCTTCTTTTACACGTATTACAGTGCCCTCTACTACCTCTCCGTTGTGTATAGTTTTTAATGACTCCTCCAATAATTGTTCAAAACTCATTTCTGACATGCAGTGTGAACCTCCTTGATAATATTGTTTGGGGTGGATGCCCCTGCTGTAATACCTACGCTACGAAAAGATTGGAGTTCCTCCAAATTCAGGTCTCTAAGTGTCTGTATATAGTAAGTATTTTCACATTCTAATTTAGCTATTTCGTATAGCTTTTGGGTATTCGAACTATGCAGTGCACCAATTACAATCATCGCATCTGATTCTCTAGCAAGCTGTCTTGCTTCGGTCTGTCGTTCCTCGGTGGCATTGCATATCGTATTTAGAACAATTATATCATAACCCTTTTTTGATATAATTTCAACTATATCTTGAAAATTCTTGTAATTATATGTCGTCTGAGACACCATGCAAATTGTACTATTTCCAGATAAATCAATGCTTTTGGCATCTGATATTGATTCAATAACAGTATAATTATCATCGCACCATCCTTTTATTCCTTCAACTTCCGGATGCTTGTCATTCCCAACAATGACAATATGATGACCTAACTCACTATGTTCTTCTACTATTCTATGGATTTTTAAAACAAACGGACAGGTTGCATCTACAGTATTTAATCCCTGCGCTTTGATGATATCATAGACTTCCTTAGATACACCATGAGATCGTATAATTATTGTACCCTCAGTAATTGCTTTTAATTCTTCGATTGATTGAATCAAGGCAACACCTTTACTGGCTAAATCGTCAACAACTTCATCATTATGAATAATCGGTCCGTAAGTATAAACCTTATTTCCACGTTTCGTTTCTTCATAAACCATATCTACTGCTCTTTTAACACCAAAGCAAAATCCTGCCGTTTTTGCTAATTTAACTTTCATAGGCAAGTACCTTCTTTTTGTTGGTATAATGCAATAATGGTATCAACCACCTGATTAATTGTCAAATTGGAAGAATCAATCAAAACAGCATCCTCTGCCTGACGAAGTGGTGAAATCTCACGATTCATATCCTGATGATCTCTTGCTATAATATCTTGTTCAATCTCGTTTAAATCACACAAAACTCCTTTGTCAGTAAGTTCCATATACCGTCTTCTTGCACGTTCCAATGAACTGGCAGTCAGATATACTTTAAGATCAGCATTCGGCAGGACCACAGTTCCTATATCTCGGCCATCCATGATTACATTAGACGTTACCGCTAATTCTCGCTGCAATTCAACCATTTTAGTTCTTACATCATTATGTTTTGCTACAGCAGATGCCATTTTTCCTACTTCCTCTGTTCGAAGCAAAGTTGTTACATTTTCATCATTTAATATTACCTGCTGTTCACCATCTTGGTACTGTATCGTCACGTGAATGGATTTACAGGCTTTCGCTATTTCTGTACTATCATTGACATCGACATTTTGCTGTATCACATATAAAGCCATTGCGCGGTACATGGCACCAGTATCCACATAAATGAATCCCAGTTTCTTTGCAATATTTTTTGCAATTGTACTTTTACCGGCTCCGGCAGGACCATCAATGGCTATGTTATAATTCTTCATCTTGTTTCTCCCATCGTTTTTATTAAGTAAAGCTGTTTTACTGCTTTAAATCTCACGCCGGGGCAATTGCAATTAGCAATTGCAATTAGCAATTAATAATTTCATTTATACTGCAGTTCCAGCAGTATATCCAGTGGACCAGGCAATCTGAAGATTAAAACCTCCTGTTAAGGCATCTAAGTCAAGCACTTCACCTGCAAAATAAACATTTGATACCAATTTTGATTCCATGGTAGAAGGATTCACTTCCTTTACCTGAATCCCTCCCTTGGTTATTACTGCTTCATTATAATCCCTAAGTCTTGTAATGTGAAATTCTAATCCCTTTAATACATTTGCCAATCTGGCACGCTCTTCTCTGGTAATGAGATTTACCTTTTTATCCGGGTCAATTTTACTTAATGCTATTATAACTGGAATTAGCTTTCGTGGCAATAGCTGATCTAACGCATTCTTATATTGTTTATTACTAAATTCTTCAAAATCCCTCAAAATTCTAGCATCTAGCTGTTCATTCGATAACGCCGGCTTTAAATCAATTGAGAGTAATAAGTCTTTATTTTCAATATATTTTATGCAGAAACTGCTCGCACTTAAAATCACCGGGCCGCTGACACCGTAGTGGGTAAAGAGCAATTCGCCAAAATCCGAATATACCTCTTTATTCTTAGAAGTAATACGGATTTTAATATTTTTTAGTGATAATCCTTGCAGTTCTTTTGCTGTGTCTACTTCCAATACATTCATTGGTACTAAGGAAGGATATAATTTTGTAACTGAATGTCCCATATTCTTTGCAAAACGAAATCCATCTCCATTGGAACCAGTGGCTTGATATGATAATCCACCTGTGGCTATGATGATTTTATCTCCATACAAAACATCCTGGTTCTTTATTTTTACACCGTGAAATTTATTGTCTTTTATTATAATATCATTGACTTCATAACCATAGCGAATATCAACATCTAATCTTTTTAACTCCCTAAGCATTGCCGCTATTACATCAGAGGATTTATCAGACTCTGGAAACACTCGATTTCCTCTTTCAATCTTAGTTTTAAGTCCTAGCCCTTCAAAGAAATCAATAACATCAAAGTTGTTATACGCATAAAAAGAGCCATAAAGGAATTTGGGATTTGTTATCACATTTTGAAACAGCTCTTCCATGTCACAGGCATTTGTCAGATTGCATCTTCCCTTACCTGTGATAAATAATTTTTTACCTAATTTATCATTCTTCTCTAGCAAAACGACCTGCCTGCCATTTCTTGCTGCAAATATTGCGGCAAACATACCTGCCGCACCACCACCGACAACAATTACTTTTGTTTTATCTTTAATATTGCACAACCTCCCTATACAGCGAAAGAATTCCAACACTTTTTTATATGTCAGAATTCTTTGTGTTTTCGTATGTTTTATTTTAATTCGTCATGGTACCATCCAGATAAACTTCATTAAGTTCAAATTCAAAATGACCTGAGGAATAAGCACGTCCCTCTTCACGGAAAATTACTTTTGGATATTTGTCTTTTAAATTATCTACAAGACTTCGTGCAAAAGCACTTAAAATTGTGTCTTCCAAACCACCACCCACATTAGTTAACGGGGGCTGATCTGATAGAAAACTAACAACAACGGCATCCCCTTCCGTAGTTACTGGCTCAAGACCTACTGTAACCAAACGGTCGGCTAAAGAATCTGCTACCAAGTCCACAATTAATTGCGGGGTAATTTCACTTTCTGCCGGAATTAGTGCAGTAACCATCTCAACTTCAAGGGTAGATTCATTCATTGTATAAATGGATATTTCCTTAGTAGCTACTGCTTCTACAACTTCCGTATCCGTTTCTTCTGTAGTGTCATTGATAGCATTTACAACTGAATCTTGTGATTGAGTATCTTTTTCGTCATTATTACTTTGAGTATCTAACGTGTTGTCTATTGTATTTTCCATGGAATTAGTAACTGATGAATCATTATCTTGTTTCTTATTAGGCTGTTTGCAAGCACTTACCGATAAAGCTAATGCAATCATCATAATACAGAAAATTCTTCTTTTATTTCTTTTATTCATAATATCACTCCTTACCTTTAACATAATTGCAATTTTATAATATTCTTTAACTATGTCATTTTTATGTTATTTTATTGTTATTTTAAGGCTTTTTATGCCATAGGTAATTGTGATATTATCTGTAATATAGTTTTGTATTTTAACTTTCGTATGATTTAATTATAACCTGACGTAATAAGTTTAATGCATTGATAACTGTAGCTTCTCTAATCTTTTGTCGATTGCCTTTGAAATGGAACTCCTTTACGGTCACAGTATTGTTAAGAGCACAAGCAATAAATACAAGTCCTACTGGTTTTTTTTCAGTTCCACCATCGGGTCCTGCAAGACCGGTTGTGGCAAGTGACACACTGCTACCGGATGTAGCAATAGCTCCTAAAGCCATTTCACGGGCTGTTTCACTGCTTACTGCACCAAAGCGTTCAAGAGTGCTTCCAGAAACTTGCACATACTTTTGTTTTGCTTCATTTGAATATGTTATAAAACCTTCTTCAAAAACCCTAGATGCACCAGACACATTAACAATTCTTCCAGCCAGTAATCCCGCTGTGCAGGATTCTACAGTAGTAAGTGTTAGATGATTTTTAATCAGTAACCCAACTACGACATCTTCCAGTGCTTCATTCTCATTGCTGGTATATACAAATCCTGCAAAACGATTCTTAAGCTCGTTCACAACAGGAAAAACGACAGCTTTTCCTTGATCCACACTATCGACTTTTGCGGTTACGCGAAGATGTACCTCGCTGGTTTTTGCATAAGGTGCTATAGTAGGGTTTGATTGACCATCAATTAGGTCAGCAATCATGGTTTCAACCTTACTTTCTCCGATACCACATATTTTCACCATTTCAGAATACAATGTACAATTTTGTTTCTGAGCTAGATATGGATAAATACTCTGTTCAAACATCGGTATCAGCTCATTTGGCGGACCGGGCAATAGAATAACTGTCTTTCCTTCCTCTGTCTTAACAAGCAGCCCCGGAGCTGTACCATTATCATTGTCTACAGCCGTAGAACCTTCAATAATCAATGATTGTTTCCAATTGTTATCTGTAATGTCTGCATGAATCCCTTCAAAATAAGCAGAAATTCTTTCTTTTGTATGAACATCTTCTACTAAGGCTTTTTTCAAAATTGCAGCAGTTACTTCCTTGGTTAAGTCGTCTTTTGTAGGTCCTAAGCCGCCTGTTAAAATCACCAAATCTGAACGGGATAATGCAATTTTAATTACTTCAGATAAACGTTCTTCATTATCACCAACGGAGATTTGATAGTAATTTGAAATTCCTAACTCAGCACACTTTCTTGCAAGATAATTCGCATTTGTATTGACAATATTACCAAGAAGTATCTCTGTTCCAACACTTATTAGTTCTGCAACCACAATGACAAGCCTTCTTTCTAAATATTTTTTTCATTTAATACATTTTTGTTCTTATATAAATAGTCTAATAGAGATATCACCGTAAGTAGTAATGACAGGTAAATAAAGATTTGCTCCAATATATTAATAATGGGAGTATCAAGGTTTAAAATTAACAAAATACACATTATCATCTGTGCAGTGGTTTTAAATTTCCCCCAATAACTTGCAGCTATCACAACACCATTATCAGAAGCAACAAGGCGGAACCCACTGATTATAAATTCACGAGCAATTATGATAATAATAATCCATGCAGGTACCAAATTTAATTCTACAAAGCAGATTAATGCAGATGAAACTAAAAGTTTATCTGCTAATGGGTCTGCAAATTTCCCAAAATTCGTTACTAAGTGATATTTTCTTGCTAGGTATCCGTCTAAGGCATCAGATAGACATGCAACAACAAAGATAATAGTAGCAATTAAATTTCCAGCTGGTAAATCTAGAAATAAATAGGTGATTAAAAAAATTGGAATCATAAACACTCTTGCAATCGTAATTTTATTCGGCAAATTCATAATAACACATCCTTTCTTAAATAAGCTCACCAATCAAATCATATTCTTTGGCATCTGTAACCACAACTTCAACAAATTCACCGGACATTACTTCTGCATGTGTCTGAACAAATATATAACCATCTACATTCGGTGCATCCATATATGTTCTGCCAATATAAACCTTTCCAACATCAGTACGGTTTGCTTCAACGGAGTCCTCACTATCCTCATCCGGTAATTTTCCTTCGATCATAACCCGAAGTTTTTCACCTATTCTTGTATGCGCTTTATCAAATGCTATCTGTTGTTGAATCTCCATTAGTTCAGCCTGTCTTTTCTTCTTAATGTGTTTTCGTATCTGATTTTTCATCTTTGCAGCAGGTGTATCCTCTTCTTTCGAGTAGGTAAAAACGCCAAGACGGTCAAACTGTAACTCTTTTATGAAACCTTTCAGTTCTTCATGGTCCTCTTCTGTTTCACCCGGGAATCCTGTAATCAAAGTGGTTCTCAATGCGATATTCGGAATTTCTTTACGTAACTTTCTCACTATCTCTATTAATTCTTCTTTACTGGTCTTCCTGCCCATCCTCTTTAATACGGAATTGGATGCATGTTGTATCGGCATATCCAGGTAATTACATATTTTTTCTTCTGATTTCATTACTTCTATTAGTTCATCCGTAATTTCTTCTGGATAACAATACAGAATTCGAATCCATTCCAATCCATCTATCCTGCATAATTCTTTCAGAAGCTTAGGCAATGATTTTTCGCCATAGATATCCTTTCCATATAAAGTGGTTTCTTGTGCTACCAAGATTAATTCCTTAATTCCGCTTTCAGCAAGCACAGTAGCTTCTTTCAACAACCGTTCCATAGGAATGCTTCTATAATTACCACGCAAGCTTGGTATTATACAGTAAGTACAATGCTTATCACAGCCCTCTGCGATTTTTAAATAGGAAAAATATCCTCCTGTTGTATTAATTCTATTTGTTTCAACGGATGGTAGATAATCCAGTTCTTTCATCTGAACTGTTCTTTCACCTCCTAAGACGGAATCAATCACTTGAACGATGGCATCATAGCTGGAAGTTCCCAAAACTGCATCTACTTCTTTAATTTCATTTTGTATTTCATCCTTATATCTTTGACCGAGGCATCCAGTAACAATTAAGGCCTTCAGTTTCCCAGTCGTTTTATATTCCGCCATTTCTAAGATTGTATTAATACTTTCTTCCTTTGCATCATTTATAAAACAACAGGTATTTACAATAATAATATCTGCATCATTTTCATCATTGGTTATCTGGTAACCTCTTTCTCGAATTAAGCCAAGCATAACTTCACTATCGACTAAATTCTTATCACATCCCAGTGATATGAATAGTATTTTCATTTTTTACACCCATTGCAATTGCCACAAATAATTATTGAAAGAATCAATATGTGGCATCCTTTCTATTTTTATAATTTCTTTCAACTTTTCCTATATAGTTCGTTTAAACCATCTTGCACAAAACATTTTAACAGCTTTCTTAACAAAAGGGAACCACTAATTCTTCTAGTTGAAATTTTAATCTGTTTATAATTGACTTCTATCCCAGTTCTGATATGATATTTCTAAGATATCATAAGGAGGAAATTTATGAAAAGAGTTTTAAAAGTTTTTATTCCAACATTGTTGATTGGTATTGTTGCTTTCTTATATTATTATGTCGCTCTTCCACCAATCAATATTCATTCCCCAGGTTTTTGGTTCTTTATTTTAGGCGCACTCATAATTATATCTATCATCATTGCCCTAGTTACTGTAAACAAAAAAGATATGAATTATAAAGGCCCAGGTCCTTTATTTAAGAATAATTTATTTAAAATATCAATTTGTGTTACCGGTATTTTCTTTCTTATATATATAATAGGAAGTATTCTATCATCTCCTATTATAAATGCTGATAAATATCAGAAATTATTGTCGATTTCAGAGCGAGATTTTGCAACTGATATTAAGGAAATATCCTATAAAGATATACCGATTCTTGATAAAGATTCAGCAATCTTACTTGGTTCCAGAAAAATGGGAAGCATCGTTGAATATGTATCACAATTCGAGGTAGGTGAGAATTACACACAGATAAACTATCAGGGCACACCAGTTAGAGTTACTCCATTAAAATATGGCGGAGTTATAAAATGGCTGACGAATCGTTCAAAAGGCATCCCTGCATATATGAAAATTGATATGACTTCTCAGGAAGTAGAATTAGTAAAATTACCAGAAGGAATACGGTATTCTGAATCCGAACATTTTGGGAGAAATATTTATCGCTACCTTCGTTTTAATTATCCAACCTATATCTTTGATACGATAAATTTTGAAATCAATGAAGAAGGTGTTCCTTATTGGATTTGTCCAGTTAAGAACTATTCTATCGGGTTATTTGGTGGTCAGACCGTAGGCCGCACCGTACTTGTAAATGCAATAACCGGTGAACTTAATGATTTTGCTATGGAAGATGTTCCAAAATGGGTAGACCGTGTTTATTCAGCTGAATTACTGATTTCACTATATGATTATTATGGTACTCTAAAGCATGGTTACTGGAATTCAGTATTTGGACAGAAAGATGCCTTACAAACAACCGATGGATATAATTATATTGCTCTCGAGGACGACGTATGGGTATATACCGGTGTTACTTCAGTTGGTGCAGATGAATCCAATGTTGGTTTTGTTTTAATGAACCAACGAACTGCAGAAACTCGATATTACTCAATCTCTGGTGCAGAAGAATATTCAGCAATGGCATCTGCCGAAGGACAGGTACAGCATCTGGGATATACCGCTACTTTCCCATTGCTACTAAATACAGGCGGCGAACCTACGTACTTTATAGCGTTAAAGGATGAAGCCGGATTGGTAAAGAAATATGCGATGGTAAATATAGCCCAATACCAAATTGTAGCAATTGGAGATACTGTAAATCAATGTGAGAAGATTTACTTAGAATTAATGAAATCAAGCGGTATCAGCATTGCCGACACTTCTAAATTACCAAAAGTAACTGGAACAATCGCAAAAATTGCAGAAGGTGTTGTTGATGGGAATTCCCACTACTATATCTTGTTAAATAACAACGACCAAATATTTGATGTTATCGTAAATGATTTTATCCAAATCATTAAGTATAATGTTGGTGATACCGTAACCTTTACCTATTCAGAAGGCAGCAAAGCCAATACAGTACTAGATGTTGAATAACAATATGCCTCTCAGACCGAACCCACTGAGAGGCATATTTTTCTTGCTATATCTTTTTCGTTTTTTCAAAGTATGTTTTTCTGTGTAATAGCTTTTTGAATAATCTTTGATATCTTTTATCGGCTTTTTTATAGTTTCCTGCAAAAGATGACATGACAAACCGCTGAATACATTTTATATCTCTTTTTTTATCCAGGCTGCGAAGCCCTAAGTCAAGATTCTTCCGAATTCTTATCATTGCTTTACTATGGTCTATGGTTGTAATTAATTTACCCTCCCGAAAGACTAATTCTTTTACGAATTTATAACTAAAGCATGGAACATCACTGTTATCAGTGTATTTTTTTACAAGCTGTGTTGCAATAATCATAGAGCCTGTATATTCGACTGCTTCCATGATATCATTGTATTGTACAGCATCTCTCCCCTGCTCTAAGCTATATGGTTCTGGGCATATTCCATTAATTTCAGGATATCCTCTATCGGAAGAGATGATCAAGTTATTCAGATATAATTGATAATTATCCAAATAAAACTGACTTATATAAGCAAATTCCTTATCATCTGACCAAGTCGGTGATATATGAAAAAACTCAGGTTGAAAAATCTCATGCTCGCTATATAATATTTCATAAGATAAATCTGAAATGATTATCGTATCCCTTATATTCAAAGTTGTAATTAAAATCTTTTATTCCCCCACTCTTTTTTATCATTCGATCATTGCTTTGTTATGCTTCTATACTTTCCACGCAGTTATTCATTAGCATTGCAATGGTCATGGGTCCTACACCACCGGGTACTGGTGTAATTGCACTAACATGATTTACTACATCATCATAATCAACATCTCCACATAATTTGTTGTTTTCATTGCGATGAATTCCCACGTCAATGATTACAGCACCCTCTTTTACGTATTCTTTAGTTATAAATTTAGGCTTACCGATAGCTACTACTAAAATATCTGCACGTTTTGTCACTTCCATCAAATTCTTAGTTCTGGAATGGCATATGGTAACTGTTCCATTCTCTCGTAACAAAAGCAGGGCCATAGGTTTTCCTACAATATTACTTCTTCCTACGATTACACATTCTTTACCAGCAATCTCTATATTAGAACGTTTTAATAATTGGATAATCCCAGCAGGTGTACAAGAAAGAAAACCTTTCTGTCCGATACTTAATGCTCCAACACTTTGCGGATGAAAACCATCCACATCCTTAAGAGGTGAAATTGTCTGAATGACCAGGTCTTCATCAATATGTTTTGGTAATGGTAATTGTACTAATATTCCATTCACATCAGGTCTTTCATTTAGAGTTTTAACCAGATTAAGTAATTCTACTTCTGTAGTCTCTTCTGGTAACTCATATGCTAATGATTTGATACCGATATATTCACATGCTTTTTTCTTATTACCAACATAAACGGAAGATGCCGGATCATTTCCTACCTGAATTACCGCTAGTGTAATTTCTTTTCCTTCTTTATTTAGAACAGATACCTTTTCCTTTAATTCGTCCTTAATTTCACTTGAAATCTTTTTACCATCAATAAGTAATGCCATATGTTTCTCCTATCTTTATTTCATAATAAATGTTTTTTTATGGATAGCAAATAACTGTATAATCTTTACTTATTCTAATACATATTTGATTTTATCTCAAGTGTTATTTGTCATGTCAAAAACAAATTGAGCCTGTAGAATGTAGAGTGACACCTTAATCCAAAGTCATTGGTACTTACAAGGGTATTGTCATAAAAGAAATGATTTTCGCTTATTCAGACTATCTCGCACATCAAATCTTCAAATGCAAGAAGAATTTTTTACGCCACGAGATTATCAAAAACCGCAGTTGGATTTTACTGATATTTTGGCAACAATGCAAACAATAATCAAAATTCGTATTCACAAATCTGTCATGGACAGGGTACTTGATTATTGCACTTATGAACACTTTACGCCAGATGGTGATGAGCAATACATTGTTAGTTTTCCATTCATAGAGAACGAATACAACTACAATATTCTTTTCAGTTTTGGGGATAAATGCGAGTGTTTAGAACCGTTACACATCCGTGCAGAAATGAAGCGTAGAATACATGATATAGCCACCATATACGAAAGTTAATACATAAGGTAAGACGAAAAAGCCAACATGACTTTGGACAAAAAAATAGCGGCGTACTATCTTCCCATGTGGGAATTCGTAACGCCGCTGATCAAAGCCTGTTCTTTAAATATTTGAATGTAAAACTTTATATTGATTATTTCTTATCATTATAATAATTAATGAGGCATCCTTTTTGAATTATATCTCTTTCATCATCCGTTAGCTCGCCTAGTTTTAAGGTAAACTCTTTCATATCCTTACCAACAACATACGCTTTGATTTCGGATTTTTTCTGTACTACTGCGTCTTTTACATCTTTTATAAAGATGTAATCCCCATTCTCAAATGGCAATTCCTCTGAAAGTAAGAATGGAAGCATACCCCAGTTAATCAAATTAGAACGATATCTCTTCGTAGCGTATTCTTTTGCGATATTTGCTAATCCACCAAGTACCTTTTGACAACTTGCTGCTTGCTCTCTTGCCGAACCATCTCCCGGTTTCACAGCATAAATTACACTTCCAATTTCTGTTGCTGTTGCATCTACCGTAAATTTCTCATTAATTTTATCAAATACAGCCTTTACTTCAGGATTCGCTGCAAAAATATCTTCTCCTGCAATTCTTGCCTTTTCTGCTTTTTGTATTTCTTTCGCACGACCCACATAAGCAGGGTCTTTTCTGGATAAGGTAAATTCCGCAAGACCAAGTGGATTAGAGCGATAAGAGGATGTCTCTCCGGAAGGAATTAACTCATCCGTTGTCGTAACCGGATCCATTATTACGGAAACTACTTTTAAAACCATATCATTGGTCAGATTCGACATTTTTGGCCAGTCAACAATACCTGGACCGAATTTAATATCTACATTTGGATCTGCTTTTCCAATTCCATTGTATACACGGTTATCATAAATCTTACTGTCAAAGAAATATTTTGGTTTAGTATAATCTACATCTATATGTTCAGCAGAAGTAAGATACCCTTTATTTGCGGCTGTGGCTGCAATAGAACGAGCATCCATTAATGCTACAGAAGCAACCTGTCCACTTGTAATTTTAGAACCTTCCCTATTTGGGAAATTTCTTGTAGTATGACGGATACTCAAGCCATTGTTGGCAGGTACATCTCCGGCACCAAAACATGGTCCACAGAATGCTGTTCGGATGGTAGCACCAGTTTCCATAAGTTTTGCAACAGAACCATTCTTTACAAGTTCCATAAAGATTGGCTGACTTGCTGGATATACACTTAATGTAAATTCATCGGAACCGATATATTTACCATCTAAAATATTGGTTGCATCACAGATATTTTCAAAGCCACCGCCGGCACAGCCTGCAATGACACCTTGTTCAACATATAACTTACCATTTTTAACTTTATCTTTTAAGGTATATTTAATCTTAGCATTGTCAAGACTTACTAAAGCCTTTTTCTCTACTTCATCTAAGATATCATACAAGTTCGCATTTAATTCATCAATTGTGTAAACATTACTTGGATGGAAGGGCATAGCTATCATAGGTTTGATTTCTGATAAATCTACGGTAATCATACCATCATAGTAAGCAACTTTCTTTGGCTGTAATTCCTTATAATCTTCTGCCCTGTTATGAATCTCAAAAAATTCCTTTACTTTCTCATCGGTAATCCATATGGAAGATAGGCAAGTTGTTTCCGTTGTCATTACATCGATTCCAATACGGTAATCAACACTTAGGTTTGCAATTCCATCTCCAATAAACTCCATAACCTTATTGTTTACATAGCCATTTGCAAACACCTTACCAATAATTGCTAAAGCGATATCCTGAGGACCAACACCTTTTCTAGGAGCTCCAGTCAGATATACTCCAACAACACCTGGCATATTAATATCATAAGTTCTTGAAAGTAGTTGTTTTACAATCTCCGGTCCGCCTTCTCCCATTGCCATGGTACCCAATGCACCATAACGGGTGTGACTGTCGGAGCCTAAGATCATTTTCCCACCACCAGCAAGCATTTCACGAGCATATTGATGAATGACTGCCTGATGAGGAGGTACATAGATTCCACCATATTTTTTTGCGCAGGAAAGACCAAACATATGATCATCTTCGTTGATTGTACCGCCAACTGCACATAAACTGTTATGACAATTCGTAAGTACATAGGGAACTGGGAATTGTTCTAATCCGCTGGCCCTAGCCGTCTGAATAATACCAACAAAAGTAATATCATGAGAAGTTAATTTATCAAATTTAATCTTTAACTTTTCCATGTTACCAGAGGTATTATGGGCCTCTAATATGCTATAAGCCAACGTGTTTTTTGCTGCTTTTTCCTTCGAATATGCTTCCCCAGTTTTGGCTGCAAGCATTTCAGAAGTAACATTCTGCTCATCAATTATTTCCGTACCATTTAGGACGTAGGCACCTTTTTCATATAGTTTTATCATTGTGCATCTCCTTTTTCTATTCTATATTGTTATTCATCTGGTATGGTTTCCTCTACCTGCCAAACAAATTTTACTATTAATAAAAATACAATTCATGTTTCTTTTCCTATGATAATCGGTATACGTAAAATAATCAAGAATTATTTGTCTTTTTATTTTTTTAAGTATAAAAATGCTGGATATTTGAACCAACCGCACCAATGTTAGTTTTTGGTCTAACTTTCAGGGTTCGGTTCATTACTCATATCCAGCATTCTTATTAGGGGGGTATATTTTATCTATTATTAAAGATTTTGGAAATTGTCATTTCATTATCTTTGTACTCGTCCAGAAGCATCTCCACCAACTAAGGTATCAACATCGGCACGGGTAACAAGGTTAAAGTCTCCAGGGATGGTATGCTTTAATGCAGATGCTGCTACACCAAATTCTAAAGCATCTTTCATATTCTTACCGTCCACAAGTCCGCAAATTAAACCAGCAGCAAAAGAATCTCCACCGCCAACACGGTCAACGATTCTTACATTGTATTTCTTGGAATGATAGAATTCTTTTCCATCATAGATACATGCAGACCAGCCATTATCGGAAGCTGAATAGCTTTCTCTTAATGAACTGATTACATATTTAAATCCAAATTTATCAATCATTTGTTTAAAGATATCCTGATAACCGGATAATTCCAACTCACCACTTGTAACATCAGTTCCACCTGGTTTAAAACCTAAAACTTTCTCAGCATCTTCTTCATTACCAATGCAAACATCAACGTATTGCATTAAGTTTGTCATAATTCTCTGAGCTTTTTCAGATGACCATAACTTTTTACGGAAGTTCAAATCAACGGATACGGTAATTCCTTTTGCTTTTGCCGCTTTTAAGGCTGCTTCTGTTACTTCCGCAGCAATGTCACTAACTGCTGGTGTAATACCAGTAAAATGGAACCAGTCAGCACCTTCAAATATTGCATCAAAATCAAAATCTGATACAGTTGCTTCTGCTATGGATGAATGCGCGCGGTCATAAACTACGCTAGAGGCTCTCATGGAAGCTCCGGTCTCCAGAAAATAGATTCCTAATCTTTCTCCGCCTCTTGCTACAAAATCACAATTTACATTATACTTTCTTAATGCTGCAACTGCACTATCCCCAATTGGATTCTTAGGTACTTTCGTAACAAAATATGCTTCATGACCATAATTTGCTAGTGAAACAGCAACATTTGCTTCTCCACCACCATAATTTACATCAAAGCTATCTGATTGAATAAATTTTTGATAACCGGGAGTAGATAATCTTAACATAATTTCTCCCATTGTAACTATTTTTGCCATAAGTTCCTCCATTTCACCGCCTGTGGCGGTATTCCTTTGAATATATTTTAATTTGTTCTTTTTACAAAGTAACACCTTGTTTAAATATAGCCATATCATGGAAACCTGCTTCTTCTGACTTTACCTGTTTACCAGAAGCAACCTCCAAAACATATTGAAATAATTCCTTTGATACTTCTTCTATTTCGATTCCTTCCACTGCCTTACCTGCATTAAAATCAATCCAATTACTTTTCTTATTAGATAGTGGTGTATTACTTGAGATCTTTAAAGTAGGAACTGGAGATGCAAAGGGTGTACCTCTTCCGGTAGTAAATAGTACTATATGAGCACCTGCAGCTGCTAAAGCAGTTGCAGCAACTAAGTCATTTCCTGGTGCACTTAACAAGTTCAATCCTTTTGTCTTAATTGTGTCACCATAACGCAGCACATCAACCACTTGGGCATTACCAGATTTTTGTGTACAACCTAAGGATTTATCTTCTAATGTAGATATTCCACCCTTCTTATTCCCAGGGGAAGGATTTTCATAAATAGTCTGATTATGATCAGCAAAATACTGTTTAAAATCGTTAATCATTTCTACCGTTTTTTGAAATAACTCTTCATTTAAACAACGATTCATGAGTATTGTTTCTGCTCCAAACATTTCAGGAACTTCGGTCAACACCGTAGTTCCACCCTTAGATATAAGTATATCTGAAAATGATCCAACCACAGGATTCGCAGTAATTCCTGACAATCCATCGGAGCCGCCACATTTCATGCCAATAATCAATTCTTTTGCACTTATCTTTTCACGTTTAAAAGTACCTGCATAAGTAATCAATTCTGCTATGAAAGATTCTGCTGCTTCCATTTCATCTTCTACATCCTGACATTGAAGAAATTTAACTCTATTCTCATCAAATGCTCCGATATAAGGTTTTAATTCTGCTATACTACTGTTTTCACAACCCAGTCCAAGTACCAGCACACCTCCTGCATTCGGATGATTTATTAGATTGGCTAGTATTTTCCTGGTATTATCTTGGTCATCACCCATTTGAGAACAACCATACGGATGAGGAAAAGCAACTACTCCTTCTACACTTCCTGATATTAATGAAGCTGCTTTCTTTTCTAGAGCCCCTGCTATGGAATTCACACATCCTACTGTAGGTATAATCCATATCTCATTGCGTACACCTACTTTTCCATCTGTTCTCCGATACCCCTGAAAATAAGCTTCTTCGGTATCTGCCATACTAGTATATATTGGTTCATAGGAATAGTCAAGTATTTCTCCTAAGGTTGTTTTTATATTATGAGTATGAATCCATGCTCCCAACTCTATGTCAGAAGTCGCATTTCCAATGGGATCACCATATTTAATGATAAGATCATTTTTCTTAATTGGCTGAATTGAAAATTTATGCCCAGCTGGTATCGTATCCTTAAGAACTATATTAACATTATCTAGCTTTACCATAACTCCGGATTCTAATTCCTTTAATGCAACTGCAACATTATCTTTTTTATTGATTCTAATATATTCCATAATTACCTCCACTTTATTATAATATGAATAGGTATACTAATATTTCAATTACAGCAGTAAAAATGTAAGCGTTTACATTCATATTTTACTAATTCTTATATTATATGTCAATCATTATTTCCGGAAATATATTAATTTTACTTATTTAATAGCAATATCATATAAAACGAACTAATTAATTATTGCCAGCCATTCGTTTTCATAGTATAATGGTAAAAGTAATAAAAATAACGAATGGGAATGTAAGCACTTACACATTTTGAGGTGATTTATGAATATTTATGACGTATCTAAAAGAGCTGGGGTTTCAATTGCAACTGTTTCTCGAGTATTAAACGGTAATACGAATGTAAGTGAAAAGACGAAACAAAAAGTGCTTGCTGTTATGGAAGAAATCGGGTATACCCCAAACATCTTTGCCCGAGGTTTGGGTCTAAACACTATGAAAACGATTGGAATTATGTGTGCAGATTCTTCCGACCCTTTTCTAGCTAATGCAGTGTATTATCTTGAACAAGAACTTCGGAAAAATGGTTACGATTCATTTTTATGTTGTAGTGGGTATGAATTAAGTAATAAGCAGAAATCCTTAGGTCTCTTATTATCAAAACATATTGATGCCGTTATTCTTGTCGGGTCTAATTTTTTGGAATCAAATAAAACTGATAATTCTTATATTATAAATGCTGCAGAAAAAGTTCCTGTAATGCTCATAAATGGTTATTTAAATAATAATAATATTTATTGTACCTTGTGTGACGATTATCAAGCAACCTATGATGCTACTACTCTGTTATTGGAACAAGGCAGGCAAAATATTGTATATCTATATACCTCGAAATCCTATAGTGGTATTCAGAAATTAAACGGCTATAAAATGGCTATTCGGGATATGCAAAAAACATTAGATGAAGCTTATATTCTTTCTTGTCCTGGAACAGTTGTTGAATCCCAAAAAATGCTGCTCGCATTTTCAGATGACGGGCATCCTTTCGATGCTGTGATAGCAGCGGAAGATATTTTAGCAGTAGGAGCAATCAAATATGCAAAAGATAAGAAGGTATCCATACCAGAAGATTTAAGTGTCATTGGATATAATAATTCTCTTCTGGCAGTCTGTTGTGAACCAGAGCTTTCCACCATTGACAATCATGTAGAAGTTTTAAGCATTAGTACGGTTAACAGTTTAATGAGAGTATTAAATGGGCAACCTGTTCCTAATAAGACCATGATTTCCAATGACTTAGTCCAAAGAAACACGACTAATTTTTAAAATGCATATTACCTTTAGGCAGAAATGGAGAAACTTATGAAACAATTTATGGACAAAGATTTTTTATTGAATTCAGAAACAGCAAAAAAATTATATCATAATTATGCAGCTACCATGCCTATCATTGATTACCACTGTCACATTAATCCAAGAGAAATTGCCGAGGATAAAAGTTATGATACCATTACTCAAGTTTGGCTTGGAGGGGATCATTATAAATGGAGACAGATGCGTTCTAACGGCGTTGATGAAACGTATATTACTGGAACTGCTACTGATCGTGAAAAATTTCAAAAATGGGCAGAAACTCTAGAAAAAGCAATCGGAAATCCTCTTTATCACTGGAGTCATTTAGAATTGCAACGTTATTTTGATTATTATGGAGTGTTGAATTCTAAAGCTGCAGAAGAAGTTTGGAATATTTGTAATGAAAAACTAAGACAGCCTTCCATGAGTGTAAGAAATATTATCAAACAATCTAACGTGGAAGTTATTTGTACTACAGACGATCCCATCGATACTCTCGAATGGCATAAAATAATCGCTGAAGATGAAACATTTGATATTAAAGTTCTGCCTGCTTTTCGTCCAGATAAAGCAATGAATATAGAAAAACAGGATTTTACAGATTACATTGCAGACTTATCAAAGAGCAGTGAAATCTCAATTCATAATTTTTCTGATTTATGTGATGCTTTAAGAAATCGCATCGCTTACTTCGATTCTATGGGTTGTAAAGTCTCCGATCACGGTCTGGATTTCATTATGTATCAACCGGCTTCAATGGAAGATATAGAAGCCATTTTTTCGAAGAGACTAGCTGGTACCCTTCCATGTGAACAGGAACAATTGCAATTTAAAACTGCTATCCTTCTATTTTTAGGTAAAGAATATCATAAATATGACTGGATCATGCAACTTCATTATGGAGCACAACGTAATAACAACACCAATAGATTCAATCTATTAGGACCAGATACAGGATATGACAGCATTAATAATAAATGCTCATCTGCTGAAATGACAGGTTTTCTAAATGCTTTGGACATAACAGATGAATTACCTAAGACAATTCTATATTCGCTGAATCCAATTGATAATGCATTAATTGGAACGGTAATCGGTTGTTTTCAAGATTCTAAAGCTGCTGGAAAGATTCAGCAGGGTTCTGCATGGTGGTTTAACGACCACAAACTTGGTATGATTGAGCAAATGACCTCTCTTGCCAATTTAGGCTTGTTATCTAATTTTGTTGGAATGTTAACTGACTCAAGAAGCTTTCTTTCTTATACAAGGCACGAGTATTTCCGCAGAATCCTTTGCGAGTTAATTGGGAATTGGGTGGAAAACGGTGAATATCCAAACGACATAGACGTTTTAGGGCAAATAGTTCAAAATATTTCCTATCATAACTGCATTGAATATTTTAAGTTTAAATAATATTTCATGCTTGTTTCCAATTTAATGCATAATCTATCCAATAGCAGTCTATAATATAATGGTTAAATAAATAATAGGAAAGCATGCGTCTTATCCTATAAAATATAAAGGAGGAGCATTATGAAATCTAAAGTAGATCCAGATCTTTGCATCTCTTGTGAATTATGTGCAAATACATGTCCAGAGGTATATAGTATGGGGGATGATGGTTTTGCCCACGCAATTGAAGAGGATATTCCAGAAGACCAATTATCAGATGCTGAAGATGCACGTGATGGTTGTCCAACGAGTGCAATTGATTTGTTTTAACTTGAAATTTATGTATCTAACATAAATCTGCCGTATCATGAAAAATGATCCGGCAGATTTTTGTTTATCTTCAAATATTCTATTTATTTCTTCGGATATCAAAAGCCTAATTGTGTCTATGAAATAAATGGTGCTGTATAGATGTTATTTATAGTTTAAAACCTCTTCTATCATTGCAGCAATCTGACCAGCCTCAAATGGTTTAGCAATAAATTCTGCCGCTCCATATTTAACAGCTTCAACCATTTTATTCTTCTGTCCGGCAGCAGTTACCATAACTACTTTTGCAGAACTGTCTTCTTCCATGATAGCCTTTAACGATTCAATTCCATCTAATACAGGCATTGTAATATCCATTGTAACAATATCCGGATGATATTGCTTATATTTATTCAAACCTTCTTCTCCATTCACAGCTTCATCAACAACTATATGCCCTGATTGTTCTAATAAATTTCTCAATATTTTTCTGGATGTTCTTGAATCATCTACTATTAGTATGCTTGCCATTATGTTAGTTCCTCCTTTGTTATTTCACTTCAGTATTATTGTCGATAGATACTATTAGATCAATCTTCTTGCCACTAATGGTGATAGGTACAATTATGATATTACCATCAGAAATAAGCTTTTGATTCTCGAAAAACAATGGTGGCATCATATCAACTTCTATGTTATCATGGCTTAATTGGGTTGCAAATAATCCATTGATACAGTTTATAAACTCACATACAGAGTCAAAGGAATCCTCATTCATATCAGTAAACTCTTCTTTAGCAAAAGGAGAAGCAATGGAAAGAAGATTTTTATCACTTGCAGCAAAACCTAAGAAAATATTATGTTGTCCTACTACCTTTTGAGAAGCTAAGGTATCAAAAAGATATTCTTTTGCAACATATGATGTTCCAAGAACAATATCACTACTAATAAAGCGTACAATGTTTCGCACAGCTAAGCAAATTAATTCATCATAAAAAGGTAAATCCATATGTAAATGTAGGAATAAAGGAAGGATACGATCAATATCACCACTTTTCAGTGCGTCCATATCCTCGTCGGAATATTGATTTTCTTTTTGAAAAGCTTCTAGTTGTACTTCAATATCGTTTATAGTTAAAATATTTTTTTCAATTAATGTTTGTATAAATAATAAATATGGATTACCTTGGAGATTCAACAAATGACCAACCTGTGCATCAGTAAGATAACCTTTCTGAATAGCTATATCGCCAAATCTTTTATCCATACTCATTTGCAAATTATTAACTTCCTCTGCCTGTTCTACCGTTAATAATTTTTCAGACACTGCAATGAATCCTAATTTAACACGTGTAGCTTTTTGATGTTCGATTACCTCATTATATTGTGCATTGCTAATAAGACCTTTCTTGATAAGATAATCCCCCAAAAGTTGACCAACCATATTTTATCTCCTTTCAATGTATATATAATACATTTATACACCATTTTAGGCAAAAATAATAGTACTTTTTTACATAATTGTTAAAATTCATCAATTCAACCAAAATAGTTACATATTTTATTAGCGAATGCTTGTTATTATTGGAAATTGTTTATAATATTATTTTATTTTTACTATTGTATTCTTAAAGATATTATAGTATAATTTCGAGTTGAATATAACTAACGAAGTTTACGGAGGTGCTTATGAAACATATTATTAGTCCGCTTGATTTATCAGTTTCGGAATTGCAGGACATCCTGGATTTATCACAAGACATTATTAGAAATCCTAAAAAATATTCGAATGTATGTCATGGCAAGAAACTAGCGACTTTATTCTATGAACCAAGTACAAGAACCAGATTAAGTTTTGAGGCTGCCATGTTAAATCTTGGTGGTAGTGTATTAGGCTTTTCCTCTGCCGATTCCAGTTCAGCCGCAAAAGGAGAAAGTGTTGCTGATACCATTCGAGTAATATCCAGTTATGCTGATATCTGTGCTATGCGCCATCCGAAAGAAGGTGCTCCATTAGTTGCTTCTATCCACTCTTCTATTCCGGTTATCAATGCCGGTGATGGTGGGCATAATCATCCCACTCAAACCCTTACCGATTTATTAACAATTCAAGAATTAAAAGGACGATTAAACAATCTTACTGTAGGTTTTTGCGGCGATTTAAAATTTGGTAGAACCGTGCATTCTTTAATTAACGCTATGGTACGTTACGAGAATATAACTTTTGTACTCATATCACCGGATGAATTAAAAATACCTGCATACTTAAGAAAAGAAGTATTAGAAAAAAACAATATTACTTTTAAAGAAGTAAAGGTATTAGAAGATGTTATGCCGGAATTGGATCTTTTATATATGACCAGAGTACAAAAAGAGCGTTTCTTTAACGAGGAGGATTACATCCGTTTGAAGGATTCCTTTATTCTAGATATGAAAAAAATGGAATATGCAAAATCAGATATGATGGTACTCCACCCTCTTCCAAGGGTAAATGAAATTGCTGTTGAAGTGGACAATGATCCAAGAGCTGTTTATTTTAAACAGGCTGAATTTGGGGTATATGCCAGAATGGCCTTAATCATGAAACTGTTGGAGGTAGAAGCATGTTAAATATCGGAGGATTAAATAACGGAATTGTCATTGACCATATCGAAGCAGGCAAAGCAATGAACATTTATTCATATCTCAATCTAGAAAAACTAGATTGCAGTATCGCTATCATAAAAAATGCGAAAAGTAATAAGATGGGTAAAAAAGATATCATTAAAATTGATGGACACTTAGATGTGGACTTAGATGTTTTAGGAGTATTAGATCATCACATAACAATTAATATCATTGAAAATGGTGAAATAGTTGCAAAACGAAAACTCAATCTTCCAGATAAGGTAACGAATATTTTCAAATGTAAAAATCCAAGATGTATTACTTCAATTGAACAGGAATTAGTACACAGTTTCCATTTGACTGATTCCGAAAAAGGTATTTATCGTTGTATTTATTGTGAGCAGTCCTTAAATCGTAATTAATAGGCCAAAGTGGATATAACCATTCCGCTTTGCTACATTTCATAACCTAACAAGGAAGTCTCCCACTTAAGAAGTAGGAGACTTCCTTGTTAGATTAAACCATTATCGTATGATTAATGCGATCTTTTACTATACCCCAGTCAATATTTTTCATGAAATTAGTAATATATTCGTTTTTATTGTCTGCATACTGTAGAAAATAGGCATGTTCATACATATCTAGTACTAGGGCGGGAGCCGCTAAAGCAATGTTTCCCACGTCATGTGCATCGAGACTGATGTTTCGGAATCGATTTGAACGGAAATCATAACATAATACTGCCCATCCTCTGCTGGCTTTTGCGGTTGCTATAAAATGTTGATGCCATAACTTATAGCTACCAAAATCCTTTGCAAGGTGATTCTTCACCTCATCATTCGGTTCATTATTTTTTGAACCAATATTTTCAAAATAATATTCGTGCAGAATTACACCGTTGAGTGCGAAGGTTTCCCCTCGTTTGATACCTCTATATTCACTGTAGGTAGAATTTGAATCTTCTAAATCGCCTTCCTCCATGAGTAAGCTATCTATTTCGTTCATTTTCTTTATATATCCTTCATATAGTCTCATATGTGCTTCAAACTGTTCCCTGTTAATTACAGTAACATCCTCTGAATATTCAAAATTTAATTTTACGAATTCCATAATAAAACCTTCCACGGTACTGTTCTATATAAGTATATGTGGAAGGTTTTAAGTTATTTCATTACATGATATATTTTTTCACGAGGTTAAAAAAGCCCTGTTATAATACCGTCTTCATTCACATCAATTCCCTCGGCAGCCGGTTTCTTTGGAAGTCCAGGCATGGTCATTACAGTTCCGGTGATAGCAACAACAAATCCAGCTCCTGCTGATACATATACTTCTCTGATATGGATGTTGAATCCGGAAGGCTTTCCTAATTTCGTTGGATCATCCGATAAGGAATATTGATTTTTTGCCATACATACTGGAACTTCCTTATAACCTAATTCTTCTATTTTAGCAATAGCTTTCTCAGCAGCCACATCATAGGTTACTGTAGCGGCTCCATAAATTTCTTTTGCAATAGTTTCTATTTTCTCTTTTATAGAAAGTTTAATATCATACAAAGGTTTAAAATTACTTTCTTTCGTTTCTATCGTATGGAGTACTTTATTTGCCAAATCAATACCACCAGCACCGCCCTTCTCCCAAACATCTGACAATGAGAATTCACAGCCTCTACTCTCACAGTATTTCTTGACATAATCAAGTTCTGCTTCTGTATCCGTTATAAAACGATTTAATGTAACTACGATAGGAACACCGAATTTTTGAAGATTTTCAATATGCTTCTCCAAGTTGACAATGCCCTTCTTTAATGCCTCCAGATTCTCTGCGGATAAATCAGACTTTAACACTCCACCATTATATTTAAGAGCACGTACTGTGGCTACCAATACAACTGCACTTGGACGTAATCCCGCACTGCTACATTTAATATCTAAGAATTTCTCAGCACCCAGATCAGCACCAAAACCAGCTTCCGTTACAACAATGTCAGCCATTTTTAAAGCAGTTTTGGTTGCTCTGACACTATTACATCCATGAGCAATATTGGCAAATGGTCCTCCATGAATAATTGCCGGAGTATTTTCAAGGGTCTGAATCAAATTTGGCTTAATAGCGTCTTTTAGTAATGCTGCCATTGATCCTACTGCATTTAAATCTTTTGCTGTTACCGGCTTACCATCATAGGTATAAGCAACAATAATTCTTCCCAATCTTTTCTTAAGGTCGTTCATATCATCCGCCAGACAAAGTACTGCCATGATTTCTGAAGCAACTGTTATAATAAAATGATCCTCTCTTACTACCCCATCTATTTTACGTCCAAGACCAACTACGATATTGCGTAAAACCCTGTCGTTAATATCCACGCAGCGTTTCCATACAATCTGATTGGGATCAATCTTTAAATCATTCCCTTGATGCAGATGATTATCTAACATTGCTGCCAAAAGATTATTAGCAGATGTAATTGCATGAAAATCTCCTGTAAAGTGAAGGTTTAAATCTTCCATTGGAACTACCTGTGCATAACCACCACCGGCTGCTCCACCTTTAATTCCAAAACATGGTCCTAGGGATGGTTCCCTTAATGCGATAACTGCTTTTTTATTTAACAAACCCAAAGCTTGTCCTAAACCTACCGTAGTCGTGGTCTTTCCTTCTCCGGCCGGAGTCGGATTGATGGCTGTAACTAATACCAGTTTTCCATCAGGATTATTTTTAATTTTCTCCCATAATTCATCTGTAAGTTTCGCTTTATTCTTTCCATAGAACTCTAGGTCATCTTCCTTAATATTTAATTTTGCAGCTACATCTTTAATATGGATCAACTGTGCTTTCTGTGCAATCTGAATATCGGTTTCCATTGGTTTCCTCCTAATAATGTAGAATTCTGAATTTTTCTATTATCTATTATAACAAATCGTACCAATAATAAAAGACTAATTTTTTTTTTCGAAATTAAACCTTGGTTTGGGTGTAAAAAGTCAAACCAACCTTTCAAAATAACTTTGTTACAGACAATTTTGACCTTTCTATCGAATCACGGTATAATCATATTTAATCAAATGAAGGAAAGAAGGAGAACGAATGATTTATGATACTGTAATATTTGATTTGGATGGCACTCTTCTTAATACCCTTGAGGATATAAAAGACAGTGTGAATTTCGCATTGATGGAATTTAGCTTTCCTACCAAATCAATCATTGAAGTTAGAAAACACGTTGGAAATGGGGCACAACATTTAATGAAGCAAATGGTTCCAAATAATACAAATCCAGAGGTTTTGAATCAGTGCTTTCAGAGTTACCAACAACATTACGCCCTAAACAGCCAAAATAAAACGAAGCCATATGATGGTGTTCTTCACTTACTGAATCAATTAAAAGAAAAGAAATTGAAACTTGCTGTTGTCTCAAACAAATTTGATTCATCAGTCAAATCTTTATGTCGGGATTACTTTGCTGACTATATTCAGATAGCAATTGGTGAATCTCCTAACGTTGCAAGAAAGCCTGCGCCCGACAGTGTATATACAGTAATACGAGATTTAAATGCTGACAAAAATAAAGTAATCTATGTTGGAGATTCCGATGTCGATGTTTATACCGCTCATAATGCAGGGATTCCCTGTATCGGCGTCACATGGGGCTTTCGTGAAAGGGAAGTATTAGAAAACGCTGGTGCAGATTTCATTATTGATAAACCAGAAGAATTAATGGACTGTCTTTCACATAATAGATAAACCCCATCTTATTTTAATGAAGTTATAGACAAAGACAAAATAATATGTTAATTTAAACTGTATATGATTTTTTTTAAAGGGCATGTGAAAGGTTGTTCAAATATTACACATGCAAAGTTAGTAACTGGGACGGCCTCGGCACAAACTTTAATTACACTGTAACTGCGAAATATGGGGGTAGCTATGAACTTAAACATACAAAGTAAATATCTTAAGAAACACATAAAGTTTGCATTATTTGCTACCTTTACCCTTTCATTCACCCTTTACCCATTTACGAAATCACCCAATACAAAGACAGTTACAACTGCTTCATGCAAAACTAGTAAAACAACCGGCATGGATAAACCATCCACCCGAACTGTTTACCATTCAACTCATCAATTTCTACCTGCAAAACAAAACCTGTCTGTATTTGAATATATTCAAGAAATAGGGAAGGATAACAAACAGTTATGGCATACTTTACAACAAAATACAGCGCTAATCT
The DNA here is from genome assembly GCA_023443225.1 of Bacillota bacterium. GTDB lineage: Bacteria > Bacillota > Clostridia > Lachnospirales > Lachnospiraceae > Anaerocolumna. The sequence continues at coordinate 140,059 of JAEZVF010000075.1, forward strand.
TGTTGTTTGGTATGAGTTTCTTGATTTATGCCTTCCTGTCTTCTTTTCGCAGGATAACAAAACATGTTTCTATTCTTGCTTTGTCCATTGGAGGACATGCTCCTCCTTACGTCTTTTTTCTTAAGGAATATGATTAAAGTATCAAAATCACTTTTAGTGTTTTAATACAAAATAACTTTTTGACATTTTAATCCTAAAAGACGAATTAAAAATAAATTATAGAAAGGTATTAAAAATGAGAAATAAAAAACCAGTATTTTTTATTGTTTTAGTTATAGCTTTAGTTATGGCTTACTGTGCTGTTTTCATTGGTGCTCCGGATATGCGATTTGGTATTGATATTCGCGGCGGCGTTGACGCAACCTATGAACCTGTGGGCCTTGATCGTAAGGCTACTTCTGGAGAGTTAGAGTCTGCCCGTACGATTATTGAAACACGCCTTGATGCAAAAAATATTCTAGATCGAGATGTAATTATTGATAAAGATAATGGTTCTATTATTGTACGTTTCCCGTGGAAAGCAGAGGAAACTGACTTTGATCCACAAAAAGCTATGACAGAATTAGGAGAAACTGCACAGCTTACTTTCCGCGATGACGAAGGAAATATTCTTGTAACTGGCTCCAATGTAGTAAACAGCGAACCCGGCAGATACCCAAGTAACGGGGGAAATGTATTAAAAGCAGGACAATATGTTGTGTCACTTACTTTCGACGAAAAAGGAAAACAACTCTTTAGTGATGCAACAGAAAAGCTTATTGGTAAAAATATCAGTATTTACATGGATGATACTTTAATACAGACAGCAATTGTCTCAGCACATATAACAGGTGGAGAAGCAATCATTGATGGAATGGAGAATTATGATGTGGCTAAGAGTCTTTCTGATAAGATTAATTCTGGTTCTCTTCCATTTTCCATGACTACAAAGAATCATTCTACCATTAGTCCATCTCTTGGTAAAGGTGCTCTTAACGTTATGGTTTACGCAGGCCTCATTGCATTTTGCATTATTTGTGTTCTGCTAATTTTCTATTACCGCCTTCCTGGCTTTGTTGCATGCATCTCACTAATGATTCAGATAGCAGGACAAATACTGGCCATTTCGATTCCACAGGTAACACTTACTCTAACTGGTATCGCCGGTGTTATTTTATCTATCGGTATGGGTGTCGATGCAAACGTAATTATTTCAGAGCGTATTAGTGAAGAAATCAAATCCGGAAAAACTGTTCGTTCCGCTATAACTTCTGGCTTTAAGGGTGCATTCACTTCCGTATTTGATGGAAATATTACAGTGTTAATCGTTGGTGTCATATTGATGATCTTCGGTTCCGGTTCACTGTTATCTTTTGCATACTCTTTACTAACCGGTATTTTCTTCAATTTCGTTGCCGGCGTGACTGCTTCCAGACTAATGATTTGGTCCTTGAGTGAATTCAAGGCTTTACGTAAGCCTTCACTTTATACGTGTAAGTCAAGGAGGATAACATTATGAGTAAAAATGTAACTATAAGTAGTAGTAATAAAATAATAAACTTTTACCAAAAGCGTTGGATCTTCTTTTCAATTTCACTAATTATTATGGTGATTGGAATTGTTAGTCTGATAACGAAAGGTGCGCAGCTTGACATACAATTTAAGGGTGGTGCCTTACTAAAATATACTTATGTAGGTGATCTGAATGCAGACAATGCCGCTGATGTAGTTACTAAATTGCTTGACAGACCAGTAACAGCACAGACTACTACTGATTTATCTACTGGCGCAAACCGTCTAATCATTAATATTTCAGGGAATTACGGTATTGAATCGGAATTGCAAGATAAATTAGAAGATGAATTAATTAAAGAATTCCCGAACTCCAAATTGGAGATGGAAGCGTCATCCATGGTTCAACCATTCTTTGGACAACAATTTTTAAGAAAAGGAATTACAGCAATTCTTCTTTCTGCAGCATTAGTAATGATATATGTTTGGATACGTTTTAATAAAATAGGTGGACTATCTGCCGGAGTTATGGCTTTGGTTGCCTTATTCCATGATCTTTTGGTTGTATTCTTTACTTATGTAATATTCCAGATTCCGATTGGTGACTCCTTTATAGCGGTTGCACTCAGTATTATTGGTTACTCTATCAATGATACGATAGTCATTTATGACAGAATCCGTGAAAATGCTACGATAAATCCTGGTCTACCTATTGAAAAAATAACAAATCTATCCATCACTCAATCCATGTCACGCTCCATTAATACCAACATTGCGGTATTAATCAGTGTAAGTATGATATTTATTCTTGCTTTTGCAAACAGTATAGATTCCGTACAAAGCTTTGCATTGCCAATGGCAATAGGTTCTATCAGTGGTTGCTATTCCACTATATGCATTGCAGGTCCTCTCTGGGTTACATGGAAAAAGAGAAAAAAAGCAGTAGTTGAATAATTTTGTAACAATCTGAAATATAGTTACTTTGGATGTGAATATGAAAAAGTGGTTTAACCAATGAGTTTAAACCACTTTTTTTAATCATTCCTCTGTGTATCTTATAGGATTAACATATCTACCTATTTCTAAAGCAACACTGTCTTTTCAAAGAATTGTAATACTCTATCTATATCCTCTTCTGTTGGATGTCCTTTACTTGTTCCACCAAGTAATTTGAATAGTCCATAGGTATCATATCCACGGCAATGAAAACTAGCCAAAACATTTACCTTGTTTGCAGCTAAATATTCATGAATATTTTTATTATATTTTGGATTTCCGCTACCACTAGTACTAATTATAAAGGAAGATTTATGGGTAAGTAAACTCATATTTTCGTTAATGAAATCCCATATAGACTGATGTAACTTAGCCATATAAACACCAGAAGCAAATCCAACAACTGTATACTTTTTAAGATCCACTTCATGACAATCTGGTACTGTGATTAAATCCACCGAATATTTTCTCTCAATTGCATCTAATAACTTTTTTGTATTAAAATGATGCTCGGAATGATAAATAATTGCCACCTTATCCATGATTATTCTCCCTTCGCTAAAGCATTTTCTACCGCTTTTTCTATTACAAGGCTTGAGTTAGTTGCACCACTGATAGCATCAACCTTAGTATTTTGTTGTTCTATAATATTACTTACTATCTTCTCAGCTGGAGTTCCTCTTTCATTATCATGCTCAAGTATAACAATATTTAATATTTGTCCATTATTAACGGTAATACTCACTTTTGCGTATATATATCCGGCATCATATTCCCCTTCGTACGACCCATCTTTTGCATTACTTGCATCCATCCCAGTAACATTGATTGTTGATATATTGCTTTTATAAGAAAAGAAATCTACATAATATAAAATAATATGACAAATACTAAAGAACACTATAAAAAATGCAATCTTTCTGTGTAACAGAATCCATTTACTTTTGATTTTCTTTCTAAAACAATATCCTACTGCCATATATAGCAACAATACAGCTGTAATAATCCCAGTAGCAACCACCATTACACTTCTTGTTGACCATACATCTAATGTTAAAAGAAAATGAACTGTTATTACTACTAATACAAAAATACCACATGGGTTATGTATCTTTCGTAAAAACGCTTCTACAGTATGCCATTTTAACTTTCTTGCTATTAGTTTAAAATAAAGAAATACACATATTATTGCAGCTGTTATACCCCAAATCATGGTTCTCTCCTATCTCATAATGGATTTTAAGAGCATCATAAAACCAAACTCTGTATAATCTGTTGCTTGCATATTTAATCTAATTTTTAGGTATTCCTGCTTTCTATTTGCAAAACGAATCGTTTCACTAATTCCGGACCAGAGATATAATACAGTAGGAATTAATTCGATATCATCCCGAATAAATTTACACACTACCCCTTTTTGTAAAAGATCTTTCACTATGTCATTTATGTTTTCTCCAACTTCATAGATCTTATATAAAATGTTTCTTTCTTCTATATCCTTTTGAGTGATTTTTATCTCTCCCAGCATTGCTTCATAATAAACTGGATATCTTTCTTGATACTTCACTAATTCCCTACAAATAGATAAATAGCAAGAAGTAAAATCTTTAAAATTATGTATGCACTCTTCAAGTATATCTTTCATCATACACATTTGTTCATACAATATGGTATTTAAGATTTCATCCTTACTATTAAAATAGACATACAATGTTGATTTACTATAATCCGCTTCCTTGGCAATATCATCTACCGTTGTAGCTGCAATCCCTTTTCTTTCAAATAACTCTCTTGCGGCCGTTAGCATGTTATCCCTATTGAATTGGACTAATGCCTCTTTTCTTTTGTTGCCCAATTCTTTCACCTCACTTTATCAGACTTATGTTTTATTTATTGTACTATAAGTTCGATTTAGCGTCAAGTTAAATTTGTTATAATTTACCTTTGCAATGAAGAAGCTGTGTCAATACAGAAAACCCGCCAAGTCCAACTTCAAAAGTATTAGACTGGCGGGTTTTTCTTTATTATACTACATTTGTTTCCGAACTATTTTATATTCATCATCAAATTGAAAATACGGACAATTATCAAAGGTATTTCCCATAAACCTTGCCATTTCATCTTCATCTAAATTGACCAGACAGATGAAGCAGTCATACTCTTCGTCATATACATAGTTGGTACAACATTCACAATTTGACTTACCCATAATGATATTCCTCCAAACTTAGTGCTGTAGCTTCTTTTTTAATTTCAGGAATCCCATTAATTTATCTACTGACGTATTTATGATCAATTCCTGTGGAAATTCGGTCAATTCAATTATCTTCTGAGCGCATTCAAAATCCCCTACATCATTGGCAATATGAGCATCACTTCCGATTACGATCGGTACATCATACTTTTTGCATAGGTTTAACATAGTAATATCATTGTTGTCAGAATTCTTTCGAAAACCACCTGGTTTCAAAGAACTATTATTCAATTCCAATAGAACATGATGGTCCCTCGCTGCTTTTACCAATGTTTCATAATCGACAGGATACCTCATGTCATCTGGATGTCCAATGATATTCACATAGGGATTCTTCATAGCCTCCACAACTGCATTTGTATTTTCTTCCATTGTGCCTGGTTTAACAATACCGATATGCATGCTAGCAATTATAATATCTAGTACTTTATAAGTGTAATCATTCATATCAAGATGTCCTTCATAATCCATTATATTTAATTCGGATCCTAACAATAGCTTTACTCCCATCATCTCCCTGGGAACAACTCTCAAGTTAGCAAAGTATATTTCTGTACAGCTTCCTGGCATGGAAGAACCATGCTCTGTAATCGCTAATAACTCCAATTTCCGATCTTTTGCTGCTTCTACCATTTCTTTTATAGTACTATAGGCATGACCACTTGCCAGGGTATGACTATGGGTATCTAATACATATTTCATTTTACTTTTTCCTTTCTTGTGTACAATGAATCGTCATTTGTGATTTATTCTAAACTCCTAACTAATACGTAAGCATCATTCGAAATAAAGTAACAATAAGCCAGTTTGATTCATCCTGATATAGAATTTCTTTTGCATAGGATGGATCATCTGTAATAATATTATCAACTCCAAGATTTTTCATTCTTTCCAGCTCACTCTTTGTATTAACTGTCCATACATGAATTTCTTTACCATGCTCATGTACTGACTTTAATAGTTTTTCAGAGATAAAATAATTATTTATACTAAAAAAATCAATATTATCACTTTCATAAAGTTTTGGTTCAATTCGATAAGTAATATATCCTGTTCTTATCTTAGTATTTAGTTCTTTAACATTTTCCAGCAGCTTAAGACTCGAACTGCTAATCACACATTGATTTTCCATATCATATTCTTCAATCAATTTCACTACTCGTTCTTCTAAACCGTCCATTTGTTTGTCATATTTTAAATCTAGATTTATATTAATCTGACCTTTACACAACTCAAATACTTCCCGTAAAGTTGGTATTTTAGTACCCGCAAAGGATTCATCCATCCAGGAACCTGCATCTAATGAAGATATCTCGTTGTATTCAACGTTCCAGATGTTTTTATTCAAGCCGGTAGTACGCTTTAAGTTCTCATCATGAAGCAATACCAGCTCCCCATCCATCGTCTGCCTTACATCTATTTCTACATAGTCTGCCTGCTCTTCCATGGATTTTTCTATGGCCGGAATCGTATTTTCCGGTACATCATTTGAAAACCCCCGATGAGAAGTGACTTTTATCATATCGAAGTCAACAAAAACCAAAGGAGCATCATTTTTTATTATATCAAAAGCCATATAAATACTTGTCATAAAAAAAACAGAGCAAAATATAATTATTAATTTCTTATATGATTTTAAACGCAAAAAAACCGTATCAACAGAACTATCAAAATGGAAATATTCATTTTCTTCTTTCTTATATTGATAAAACAAATGTGTAAATAAAGCAAAATTTGCTATGATTCCGATAAAAAACATAATTAGGGATAGATAGTTGTTTGCTTTCTCGTTGATAGTGATAAAGGTAACTATCGCAAGATTCTTTTCTACAAATCCTATTACTAGTAAAGCTGAAAAGAGTAAAACAACAATACGTAATAAATAAACTAGAATCCCGATGGAAATATTCCATCCAAGGATATAGAAGAATGCTCGTACTGCCCTTTTTCTTTTTAGTTTCTTACTAAGTGTACCTATTTCTTTATAGCTTTTCCCTTCAATGAGACTGTACTGGAAAACAAACAATCTTCGGAACATCAATAAAAACAGAAAGATACCTAAACTAATAATAATCGGTATAAGAAATGTATATTCTTTCAGATATTTTGACGCATATCGAAATAAGGTGAAATTTTTTAAAATAAATACTAGAAAAGGTATGTTATACAATAAAGCAAATAACCATACCGTAGGAATCAAAGTGAAGTTTCTATGTAACAGGGTTACAATTAGTCTTTTAAAAGACAGATAAAATACGGGAAGTAGTCTTGGTGTTTGCCCATTTTCTATAACGGAATAAAAAGTAACGAGAAATGCTGCTTCGTACAAGAGAAAAATCCCGATAAAAAAGAATAAGAAAATAAGTGTTATAATAGTAAACGGATTTAATACAAACGGTATGAAGTTATTGATTGTAATATAAGAAAATTCCGACAAGGAACGGGCAAAATTTAGAATATGGCGGATAAACGGTATCAGTAAAAACATAACCACTACAAGCAAAATACTTTGTCCCAGCAGTAATGAAAAAATATGTTTAAAAATTAGACGAAACGAATTAGATAACATCCGTGGTTTGTTTTTCTTTCCTTCATTTAATATCATTGATAACTCCATTCACAATCAGTTACTTTTGAAACTATATACTCCAAATATAATCTTACAAGATTTATGTCGGTACAAGCATAAAGCATTCTTGATCCAACTACATCCTCGATTTCATTAAAGATCAATTCTCCTTCATCTCCAATAATAAAATCGATACCGACCAAACCAAATTCGAAAGAGTTTACTATTTTATCAACAATAGATATTTCTTTCTTCGATAGTTGATATTGCTCCACTCTTCCGCCTAAAGAATAATTGGATTTGAATCCTTCGTTTGCTGTTCTAAGGATAGAAGCTATGATTTGATTACCAATTACATATATCCTTAAATCCTGGTGCCTTGTCCCTAATAAGGGTTGTAGTACTATATCCGATTTGCCTAGCTGATTCATGATTTTGCTTTGTACTACTTTTGTAGAATTATCTTTTTCTAACAAAAACACTTGATTACCACCATGACCATCTACTGCTTTTATAACGGATGGGGCTTTTATGGTACTCATAACTTCCTCAACCATGGAATTACGGAAGAATTCCGTATCAATTATTGGAATTCCAAGACAGGCTATATGCTGATAGGTCTTAGCCTTATCATTGCAGATTTCTGCTACTTCTGAATTATTAAATACTTTTATGCCCATGTATTCTAATTGTTTATTTAATAATGGGTAGATTGTCCTGCAGATTGCAAAATCCGGCATCAACATTGGCTTATCATCATAAGTAAAAAACCAGGTATTATTTTTAATACCAAACTTAAGATTTTCAACCACAATCAGCATAATCTGTACACCTAACTTATTACCTTCATCGAAATAATACTCGATATATATTTTATTCTTTTCTATGTCTTTCTCGCTATAGAGTAACCAGCCTGTCATTTAAACCTCTACACCTTTCTTAATAAAACCAACTCTGATAAATCAACCTATTGATAAACGCTTTATAATATATTCCAGAATATGTTCTGCAACATTAACACCGGTACAATCATAAATATTCTTAAAATGTGCATTCGAATTCACCTCACACACAATGGGTTCCTCATGTTCACCAAACAAGATATCAACACCAGCAAAATCAAGTTCAAGTATTTTGCAGCACTTAACAGCTAACTCGATCTGCTCCTTTGTTGGGTCATAGGATTTCATTTTTCCACCGTTTGAGATATTCGCACGAAAATCACCGTTAATAGAATACCGGTACATTGCTGCAACAACCTGATTACCAACAACCTGCAATCTGATATCCCTGCCATTGCTGCTCTTTATAAACTCCTGAAACAACATTGGTTTTGTTCCGATTTCAGATAGTTTATTCAAAAGTTCAAATTCATCATTTACTAGATAAACCTGTTGACCAAAGGACCCAAAGCATTCTTTCATCACCATAGGAAACGCTAATTGATTCATTACACTCTTAACAAATTCTTTGTTAGGATACCCAATATTCCTATAAGTCATTGGAGCAAGTATAGTCTTGGGCATACGTATCCCTGCTCCCTGCAAATATAAATGAGTTAAGGATTTATCATCACAAACTGCCACTCCGTTGGAGGAATTAAAGAGGGTAAACCCCTTCATCTCAAGATACTTGGCTAATCTAATGTCTTTGTCCCAAAACAAAACAAAATCTGCCCTATCCACAGTTGTTTCTGAACTTTCAAAATCCGAATCCAATTGCACTAAAATTTCTGCATTTGTTTTGACGATTAAATCTATATCGTACTTTTTTGCAGCTGCAATCAACCATAAATTAAGTTCAGTGAATTTATGAGTAGTTAGAAATGCGTTCGTTATTAACCAACCAATCATGGGAAACTCCTCTCATACCTTAAACATACTCATCAATATATTGTTCAAACTCTTCTAAAGACATGATTACTTTTCTTGGCTTTGTACCCTCTTCCGGCCCAACAACGCCGGCATCCGCAAGCTGATCCATAATTCTGGCTGCACGGTTAAATCCTATCTTATATACTCTTTGAAGCATTCCGATGGATGCCTTATCTTTTTCAATTATGAATTTGCCTGCTTCAATGAAATAATCGTCCCTATCATTTGCAGTTGAAGCTCCGGTATTTTCTGCTGCCTGTACACTGGTAATCTTATTTGCAATATCTTCACTATATTCCGTGGTACTGTTCTTGGATAAGAAATCAACAACTGCACTAACTTCTTTATCCGAAACAAATGCGCCCTGAACACGTATCGGTTTTGGATATCCAGAAGGGAAGAATAACATATCACCTTTACCTAATAACTTCTCTGCTCCGGAACCATCAATAATAGTTCTGGAATCGATGGAGGACGACACGGAAAATGCAATTCTTGAGGGAACATTTGCCTTAATAAGTCCAGTTATAACATTTACCGATGGTCGCTGAGTCGCAATAATTAGATGTAGCCCTGCAGCACGAGCCATCTGAGCAAGACGGCAGATTGCGTCTTCCACCTCACCAGGTGCAACCATCATAAGGTCTGCAAGCTCATCTACAATAATTACAATCTGTGGTAACTTTTGATAATTTTCATTCTGATATTCGGCCACTGTAGCAACCTTTTCATTATATCCTTTAATATCCCTAACACCAAGGTCTGCAAATTTACTATAACGTTCTGTCATCTCCATAACAGCCCAATTTAAGGCAGCGGAAGCCTTCTTGGGATCCGTTACCACTGGAATCAGCAGATGTGGTATTCCATTATAAACACTTAATTCTACAACCTTAGGGTCAACCATAATCATACGTACTTCAGAAGGTTTTGCCTTATATAAAATACTCATGATTAAGGTATTGATACATACTGATTTACCAGAACCTGTGGCACCAGCAATTAATAAATGGGGCATCTTGGCAATATCCGTAACCACCGTCTGGCCGCCAATATCTTTACCAACAGCAAAAGCAATATCAGAAGGATGGCTTGTGAAATTCTTACTCTCGATAATATCCCGGAACATAACCATGGTATTTTCCTTATTAGGTACTTCAATACCAACCGCTGCTTTTCCAGGAATTGGTGCTTCAATCCTGACATCTGCAGCCGCCAGATTCAATTTGATATCATCTGCTAAACCAGTAATGCGGCTTACTTTAACTCCCTGCTCTGGTTGTAACTCGTATCTAGTTACTGCCGGACCGCAACTAACATTTGTAATGGTAACCCTTACGCCAAAACTCTCCAAGGTCTTTTGCAATTTCATAGCAGTTTCTTTTAAATCCTTATCCGACATTCCTTTTGTATTCATTTTTGGTTTGGATAAAAGGTCAATCGGCGGAAAAACATATTCTTTTTCAGCAATTACTTGATTCTTACTTAACTGCTCAAAATCTGAAGTTTCCCCCTTATCAGAAGATACAGATTTGTTTATTTTCTCAGTATCTTTTATCGGAGTTTCTATTGGAGTAACTGGGCTAACCTGCTCATCTACCATATCCTGCCCAGCAGCATGAAGCAATCTTTGAATATCATCATCCAATCCAGGCCGATCGAAGTTATCAGCTGAAGCTGAATTTGTATTTTCCTCTGATTTATTACCAAATTTCATTTTTAATTGTTCTTCATAAGTTTTATTCTTATCTTCTTTATTGAAACTATCCTGATCATTACCTGCACGTTGAATTGAAATATGATCAGTATTTTCCATTTGAATTTCTTTCATGTCAAAATCATGTTCAGAATTCTGCTTTGACGTGGTTTTCTTAGTATTTATCTTTGCTGCTTTCTTATTCTCTTTATCCTTTTTCTTTAACACTACCGTTCTCGCAGGTCTTCTTTCAACCAATTCTGGTTCATTTTCACCATCATCCAAAAGACGGTCTTCTGCTCTTTGCTGCTTTCGCTCCATCATAAGTTCAAGAGAATCCTTGCTCTTGCTTCCCAAATAAGCAAATAATGTCTTACCCGTAATAAACATAAGACAAATAATTAATAAAGCAAATAAGATGATATAACTACCTACAGTACCAAATAAGGGGTACAATAGTTTACATATGATTCCACCAACAACACCCCCGCCATTTTTAGCCTTTGCGGAGGACTGATAAAAGTCTATTATTTTATCTGATCCAATACTTTCCGAAAAGATCAGCTGAATTAATGCTGAAAGTACGATAAACAGAAGAAAAATGCTGATTAATTTTTGAATCGCCTCTTTATTTCCGCGATTTGCTATATAAAAAGCAACACCAAAGAAAAGGAATATCGGTAATAAGTAAGCCAAAAATCCTGTTAATCCAAAGGTAAAACTATTGATTAACTCACCTACTTTTCCACTTAAGTTGAAATTACTTAACAAAAGCAGCAAAGAGATAACTAATGTAATTACTAACGTAATCTCATCATGAAATACTGTCTTATTGGAATTATCCTTCGCCTTTTGATTCGTATAATTCTTACTGCTGGTAGATTTTGGTCTCCCAACTTTTTTTCTTGTAGTATTTCCTGAATGACTACTTGAATTTGCCTTATACTTTTTATTTTGTTTTGTAGCCACAAAATCCCTCCTAAGCTACTGTAAATTGACCAATAACTGCTAATAATCCAATGATAAGACAATAAATTGCAAATCCTCTGAATTTCTTACCACGAACAATCACCAGCATTGTCTTAATACTAATATATCCCACTACCCCCGCAACTGCAGTAGCAGTAATATAGTTAACCAATTCCAAACTACTAACACTGATACTAGAAAAATTCTTTAATTCTAATACAAGCGCACCCAATACCGCTGGAATTGACATAATAAAAGAATACTTTACTGCATAACTTTTGTCAAAACCACATAGTAAACAAGCCGTAATCGTAGTCCCAGAACGCGACAAACCAGGCATTGTAGCAATACCCTGTGCAACGCCTATCAAACTAGCATCCTTATATGTTGCAGTTGTTTCATCTTTTTTACCAGTAGTTACTCTGTCTGCAATCATTAGAAGAACGGCAGTCAGAATCAAACAAACACCAGGAATAAATAAGGTGGTTGCCGAAAATTCAATAAAATCTTCGAATACAATACCAACAATACCAGTAGGTATTGTTGAAAGAATAACCATCATTACAAATTTGCGATACGGTGTTGTTATTACCTTTTTTAATTGTGTCTTATCTTTTGAAAACATGTTTTTTAATAAGCAAAAGGCATTTATCAAAATTCCTATAAATATAGAAAAGCCTTCGACCAGTAGCAATTTGATATCTTTAAAGAATGCAGCAAAGATAGCTAATAAAGTTCCCACATGTAAAAGAACATCAAATAGTAAGCCGGTATCTGTATTTATCTTTAATATGTACTTAAACAGAGCTAAATGTCCTGAACTACTGATTGGTAAGAATTCTGCTACGCCTTGAACGATGCCCATGAAAATAGCTTCCAAAAAAGACATGCAATCCTCCTATATATAGCAAATTGATTCTAAGCCACCTCTTTTAGGCAGAGCATTAGAACCAATTCTATTATACTCTTTATTAACTTTACTTGCAAGAAAAACAATCTTTTATTATTCCTTAATTTGTAACATCTGCTCCAGGATAAGAGATACTGGCTCCAAGACTATAGTTCTCATTCAGATAATCATTCATGTCCGTAGAACAAATACCATCCACGACATAATGATCACCATCTCTTCTGGCATAAACTTGTCCATGCTGTAATGCTATATTAACAAACTCATCCTTTTCCAAATCTTGTTTTTCCGCTGTGTTCCGCTTTGAAGCGATAATACTCTTTGTTCTATAGCTATAGATTCTTTCCAGAGGAACTATGGTATAAAGCATATCTTATTCCCTCCCAACGATTTGATATAGTTTACCTAGGGCCTCTTTAATACCGCCAACCTCATCAATTATGCCTTGTTTCACTGTTTCTCCTCCAATTAATATGGAACCAACATCTTTTGCAAGTTGATTGGTATTTAACATTAGTTTCTTTAAATCTTCTTTTTCTATTTTTGAATGAAGTGTTACAAAATTTAGTATTCTATCCTGTATCTTTTCAAAATAATCATAGGTTTGTTCAACACCAATAACGGTACCATTCATTCGAACGGGATGTATGATCATAGTTGCACTTGGTACGATGAAACTATAATTTGCTGATACTGCTAAAGGTACACCAATAGAATGACTACCTCCAAGTACCAGGGAAACCGTTGGCTTGCTTAGAGATGCAATCATTTCAGAGATTGCTAGCCCTGCCTCTACATCCCCACCAACGGTATTAATCAGGATTAATAATCCATCAATATCGGAACTATCTTCTATAGCCGCTAATTGTGGTAACACATGTTCATATTTTGTAGTTTTATTATGTTGCGGTAGACATTCATGCCCTTCTATCTCACCAATGATAGATAAAAGGTGAATTTTTGTTTTCCGTTGCTCGTTCACTAAGGTAGTCTGACCATATTCACGGATTTTCCCATCGTCAATTTCTTCTTTTTCCTTTTGTTCTCGTTCTCGCTCTATTTTTCTTGAATTGTTCTCCATAATACTCCTATCTGCCTGTAAGAAAGGCATAATTCCTTATTCCTGCTTATTATATGGAATTATATTAAAATTATTTATAGAAGGATTAAATTTTGAAGGAGAAAACCATTCCTTATACTATCTTAATAATATTAACGAGATTATTTATTACCAGCCACATTTGATTAAAAAAATACATATTATTCCATATTGATATACCTTGCAGCTTGAATTCTGGTATTAGTCTGATAATAGTATCTATGCTTCTGGCATCCTTAAACCATACATTATGTAGCACTCCATCAATATTATAATAAAAAAAGTAGGGTGATGATGCCATTTTATTAAATTGAATGGGTACTCCATTGTCAACAGCAATTTGAATCGCCGTATTATATGTGATTGCATTTGCTACAGTATAACCAGGAACGTACGGAAGTTCCCAATCATAGCCAATCACAGATACCCCCAGTACGATTTTATTTGTCGGTACTACCTTTGTAATCTTATTGATCTCTTCTCTTATTATATTGATCGGAGGTCCAGACGCCGGTGGTCCAAACGAATAAGCCCAATCATAAGACACAAACAGGATTGCATCAACATACTGTGATAAGGCAGGGTAATCTAATGATTCATAAGTTACTACTGTTCTTTCCGCATCTACTCTCGGTGTTATCGTAATCGTATATCGTAATCCTAAACTTTTTAGTCGAGCACTCATTTTCTTAATAAAAGTTTCAATTTTTTCTATTGTTTCGGAACTAATAAATTCAATGTATTGATTCAGTCCTAAATATCCCTTTGCTTCAATAGTAGCTACTATGTTTTCAATCATGCGGTCCTGTATCTCACTACTATTCAGAATTGCATTCACAATCTCTCTATTACCAATTCCCCGTTCGGATAAAGTTGATACCAACATCATTGGTACTACACCATATTCTTTTGTCATGTTTACTATATCCTGGTCATTAAGTTCATTCAGATCACCATTTGAATTCACCCGATAATCAAACACTGTCAGAAATGTTAGGAAAGGTAATGTTTTTCTCAATATGTTTCTATCTACATAGGAATAAACATATCCTCCAACTGACATTGTATCGATTGTTTCTGTTTCATAGCTTATCGTAATATTCTCACCCGGATATATGTACTGTCTATCTGAAAGATACGGATTATTTCTTAAAATTTGCATCAAAGATACCTGATACAGTTCTGCAATGCTTCCTAAAGTATCTCCTTCCTGTACAGTATGGGTTATTAAAGGGTATAAAATTACTATAGTTTGGCCAACCACAAGATTATCGGGATTAACTATGCCATTTTCTAATATGATTCTTTCTTCCGTAAGATTATATTGCTCTGCAATAGATGTAATTGTTTCTCCGCTTTGCACAACATGTATTATCATATCTAGATACCTAATTTTCATTATATTAAAAATATATGTTAACTTTTATTGAAAATGTCTTTACGCCAAAATTGTTTGTTTAAAAAAACCCTTTAAACTAAACTAATATCTTCATGTTTAAAGGGTTTTCCTAAACTATTCTATTTTAACTGTTCTATCGCCTGCTCCAAATCAGCAATAATATCATTCACATTCTCGATACCAATGGACATTCGAATTAAATCCGGTCCAACTCCTGCTTCCAATAACTGAGCATCCGTCAATTGTCTGTGAGTGGTAGAAGCAGGGTGAAGCACACTGGTTCTAACATCAGCAACATGTACAACAATAGCAGCCAGTTTCAGATTATCCATTAAATGTACCGCTGCGTCTCTTCCGCCTTTCAATCCAAAGGAAATAACTCCACAGGTACCATTTGGTAGATATTTTTTTGCCAACTCATAATATCGATTACTTTCAAGACCAGGATAGTTAACCCATGCAATCTTGTCGTTTGCTTCCAACCATTTAGCTACAGTAAGGGCATTACTGCAATGTCGCTCCATTCTTAAATGTAGTGTTTCTAATCCAAGATTAAGAAGAAAAGCATTGTTTGGTGATGGAGTAGCACCAAGGTCTCTCATGAGCTGTACTCTGGCTTTCACAATAAAAGCACTTTTCCCGCAGGCCTTGGTATAGATCATTCCATGATAAGAATCGTCCGGAGTAGAAAGCCCAGGGAATTTGCCATTGTCCCAATTAAAATTACCACTATCCACGATTACTCCGCCAAGTGCTACCGCATGTCCGTCCATATATTTCGAAGTAGAATGAATAACAATGTCGGCACCAAATTCAATTGGCCTGCAGTTTATAGGTGTTGCAAAAGTATTATCTACAAATAGTGGAACACCGTTCTTATGGGCAAGCTTTGCAAATTTTTCTATATCTGTTACTACCAAAGCAGGATTAGCAAGTGTTTCTGTAAATACCAATTTTGTATTCTCCCTAAATTCTGCCTGTATTTCTTCTTCCGTAGCATCCGGATTTATAAAAGTAACATCAATGCCGATTTTCTTAAAGGTAACTGCAAACAGATTTGTTGTTCCGCCATAAATTGCTGCAGAAGATATCATATGATCTCCAGAACCACAGATATTTAATATAGCAAGTAAGCTTGCAGCCTGTCCGGATGAAGTGCATAAGGAACCTACACCGCCTTCTAATGCTGCTATTTTCCTTTCAACAGCATCTACAGTTGGATTGGCTAATCTTGTATAAAAGAAGCCTTCTGCTTCTAAATCAAACAATTTTCCTACATGTTCACTGGAGTCATATTTAAATGTAGTACTTTGATAAATCGGAAGCACTCTAGGTTCACCATTTTTTGGCTCATATCCTCCCTGTATGCAATTGGTATCAATACTATACTTGTTCATTTTATTCGCCTTTCTCTTCTGGATTAATATAATTTATTTTATGAAATGTGTTTGAATTTGTCAATGTTTTGTAAGTTGCCCACGAAAGAAATACTGCATTTTTCTCTAATCAGATATTGATTCGCAAATGCTATCACTTCTTCTGAATTCACTTCATTCACTTTACGAATTGTCTCTTCTAATGGAGTAATATAATTTTTATAAAGTATAGATTTTCCATTACTGTTCATCCTGTTTTTTGCACTTTCATTTCCCATAATAAGTTCGGTCTTAATTTGTTCTTTTGTCATCGTAAGTTCATCCTCTGTAAGACCACAATTCTTAATCTCTTCTATGATAGTAAAGATTTTATTTACTACCGGCTCTGTCTGTATTGGATTCATTGCCCCGTATACATGCAGCAATCCTGCTGTACGAAAGGAGCTTCCGTAAGAATAGATAGAATATGCAAGTCCTAGATTTTCTCTTATCTCTTGAAATAATCTGGAATTAATACTGCCTCCGAATACAGAATTTAATACGGTTAACACATATTTTTCCTCTGCATCTGCAATCACTGACTCAAATGCTAAGTTCAAATGCAACTGTTCTACATCTTTCTGTTTTGTATACATCGTAGTATGATAAACCGGTTTCGAGCAATCCAAACGCCTCTTGCCCTGGGGAATTGCAGCAAAATTCTTCTCTAAGAGTTCCATTATTTCCTTCTCGTTAATATTCCCTGCAACCGATATGACCATATTCTCAGAAACATAATTTTCAGACATAAAATCTATGATTTCCTGCCTTGTGATAGATCTTACAGCTTTCTTCGTACCGGATATCTGATATCCTAAAGGATGATTATCCCATACCTTCATTTGTAGCATTTCATGAACCAAGTCTTCTGGAGAATCATCATACATATCAATTTCTTCAATAATTACTCCCTTTTCTTTCTCTAATGATTTTTCATCTAAGAGAGAATGATTAAACATATCCCCAATAATTTCAATTGCATCTGGTAAATGTTCATCTAATGTAATTGCATAAAAAGAAGTACATTCTTTGCTTGTATAAGCATTGATGTCCCCGCCTATCCTTGCCATATCATCCGCGATTTGCTTTGCTGTTCTACTCTTAGTACCTTTGAAAAGCATATGTTCAATCATATGGGATATTCCATTATTCTTTGGATTCTCATTGGAAGAACCTACCTTTACCCACACACCAAAGGCAGCACTACGTAAATAGGGCATCGTTTCTAAAACGACGGTAATCCCATTGGAAAGTTTGTTTTTGTATATCATTCATTGTTTCCTCTCTGCTAGTTACTCTGTCAATTCTACCCTATTATGGCAAACAACATTACTGTAAATTGTATCATGATATATTGTAATATACAAGAATAGAATTCTCCTACAATAGGCATTCTATCCGAATACAGCTTTATAATTTAATTAAAGAACTGATGAAAGTACCCACTCAAAAGGAAGGGGCTGTCGCACTAAGTATTAGTGCGCAGCTCCTTTTCTCTGCAAAAAAATAAATCCCAAACTTCGAAAAGTAAGGGATTTATGGTAAAATATTAGTATGCGAATACCAAATAGATTACCTAAAA
>JAEZVF010000079.1 GCA_023443225.1 Bacillota bacterium
GAAGCTACTGAAGCAGCCAGGGTGTTAGTTCCCGGACTGTGGAGGGAATGTCAATGAACTAACTATGATAGTAGAAGAACAGGGAATTGGTTTTTGGACACGGGTTCAAATCCCGTCTGCTCCACTCGAAAAAGTCTAGTAAATACTAGGCTTTTTTTATTTGTGTTGCATATCGTGTTGCATTGATTCAGAATGTTCATTAATTTTATGATTCATTTTCTTTAATTCTTCATTTATGGCGCCATAGTATATGGTCTTCATTACATTATCGGTTAACCAACTCCCGTCCACAATTATAAACTGATCTGGTATGCTGTCGCCAGAGGAATTATTTAATGAAATCTTAATATTGTTAGTTAGTAAGTGTTGTGTTATTCTACTCATTAATATTATTAATAATTTGCGAGGTATAAAAATGAATGAAAAGTTCTTCGTAGAAATTAATGGGTTAAAGCAGGGCATGTTTTTGCAAAGTGAAAATATAGAAAACCCTGTATTGCTATATTTACATGGAGGACCCGGCTCACCTGAAATTGCATTTGCTGAAAGATTAACGACTGGCTTAGAAAAGCTTTTTACTGTTTGCTGGTGGGAACAAAGAGGTAGTGGAATATCATATAACCGTAAAATTACTCCGAAAGAAATGACACTTGAACAGATGGTTTCGGACACGATTGAAATGACGCATTATTTACGCAATCGATTTGGAAAAGAAAAGATATATATTATGGGACATTCATGGGGGTCTTTGCTGGGTGTGATAACAGTTAAGCAACAGCCTGAGTTATTTCATGCTTTTATAGGCATTGGTCAAATAGCACAGCAGGTGCGCTCAGAACGTCTGGCATATACATATATGCTGGAGGAATTTTGCAAATTAAATGATAAAAAAATGATACGACAATTAAAAAAGTTTCCAATTGATACTGGTGGAGATATTAGCTTGAAATATCTTGCTGGAGTGCGTAGTGAAGGTATGAATAAGCTTGGCATCGGTGTCATGCGAAGCATGCCATCAATGCTGGGGTTTGTTGCAATTGTGCTTAGATGTAAGGGGTATACTTTAGGTGAAAAGTTCAAATTTTCGCTAGGTAGTATCTTTTCCCTAAAATGTTTGTGTAAGTGTATGATTCAAATGGATTTAATAAAGGAGGTTCCCTGTTTGCAGGTGCCCGTATATATTTTCCAAGGCAGGCACGACTATCAAGCATCTTACGTAGTTGCAAAGGATTTTGTAACAGCGCTAAAGGCCCCCATAAAAGGTTTCTACACATTTGAAAATTCTGCACACAGCCCTTGCTTTGAAGAGCCTGAAAAGATGTGCAATATTTTACGCGATGATGTTTTACAAAATCAAGTACGTTTATCTGATAAGATATAATGGTTTCATTTTACGATTAATTATTAAATAAGTAAAAAAATATTGATATAATTTTATCGATGTCATATACTCTTTTATATAACGAAAAGGAGGTATACATAATGAAAGGTTTTGGAATGCACTCTATTGAAAATGCGGGCTGGATTGAAAAAGATCGCCCGAAATGCGGGGCTTTAGACGCAATTATCCGTCCAATCGTACTCGCCCCATGTTCCTCTGACAACCATCTTCTTCATGGTGGCTTCGGAGAACGTAAAGATTTAATTCTTGGACATGAAGCTGTTGGTGAGATAGTAGAAGTGGGCAATCTGGTTAATAATTTTAAAACAGGTGATATTGTCGTTGTACCTTGCACGACTCCTAACTGGCTCGCTGAAAATGTGCAGGGAGAATATAATGCACATGATGAAGGACTCATGAAAAGTTTTAAATTCCTGGGTTCCAAAGACGGCACGTTTGCGGAATATTTTCATGTTAATCAGGCAGATGCAAATCTGGTACTTTTGCCAGAAAACGTATTGCCGGAGGCTGCTTTAATGACAGTGGACATGATGTCCACTGGTTTTCATGGTGTAGAAAACGCAAATGTGAGATTTGGTGATAAGGTAGTTGTAATTGGAATAGGTCCTGTTGGACTTATGGCAGTTGCAGGAGCCAAGCTGCAGGGTGCTGGTCAGTTGATTGCAATCGGTACTCGTCCCAACTGTGTTAAAATTGCCAGGGAATACGGAGCAACAGACATCGTAAGCTACAAAGATGGCGATATCGTAAAACAGGTAATTGAATTAACCAAAGGCGGTGCTGATTCTGTCATTATTGCAGGAGGTAGCGGAGATATTCTTCGGCAGGCAGTTGAAATGACAGTTCCGGGTGGATATATTTCCAATGTTAATTTCTTTGACGCTCAGGACGAGCTCTCTATGCCAACATCATCATGGGGCCTTGGCATGGCCGATAAAACTATTCGCGGCGGATTCTGTCCTGGTGGCGCACGTCGAATTAGAAAATTGCTTAATTTAGTTGAATATGGTAGGATAGATACAACAAAACTGATCACACATCGATATAATGGCTTATCAAAAATTGAAGATGCTTTTTATTTAATGGATCAAAAGCCAAAGGATCTGATTAAACCTGTAGTTTTTATTAATTAACACCCGTAAGTTTCACTGGAAAAGTCTGATGTTATCCAGACTTTTCCAGTTTCAGTGTGTCCGACGGGAACTCGTTATCAAGAGAGAGAGTAAATATGAAATTGATTGAAGTCAAAGAATTAAATACGGTACTAACAAAGCAACTTTTTGAAGTCTGGGACAAATCGGTCCGAGAAACACATTTATTTTTATCTGACTTAGAGATTAAAGATATATCCAGGTATATTCCACAGGCGTTGAGCTCAATCGCTCATTTGATTGTTGCATTTAATGATGAAAATAATCCTGTTGCATTTATGGGAATTGAAGATAGAAAATTAGAAATGCTTTTTGTGTCCCCTGGGTATCGTGGAAAGGGATTAGGAAAGCAGCTGATCCATTATGGGATAGAGAATTATTCCATAAATGAATTAGGGGTGAATGAACAGAATCCGCAAGCGAAAGCATTCTATGAGCATATGGGATTTCAGGTTTATAAAAGAACTGACACGGATGAGCAGGGGAATCCTTATCCGATTTTATATATGCGATTGGTTTAAAATTCAAGGAGGCTATCTGTGTGAATTGTAAAGCAATCCATTTTAAATTTTCCAAACGTAATGTGAAGATAGTGTTCAGCAGAATTCTATCGGAATATAAATATTTCAATAAGGTTGTATAATAGGGAGGGACTATGTATGGAAAAAACACTTTATTCAATACTGGCGATATTTCCTACACCAGATATTGAAAGGACCGCTAAATATTATAACGAAGTTATGGGATTTAGAGTGGTTAAATATTTAGAGGTAGAGGAGCCTCATATTTGTCTTTACCGCGATCGTGTGGAGGTAGTTTTGACGAAAGCAAATACCAGTAAAGTTTACACCAACAGAGAACTATATGGCTATGGGGAAGATTCTTATTTTATTACGGATAATCAGGAAGAACTGCAAAATGAATTTATAAGCAAAGGCGCTAAAATTGTTCGTCCACTAAAGATGACAGATTACAATAATTTGGAATTTGTGTTAGAAGACATAGACGGGCGGTGGATTGCTTTTGGTATGAAACAAAAATAGTAGTGCTAAAACTCAACATTATTTCTAATTATCATTAAGGTTTTAAGTAATTGCCTTTTTTGTTACAATGAAAGAAATAAAGAGGAGGCTTAAAACTGAAATGAACATAAAATTAAAAACAGTAATTTTGGAATGCCGGGATATACCGCAATTAGTGTCTTTCTACACAAGCCTTTTACATTGGCCGGTAGTATATGAACTGGAAACATTTGTAGGAATACACTCAAATGAAGAAGATATGGGGATCGCTTTTCAGTATGATGAAAATTATATCCCACCCACCTGGCCTACCAAGCCGGGGCAGCAACAGATGATGGCTCATTTGGATTTTGCTGTAGCGGATAAGAGTGAGTTAAAGGAAGCAGTGGAAAAAGCAGTTATGTTAGGTGCAAAAACAGCAGATGAACAGTATGGCGGTGAAGAATGGATTACGATGATTGACCCCGCTGGACATCCATTTTGTTTTGTTGTGTGGAATCATTAAATATAAGTACAAGATTCAAATCCCCAGGACAGTGTTCTGGGGATTTTCTGCTTTCTGTTAGTATCATGCCATAACATTGTAAATACACATTTCTTATGCTAATATTAATACTAATTATGAATGCTGTAAAATTTCGATTTGGTAATAATAAACCAGATCAAAGGAAATACTAAAGTTTTATAAAGCATTACTCACAGTAAAGGAGATCACGAAAATGAGGAGTTTGCAAAGTTTTATTTTCGAACGGTTGATTAAAATAGTAATAAAACAGTATGAGCCCTCTGTTTATATCAAGAAGAAAAAAACAGAGAACGCAAATCCCTATGTATTGCCGGATAATTTTAGGCGAAAATACAGCATCAGGAAAATCAATTCTTATTCATTGGATACCTATATGCTAAAGTCACCCTCACAAGCAGAAAAAAGACAGATTCTATTTTTGCACGGAGGAGGATACATGGATCAGCCACTCATGTGGCATTGGCGCTTTTTGCACCGGTTATCACAGAAACTCAATGGAACCATTACAGTTCCAATTTATCCCAAAGCACCAAATCATCAATATAAAGAAGCGTTTGAACAGGTTCTTCCTATATATAAAGATTTACTGACAAAGGCTTCACCGGATAATATCGTGATCATGGGCGATTCCGCAGGCGGTGGCTTCGCTCTGGCTTTGTCACAATTACTATTGGAAGAAGGGCTTCCGCAGCCAGGTAATATTATACTACTTTCCCCGTGGCTGGATATTACCTTAAGCAATCCCAAAATAGCAGTTCTGAAAAAAACAGATCCTATGCTGAATCTAAGGCTTTTAATTGAGACTGGTAAAATCTATGCAGGAGATACTGACCGAAGTAATTATTTACTAAGTCCTATTAATGGTCCTCTTCATGGATTAGGGAAAATTACATTGTTTGTAGGTACCCATGAATTATTTTTGGCTGATGCACGAAGATTCAGAGCGTTAGCCAAACGGGAAAAAGTGGAGATTAACTATTTTGAGTATCCAAAGATGAACCATGTGTTCCCTGTACTTCCCATTCCCGAAGCTGATCTTGCGATGAAGCAAATGATAGATATAATAAAGGGACGAAAGACGCGCACAATGGAATAAGGATTCAATACATTTGCCGGCATTGTTAATAATGTGAAACAAATAACAAAGATAATGCGCATTAAGTCTTATCTTGATGAATCATACTGTAATATAACTGTTTTTTTGTAGGATACAAACAATCACATGAAGGTACAAACCCGTTGAAACAAGTAGAAAATAGTCAAATGGCATGTATTAATTTGCAAAAAATCAAAAATATACTATGCAATATGTATATAAAAAGAATAATGTTAAATAAAAAACAATACAATAATTACAATAAAAATAAAATTATTTAAAATAAATATTGCAATATGCACAAATACGTGCTATATTGTATATAAGTAAAATCCTAGAGAGAAGAGTGCAGATACGGCAGCAGAAATGCTGATTAGTCGTTATGCACTCTTTTTTTTGAAAGAAAAAATATATTCATATTTACGAAAGCTGG
>JAEZVF010000084.1 GCA_023443225.1 Bacillota bacterium
ATCTAGGAATGTTGCGGCTATGGCGGAGTCTTTGAATACGTCTACAGAAGAAATTGCGGCAGTTGTTCAAACAATAGTGGTTAATGTGGACAGCACCAACAAGAATTCTGATGAAATCCTTTTAAGCATTGAACAGACTGCCAAAGCTATGGAGGAAGTTGCCAAGACAGCACAGCACCAGTCAGCAATTGCAGAAGAATTAAGCAGAATGACTTCTGTATTCAAGATATAATATTATGAAAGCATTATAAAAGATAATACCGTGAATTCTGAAATTTATTAAAAGTAGAATTTATCGAAAGTATAATTATTATAAAAAGAATAGATTTTAAAATTTCATATATACTATATTTTATAAGAAGCAGTTGTAAGATAAGATGATATCAGATGGAACATGGGAGGAAAATATAAGACGATGAGTTTCATATTTTCTTCTGCTATGAAGACTCATGATATAATAAGACTGCCAAGCCGAAGGCTTGTGTAGATAACGATCATAAATTTTGTCCTTTAAATTTATGATATAATAAAATTATTTTCAGCAGCTTCTTATATTATTGTATTTATAATTTTATTCTGACATTATTTTTAAATAAAAAAATACTTGTACTTTTTTCGAAATAGTGATAAAATGGGAATACATATAAAAAATATATTGACGTATGTTTTATAGTATGTTATATTAGACTAGCGATGGAAGAGGTCTTTTTTTTATGCCTAAAAATCCGTGTTCCATATATTTTAACTAGAAAATAAGATATTGGATCACCCAATTTTAAATTTAACGGAGGTGGAAGTTGTGCGCGTAAAGATCACATTGGCATGTACAGAATGTAAACAACGTAATTATAACATGACAAAGGAAAAGAAAACACATCCTGACAGAATGGAAACAAAAAAATATTGTAAGTTCTGCAAGTCACACACATTACACAAAGAAACAAAATAATTATATCTAAGCTTCTATACAAACAGAGATGCTTTTTTATCTGTATTTATAGGAAAGGAAAGTGAAATCATGGGAGAAACCGCTAATACCACAGAAAAAGCTCCAAAGAAAAGTTGGTTGAAAGGTCTTAAGGCTGAATTTAAAAAAATAGTTTGGCCGGATAAAGAATCACTTGCAAAGCAGTCTGCGGCTGTCATTGTAATAACCTTTGTATTAGGTTTAGTTATTGCTGTATTGGATTTAGGTATCAAATATGGTATTGATGTCTTGATTAAATAGGATAAGGGTGATGATATGTCAGAGACGCATTGGTACGTTGTTCATACCTACTCAGGATATGAGAATAAGGTAAAAGCCAACATTGAGAAAACAATTGAAAACAGAAAGCTTCAAGATCAAATCTTAGAGGTTTCCGTTCCGATTCAGGATGTCATTGAAGTAAAGAACGGAGTTAAGAAAAAAGTTCAGAAGAAAATGTTCCCTGGATATGTTTTGCTTAACATGGAGATGAATGACGATACTTGGTACGTAGTCCGTAATACGAGAGGCGTTACCGGCTTCGTCGGTCCTGGATCCAAACCTGTTCCATTAACAGAATCAGAAATGCGTGGAATGGGAATTAAGAAAGATGAAATTACGGTTGGTTTTGAAATTGGTGATATGGTGGAAGTAATCTCCGGTGTGTGGGAGAATACAACTGGAATCATCAAACAGATTAATCAACATAAACAATTCGTCACGATTAGTGTCGATATGTTTGGACGTGAAACTCCTGTCGAGATAAGTTTCACGGATGTCAAAAAATTGTAAGCTAAGAAACGTCTAGAATGATAAGGAAAACATTCCGTTGCAGTACAAGTTTTTCTAGATGGTGGGAGGGTAATGGCTGCAGAGCAGCCATGGAAAATTGCAAGCAATTTTCGTGTTTGGCGATATTAGCCATAGAAATTACAAAGCAATTTTCATGTTTGGTGATGCTAGCCTGGAAAATCGTATAGCGATTTTCATATAATTAGGCCTGCCTAATTATTACTCCCGATACTACCACAATATTTCAGGAGGTATGCTATAATGGCAAAGAAAGTTACAGGTTATATTAAATTACAAATCCCAGCTGCAAAGGCTACACCAGCACCACCGGTTGGACCAGCTTTAGGACAGCATGGTGTAAACATTGTACAATTTACAAAAGAATTTAATGCAAGAACAGCAGATCAAGAAGGAATGATTATTCCTGTAGTTATTACAGTATATCAGGATAGAAGCTTTAGTTTTATTACTAAGACTCCACCTGCAGCAATCTTATTAAAGAAAGCTTGCAATCTTAAGTCTGGTTCAGCAGCACCTAACAAGACTAAAGTTGCGACTATTACAAAAGCTGAAGTTCAAAAAATTGCGGAACTTAAGATGCCGGACTTAAATGCAGCTAACATTGATACTGCAATTAGTATGATATCTGGAACAGCTAGAAGTATGGGAATTACTGTAGTTGATTAATATGTTCGTTACTGTGGGAGGGCAATAGTTGCTTCGCAACTATGGAAAATTGCTTCGCAATTTTCTGGAAAGCGACATACAACTTGGAAAATCGCAAAGCGATTTTCCTATAATTAGTCTTACCTAATTATTACTCCCGATACTACCACTAGGAGGTTAGAAGAATGAAAAGAGGAAAAAAATATGCAGAGGCTGCAAAGCTTATCGACAGAGCAAATCTTTATGATGCAGAAGAAGCAATAAGTTTAGTTAAAAAATCAGCAGTTGCTAAATTTGATGAGACAGTAGAAGCTCATATCAGACTTGGTGTTGATGGACGTCATGCTGATCAGCAGGTACGTGGTGCGGTTGTATTACCACACGGAACCGGTAAAACAGTTAGAGTGCTTGTATTTGCGAAAGGTGATAAAGCAAGTGAAGCAGAGGCTGCTGGTGCAGATTTCGTTGGTGGGGACGAATTAGTTCCTAAGATTCAGAACGAAGGATGGTTAGAGTTTGATGTTGTAGTTGCAACTCCAGATATGATGGGTGTTGTGGGTCGTTTAGGACGTGTACTTGGACCTAAGGGCTTAATGCCTAACCCAAAAGCTGGTACTGTTACCATGGATGTAACAAAAGCTGTTAATGATATTAAAGCAGGTAAGATCGAGTATCGTTTAGATAAAACAAATATTATTCACGTGCCGTTGGGAAAAGCTTCATTTACTGAAGAACAATTAGCGGACAACTTCCATACGCTGATCGGTGCGATTATTAAAGCAAAACCATCTGCTGCAAAAGGACAATATCTTAAGAGTGTTACATTGGCTTCTACTATGGGACCTGGTGTTAAATTAAACACAGGTAAGTTAAGCTAATAACTTTTGCATAGAAATTTTGTTTTATGGTTGACACTGTTATAGATTAATGTTATACTACGAAATGCAATAACTGCCGTAGACAGTAGGTGCCGGAGAATTGATTCCATAATAAACGTTATGGGGCATTCATGGTATAAGTTGAAAACGCCTACCGAGGGAATAAGAAATCACAGATGACTTATGCAATCCCTTACTGCCTAGCAGTAAGGGATTTTTATGATTTCCGGCCAGGCAATTAGCTAAACTATAAGGAGGTGTACTAGAATGGCTAAAGTAGAAATTAAACAACCCATTGTTGATGAAATTAAAGGGTATGTAAATGACGCAAAATCAATTGTAGCAGTAGACTATCGTGGATTAACTGTTGAAGAAGATACAAAACTTCGTAAACAATTAAGAGAAGCTGGAGTTGTATATAAAGTTTACAAAAATACATTGTTAAAGCGTGCATTTGAAGGAACACAATATGAAGCATTAGCAAAACATCTGGAAGGACCAACAGCTGTAGCATTTGGTATCGAGGATGCAACTGCTCCTGCAAGAATTATTAGTGGAGTTATTAAAAATGCTCCAAAATTAGAGTTTAAGGCTGGTGTAGTTGAAGGAACCTATTATGATGTAAAAGGTATCGAAGTTATCGCTACCATCCCATCAAGAGAAGTGCTTATTTCCAAATTACTTGGAAGTTTACAGTCTCCTATTACAAACTTTGCTCGAGTACTTAATCAAGTTGCTGAAAAACAAGCATAATCGAATTAACAATTTAATTATTAACTAGAAATAACAATTAGAATAAAATTGGAGGTAATTTAAAATGACAACTCAAGAATTTATCGAAGCTATTAAGAGCTTAACCGTATTAGAATTAAATGATTTAGTTAAAGCATGTGAAGAAGAATTTGGTGTATCAGCAGCAGCGGGTGTTGTAGTAGCAGGACCAGCAGCAGGCGGCGCAGCATCTGAAGAAGAGAAGACTGAATTTGACGTAGAATTAACAGAGTGCGGCCCTAACAAAGTTAAGGTTATCAAAGTTGTACGTGAAATCACAGGCTTAGGCTTAAAAGAAGCAAAAGATGCTGTTGATGGAGCACCTAAGGTAATCAAAGAAGCAGCTTCTAAAGATGAAGCTAACGATATTAAAGCTAAACTTGAAGCAGAAGGCGCTAAAGTTACACTTAAGTAATTTGACCTTTATTCCAAAAGAACCCCAGGGTATCAAACCATGGGGTTCTTTCATATTTAGAAGACAAAACAATACTATGCTATCTTAAGTACGAGTATTATTATAGTTGAGAAAAGGAGCTAAAAATGAAAGAGACAGCAGATCAGCAGAGTTCGAAGATTCTAACCATAGATGAATATATTGCAGCTTGTTCTGAGGATATTCAACCAAGGCTTGAAGAACTAAGACAGATTATTTCGAATACTGCACCTGAAATGACGGAAAGAATGAGTTGGCAGATGCCAACATTCTATTATAAAGGTAATATAATTCATTTTGCTGCCCATAAAAAACATATAGGAATCTATCCAGGTCCGGAGGCGGTAAAGTTTTTTGCAGACAGGCTGAAAGATTACAAAACTTCAAAGGGAGCTATACAGATTCCGAACAATCGTGAAATTGATATAGAACTTATTCGGGATATTGTAAAATTTAATATGGAAAAGAATCGAGGATAAGTGCAATCAATTTGAATTCGAAAAGAAAGTTTACTTCTTAGTTTAATGTCTTTATTTGATTATGTAAGGAAGAACGATGGAAATGAGAATAAATGGTATAATTGTAGGTTATATGGGTAAATTTAAAAAGAAGTAACAGTTTAGGCATTAGATGTACTGTAATGATGAAATAGAAAAAGTCAACAAAAAACTGTTGACATCTTGAAAAAATTATGATAGCATGAAAGATGCACTATTGTGCTGTTATGTGCCTTATTATTAATATTATAGCACATATCGATATAAATGAAAAGTATTTTCATAAAATTATTCAAGAATATTTCGTAGGGTAAAGGGACAGGAAGCGTTAGTGTGGAAAATTGTAAATATAACCCAAATGTACCTAAAAGCATATTGCAGCAATGCAAACAATTATGCAAGCATACATGCAAGCATTAATGCTAGAAATATTAGAGAATATTAATAAAATATCAAGGGGTGAAAACGTCAATGGATAAAAACAGGATACGTCCAATCAAAGTTGGTAACGGCGTAAGAATGAGCTATTCAAGGCAAAAAGAAGTACTGGAAATGCCAAATCTTATTGAAGTTCAAAAAAACTCATATCAGTGGTTTTTAGATGAAGGACTGAAGGAAGTTTTTGAAGATATTTCTCCAATAGCAGATTACAGTGGACATTTGAGCTTGGAATTTGTTGATTTTACGTTGTGTGAAGATGATGTGAAATATTCGATTGAAGAGTGTAAAGAAAGAGATGCAACCTATGCAGCTCCTCTTAAAGTTAAAGTCAGACTTCACAACAAAGAGAACGATGAAATCAATGAGCATGATATCTTTATGGGCGATTTACCATTAATGACTGAAACGGGTACATTTGTTATTAATGGAGCTGAAAGAGTTATTGTTAGTCAATTAGTACGTTCCCCCGGTATCTATTATGCAATTGGACATGATAAAATTGGTAAAAAGCTGTATTCTTCCACCGTAATCCCTAATCGAGGTGCATGGTTAGAGTATGAAACTGACTCCAACGATGTATTTTATGTTCGTGTGGATAGAAACCGTAAGGTTCCTATTACCGTTTTAGTGCGTGCTTTGGGTATTGGAAGTAATGTAGAAATCGAAGAATTATTTGGTGAAGAACCTAAAATTGTAGCAAGTATAGCAAAAGATCCATCTGATAATTATCAAGATGGTTTACTTGAGTTGTATAAAAAATTACGTCCTGGTGAACCACTTTCCGTTGAAAGTGCAGAATCATTAATTAACAGTATGTTCTTTGATTCTAGAAGATACGATTTAGCTAAGGTCGGTAGATTCAAATTTAATAAAAAATTAGCCTTAAAGAACCGTGTTGCAGGCTTTACACTTGCCGAGGATATTATAAACAAAGAGACCGGTGAGATTATTGCATCAGCCGGAACTGTACTTACTGAAGAAATTGCTGATGAAATACAAAATGCAGCTATTCCAGCCGTTACTATACAGGCAGAAGAACGCAACGTTAAAGTTCTATCAAATATGATGGTTGATATTTCTTACTATATTGATATAGATAAAGAAGAACTTGGAGTAACAGAGGAAGTTTATTACCCAGTATTAAAAGACATATTAAATGAGTTTAAAGATATTGAAGATATAAAAATAGCAATTAAGAAAAATATTAATGAATTAATACCGAAACATATTACCAAAGAGGATATTATTGCATCGATTAATTATAATCTGCATTTAGAATATGGTATTGGTGAAGCAGACGATATTGATCACTTAGGAAATCGAAGAATCCGTGCGGTAGGTGAATTACTGCAGAATCAATATAGAATTGGTCTTTCCAGAATGGAACGTGTAGTTAGGGAAAGAATGACCACACAAGACTTAGAAGGCGTTAGTCCACAATCCTTAATTAATATTAAGCCGGTAACTGCGGCTGTCAAGGAATTCTTCGGAAGCTCCCAGCTGTCTCAGTTTATGGATCAGCACAACCCCTTAGGTGAGTTAACACATAAAAGACGTTTGTCAGCTTTGGGACCTGGTGGTCTATCCCGTGATAGAGCAGGTTTTGAGGTTCGAGACGTTCATTATTCCCATTATGGAAGAATGTGTCCTATCGAGACTCCAGAAGGTCCAAACATTGGTTTGATTAACTCCCTTGCTTCCTATGCAAGAATAAATGAATATGGATTTATAGAAGCTCCTTATAGAAAAGTAGATAAATCAGATCCAATGAACCCAAGAGTAATCGATGAAGTTGTTTACTTAACTGCAGATGAAGAAGATAGATATGTTGTTGCCCAAGCGAATGAAGAGTTGGACGAAAATGGTTATTTTGTGAGCAATACCGTATCTGGACGTTTTAAAGAAGAAACCTCCGAATTTGAAAAAAGGATGATAGATATGATGGACGTATCACCGAAAATGGTATTCTCGGTTGCTACAGCCATGATTCCTTTCTTAGAAAATGATGATGCTAACCGTGCCTTGATGGGTTCTAACATGCAGCGTCAGGCGGTTCCACTATTGGTAACGGAATCTCCTATGGTAGGAACCGGTATGGAATCTAAAGCAGCAGTTGACTCTGGCGTTTGTGTTGTAACTAAAAAATCAGGGACTGTTGAAAAATCTACTTCAAAAGAGATTGTTATTAAAAATGAAGATGGAACCAAGACAGCCTATAAGCTTGTTAAATTTGCACGAAGTAATCAGGGTACTTGTATTAATCAAAGACCAATTGTAAATAAAGGTGAAAAGGTAACCGCAGGTCAGGTGATTGCAGATGGTCCATCCACCTCACAGGGAGAATTGGCATTAGGTAAGAATCCTTTAATCGGTTTCATGACTTGGGAAGGTTATAACTACGAGGATGCTGTTTTATTAAGTGAAAGATTAGTTCAAGAAGATGTTTATACTTCTGTTCATATTGAAGAATATGAAGCAGAATCTAGAGATACAAAGCTGGGACCTGAAGAAATTACCAGAGATGTTCCAGGTGTCGGTGATGATGCTTTAAAAGATTTAGATGAAAGAGGTATCATCCGAATTGGTGCTGAAGTTCGTGCTGGAGATATCTTAGTCGGTAAAGTTACTCCTAAGGGGGAGACGGAACTGACAGCGGAAGAACGTTTACTACGTGCTATTTTCGGTGAAAAGGCAAGAGAAGTAAGAGACACTTCTTTAAAAGTACCACATGGTGAATACGGAATTATCGTTGATGCTAAGGTGTTTACAAGAGAAAATGGTGATGAATTATCACCAGGTGTAAACCAAACCGTACGTGTGTATATTGCGCAGAAGAGAAAGATTCAGGTTGGCGATAAGATGGCTGGACGTCACGGAAATAAGGGTGTTGTTTCTCGTGTATTACCAGTGGAAGATATGCCATTTTTACCAAACGGAAGACCTCTAGATATTGTATTAAATCCTTTGGGCGTACCTTCACGTATGAATATCGGACAGGTTTTGGAGATTCACTTAAGCTTGGCTTCTAAGGTCTTAGGAGTTAAAGTGTCTACACCTGTATTTGATGGCGCAAATGAATATGATATCATGGACACATTGGAATTGGCAAATGACTATGTTAATACCGATTGGGAAACGTTTGAAAATAAATACAAAGATGTTTTAGACCCTGAATTACTGGATTATTTGGAAAACAATAAAGAGTATCGTGAACAATGGAAGGGTGTTCCAATCAATCGCGATGGTAAGGTAAAACTGCGTGACGGACGTACTGGAGAATATTTTGATGGATCTGTTACGGTTGGTTTCATGCATTATTTGAAGCTGCATCATTTGGTTGATGATAAGATTCATGCTCGTTCTACTGGACCATACTCACTAGTTACACAACAGCCGCTCGGTGGTAAAGCACAATTCGGCGGACAGAGATTCGGTGAAATGGAAGTTTGGGCACTTGAGGCATATGGTGCTGCATACACACTGCAGGAAATTTTAACAGTAAAATCGGACGATGTTACAGGACGTGTAAAAACGTATGAGGCAATTATAAAAGGTGAGAATATTTCAGAACCGGGTATCCCAGAATCCTTTAAAGTACTCCTAAAGGAATTACAGTCATTAGCGCTCGATGTAATCGTGTTAGATGAACACGGCAACGAAGTAAAGATGTCAGAGGATATTGATTATAGTGAAGGAGATTTAACACCACTCATTGAGGGAGACGAAAGCTTTAGATATGATGAGGATTACAGTGAAGCTGGATACAGAGAGACAACACCGGAGGAAGAAGAAAGCTTCTTTGATACCTTTGAAGATGATACGGTTGGACTTAGTGTTGTGGAGGAAGACCTCGAAGATTAATTCATGTCTAATTCATGACTAAATGAAAGGGAGTGCCAGATAATGCCAGAGATAGCAATAAACGAAAGTGTTCAGGAAATCACTTATGACGCCATTAAAATTGGTCTAGCTTCACCTGAAAAGATCAGAGAGTGGTCCCGAGGTGAAGTTAAGAAACCCGAAACTATTAATTATAGAACATTAAAACCCGAGAAAGACGGTTTGTTCTGTGAGAAAATTTTTGGACCAAGTAAAGATTGGGAATGTCATTGTGGTAAATATAAAAAAATCAGATATAAGGGTGTAGTTTGTGACCGATGTGGTGTTGAAGTCACAAAAGCAAGTGTACGTAGAGAGAGAATGGGTCATATTGAACTTGCTGCCCCAGTATCACATATATGGTATTTTAAAGGAATTCCAAGTAGAATGGGTCTTATTTTGGATCTTTCTCCAAGAACCCTAGAAAAAGTACTATATTTTGCCGCTTATATCGTGTTGGATAAAGCAAATACTGATTTACAATATAAACAGGTTTTAAACGAAAAAGAATACAGGGAAGCCTATGAAAAATACGGAAATAAGTTCCGTGTTGGAATGGGTGCAGAGGCAATACAGGAGCTTTTAATGGCAATTGATCTGGAAGCTGAATCCAAAGACTTAAAAAAGGGTTTAAAAGATTCTACTGGTCAAAAGAGAGCTAGAATCATAAAAAGACTGGAAGTAGTAGAAGCATTTAAAGAATCTGGAAATAGACCAGAGTGGATGATACTTTCTGTCATTCCAGTAATTCCTCCGGATTTAAGACCAATGGTTCAACTTGATGGTGGACGTTTTGCAACTTCAGATATGAACGATTTATACAGAAGAATTATTAACCGTAACAATCGTTTAAAGAGACTTTTAGAACTAGGTGCTCCTGACATTATCGTTCGTAATGAAAAGAGAATGCTGCAGGAAGCAGTAGATGCATTAATTGACAATGGTAGAAGGGGAAGGCCAGTTACCGGACCTGGTAATCGTGCATTAAAATCCTTGTCCGATATGTTAAAAGGTAAGCAGGGGCGTTTCCGTCAAAACTTGCTTGGTAAACGTGTCGATTATTCCGGACGTTCTGTTATCGTTGTCGGACCCGAATTAAAGATTTATCAGTGCGGTTTACCAAAGGAAATGGCAATCGAGTTATTTAAGCCATTTGTTATGAAAGAATTAGTGGCTAGAGGTACTGCTCACAATATTAAATCAGCAAAAAAGATGGTGGAAAGACTTCAATCTGAAGTATGGGATGTTTTGGAAGAGGTTATCAGAGAACATCCGGTTATGTTAAACCGTGCGCCAACGCTTCATAGATTAGGTATCCAGGCATTTGAACCAATCCTAGTAGAAGGTAAGGCTATCAAGCTTCATCCATTGGTATGTACAGCATTTAATGCCGATTTCGATGGTGATCAGATGGCAGTTCATTTACCATTGTCCGTAGAAGCACAGGCGGAATGCAGATTCTTGCTGTTATCTCCAAACAACTTGCTGAAACCTTCTGATGGTGCTCCGGTTGCTGTTCCTTCACAGGATATGGTGCTTGGTATTTACTATTTGACACTTCAAAAAGAAGGCGATAAAGGAGAAGGACATAGCTTCAAGAGTGTTAATGAAGCAATTCTTGCATATGAGAATGGAGCTATTACTTTACATGCCAGAATTAAGGTTAGAAGATCAGGTATCAATGAACAAGGTGAAGCGATTTCAAAAATAATTGAGACTACGATAGGTCGTTTGATATTCAATGAGATCATTAGTCAAGATTTGGGCTTTGTTGACAGATCTAACCCGGACAATTTCTTATTACCTGAGATTGACTTCCTTGTTGCTAAGAAACAATTGAAAAAGATTTTGGAGAAATGTATTAACATTCATGGTGCTACAAAAACCGCAGAAACACTAGATGCAATTAAGTCTTTAGGTTATAAATACTCGACAAGAGCTGCCATGACGGTTTCCATTTCCGATATGACAGTACCTCCGCAGAAGAAAGTAATTATTGCAGAAGCCGAGGCAAGAGTAGAAGAGATATCTAAGAATTTCCGTCGTGGTTTGATGACAGAAGATGAAAGATACAAAGCTGTTATCGATACTTGGAAGGAAGCTGATGATGATATTACCGATGCACTTTTAAGTGGGCTTGATAAATATAATAATATTTACATGATGGCAGACTCCGGAGCCCGTGGTTCTGACAAGCAGATCAAACAGCTTGCTGGTATGCGAGGTCTTATGGCCGATACTTCAGGACGTACCATTGAGTTACCTATCAAATCAAACTTCCGTGAAGGACTTGACGTATTGGAATACTTCATTTCTGCCCATGGAGCTAGAAAAGGTTTGTCCGATACTGCATTACGTACAGCCGATTCCGGATATTTGACACGTCGTTTGGTTGACGTTTCTCAAGATTTGATTATTCGCGAAGTTGACTGTTGTGAAGGTAAAGAAATATCGGGTATGGTAATTAAGGGATTTTCTGATGGCAATGAAGTCATTGAATCCTTAGAAGAAAGAATTACAGGAAGATATTCCTGTGATACCATTTGTGATGACAATGGTGAAATAATAGTTAAAGCAAATCACATGATTACACCAAGGCGAGCTGCTAAGATTATGGCAACCAGCAAAATAAAAGACGCAGGATTAAATGCAAAAATTAAAATTAGAACTATCCTAACCTGTAAGTCACATATCGGTGTATGTGCAAAATGCTACGGTGCAAATATGTCCACTGGTGAAGCTGTTCAAGTGGGTGAAGCAGTTGGTATTATTGCAGCACAGTCCATTGGTGAACCAGGTACACAGCTTACCATGCGTACTTTCCATACTGGTGGTGTTGCCGGAGATGACATCACACAAGGTCTTCCACGTGTTGAAGAGCTTTTTGAAGCTAGAAAGCCAAAAGGTCTTGCAATCATCGCTGAATTTGGTGGCATTGTGACCATTAAGGATACGAAGAAGAAGAGAGAAGTAATTGTAACCAATAATGAAACTGGCGAAGCAAAAGCATATTTAATCCCTTATGGTTCAAGAATTAAGGTTATGGACGGTGATACGCTAGAGGCCGGTGATGAACTTACAGAAGGTAGCGTAAATCCTCATGACATCTTAAAAATTAAGGGTGTTCGTGCTGTTCAGGATTATATGATTCAGGAAGTACAGCGAGTTTACCGTTTACAGGGTGTTGAAATCAATGATAAGCATATCGAAGTTATTGTACGTCAGATGCTCAAGAAGATTCGTATCGAAAACAGTGGGGATTCTGAATTCTTACCAGGAAAATTAATTGATACCTTAGAGTTTGATGATGAAAATGATAGATTATCCAATGAAGGCTTAGAACTTGCCGAAGGGAAACAGGTTATGCTTGGTATTACTAAGGCATCACTTGCGACGAACTCCTTCTTATCAGCTGCATCCTTCCAGGAAACAACGAAAGTACTAACGGAAGCAGCAATTAATGGTAAGATAGATCCGCTAATTGGACTTAAGGAGAATGTTATTTTAGGTAAACTGATACCCGCTGGTACCGGTATGAAGCGCTATCGTTCTGTTAAGCTTGACACCGACATGGATGAAGAGCTAATGATTTCTGATGATTTTTCAGATGAAGACTATGAGACTTTTAGCCTTTCAGATGAAACATTTGATGAAAAGGATAATATTGCATTCAACGAGTATAATGAGGATGAGAATTTTGAAAATGAAGAATTCATAGATCAAGATTTCTCAGAAGAAGAGTTAGAGGATGAATCAGAAGAAAATAAATAATATTTAACTTTTAAAGGCGGCTATCATGCATAATGGTATGCCGCCTCCTTAGATAATATTCCGGGTGATATTAAGTCAAAAAAAATCCCTTGACAAATCGTTTATTTCTAAGTACAATGTATAAGCGCGATTTTATATTGTGCTAATATTTGTGTGCATTTATTGCAACAGGCAAATGGGCAACCCAAACAATTTTAACTATTATCATCAGGAGGTGAAAATTAATGCCTACATTTAACCAATTAGTAAGAAAAGGTAGAAAGACGATAGAGAAGAAATCAAATTCTCCAGCTTTACAAAAAGGATTTAACTCTTTAAACAAAAGAGCTACTGACAGTTCTGCACCACAAAAAAGAGGTGTTTGTACAGCAGTTAGAACAGCTACACCTAAGAAACCTAACTCAGCTCTTAGAAAAATTGCCAGAGTACGTCTTTCCAACGGAATTGAAGTAACCAGCTATATCCCAGGTGAAGGTCATAACCTTCAGGAGCATAGTGTTGTATTGATCAGAGGTGGTAGGGTAAAGGATTTACCAGGTACCCGTTATCATATCGTCAGAGGTACACTTGATACAGCAGGTGTTGCTAAGAGAAAGCAAGCTCGTTCTAAATATGGAGCAAAGAAACCGAAAGCAGGTAAATAATCATCCGATTTTTCACTAACATTTAAGTGCCGGCTTAATTTTTAAATTCAGATTTTGATAAATACCAATGGGTTGCATTTTATCACCGAATAAAAGAATTAGTTTTCATATATTACGGAATAGATTTGAAGAGAGAGTTAATCTGTGCGCGAACACAATGATTACCCCGTTATAGTTGGGGATATGTGAGTACCGATGATTTAAGAATATCTTATTAAATGGATTCATTTAATAAGCATTATTAAGGAGGGAAGCAACGTGCCACGTAAAGGACATATACAAAAAAGAGATGTATTAGCAGATCCGATTTACAATAGTAAGATTGTTACTAAGCTTATTAATAACATCATGTTAGATGGTAAGAGGGGTACTGCACAGAAAATCGTATACGGAGCTTTTGACAGAGTAGCAGCAAAAACGGAAAAAGAAGCAATTGAAGTTTTTGAAGAGGCAATGAACAATATCATGCCAGTGCTTGAAGTTAAAGCAAGACGTATCGGTGGTGCAACATACCAGGTACCAATCGAAGTTAGACCGGATAGAAGACAAGCATTAGCACTTCGTTGGCTTACTTTATATTCTCGTAAGAGAGGCGAAAAGACCATGGAAGAAAGATTAGCTAATGAGATTCTAGATGCAGCAAACAGTACTGGTGCTGCTGTTAAGAAGAAGGAAGATATGCATAAGATGGCTGATGCAAATAAAGCATTTGCGCATTACAGATGGTAATCAATTACAGGAAACTGTTGACAAGAATATGATTTTATCATTCAAATTTGCATATTGGTTGAATCAAATATTGATAAGCCTAAACAATAGCTTTTTAGATTTAGGTAAACCACATGAATTAAGGAGGAATTTCCTTGGCTGGAAGAGAATATCCATTAGATAGAACGAGAAACATCGGAATTATGGCACATATTGATGCTGGTAAGACAACTCTTTCCGAACGTATCTTATACTATACTGGTGTAAACTACAAAATCGGTGATACTCATGAAGGTACTGCTACCATGGACTGGATGGAGCAGGAGCAAGAAAGAGGTATCACAATAACTTCAGCCGCTACAACATGTCACTGGACTCAGGAATTCGAACATAAAAAGATTCCAGGTGCTCTTGAACATCGTATCAATGTTATTGATACTCCAGGACACGTTGACTTTACAGTTGAAGTTGAGCGTTCTCTACGTGTACTTGATAGCGCAGTAGGTGTTTTTTGCGCTAAGGGTGGTGTAGAACCTCAGTCCGAAACTGTTTGGCGTCAAGCTGATAAATATAACGTTCCAAGAATGGCATTTGTTAATAAGATGGATATATCAGGTGCTAATTTCTACAACGTTGTAGGTATGATTAGATCAAGATTAGGTAAGAATGCTGTACCGATTCAAATACCGATCGGTAAAGAAGATCAATTTAAGGGTGTTATTGATTTGTTTGAAATGAGAGCTTACATCTACAATGATGATAAGGGCGATAATATTACAATCACTGACATTCCTGAAGATCTAAAAGAAAAAGCTGAAGAGTACAGAGCAGCTATGATCGAATCCATTTGTGAAACAGATGATGTTTTGATTGAAAAGTTCTTAGAGGGTGAAGAACCAACCACTGCAGAATTAAAAGCTGCATTAAGAAAAGCTACAATTTCTGTTGAAATTATTCCTGTACTTTGCGGTACAGCATATAGAAACAAAGGTGTTCAAAAATTATTGGATGCAATACTTGAGTATATGCCTGCACCAACTGATATTCCTGATATCAATGGTGTGGATGAAGAGGGTAATGAAGTAACGAGAAAATCTTCGGATGATGAACCATTTTCTGCCCTGGCATTCAAGATTATGGCGGACCCATTTGTTGGAAAGCTTGCATTCTTCCGAGTTTATTCAGGTACCTTAAATTCTGGTTCCTATGTATTAAACTCCACAAAGAACAAGAAAGAACGCGTTGGCCGTATTCTACAGATGCATGCGAACAAGAGAATGGACCTTGATAAAGTTTATTCTGGAGATATTGCAGCAGCAGTTGGTTTTAAAATAACTACAACAGGTGATACTATCTGTGATGAGAAACACCCTGTAATACTTGAATCAATGGAATTCCCAGAGCCTGTTATTAATGTTGCAATCGAACCGAAAACAAAAGCAGGTCAGGATAAGATGGGTGAAGCTTTAGCAAAACTTGCAGAAGAAGATCCTACCTTTAGAGCATATACTGATGAAGAAACTGGACAAACGATTATAGCAGGTATGGGTGAACTCCATCTTGAAATTATCGTAGACAGACTTCTTCGTGAATACAAAGTAGAAGCAAATGTTGGTGCACCACAGGTTGCATATAAGGAAACCTTTACAAAATCAGTTGAGGTTGATAGTAAGTATGCAAAACAGTCCGGTGGACGTGGTCAATATGGTCACTGTAAGGTTAGATTTGAGCCTATGGATGCTAACGCTGAGAAAACCTTCGAATTTGTATCAACTGTCGTTGGTGGTGCTATTCCAAAAGAATACATTCCAGCTGTTGGTGCAGGTATTGAAGAAGCTTCTAAAGCTGGTATTCTTGGAGGATATCCGGTTCTTGGTATCAAGGCAACCGTTTATGATGGTTCTTATCATGAAGTCGATTCTAATGAAATGGCGTTTAAAATAGCTGGTTCTATGGCATTTAAAGATGCTATGAACAAAGCTGGAGCTGTTTTACTAGAGCCAATCATGAGAGTAGAAGTTACGGTACCAGAGGATTATATGGGTGATGTAATTGGAGATATTAGTTCACGTCGTGGACGTATTGAAGGAACAGAAGATATTAACGGTACTAAATTAATCAGAGGTTTTGTTCCATTGTCTGAAATGTTTGGTTATTCCACTACTCTTCGTTCAAAAACTCAAGGTCGTGGTGCTTATTCCATGTTCTTCTCAAATTACGATCCAGTTCCAAAGAGTGTTCAAGAAAAGATACTTTCAGAAAAAGGCAAAAACTAATATAGACTCTAATTATTCTGAATAAAATAGATTTAAAAGTAAATTTGTAGTATTTGTGATTTATGCTTGAAAATATTTCTAAATTGAAATATAATTAGGCTTATGGACAAACTAAAAAATAACCCAAATTGGGCGGTGCTATAAGCACGTGCTTATAATAAGCATTTATTAAAGGAGGACGTTTTAAATGGCTAAATCTAAGTTTGAAAGAAGCAAACCACATTGTAATATCGGAACCATTGGTCACGTTGACCATGGTAAAACTACATTAACAGCTGCAATTACCAAAACACTTAATGCGAGATTAGGAACTGGTAATGCAGTAGCATTTGATATGATTGATAAGGCTCCGGAAGAAAAAGCTAGAGGTATAACGATATCTACTTCTCACGTTGAGTACGAATCAAAAGCAAGACATTATGCACACGTTGACTGCCCAGGCCATGCTGACTATGTAAAGAACATGATTACTGGTGCTGCTCAGATGGATGGTGCTATCCTTGTAGTAGCTGCTACAGACGGTGTTATGGCTCAGACAAAAGAGCACATCTTATTATCCCGTCAGGTAGGTGTTCCTTATATCGTAGTATTCATGAATAAGTGTGATATGGTTGATGATCCAGAACTTCTTGAATTAGTAGAAATGGAAATCAGAGATTTATTAACAGAATATGAATTCCCTGGCGATGATACTCCTATCATCCAAGGTTCTGCTCTTAAGGCTCTTGAAGATCCATCAAGCTCTTGGGGTGACAAGATTCTTGAATTATTTGATGCTGTTGATACCTGGATTCCAGATCCACAGAGAGAAACAGAAAAACCTTTCTTAATGCCTGTCGAAGACGTATTCTCCATCACAGGTCGTGGTACTGTTGCTACAGGACGTGTTGAGCGTGGTGTTCTTCGTGTATCTGAAGAAGTTGAAATCGTTGGTATTAAAGAAGAAACTCGTAAAGTTGTTGTAACTGGTATTGAAATGTTTAGAAAACTTCTTGACGATGCTCAAGCTGGTGATAACATCGGTGCACTTCTTCGTGGTGTTCAAAGAAATGAAATCGAAAGAGGACAGGTTCTTTGTAAACCAGGTTCTATCAAATGTTACAAGAAATTTACAGCACAAGTTTACGTATTAACTAAAGATGAAGGTGGACGTCATACTCCTTTCTTCAATAACTATAGACCACAGTTCTATTTCAGAACAACTGACGTAACAGGTGTTTGTAATCTTCCAGAAGGCGTAGAAATGTGTATGCCTGGTGACAACATCGAAATGACCATCGAATTAATTCATCCAATCGCTATGGAGCAAGGTTTAGGCTTCGCTATCCGTGAAGGTGGACGTACCGTTGGTTCAGGTAAAGTTGCTACAATTATAGAATAATTAATTATTAATTATATTAATTACCCAAGCCTTTCATATAGGGCTTGGGTTTTTTAAGGCTCTGTGTCAAGTGTTGGGGTGAGAATCGTGAGAATCCCACCCAATACTGATATTGGGGCTGTTTTTATGTTATACATTTATCTGGAGAATTATTTGCATGACAAATAAACCTCCCTGTTAATTCCCATTAAAATAGCTGCTAGTTTGTACTGTGTAAGATTCTTGTCCTAAATCTATCGAAGTATCTAATTCCATAGGAACTTCTTTTCATTACTTTGATTTTATTGTTAAATCCTTCGGTTGGACCATTCGTAATGCCATACTTAAAAGCATTAAGGATTCCCGTTGACCATCGTCTGTAAGTAGCCGCAACCTCTTCGAAATCCTTTATTCCACATGATTCTGCATTTGTGATCCATTCTCTGAATTCTTGCCGTTGTATAGAATATTTAGTTTCTTTACAGATACTATAAAACCATTCTTTAAGAGAATGTGCTCTTCTAAGGTCATCGTTATAGGTTAGCATCAAGTCGCATTCTTTTTTCTTTTCATCCTTGAGGGTAGCATATCTTGCATGAATTAAGCTTCGACTGCGTTTATAATACTTTCTTAAACTAGCTGGCATCGTGTTTTGTAGATGCTTCCTTATTCTGTCCAGTGCCCATGTAATCTGTCTGATGAAGTGATATTTGTCAATAATAATTTCCGCATTAGGAAAGTATGTTTTAGCCAGATCAACATAAGGCTGCCACATATCACAAACAAAGAATTTAACCCGGTTTCGTTCTTTCCTTGGTATATCTTTGAAATATGTACTTAAATGTGATTGCGTTCTATCAGGCAAAATATCAAGCACTTGTTTTTTTATTGGATCAACCAAAATGCATTGATATTTTCCTGTATTAGCATTCCCTTTAAACTCATCTATTGAAACCGCTTTAGGTAATGCAGGGATTGTATAGTGCAATGTGTCTAACAGCCTACATATAGTTGCTGAGGATAGATTAGCTTTGGTAGCAACGTGCTTAATACTTACTGTATCACGAAGTTCATTGATTATGCTATATGACAGACGTTGTGTACGTTGCTGATATTTAGGTAAGAACGAATAATTCTCATAAAACTTCTTACCACAGGAGCAAGTATATCTACGTTTTTTAAGAATTAGATAGCAGTGTTTTAATTGAAATGGCAAATCTTTGATCCTTTGGTAACGATAGTCGTGAATACTTTTTGTACTAAGGCCGCAGCAAGGACAAATATGAAAAGCAGGTTTAGTTTCAATATAAAACTCAACGGATAAATCTTTTTGTATAACTTTTTTTACAATAACATCTTCAAGATTTAAGATTTTTTTGATATAATTTGAATACATCTATATGTCACCTCCTTGGGAATGTCAGCCGCGAAACTAACAGGGAGGAGGTCTCGTATAGATGTATTTTAATATAAAAACAAAAATGTTGGAATATGTGATTTCATATCACATACCCCAACATTTATTATAGAGCCTGTTTTTTGGACTCTATCATAAATAGTCGATACTCAATTGATAAAAGGAACTTATTTTTCGTTTTCTGGCAGTCTTTTTCAGTGTACATGGTTACAATCGAGTACATTTTATTAAGACTTTCTTAAATTTTGCATTTATAGCTCATTTTTAAAAATTTCCTTTGAAATATTCCAATAATATGTATATAATATAATCAAGTATGTTTAATTGACAGCGTATTGGAAAAAATTATAGTATACAATACAGAGTGACAACAGCAAGTGTTAAAAAATAGAGAATCAATAATGAACAAATAGAAGACTATAGATTGCAATCATGGTATTGCACATAGGCGTGTGTAATTGAAAGGAGATTTATGATGTCAGGTAGTGATATTGGAATTGATTTGGGTACAGCTAGTGTATTAGTTTATATAAAGGGCAAAGGGGTAGTTTTAAAAGAGCCTTCAGTAGTTGCTTTTGATAGAGATACGAATAAGATAAAAGCAATTGGTGAAGAAGCAAGGTTAATGCTTGGTCGTACTCCTGGGAATATCGTGGCGGTTCGTCCATTAAGACAAGGTGTTATTTCAGATTATACGGTTACAGAGAAAATGCTCAAATATTTTATTCAGAAGGCTGCAGGTAAACAACGGTTCCGTAAGCCGAGAATCAGCGTCTGCGTGCCAAGTGGTGTAACTGAAGTTGAGAAAAAGGCTGTTGAAGATGCAACTTATCAAGCAGGAGCCAGAGAAGTAAGCATTATTGAGGAACCAATTGCTGCAGCAATTGGTGCTGGTATTGATATTTCAAGACCATGTGGTAACATGATTGTAGATATCGGTGGTGGTACTTCTGATATCGCGGTAATTTCCTTAGGAGGAACCGTTGTTAGTACCTCCATTAAGATTGCTGGTGATGATTTCGATGAAGCCATTGTCAGATACATGAGAAAAAAACATAATTTACTAATAGGTGAAAGAACAGCCGAAGACATTAAGATTAAGATTGGCTCTGCATATAAAAGACCTGAGGTTGTAACCATGGATGTAAGAGGGCGTAACCTCGTTACTGGTTTACCAAAGACCATAGCTGTTAGTTCCGACGAAACAGAAGAAGCATTAAGAGAAACTACTTCTCAAATTGTAGAGGCGGTTCATAGTGTACTGGAGAAAACTCCGCCGGAATTGGCATCAGATATTGCCGAGCGTGGTATTGTGTTAACAGGAGGCGGTTGTTTGCTTTATGGACTTGAGCAATTAATTGAAGAAAAGACAGGGATA
This sequence comes from Bacillota bacterium, assembly GCA_023443225.1. Classification (GTDB taxonomy): domain Bacteria; phylum Bacillota; class Clostridia; order Lachnospirales; family Lachnospiraceae; genus Anaerocolumna. Next base: position 20,879 of record JAEZVF010000084.1, read on the forward strand.
ACGACAATGACTGCTGAAGACCCTATGACTGCAGTAGCAGTCGGAACAGGAAAATTTGTTGAGTTTTTAAGCGGTAAGAGAGATTAGTAAGTTGAGTAAGTTAAATGATTGCTTAGATTGGAGAGGACTATGGTAAGAGGGTTATACACTGCATGGACTGGTATGGCAAATGAACAAAAGCGTCTTGATATTATTTCCAATAACCTAGCAAATGCCGCTACGGTGGGATATAAGCAGGATAATGTTACAAACCAATCCTTTGATAACGTACTGGCTATAAAGATAAGAGATGCATCCGAGCAATATTATGACCGACCTATCGGAACTATGAATCTTGGGGTGAAGATGGGTGAGGTTTATACCAATTATGAACAAGGGTCATTAAGAGAGACTGGAAATACGTTCGACTTGGCGATAGTTGGTAAGGGCTTTTTTAACATGTCGGTAAAAGATAAAAGCGGGAACGAATCCGTACAATACACAAGAGACGGTTCCTTCACCCTGACACGTGATGGTTACATCAGCGATGCAGACGGAAATCGGTTGCTTGGTGAGAGTGGAGAAATTACCATTCCGGAGAATACTGCTGAAGTTATTATAGATACGGACGGTTCTATTTATGCAGACGGAGTTTTATCTGGAAAAGTAATTCTCACGGATTTTGAGGATTATAAATATCTATCCAAGGTAGGCGAAAGTCGGTATATTCCAGTGGAAGGTGCTAATACGCACGCAGCCGACGCAACTATGCAACAGGGATTTACAGAACAATCCAATGTTGTAGTAGTATCAGAAATGGTTGATATGATTACCATTACAAGAGCTTATGAAGCGAATCAAAAAGTGATACAAACCGTAGATGGTACTTTAGATCTTGCTGTGAATTCTGTTGGTAAAGTGTAAGATAGATTAAAAATTTTGAAACAAAAGAAAGGATAGAAGCCTATGATGCGTTCTCTTTGGACTGCAGCTTCCGGTATGATAACTCAACAGACAAATGTTGATACCATATCCAACAATTTAGCCAACATTAACACAACGGCTTATAAGAAAGAAACTGCACAATTTAAAACATTGTTATATCAGACAATACAGGCGAAATCAACTGATTCAGAAGGTGAAGAAAAGCCGGTAGGCATTCAAACCGGACTTGGTGTTAGAAATTCAGCAATTGTATCTCAATATACGCAAGGTACCTTAACAGAGACCAACAATGACTATGATTTAGCAATTAAGGGAAAAGGTTTCTTTGCAGTACAATTAGGTGATGGTAATATTGGATATACAAGAAATGGGGCCTTTGGTCTTTCTATTGGAAGAGACGGATTAACGTTAGCAACTTCTGAGGGATACCCGGTTCTGGGTATTAATAGTGAACCTATTGTAATTCCTCCAGAGTTAGATATAAAATCGATTGACATCGACGAACAGGGTAAATTATCCTATAAGGATCATAACGATAAAGTCCAGCCTCTTGACTTGCAGATTGGATTGGTACAATTTAATAATCCTGCAGGTCTTGAGAAACAATCCAGCAGTATATTAAAAGCAACTGCAGCATCTGGTGATCCAAGAGTTGAAGCAGAAGATGAGGGTCTGGCAAAAAGTTCAATCTTACAAGGCTATTTAGAGAGCTCTAATGTACAGGCAGTAAATGAAATGGTAGATCTCATTGTCGCTCAAAGAGCTTACGAAATGAATTCCAAATCTATTACTGCTTCTGATGAGATGTTACAACAGGCGAATAATTTACGTAGGTAAGTATAGTTACATTACTTACTATCAGAGAAATGAGGTAATTCGAATGAGTATATCCATAGGAAGTAATTCATTACTTAGTAATTCTGCATCTCTTTTAAATACATCGGATGCAACAAATAAGCTTAACTCAAAATTACAAAGTGATTTTGAGAATGCTACAGATGAAGAACTAATGAATGTGTGTAAAAGCTTCGAATCTTATTTTGTGGAACAGGTATTTAAGGAAATGAAGAAATCCGTACCACAGACTGAAGAGGAGAATGAGTACCTCAGCTATTTTGGTGATATGCTATATCAGAAGTATGCTGAAAACGTTACTGACAGTGGCGATTTGGGAATTGCGCAGATGCTCTATGAATCAATGAAACGTAATTAATTAAGTGTTCTACATAGTAAGGAGCAGTTATTTATAACTGCTCTTATTTTTGAATTTAGAATAAAGGTGGGTAAGGAATTGTCAGAGGTATTGGAAGGATATGTAGATAAAATAGTTTTTAGAAATGCAGAAAACGGATATACTGTCTTTTCCTTAGTTAATGACGATGTGGAAATGACTTGCGTCGGTACTTTGACCTTTATTAGTGAAGGAGAATTTATTCGAGCTACAGGAAGCTATACAGAACATCAATTGTATGGCGAGCAATTCCAGATTGAGGGTTATGAATTCAAGGAACCGGAAGATCTTCAATCAATCGAAAAATATCTGGGTTCCGGTGCAATCAAAGGTATTGGTGCAGCATTGGCAGCAAGGATAGTAAGAAGGTTTAAATCAGATACCTTTCGAATTATACAAGACGAACCAGAACGTCTAGCAGAGGTAAAAGGCATCAGTGATAAAATGGCACGTGAAATTGCTAGACAATTTGATGAGAAAAAGGAAATGAGAGATGCGATGTTGTTTCTACAACAATATGGTATTTCAACGACATTAGCAGTAAAGATTTATAAGGAATACGGAAATAAAATGTACGATATTGTGAAAGAAAATCCGTACAAATTGGCAGAAGATATTACTGGAATTGGATTTAAATTGGCAGACGAGATTGCTTCACGGGTAGGAATAGGTAAAGATTCTGATTATAGAATGAAAGCAGCTATTTTATACGTATTACTGCAAGGTAGTTTAGCAGGTCATATTTTCCTGCCCCAAAAGGTATTAGCTGAAAAAACAGCAGAACTTATTCATACTGATATCAGTGGCCTGGAACATTGTATTATGGATATGGCAATGGACAAAAAGATAATTATCAGGGGAAATCCTGATGAGGTACAGGTTTATAGTGCTAGTCTTTACTACCTGGAATTAAATACAGCTAAAATGTTATGTGATTTAAATATTAACTATGATCTAACTACGACAGAGATTGAACATCGCTTACTGGCAGTAGAGAAACAATTCCAAATAGTATTGGATGAGATGCAAAGGACTGCTGTCATTGAAGCTGCTAGAAATGGAATTCTCATCCTAACAGGTGGTCCTGGTACAGGTAAAACGACTACTATAAATGCCATTATTCGTTTTTTTGAAGCTGAGGGCATGGATATATTGTTGGCTGCACCTACAGGCAGAGCTGCAAAAAGGATGACGGAAACAACTGGTTATGAAGCTAGGACCATGCACCGTTTATTAGAAATATCTAAAATGTCCGGTGATTTTGATCAGAAGATGGTATTTGAAAGGAATGAGGAAAATCCTCTAGAGGCCGATGTTATCATTATTGATGAAATGTCCATGGTTGATATCAGCCTAATGCATGCTCTCTTAAGAGCAATTACCGTTGGTACTAGATTAATTCTAGTTGGAGATATCAATCAACTTCCGTCCGTTGGACCGGGAAATATTTTAAAAGATATTATTAACTCCCATAACTATAACGTAGTAAAGTTAACGAAGATATTCCGCCAGGCTACAGAAAGTGATATTATTGTTAATGCCCATAAAATTAACGCAGGTGAAACTATAATGCTGAATAATAAGAGCAAGGACTTTTTCATCTTACGAAGAGATAATGTAAAGGTAATTATTGAAACCATCAAAGTGAATATTTTGAAGATGGCGAGGTACTATAATACTACGAACTTTGAAATTCAGGTACTTACGCCAATGCGAAAGGGGGATTTGGGTGTAGAGAATCTTAATCGTGAACTTCAACAATACTTAAATCCAGGAAATGGTGGAAAAAAGGAAAAAGAGTATGCACAGGGTATTTTTCGCGAAGGTGATAAAGTAATGCAGACGAAGAATAATTATCAACTTACGTGGGAGGTTAAAAGTCGTTATGGCATAACGACAGAAAGCGGTACTGGTGTATTTAATGGTGATATGGGTGTTATTAAGGAAATTAATCTTTTTGCAGAACAGGCTACAATAGAATTTGAAGAAGGCAGATTAGTGGAATATTCCTTTAGTCAGCTGGATGAATTAGAATTAGCCTATGCTATAACAATTCATAAATCCCAGGGAAGTGAATACCCAGCCGTAATTTTGCCTCTATTGACCGGACCTAGGATGCTATTTAACCGAAATCTTCTGTATACTGCCGTTACAAGAGCTAAGAATTGTGTATTGATAGTAGGAAGCGAAGATACGATTCAGCAGATGATTGACAATGAAAGTGAGCAGCAAAGATACTCCAGTCTTACGGCTAGGATTAAGGAACTAACAATTTAATGGTGCAAAAAATGGAAAATAGGGTTATAATATTGGTATATATATATTTTATATTTTGGAGGGCAATATGCAAAATACGACATTAGTAATTATGGCAGCAGGATTAGGTAGCAGATATGGAGGAATAAAACAATTAGAGCCAGTAGGGCCCAGTGGAGAAATAATTATGGATTATTCCATCTATGATGCTATAGAGGCTGGATTTAATAAGGTAATCTTTATTATTAGAAGAGACTTAGAAAATGATTTTAAAGAAATTATAGGAAATCGTATTTCTGAAAAAGTGGAAGTAGAATATGTTTATCAAGATCTCGATTATCTACCTGCTGGGTTCAAATTACCAGATGGCAGAACGAAACCTTGGGGAACAGGACAGGCTATTCTTTCTTGTATTGATGTAATAAAAGAGCCTTTTGCAGTAATCAATGCAGATGATTACTATGGAAAGGAAGGGTTTGCAAAAATTCATGATTATTTAATAAATTTGAAAGAAAAATCTGGTATCTATCAATTTTGTATGGCAGGATTTATTCTGGGTAATACATTAAGTGAGAATGGAACGGTAACAAGAGGAGTTTGTAAGTCCAATGAAGAGGGATATCTTGTGGATATCATAGAAACTAAAGGGGTAGAGCAGGTAGGTGGAAAAGCCCAAGGATTGAATGAAGCAGGAGAAACGATTGCACTTAACATTAATGGGCCGGTATCTATGAATATGTGGGGCTTCACTCCAGAAATCCTAGAAGAACTGAGATTAGGCTTTGTAACATTTCTAAATGAGATTCCAGAAGGTGACTTAAAATCAGAATATTTACTTCCAGAAGTAGTAGGCAATCTCGTAAAAGAAGGTAAAGCAGAAGTTCGGATTTTAGAAACCAAAGATAAATGGTTTGGAGTTACCTATAAAGAAGATAAGCAGTCAGTAATTGACTCTATTCGTAAGTTGATTGATCTTGGAGTATATCCTAAGAGATTATTTTAAACAGTGTTAATTTATGAGGGGGAAACACTTGATAAATACAATTATCGATATCTTATATCCTAGGAGGTGCCCAGTCTGCGGAGGTATAGCTGTGCCAAGGGGAGGTCTTGCATGTACCGATTGCAGTAGCAGATTGAAACCAATCGAAGAACCACGATGCAAAAAATGTAGTAAACCAATAGACTCTGAAGAAAAAGAATACTGTCATGATTGTGAAAGCAAAAGATACCACTATACAAACGGGTTTTCCTTATGGATATATGACGAATGCATGAAAAAGTCCATTGCAGATTTCAAGTATCATGGGAGAAGAGAGTATGGGGAATTCTATGTACAGGAATTAGTAAAGAAGTTCCATGATAGCATTATGAGTATTTCTCCTGATGTTTTGGTCCCGGTCCCTATTCACAAATCGAAACAATTGAAAAGAGGGTACAATCAAGCAGATATATTAGCAAAAGGAATTGGGAAAAGGCTTAACATACCTGTGCTATCATATCTTTTAAAGAGAGATAAGAATACTTTACCGCAAAAACAGTTAAATGATAAAGAGCGTCTTAAGAATCTGGAAAAGGCATTTATTTTTGATGAAGAAGAGCGGATGACATATAATGGTATTATTGATACAGCTTTACTGGTTGATGATATTTATACAACTGGGAGTACGATTGAAGCATGCACAAATATATTAATGCAAAACGGTATAAAAAAGGTTTATTTTATCACCATAAGCATTGGTAAAGGATATTAAGGAGGAATAATCATGGATGTACGTAATTGTAAAACCTGTGGGAAATTATTTAATTATATTGGTGGAGCACCAATTTGCCCGGCATGTAACAGAGCGCTGGATGAGAAGTTTAGCCAAGTAAAAGAATATATCTATAATCACCCAGGAGCAGGAATGCAGGAAGTATCTGAAGAAAATGACGTTACTATACCACAGATACAGAAATGGGTAAGAGAGGAAAGACTTGCATTTTCAGATGAGTCCTTAGTTGGTATTGAATGTGAAAAATGCGGGGTCACTATAAAGACGGGAAGGTTCTGCCAATCATGCAAAGATAAATTAGCAAATAATTTAGGTAATATTTATCGTGAACCAGAACCAAAAGTACAAAAGAGAAGGGATTACAAAGATAATCCTAAAATGAGATTTCTAAATAGCCAGAATACGAATAAAAATTAATACATAACAGTATAATAATACAAGGAAAAAACTCCAAGAATAGACGGGACATATCTGCTTATTCTTGGAGTTATTGTTATTAATATAATGGAATAATGTTATTTTTGTACTATAGTTATACCGGATTCTGTGATGATAATTCTACCTTCTTTATAAAGCCTTCCAATTGCCCTTTTAAATGCATTTTTGCTTAAGTTGAATTGTGCCTTAATAACAGTAGAATCAGTTTTATCATGGTATGGCAAGAAACCAGAAGCCTCTTGTAACTTTTGGAATATTAATTCTGCATCTGAATCCATTTGCACATATGATTTTTCCCGAATGCTTAGGTCTAGTTTTCCATCCTCTTTTACGCCGATTACTCTTGCTTCTACACTGTCACCTACTTTTAATTTACGGAACAATTCTTTTGTTGGTATTAATGCGCAGTAACAATTGTCCACAGCCACAAATGCACCGAAGGACTCTATAATTTCATAAACAGTACCTATAACACGATCACCTTCATGATATGGGGAATTGCAGTTCAAATAGTCATAAACCTTCATAGTTGCACATAGACGTTCGCTTTTGTCAATATACAGTGCTACTAATACATCATCTCCTGAGTGTACCCTCTCTGTTTGTTCCTTAAATGGCAGTAACAAATCTTTGACTAGTCCCCAATCTAAAAAGGCACCAATCGTGGTTACTTCCTTTACCGATAATAAAGCGGTTTTGCCAAGAGTTAGTTTCGGAATGGTTGTAGTGGCTATTGGTCTGTCTTCAGAATCCTTATAAATAAAAACTTCAATTTCATCGCCTGTAGTTAGATCTTTTGGAACCTGATTCTTTGGTAATAGAATTCTGGTTTCATTCTGCCCTTTTTCACACAAATAAACACCGAAGTCGGTCTTTTTATTTACCTCAAGGGTTTGTAGTTCGCCTAATTTTATCATAATATGTCTCGCACTCCTTCATTATGCCTTAAGAAATTCAATAATAGTATACGGTGTATCATCTGTACAAGCTAATACTACAGTAAAAGTATCTTTCTCCAATGATATTTTCGGTACAATAATATCTCCTAATACTGCGGATTTTCTATATTCAGCTCGCATTTGTCGGATTCTAAAACCGGCAGGTAATAATTCTTCTGCCATTTTAATATATTGTCCATTATTTACATGATTATTAGTATCGATATTGGAACGGATAACCCGGAATTCATCTAAAGTTGTAAGGTTTCCTGGAATAATAACTTTACGAGGTCCATATTCCATATCGTATTTCTCTTGGCTATTATAACCAATGACATCATCCTGTGTAACTTTTGTTGGATGATTTGTTTCTGTATCCATAAGAACCCATATTGAGTTTGCAGCTGCGGTGACTTGATTCGTGCTATCTGTAATTGTAAAATTACGATACCCATACATACTTTTGAAATCATATGGCCAAGTAGAGACAGTAATATTTTCACCCAGAACAGGGAAACGATTAATAACAATCTGCCAGGAGTTAATAATCCAAACACGTTTTCTATTACGCAGATAATCTATACCCTTCCCAATATCTTCAGAATGGAAGGTAGTACAATCCTGAAAATAATTAATGATAGAATATAAATCCATTTTCCGATCTTTATCCACTTCACTATATCGAACTCTGCTGTCAAAACTATACATTGTAGGCTCCTTTTTTTCATTTGGTTTATATTATAACATTTTTTTCTTAATTTAGATACTTCTTTTTGTAATGAACACGGATGAAAATTGGGAATGATTTTACGAAAAGGTAATATACAGGAAGGAAGAAAAAAGAGGATTGATAATTGGGATTATTTGAATTATTATATTTCTAAGAGATGGTTCAAAAAGAAACTCAAGAAGCACATAAAATACGGCTTTATTAATTTTTTATAAAAGTAGTGAAATACTTGTACAATTGGTATATAATTAAAGTATCGTGTAAAAAATAAACGGAGGAAATCAACGTTTACTTGAAAGGATGGGTTTTGTTGGACTCGATAGATTACTATAATAAGTACGCTAATATTTATTTTGAAAGTACAGTGGAATTGAATATGGAAGAAACATCGGATAGATTCATCAACTATTTACCGGAAAGTGCGGAGATTTTGGATTTAGGATGTGGTTCGGGCAGAGATAGCTTATACTTTATTGAAAAGGGCTTTGATGTAACTGCTGTTGATGGTTCGAAAGAATTATGTGAATTAGCTTCAATACATATTGGTCAAGATGTTCTGAATTTGCAGTTTAACGAATTGGATTTTCAGGAAGTATTTGATGGTGTGTGGGCCTGTGCTTCCTTATTGCATATAACATCGACTGAGCTGGAGGATGTGTTAGACAGAATAGTCAAAAGCTTAAAGTCTGGTGGTGTGCTTTACATGTCTTTTAAACATGGAGAATTTTCTGGATTTCGTAATGGAAGGTACTTTAATGATTATAAAACTAAGCCTATGAAAGAACTTATTTCTAAGTTTGATGAATTGGAATTAATAGAGATATGGAAAACTCCAGATATAAGAGCGGATCGAAGCAATGAGAATTGGCTAAATGTATTAGTGAAGAAAATAGAAAAACAGGAGTAATATCTTATGGATAGGGTGAAATCAATAAATCGAGTTTTTTTGGCTACCATATTTATTTCAATAGCTGGATCGTTCTTGAATGAGGTATTAAGAGGGTATACAGACAATAATCTAGTTATATTGCTGTCGTCTCAAGTAATTTTAGTTATTCCATCCATTGCTTATTTGATGATTTATAAAATCAATCCGTGTAAAGCGATTCGCTTTCATAAGATTGGGTTATCCAGTGTGGTGCTAATTGTCCTATTTGCGTTTCTTATTACGCCTTTGATGAATTTTATCAATGCCATTTCTTTGTTATTTGTACGAAATGATATTTCGAATGTAATAAATAATATAGTAGAAAATAATAGCTTCCTATTGAGTATTTTTATAGTAGCTTTTATACCCAGCATATTAGAAGAAGCTGTTTATCGTGGAATCTTTTATAATGAATATAGAAAGGTTAACCCATTAAAAGGAATGTTACTCAGCGCTTTCTTATTTGGCCTCATGCATGGAAATATTAACCAGTTTTCCTATGCATTTGCTATGGGAATTGTATTTGCTCTTTTAATAGAGGCAACGAACTCCATTATATCGACAATGATTATACACTTCATTATCAATGGTGCTTCGGTTTTACTTTTGGAGGTATATCCAAAATTGTTGTATCTTTTAGAACGAATGTATGGTTCGGAGAAATTTAATGCAAAAGAAATGATAGACGCAGTGCAAAATAGTTCCGCGGAAAGCCTAGACCTAGCTATGGTTCTGCAATACGGGTTAACAGCAATTGTTCCTACAATTTTAGCATTTATTGTTTATCGAACAATCGCAAGAAACTCAGGAAGATGGGAATCTGTTAAAAATATTTTTCGAAAAGATTCAACAATCAATAATGAAGGTATACTATTACCGAATACTGTAGAAGATACGGTTGTGAAAAAAAGAGGTTTAATTACATTCAGTTTACTCTTTGGAATTGCCATTTGTATTATTATAATGATCACAAATGAATGGTACGCAAAGTCTATCCCTGAACAACCGCTAGAAGAACTAGTATCCTCTGCTATTTATCTTATGAATCCATAAAACAGATAAAAAGTACCTTATACTTTCCGGATATAAGAAATATAAGGTACTTTCGATTTAAAGCTTTATGTCTACATTTTGACCAAGATTTGGATTAACAGATAACTCCATCATTTTTACAAGATTATCACCGCTTACTTCAATTGTATCCAGACTCTTAGCTAGTACCGCAGTACCTATGCTTGTCATTGCCTGATTTTGACTGAGTATCATAGATGTCATTGCTATGTCCATACAATTCCTCCTTTGGATATGAAAGTTACTATTCGGCATAGTATATAGGACTTATTACTTATTATAACATAAGGTATAATAAAATGAAATAGATTTAAAACTTTTATTAATAATAAAAACTATAATTTGATTTATAAAATTATATAACAAAAAGCTTTGAATAAGCTTTCAACGAAGGAAGGAGACCAATTATGAATAAAGTATATGATTTAATTATTATCGGCTCTGGTCCGGCAGGATTAGCAGCAGCAATTTATGCAGGGAGAGCTGAATTGGATACTATTATTATTGAGAAAGCGCCAATCAGCGGTGGACAGATTATTAACACCTCGGAGGTAGATAATTATCCTGGAATCCCCTACATTAGTGGATATGATTTAGGCACAAAGTTCCGTGAGCATTGTGACCGCTTAGATATGCAATTTATTACAGGAGAAGTTACTAAGCTTTCCGTTGAAGATGGAATTAAAAATGTAAAATTGGAAGATGGGAACACTTATAAATCAAGAACTGTTATTATAGCAACTGGTGCCAATCCACGTAAGTTGCTTGTGGAGGGTGAGGAAAGGTTATCCGGTGTTGGAGTATCTTATTGTGCTACCTGTGATGGTGCATTTTTTAAAAACAAAGTAACTACAGTTGTAGGTGGTGGTGATGTTGCAGTTGAAGATGCTATTTTCCTTTCTAGACTTTGCAAAAAAGTATATGTGATTCATCGTCGAAATGAGTTTAGAGCAGTAAAAAGTTATATTAAGAAATTGGTCTCTATGGAAAATGTTGAAATTATCTGGGATAGCGTTGTAGAAGAGATTATTGGCAAGGAACAGGTGGAAAAGATAAAGGTTAAAAATCGTAATACAGAAGAAACTGTAGACTTAGATGTAGACGGTGTATTTATTGCGATTGGAAATAAGCCTAATTCAGAAGTGTATAAGGATATCATAGATTTAGATGACAATGGATACATCATTGCAGGAGAGAATTGTGAGACAAATATACCAGGTATTTTTGCGGCTGGAGATATACGGACCAAAGAGTTAAGACAGATTGTTACAGCCACATCGGATGGTGCTAATTCCATTACAGCAGTAGAACGTTATTTGAATTGTCTATAATTATGATTTTTTGCAGCGAAACTCTAGTAAAACTGTCATTTTGAATGAAAAAATCTACAAAAACTTACACATGCAGCCAAGTTAAGGTTGACAGTAACAGCCATGTTTGATATAATTACCTCATAAATTTAATAATTTTGTAATATTTAATTTATATTTAACACGAATGAACACGTTAATAACGTTAAATCACAAGGAGGTAACTTTCCGATGATAAAACTGTCAGTTTTAAGAACGACTGTATGTACATCAGCTTTAATAATTTCGTTAAGTTCCGGCGTTGCGGTAACCGCTAGCCCCGGTACATATAAAATCTCTGATTTAGGATTAGCAGGGATCAGTGCTTCTCTCGACATATATTCAGGAACAGAAGTAACACAGGAAACCGATCCAATTGATGAATTTATGGAGACACTGAAACAAGAGGATGCAACGGCCCAAGACGCTCAAAAAGAAGAAACGGAAACAGATAACGATACAGAGGTTACCGGAGTGGTTTCTCCATATGCGAATCTGGGTATATCTATAGCGAATGACTATGTTAATATTAGATCAGAAGCGAATACGGAAAGTGAAATCGTAGGAAAATTATATCAGGGTTGTGCTACCGATATATTGGAATACGTAGGAGAGTGGGTAAAGATTAAGTCGGGTAATGTAGAAGGTTATATTAATGCTACTTATCTAGCGATTGGACCAGAAGCAGAAGCTTTAATTGACAAGTATGCAACAAAGTATGCGACGGTCGTAGGTACTCAGACACTCCGAGTTAGAGAAGGTAAGAGTATAGATGCAATTACTACAACCTTGATTCCTGAAGGTGAGACTTATTTCGTAATAAAAGAGTTTAAGGATTGGGTTAAGATACAGATCGATGATGGTGACGGCGACGCTGGCGGCGAATCAGGATTTGTATCAAAAGACTACATAGAGATTTCGGTTAAGTTTGAATATGCTATATCTATCGAAGAGGAGCAGGCCAAATTAGCCGCTGAAGAAGCTGCAAGACAAGCCGAGATTGAACGATTAGAACAACTTGCACAAGAACAGGAAGCAAAACGGAAATCTGAACAGGCAAGTAAAGAAAGAGCAGAAAAGACTGCAACACAAAAAGATTCTGCTAAGAAAGAATCTTCAAATTCACAAAGCAGTAATGAATCGAGTGGCAGCAGTTCTTCCTCAGGACAGGCTATCGCTGATTATGCAGTTAAATTTGTTGGTAATCCTTATGTTTGGGGTGGTGAAAGTTTAACAAGCGGTGCAGATTGCTCTGGATTTGTTAAGTCTATCTATTCACATTTTGGATATTCAATTAGCAGAACTTCAAGCTCACAATCTTCAAGTGCCGGTTATGAAGTTGATTTAAGCAATCGCCAGGCGGGAGATTTGATCTTCTATTGTAACAGTAGCGGTAATGTAAATCACGTAGCACTCTATATCGGTAACAATCAGGTAGTACATGCTAGTAATAGAAGAGAAGGTATTAAGATTTCAGCATACAATTACCGTACACCTTATAAGGTTAGAAGAATATTGTAATTTGTATTATAGTGTTATTTAAAAGGATAAATGTAAAGAAGTTTAATGTAAAGTTGGGGTATGTGATTTGAAATCACATACCCCTAGTTATTATAGATTCGTTAAATTAGAATTAAAAATAGGTTCTATATTTGCTAATAATATAGGGCCTATTTTTTATTCTTTCGGCATTGTTTACGGTATTGTGCTGGTTTGCTAAGATATAATCTATTGGGTGAATGTTTTGAATATTGTTAATATTTCATCAAATAGTATGTTTTTTTATTTTTGATCTAGTATCTCCAAAAGTACTATTGACAAATTGGATGCTATACAAAATGCACAAAATGAGATTGATTGATTTGTACGAGCAAAAGTCACTCACAAAATCATTAATTTTATCCAAATAGTTATCCACAATTTTAAACGCCTAATTTACACGGAATTGGAGTTATACACCGAGTTATCCACATTATCCACAATTTTTAACCACTGTTGTCGAATAGGAAAAGCAGTGTCAAGCACGAATATTTGTTTTGTAAGTAATGATAATTGTAGTTTATATAATCAAAATATGTAAAAATATGGGGCAAAACAATTGTCTAAACAATAGGTTATTTAATGCAAATTATTTGAATTTTAATACTAATTTGTATTATTAATTAGTATTACCAATAATAATAAATTATATTGTAAATTCTTGGTGTCTTTAATAGATGCTTACGTATTGACTAAAACGTAGATAGAAGTTTTGCGGGGTAGTATCAGTACAAGGAAATCTTGAGTTTCCGCAAATTGCAATTGAAAAACAGGAAAGTCTTACCAAAGTGCCAATCTGCCGTTTTTCGAATTGTATAAGTGTGGCAGTACATTGATTAGAGGCACTTTAATAAGCCCCGCTTG
>JAEZVF010000086.1 GCA_023443225.1 Bacillota bacterium
CAAGCGGGGCTTATTAAAGTGCCTCTAATCAATGTACTGCCACACTTATACAATTCGAAAAACGGCAGATTGGCACTTTGGTAAGACTTTCCTGTTTTTCAATTGCAATTTGCGGAAACTCAAGATTAGCTTTTTTTGCAAAAGACAAATCCAGGTGTTGCATATTCGTGTATTATGCAGTTTTGGGTGCATATTGTATTGATATGCAGTTTTGACCACTGTATTTTCTTGAAATTGGAAGTTGTTTATGGTATAATAATTTGTGATATAACACGATACTAGAAGGGGGACCCGTTATGTATGTTGCAATCATCGGAGATATCATTCATTCTAAGAGCATTCCAGACAGAAGAAATATTCAGATACAACTAAAAGATGTACTGGACCAAATTAATACTGAATTTAATCAAGAGGTTTCAGCCAAATTTATTATCACTCTGGGAGATGAGTTTCAAGGACTGCTGTCTTCTGCAAGTAATATTTTGCAGATTATAGACCGCATACAATTTGAAATGTTCCCAGTAAGAATACGCTTTGGAATTGGTATTGGAAATATTGAAACAGAGATCATAAAAGATATGGCGATCGGCGCTGATGGGCCCGCCTACCATTATGCCAGAGAGATGATGAATTACATAAAAATATGCGAAAGAGGTAAGATGTTTGGAAGTACAAACATCATGTTAAAAGCGGATACTCATTTAGATCTTATTACACTAATCAATAGCAGTCTCCAGTTATGCTCTTATTTAGAAAGAAACTGGACGGATAAGCAACGTACTTTACTTAAATTGATCATCCTGGAGAATAAAAATCAGAAGGAAGCAGCAATAGAGTTGGGAATTGAACAATCTAGTGTACAAAGGCGGTTAAAAGCTGCTGGATATTATGATTATATATCAGTCAAATCTTCTATTAAAGATATTTTAAAAGAGAACTGGGGTGAACTGGGTGGAAAATAAACTTTTACTCATCATTCTACTTGCACATGTCATTGGAGATTATTATCTACAGACAGATAAACTTGCTAAACTAAAATCTAATATGCTAAGAGGACTGCTTTTACACGGATTATTATATAGCCTTCCTTTTATGAGTATTTTTCTATTCTCTAATAAATCAATAAAACTTGTAATCGCATTGATGACTGCAACTACTATTCATTTCTTCATTGATTTACTAAAGTATGGTATTATAAAAATAGCTAAAAAAAGAAACCACGTTTTCTACAAGAAAAAGAATGGCTAATTTATTTAGTTGATCAAGGAATTCATATGATGACAATTGTTTTTCTATGTTATTTTATTGGTGATATTCTAATAACACCAATCAATTTCCTTCAGGATTTTATGGAATTTCTTCATTTGAATTCCATAAACACTGTTCAATGGATTCTACTGATATTATTCATCTATAAACCGGTCAACATAACTTTCGAAAAGATTTTTTCAGCTTATAAACCCATACAAGAAGAACACGTAGAAGATTATAGGGAGGGAATGCACCTGCATAGTGCTTCGTTGGAAAGAAGTAAGATTAGGCAGGAACATACCATTATCATGCATGTCAACAGCAAAAAAACCGGTGCAATCATCGGTTTTTTAGAGCGTGTTATCATTTCGTTATTCATTAATATAGGCCAATTCTCTGCAATTGGACTAATTCTAACTGCAAAATCAATCGCACGCTACGAAATGATTTCAAAGAATCAGCAATTTGGAGAATACTATTTGATCGGAACTTTGACCAGTGTGCTTTCTGCAGTTTTAGCCTATACCATCTTAATCAACTAAGCCAAACTTGTTTAATGGCCAGATACGTAGCATGGAACGGCCTCCGATATTTTCCCGTAAAACCGGACCAACCTCTTCATATCTACTGTCTTTACTTACTTCCCTGTTGTCTCCTAAGACAAAGAATTCATCTTGTCCAAGAGTAAGTGGGGCTGCAGCAAGACCTTGATAGTCGATTGGATTCTTTCCATAGTCTTCGTTTAGTAATATGTCATTTATATAAATATCACTGCCCACAATCTGCACAGTCTCACCAGGCAATCCAATAATTCGCTTTACGTAATAGTCTTTTTCCTCTCGTCCATAGGGATAAAATACAATAATATCAAAACGTTTTAAACCGTTTAACTTATATACAATTTTATCTACTAGTAGACTTTCATCATCATGTAGAGTATTTTCCATAGATGGACCATCTACAATGGTTCTTTGCATAACATACGTTGGGATGAAATATACACATGCATAAATAATAACTACATACATTAGTAGTTCTAAAATTATGGAAATCCTTTTGCTCTTTTTTTTAGGCATATCCGAAATAACAATTGGTTCCAGTTCATCCAAAGTATCACCATGAACACTGGCATTTGTCGAATCAACTACATCACCAGTATTCATATCTTTCTCTTTCAAAAATTCATTTTCTTTCTCATTCTCCACAATATTTATTCTCCCTTAAAATATTTATTTCTATTTATTGATGCTCTAATATACCAAAATCCTTTAAAGGCCATACTCTTATCCATGCGCGCCCAATGATAGCGGATCGTTTTACTGCACCGATGCTAAAATCCCTACTGTCTTTACTATTGTTTCGATTATCTCCTAATAGAAAATACTCTTCATCATCTAAAACAATTTCATCTATTGCAATGCCGGAATCTGCTATTGCATCTTTTCCATAATTTTTCTCTAACAACTTTCCATTAATGTAGATAGCGCTGTCAATAATTTGTACAGACTCTCCTGGAAGTCCAATTACTCTTTTAATATAATACACATCATCAAAGCCATTTGTATCGGTAGTATTTTCATATGGCCGGAAGACGACGATGTCATATCGCTTCGGCTGATCAAATTGGTAGGTCACCTTCTCTAATATTAAATGATCATTGTCATGTAATGTACTTTCCATTGAGCTGCCGCTTACTTCTATCTGCTGTCCAATAAAATTATGAATGAAAAGAACAGAACAAATAACAATAACAAAATATAAAACCATATGTACAATTTCCTTCACATAGTTTATTTCATTATTTGTTTGTTCTACCATGTCTTTTTCCAATGCATCAATAACTATGGCTTTATCATTACTGTTTTTCACTTCCATAATGTTCTCCATTGATATAAGAAAGCACTCTTACACAATATCACTAATATGAAGGAACATGTAACGCTCTTCCATGATTACGAGGATACTATACAAAAGTGCTATGTGAACCAAAGATTAATATTAAATGTTTAAATTTTTAATTATTCACTTCGGTCTCATCTTCATTAATTATTTTAATCTTTGATTCATATAACTCTTCCACTGCGACGGAAAGTGGTTTTCCAGAGGCACTGTCAACCAATGGTTCTGCATGATCGATTAACTGTCTAGCTCTTTTAGCGGTTGCTAATACGATGGAATATCTGCTATTGACAACTGGCTGTTCTCCTGGTTCAACATCGCTGTTTACAACTTTCATTAAATCTGTGTAGGATGGGTGTAACATAATAAACTCCTTTCTTAAAAGCTTACGCTTCTCTTTCCAATTTATCAAAATTATTATTTCTATCTATTGTATATACCATATCCGCTCCATCTTTGCTATTTACTCTGTTCGTAATAGTTTCCGGTAATAATGCGGATAAAAATAAGTGACCACTGTCCGTAACAATAACTGCCTTTGTTTTTCTTCCACAAGTGGCGTCAATCGCTGTTCCCATGTCCTTTGCATTTTGCACCATTCTTTTTATCGGCGCAGCTTCCGGACTGATTATACCTACGATCTTATTGGAATTGACTACATTACCAAATCCAATGTTTACCAAACGGTTCAATATCACAACCCCATTTCAATAATAAAAATTTATTATGCTATTCGATATTCTGAATTTGTTCCCGTATCTTTTCAATTTCAGTCTTTAAATCAATTGCCTTATTGGATACATCCAAATCATTGGCTTTTGATAAGATAGTATTTGCTTCTCGGTTCATTTCCTGTGCAATAAAGTCTAATTTACGCCCAATCTCTTCACCTGCATCTAAAGTGCTTACCATATTCTGAATATGACTTCTTAAACGTACCGTTTCTTCATCAACACAGATTTTATCCGCATAGAGTACCACTTCTGTTGCTAACACACTCTCGTCAAGTTTGGTATCACCAAGTAATTCACTAACCTTGGCAGAGAGTTTTTGCCTATATTCATTAACAATCTGCGGAGATCTGACTTCAATATAATGGATCAGTTCTTTCATATCATCTAATTTGTTAACCAAATCATTTTTCAGATTCTCGCCTTCTGCAATTCTCGCTTGTACAAATTGTTCAGCTGCTGAACGCACGGCTTTTTCGATTAATTTCCACAGTTCGGTCTCATCAATGGTCTGTTCCTCTAAAGTAAAAACATCCGGAAATCTAGATAGAGCAGAAACACGAATATCATTCTCAATCTGAAAGGTATCACTCATTTTTTTAAGATTTTGCAAGTATTCTCTAGCAATATCTTCGTTATATTTCACACAAACATTGTTTTCCGTGTAGTCTTCATATGTTATAAATACATCTACCTTACCACGGCTAATATACTGCTTTAATACATTCCTTATGCCAGCTTCAAAGAAGCTAAGCTTTTTTGGCATCTTAATGGAAATATCACAATACCGGTGATTTACTGCCTTCATTTCAACTATTATCTTTCGTTCTTCACTAAGTACTTCGCATCTGCCAAAGCCAGTCATACTTTTTAACATATTCACACGTTCTTTCATTTGATAATGATAATTTTATTTTATCCCACGATATGGACATTATTTTATTATAGATGATTAGAAACTACAAGTCAATACAACGTAGAAAATAAATCAATCACTTTGCATATATTACCAACCATAAAATGTTTAATTTGCTTTTCCAATTGTACTTTCGATAAAAAAATCATATACTTGCTTTGTTTTTGCCTGTCCGTAATGCAAGCCATCCTTCTGGCCATTCGTTCTTGTGGCCCAGATATCTTCAGGAATATAATTAGAATCACTGTGGTCAATGCCAATTACTTCATATGTATCCAACCAGGTAATGTTTTTGGATAGATTTTTACATAGACTTTCATTAAATTCCTTTATTCCTTTCATTTTTCTGTTTCTATCGAGTCTTGTAATGTTCGTTCTAGTCACCTTCCCGTAATAATCTAACATACGGTTTCTATCAACATATCCGACAGAAGCAACATAAATCTTACAGCCTGACCATTCATTTTCTGACAAATTGTTTATTTTCTCTGCATATACTTTCCAGCTGTCTTGTCCTTTCATATTTTGAAAGTAATCATTTACGCCTAACCATATAACAATAGAATCTCCTGCCTTAACTAACTTAGTTACTTTATTAACCGCTTCTTCTTCAAACCATAAATAGCCCTGACCATTTTTTGCAATAAATACGGTTTGATTCGTAGCTGAAACCCATTGGCACATATTGTAGGTTCTGGAGTCTCCAACAATGATTAGCCTATTCTTATTTGCTGCTGTTGCTGGAATGGAAGTTGAAAAAATAAGCATTATAATAACAGTTGTTAGCATTATTTTTCTAGAAATATTTTTCTCCATACGTTACAGATCCTTCTACACAATATTATTTAAGGTTTATGAAACCTGAATCTTAGTGTATTATATCTTACTTATTAGTTAGAAATCAAGGGATTTTGTTTTTTTATGGATGTTTTTGTAAATTTACGATATCTCTTGAAGTTTTAAAATTGGATTGCTTCTCAATGTTTCAAATGCTATACTACATGGTAAGAGTCTGCAATCATGTTATTTCATTGATAAGGAGAGTTAAAATGGCATTAGATGGTCTTGTAATATCCAACATTATATATGAATTAAAAGAAAAACTTATCAACGGCAGAATCAATAAGATTTCACAGCCAGAGAAAGATGAATTAGTATTAACAATTAAAAATAACAGAGAAAATTATAAATTATTTATATCAGCAGGTGCTAGTTTACCTTTGATTTATCTAACCGAAGAAAACAAACCAAACCCTATGACAGCTCCTGGTTTTTGCATGCTGCTTAGAAAGCATTTAAACAGTGCAAAAATCGTTGATATTATACAACCCGGGTTAGAACGTATCATACAGGTTAAGATTGAACATCTGAATGAATTAGGAGATGCCTGTGTTAAATACCTGATAATTGAACTAATGGGCAAGCATAGTAATATCATTTTTTGTGATGAATCCTTTAAAATCGTGGATAGTATTAAGCATATCTCACACCTTGTCTCCTCTGTCCGTGAGGTGTTACCCGGCAGGGAATACAGTATTGTGCACACCGGTGAAAAACTGAATCCACTGCAGATTGACTACGATAGCTTTGCAGAACATGTTTTAAAGAAACCATTACCGCTAGGGAAAGCAATCTATTCAACACTCACTGGCTTTAGTCCGCTGATGGCAAATGAACTCTGCTACCGTGCCTCCATGGATTCCGAAGCCTCTACCAGTTCTTTAAAAGATACCGAAGGGTTGCATTTATATAAAAATTTTGAACGTTTGATACAAGAGATCAAAACACATAATTATACACCAAATATCGTTTTTGAAGACGGTGTTCCAGTTGAATTCTCCTGTTCTCCTCTCACCTGTTACGCTAACCTTGAGACAAAAGAATATCCTTCTATTTCCATGGTTTTAGAATCCTACTATGCTTCTAAAAATACGGTGACCCGAATACGTCAAAAATCTGCAGATTTGCGTAAAATTGTAGCAAATGCCATTGATCGGAATACTAAAAAATATGAATTGCAGTTAAAACAGATGAAGGATACCGAGAAAAGAGATAAGTATAAAGTATATGGTGAACTTATTAATGCATATGGTTATGATGTCGAAGTCGGTGCAAAGTCAATGACAGCACAAAATTATTATACGAATGAGGAGATTACCATTCCACTGGACCCAACATTAACTCCGATAGAGAATTCCAAACGCTATTTTGATAAATATAACAAATTAAAGCGAACCTATGATGCGTTAGGTTCCTTAATTGAAGAAACCAAGATGGATCTGGTACATTTGGATTCCATCCGTACTTCCCTTGACATTGCCCTGGCTGAAGAGGATTTAGTGGAATTAAAAGAAGAATTAATGGAATACGGTTATGTAAAACGCAGATTCCAAGCTGGCAAACCAGGAGCAAAGGGAAATAAAAAACAGAAGGTTACGAGTAAGCCCTTTCATTATATCTCCTCGGATGGATTTCATATTTATGTTGGTAAGAACAATTATCAAAATGATGAGCTCACCTTTAAATTCGCAACCGGCGGGGATTGGTGGTTCCATGCAAAGAAAATGGCTGGTTCCCATGTAATTGTACAATCAAATGGTGCCCAGTTGCCTGATAAAACCTTTGAAGAAGCAGCCAGACTAGCAGCTTTTTATTCCAAAGGTCGTGATACAGATAAAGTAGAAATCGATTATACTGAGAAAAAGAATGTAAAGAAACCAAGCGGCGGTAAACCAGGATTCGTAGTGTATTATACAAATTATTCCATGATTACTTCACCGGATATTACTGACATTGTACAAATTTCATAAAAAGGAGTAAATACTATGATTACAGCTGATTATCACGTGCATTCCTGCTATTCTAGTGATTCTAAGACGCCAATGGTGGATATGATTGAACAGGCGATTCACCTTGGTATTAAAAAAATATGTTTTACCGATCATATGGATTATGATTTTCCTAATAAATACAATCTTCCTTTTGTGTTTAATCCCATGGAATACTTTGATGAATTATCCGTTCTTGCTGATAAGTACAAAAATAAAATTAAAGTATTAAAAGGAATTGAATTAGGGCTACAGCCTTATCTGGCAGACAGATATCAAAAACTCTTAAGGGAGTATGATTTTGATTTTGTAATTGCTTCCTCACATCTAGTCGATCAGATTGATCCATATCATCCGGAATACTGGGCCGATAAAACTTCCGAAGAAGGTATACAAAGATACTTCCAAAGTATCATTGAAAATGTGAACGCATTCTCCGGTTTTCAGGTCTATGGACATATCGATTATGTAGTACGCTATGCTCCGGATAAAAATCTTACTTATACTTACGAAAAATATGCGGACATCCTGGATGAGGTGTTAACAACCATATTAAATGCCGGAAAAGGGATCGAAGTCAATACCTCCGGATATAAATACGGACTTGGGTTTACCCATCCCCATACGGATGTCCTCCGGCGATATAAGGAATTAGGCGGCGAATTAATTACCATTGGTTCGGATGGTCATAAACCGGAACATCTTGCTTATGATTTTCACCTTGCAGAAAAAATGCTGTTATCACTTGGATTTAAGTATTATGTAACATATGAAAAACAAAAACCAATCTTTGAAAAATTAGGATAATTTATATGGTGATACACGGATAAAGAAAAAAAGACCTCTTACTTCTAAAATGCTTAGAAATAAAAGGTAAAATCAAAGCACATAGCAAAATGTTTTCCTTAAATAAACAACATCCAAATAAGCTTCGACACAATATGCGTTCCCATATGTCCTACAAAAGCATACTGAATACCATTTTTCCTAAACAGTTCTCCAAATACAAATCCAAATACACCATTTAACAAAAAGCATCTTAGAACGATAAGGAAGGATAATCCGCCAAACATAGAAATAGTAGCTGGTAAATGACCTGCTGCGAATACGAAAGCACAAATCACATTTGCAGTTACAAATACACTACTTGGGATTTCATCCTTTGTGCATTTTCTGAAAAATAATTTCCAGATAATGAATGTCACTAATGACATCAAAAACAGACGGAGCAACAATTCCTCTACAATACCACCGTAGAAAATAGATGATATCCAGTTATCTACGCTATTTATAGTAATCTCACTTTCATAGGACGCTGCCACTTCTGGAATTATTTTTCCAAAAGTCCAATAATCTAAGACAAAAAAAATGCCGCAACTTGTTGCAAAGAGAGCTGTTTTTACAAGTTTCTCCTTTTCGTATCTTAAAGGTTTCATTAGTCCAACTTTTTCTGCTAATATGTAACCTACTACAGTACAAAAAACAGCATACATCACGCTCTGTAACATACTAACTAAAGCTAACCCCTCTACACTTCCCACCTGCTCTAGTATTGTCTGTTGAATATCAACCGTATAGGAAATATATAAATATTTACCTGTAAAGTAACCACCGATTGCCGCAAAGGGTATTAAAATGATAGTAAATATAAGTGCCTTCTTAATTGTTTCTTTCATACATTTCGCCTCGATTTTCTACTAATTTCTTTAGTTTCTGATATTTTGGCTCCGCTTTTAAAGTTTCAAATAATGGAGCCTCAAAAGATAATGCCAATCCATCATAAATCACTTTTTTATCTCGTGGTATATTGCTACCTAATGATGTCTTTTCAAACCATACAGCCAATCTATCAAAAAAATCATCACTTTTTAAATGACTTTCGTCGTGACACAGGAAATTATCTGTCAGCTTAAAAAACCTCTCTAACTGCTGGATTGCTTCTAATTTTTTATTATGTTGGCAATAGATAATTGCCATTTGATAATGAAAAATCGCCATAACATTAAAATTAATGTTCTCAAGGTTATAAGCCCTTGCCAATTCTGTAATTCTTCTCAGCGTTTCCTCACACCTGGCAAGATTATACTTATGTATTGTTAAATACTGAGCAGCTTCACTTACTAGAGCTATTAGGTGCTGATACATGGTAATTTGGATATAATCATTGGCTTTTTCATTCTTCCCGGCTTGTAGGTATGCACTTACAAGCACCCCTTCGCCCTGCATAGATAAGCTACATGGATCATTGATTTCTTCCAATGCTTCAATGACCGCTGTTGCATTTCCAAGCTGCAAATCTATTGAAGCCTGTAATAACGCCACATCATTACATACGCTAATATCCTTACAATCTTTTAAAATATGCTCACACAGATTTCGTGCTTCTTCTAATATATCAATACTATGATTCCCACCAGGAAGCATGAAGTGATTCATCCACAAGCATACCATTTGTACTAAAAACTCATAACAGGAATAATATTTCTTTACCAATTCTCTGCTTTTATTCATAACCACTTCAAATTCTTCCTTGGCAAAGGCTTTTGTAAAATCAATATAAATTTTTTGAATTTGTTCTATGCTAAGTCTCGGCTCATATCCTAATAGTACATCAATTGTCACATCAAAATACGAAGCTATTTGCGGTAATAATGCTACATCTGGCATACTCTGTTTCGTTTCCCATTTTGATACGGATGCCTTTGTTACTCCCATAAATTCCGCTAATTGTTCCTGCGTGATTCTCTTATCTCTCCGTAACTTCGCAATATTCTCTGAAAAATGAATCATATCCATAAAAAAGACCTCCTTCTAGATAATATTCTACCTAAAAGGAGGTCGTTTTTCAATGGAAGGAAACGATACTTTGCGATTTTTTGTCAACTATTACGATACTATAACTATACCCCTGTAATTCCTCAAAGGACGTTTGATTTGGAGCTATAGTAGATATGGAAATCCCATATTTATGTACCCAACTACACCATTCAATTCTTTAAATACATTAATAAATGTTACTTTTAACATGTTTTGTACGTCTAACAGATCTCTTTGCATATACTTAGAAAAATTATATCATTATGTTCCTACAAAATGCTTACATCATCGCATTCAACCCACGCATAATTTAGTTCTAATATATTTACAAGATTTTGATTATCCAACAATTGCTCTTTTCTCATACTTTCAAAATCTATACTATCCCAATCATATTTTTCAACACCTGGAATCATACATTTTCCTGTTGCTGTGGCTGTAATCCTTAAAAGCTGCTTTGTTGTACTCCATGCTGACATAACAAAAGGCATTTCAAAAGAAATTAATATATTCTCTCCATGAATTTCAGACTTGATTATATCAAAAGAATCAGAGACTAAAACTTCACATTCATCAATATTTGCAATTACACTATCCATATTTTCTAAATAATTGATATCTTGCAGCATAATAGGTAATTGATTTACTTTTTCAACATTTTCAGAAATAACCTCCCATAAAAGTGTTTCTGACAAGACCTCTACCAATTGTTCTTCTCTGTTCATAATAATCTTCTCTCCACAATTCAGGCTTTTATTCTTATTTCTAAATAAGCTTTAAAGTAGTTTTGCATTTATTCACAATTTCTCAAATTGCTTATGCAGTGTCTACTTTAATCATACTATATTTTACTATAATTTGCATTTTATAAATTTATTTCTTATCTAATTTTCTGGTCTATGGTTATATTAAATGCCGTATATGGGATCGAGGACCTCTTCATTCGTTCCATGTACTTTACCCTAGTATCTCATTACTTTTATTTTCTTACAAGTAGTTTTTTATAAAAATAATCAACACATATTGCACCAAATGGAGCTGTAATTAAAATAGATAGAACCGCTACGGTTAATACTTGCTGCCCGCAAGCAAGTCCCATCCCAAGGGGAATTGCACCGATGGCAGCCTGCACTGTTGCCTTAGGTGTATAAGCAAGCATACAAAATACTCGCTCTTTCTTTGTAAGTTTCGTTTTAATTAAACACATAAAAACTCCGAGCATTCTAAAAATCAGGGCACCCAGAATAATTACTAATGCAAACAAACCAGCTTTTAAAGCATATTGTAGATCAACAGTTGCACCAACTAAAACAAAGAGCAATACTTCTGCTGCTACCCATAGTTTATTATATTTAGTAGAAAGTCTTTTTGCTAAAACATGATAGTTCTGATAAATTGTAATTCCCATACTCATGATTGCAAGTAACCCTGAAATTGGGACTATGTTTATCAGTCTATTTTGTAATTCTATTAACAGACAGGAAATACTGAGAATAATGATTAATTTTACAGTATCCCTCATATGAAATTTACGGAAGAAAATTGCTAAACCAAACCCGATCATAGCTCCTATAACAACTCCTACGAGGATTGATATTGGTATTTGCAGAAAATTAATTGCAGATAGTTCACCACCTGCTGCTAATGAAGTAAAAGCAGTAAACAATACGATAACGAATACGTCATCCACTGAAGCACCTGCTAATATAAGCTGTGGGATGCTTTTATCTTTTCCATATCCTTCTTCCATAATTTTTATCATTCTTGGTACAATAACTGCTGGAGATACCGCTGCAATCACACTTCCCATTATAGCAGCTTCTAAATAAGTGATACCTAGAACAATAGGAGCAATGATTAGCACTCCTAATATTTCAAAACATGCCGGAAGAAAACACATTAAGAATGCCGGTCTTCCTACCTTTTTCAAATCAGAAATATCTAGTGATAACCCAGCTCTTGTCAATATGACAATTAAGGCTAGCTGCCTTAAGTCAGGTGAAATCTGTAAAACAGATGAATCCAATAGATTCAGAGCATATGGGCTTAAAATCATTCCTGTAATAATCATTCCAAGTAAGCTTGGTAGCTTGAGCTTGTTAAAAAGTTTGCCTAATAAAAGACCTAGTAAAAAAATAAGTGCTAAACTTGTAAGCATAAAACCCTCCTTATTGCAACCGAATGAGTGCCCTTATTCGCTTTTTATGAATGTTGTATGTATGATTTATATGTTTATTATCACCAAAATTCATAATGCACTATTTCTTCAATCTTCTTTCTTGGACGGGCTTTAGGGGTCTCATTCGGATAACCAACAGTTATAACTCCTACTACATATTTATCGGAAGGTATATTTAAGACTGGTCTAATTTCTTCTTGTGTAAACTCTGCAACCCAGCAAACTCCCAATCCTAAATTATTGGCTTGTAACAACATGTATCCTGCTGAAATTGAGGTATCCCTAATTATTCGTTTCACTTCATCTTGTGGGCTATTATCATCTATATACACCTCTATATCTTCTTTTATTCTACAACGCACATCTGCTACACATACAATAAAAACAGGTGCAGTTAGCATCCATTTTTGATTATGAGAAGCCATCATAACTTTTCTTCTATTTTCTTCAGATTTTACTACTATATAATACCAAGGTTGTGTGTTATTCCCTGATGGAGCCAGTCTTGCGCTTTCCAGTAGTTCAGTTATTTTTTCATTTTCAACTTGTTTGTCAATATATTTTCTTATGCTTCTACGAATTTCAATTTCTCTAATCATATATTGTTCTCCTGTTTTGATAATATTTAAGTACTTTTAATTTACAAGTGTAATACATAGTAGTTTATTAATTTCCTAATTATAACATATTTTTTCAAGCTTGATAGCCTTATTATAACATTAGGTTTATTTTGTTTAATTATCAACATTTATTTAAGATAAAGCCATAAATAAAAAAGCTGACAATTTCTGCGTATAAATTCGCAGAAGTCATCAGCATAAATGCGGTTTAGGTAAATTACCTTGGGAGAACTTCATTCCCAGCATTAAAATAGTATCACAACTATATTTAAAATGCATTCTCTTTATCTCTTACGATTGTACCGCCGCCAACTACAATATCTCCATCATAGAAAACAACTGCTTGTCCCGGAGTAATTGCTCGTTGTGGTTCATCAAAGATACATTCTACTATATCGGAATCTATTTTACGTATCCTACACTTTGCACCTTTGTGACTGTACCTAATCTTTGCATCCACGATCATTTCACCATCTAAATCTTCAATCGACATAAAATTCAGGTTATTAGCATACAGTTGATTGCTAAAAACGTCTTCTGAATTTCCAATCACAACTTCGTTGGTTTCCGGTCGTATTTCCTTTACAAATACAGGATGTCCCATGGAAAGGTTTAAGCCTTTTCTTTGTCCAACCGTATAATGTACAATTCCTTTATGTTTACCTAGAACTCTACCGTCCAAAGCAACAAAATTACCTTCCTTGGGTTCCTTGTTTGTGTATTCCTTAATAAATTTAGCATAATCATTATCCGGAATAAAACAGATTTCTTGACTGTCTGGCTTATTTGCTACCCGAAGATTAATATTCTGTGCTATTTCACGAATTTCATCCTTGGTGAATTCCCCAACCGGCATCAAGGTATGTGCTAACTGGTGCTGTGTTAAATTATATAAAGCATAAGTCTGGTCCTTAGCTGCGGTGGCGGATTTCATGAGAGTTAATCTGCCATTCTTAAGCCGGATTACCCTTGCATAATGTCCAGTTGCAATATAATCCGCTCCTATATCCAAGGAACGCTTCAGTAAGGATTCCCATTTTACATAACGGTTACAAGCGATACAAGGATTGGGTGTCTGTCCTTTTAGATATTCTTTTGCAAAATAATCTATGACGGCACTTTTGAACTCGTTTTTAAAATTCATAACATAATAGGGAATATCCAGTGAATTTGCCACTCTTCTGGCATCATCCACGGCGCTTAAACCACAGCATCCACCACTTTCTTCCTGTGTGGCAGCGTCTTCATCCTGCCAGATCTGCATAGTGACTCCAATCACGTCATAACCTGCCTTTTGAAGTAAGTAAGCTGCTACGGAGGAGTCAACACCACCGGACATTCCAACTACTACTTTCTTTGTATTCAAATCCCTTCCTCCTAGTAGATCTCTTCTACTTCTTCTTCACCAACATCTGTCTTTGGCTTCTCTAAGCCCTCGATTTTTATGTTGTTCTTGGTTGCGTAATCCCATAACGCAGCATGAATTGCCTCCTCTGCTAATAGGGAGCAGTGAACTTTAACCGGTGGAAGGCCGTCTAAGGCTTCCATAACCGATTTGTTTGTAATAAGTAAAGCCTCCCTGATATTCTTACCTTTTACCAGTTCGGTAGCCATACTACTGGTTGCTACTGCAGCACCGCAACCAAAGGTTTTAAATTTAACATCATTAATAATGCCATTATTATCAATATCTAGGTAGATTCTCATGATATCACCGCATTTTGCATTTCCAACAGTACCTACTCCACTGGCATTCTCTATTTCACCAACATTTCTCGGGTTTGAAAAATGATCCATTACCTTTTCACTGTACATTTATAATTCCTCCTTTAAATTAAAGTCATCCGATTATCTTTACGTAAATTATTTACCGTTCTTTATAAAATCTTCATATAACGGAGACATGGAACGTAACTTTTCAACAATTTCCTTCGTTTTATCTACTACATAATGAATCTCTTCTTCCGTTGTGTCTTCACTTAATGTCAAACGTAAAGAACCGTGTGCTATCTCATGAGGTAATCCAATTGCAAGTAAAACATGGGATGGATCCAAGGAGCCTGATGTACAGGCGGAACCACTGGATGCGCATATATTCTGCATATCTAGCATAATAAGTAACGATTCACCCTCAATGAATTGAAAACTAAAATTTGCATTATTGGGGAGTCTTTTGTTTCTATCTCCGTTTAATCTTACATAGGGAATCTCTTTTAAGACTCTTTTAATTAATAGATCTCTCAATGCAACTTCTTTGTTTTTGCGTTCTTCCATTGTTGCTATGGCAATCTCCACTGCTTTACCAAGTCCAACGATACCTGGTACATTCTCCGTACCAGCTCTTCTGTGTCTTTCCTGTCCACCACCATGAATATAGGATTTTAATTTTAATCCCTTTCTTATATATAAGAATCCAATTCCTTTTGGACCATTTAATTTATGCCCACTTGCACTGAGCATGTCTATTTTTAAATCGTTTACATCGATATCTACCTGTCCAAATGCTTGAACAGCATCCGTATGAAACAATATATTATTTTCTTTTGCTATCTCACCAATTTCCTTAATTGGCTGTATGGTTCCAATTTCATTATTTGCATACATGATTGATATGAGTATCGTTGTCGGACGAATTGCTTTCTTTAATTGGTCTAGTTTTAATATACCATTCTCATCTACATCAATATAAGTAACCTCTACACCATGTTTTTCCAAATATTCACAGGTATGCAAAACTGCATGATGTTCAATCTTTGAAGTAATAATGTGATTACCTTTCATACCATATGCATCAACAGCAGCTTTGATTGCCCAGTTATCGGATTCAGTACCGCCTGCTGTAAAATAGATGTCTGAACTTTCTACTCGAAGTGCATTCGCTATAATATCTCTTGCTTCATCTACTGCTTTTTTATTTTGGGTTGCAAATTCATACACACTGGATGGATTACCGAATTTCTCAGTAAAATATGGGAGCATTGCTTCCACTACCTCCGGACGAGTTTTTGTTGTAGCGGCATTATCTAAATATATTTTCTTTTCCATATGTGTCATCTCCTATAATAATATTTTCCTCATTGTCCACAGGAAGGCTTTCTATAGCTTAAATCTCCGTCTGATATACCAGATCGAACTTTCTTATTTTCATTGATTAGCTCAGAGAGCATCATCGTGTCAACTGTATTATTTATACTATCACTAATACGCATCCAAACATATTTTGTTACACATAAATCAGAACCAGAACAGCTTTCCCCATTGCCTTCAATTTCAGCACAATCTACAATGTTTAAATCACCTTCCAGGGCTCTTAAAATATCACCAACAGAAATGTCTTCTGGCTTTTTTGCTAAGAGATATCCGCCTTGAGCTCCTCGTATACTATTTACAATTCCGGCTTTTTTTAACTTAGCAATCAATTGTTCCAAGTAACTGATGGAAATATTTTGTCGTTCGGCTATTGAGCTTAATGCAACCGCCTCCATTTCACCATTGATTGCCAAATCCAAGACTGCACGTAATCCATACCTGCCCTTTGTTGATAATTTCATTCCATCACCTCTCTTACTGCTTAATTTACTAGCAAATCAATTCCTACTAATTTATTTCCCACTAATTTAGTGCGATTTATGTACACTCATAATATCACCGTGTATTTCTTTTGTCAATATACTTTTTAATAATTTCTACAATAGATTTTTTACAATGAAATAACTTAGGAATTCTATGCAACCTTTCTAATTTTGGAATTGTTTCGTTTCATCGGAATATATATTAATAAGTTCTCTAAAAGAGTATACCCAATCATTGCAGGAGTGAACTATATGAGTAAAAACAATCTGATTAAAGGAACTGCTGTCTTAACCATTGCCGGTTTATTAACACGTTTTATTGGCTTTTTTTATCGTATCTATCTGTCCAACGCTATGGGTGCAGAAAAAATGGGAATCTATCAACTGGTTTTCCCCATATATAGCATCTGTTTTACTATATATGCTTCCGGTATACAGACCTCCTTATCCAGACTAGTTGCAAGCGAATTAGGTAAGAAAAACTACAAGAACATCCCAAAACTGTTGCGCATTGCACTAACCCTCTCCGTTAGTATCGCTCTTTTCTTATCCATCCTATTATATCGTTACTCTAATGTAATTGCTGCAAAAATACTAACGGAACCAGATTGTGCTTCTTCCCTTCGGATTCTGGCTTATGTCTTTCCTTTTTGTGGTATGACCTCGTGTATTAATGGTTATTATTATGGACTAAAAAAAGCCGGTGTTCCAGCTTCCACACAGTTATTAGAACAAATTGTACGGGTAGTTTCTGTCTATTTTATTGCTGCTTACTTTGGAAATGGTGATCTTAGTGTTAGCTGTGAATTGGCAGTACTAGGTATTGTAATTGGAGAGATTGCTTCAAACCTTTATAATATCACTTCGCTTTATTGTTCCTCTTCCCCGAAAGAACTTGCTCATCTTGCCAAAATAGATACAATTCCAGCACAAAGAAAAAGAGTCATTACTGGTAACCTGATGCGGATGAGTGTTCCATTAACTGCCAACCGTCTACTAATCAGCATTTTACATAGTGTAGAAGCAATACTGATTCCGAATATGCTAAAGCGTTACGGTCTTAGTAGTTCCGAAGCATTAAGCATATATGGAGTATTAACGGGAATGTCTATTCCTTTTATCATGTTTCCTTCTGCTATTACAAACTCCTTATCTGTCCTGCTGTTACCAACAATTTCTGAAGCGCAAGCTTTGGGAAGGCATGATCAAATTCGAAAAACAACAGCTCTAGCCATCAAATACAGTTTATTAATTGGTATCTTGAGTGCAGGTATCTTCTTAGGGTTTGGACAGGAACTTGGTAATGTCATTTTTCATAATGAGCTTGCAGGGAATCTACTTGTAATACTTGCATGGCTCTGCCCCTTCCTTTACCTCACTACAACTTTGAGCAGCGTTATTAACGGACTGGGTCTTGCGCATCTGACCTTCACCAATTCCGTTATTGGGTTATCAACTGAAATCGTATTGATTCTTTACCTGGTTCCGAAAAACGGTATTAATGGATATTTAACTACCTTGCTGATTGGTCAACTAGTAATAGCATCCCTTGATGGCTTTGCTGTAATAAAACACATTCAGCCACCCTTTCAGGCAGAGAATATGATTTTAAAACCAGGCATTATCGTTACATTATGTAGTTATATTCTCTTTCGCATTTATGAATACATCACCCCGGACACCGGCAGACTTGCTCTTCTGCTATTCTTTTGTAGTGCCTTATGTGTTTTGTACATCGTATTTTTGATGATAACAAAAGCTGTTTCCCCAAAAGATTTTAGGTAAACAGCTTATATCCATTCTTTCCGTGTTCTTTTACATCATAGAGTGCCTTATCTGCACAATTTAATAATTGGTTAAAGTTTTTGCCATCCTTAGGAAACATCGATATGCCTATACTTCCAGAAACAGAGATTTCATATTCGTCATCACAATAAACCGTCCGCAAAGCATGTTGTAACAATTTTGCTTTCATAATAATTGTATCAATATTATTAATATCACCAACAAAAACAGCAAATTCATCTCCACCAATCCGCCCAATGATTTCACCGCTAGTAAAAATCATTTTCACCTGACTGATTACAAAAGATAAAATTCTATCGCCTTGCAAATGACCATACTTATCATTAATTTTTTTAAAATCATCAATATCTATTATCATAAAGACATGTTGGCTATCATTATGCTTTACAATAAAATGATCAATCATATCTTTTGTAGTTATCTTATTATATACTCCAGTTAAAGGATCCCTCTTAGCCTTAAACTCTAAAGTCTCCAATTCCTTCTTGTGCAAGTCGATATTGACCATCTTTCCAATTACCCGAACCGGATTCTTATTATCATCATAGATGGTTTTACCCTTGATATGACACCAGATATACTTGTTCTTAATAGTACAGAAGCGTAATTCACATTCAATCATTTCCTTGCCGCTTCTTAAAGCACGGCAGTACTCTGAAAATATACCAAGATCATCCGGATGAATCATCTCTTCATTTTTGTCTTGATCGGTGGTAAAATTACTGATAATGGGCTCCCTCCCATACAAATCCGTATATTTATCCACATATTCCATGACATCTTCCTTGATCTCGTATTCAAATAAAATGTCATTTGATATTTCCGCTGCCACACGGTAACGTTCCTCTTCTAATAATAGCCTTTCGTGCATTTTTCTGGATTCCGTAATATCTACCAACACTGCAGATATGGTGTCCTTGCCATCCTCATTTATAATAAAATTCCCTTTAAATAATATCCAGACGGTTCTCCCATCTTTTGTTAACATTCTAACTTCTCTTTGAATGTAATCACCATGCTCTAGTCCATCTCGTAATATCACAAATTTGGAGTAGTCTTTGGCAAGCACAAAAGAACCTACAGAATTCATATATTTCTCCTTGACTTCCTCCATATTGTAACCGATGATGTCATAAAAACCGTTACTTGCATACAAAATTTCATAATCATTATCTAAACTAAAAATAACGTAACCAGAATAAAGACTATTAGGAAAAAATAAATTTGCAACAGATGCATTCTGTTTGTTCTTATATGCAATGATATTAGTTGTCACTGATAGAACATGATATATCCCAATTGTATAAAGAACTAGGTTCAGTATTATAACAATGTCATTGGAAAGCCTGATTTCATCCTTTGAAAGAGAGAAAAAAACAAAAACACCCAAGATGAGTGACAATGCCCCTAAGATACATTTCCTTTGTAAAGAATCATTTTTCAACAAGAATTCACCTTCTTTAAATTGCACTAAAAAAGCCCTGCGTTTTACACAGAGCTTTGATTACATGTAATAATACAATAACTGCAACCAGGCTGTCATTCCCGAAATCAGGTTTAGACCCTAAGCTTTGCGTCCTTATCTTTCGATAAGTTTGCCCTTGAAAACATGGGTTTATTGTACTATATCCTTGTCCTGTTTGCAATACCTTTTTCCTATATTTTGCCATTTTATGGCTAGCAATCCCATATTGGTTACTCTTCGTACTTATTTTTAAAAATTATAATTACACTGAATTGGTATATTTTACAAGTTCCATTTGTGCCTAAAATATGGTAAAGTATACTTGTTACATATTAACCCAGATTTTCAAATACAATACACAGAAGGGGCTGTCGCTTTAACGATTGAAAAATCGTGAAGCGGCAGCTTCTTTTTGGTCTAAAAATGTAATCTCTCTATCTGTAGCAGCCCAATTTAAACGGTATTTGTTAAAAATAACGTACCTTAAGA
>JAEZVF010000010.1 GCA_023443225.1 Bacillota bacterium
CGAGAATTGAAAAATTAAATTCCACCCCTCTTTCTACTTGATGTGGAAATAACTATTTCAAAAGTAAACGTGGAAATTACTCTTTCAAAAAGTTATGATGTTTATGGTGGTGCCTCTTTAGGAGGTACATATGAATAAGAATAAACATCTTTCACTATCAGAACGAGCAATGATCGAACAGCACTTAAATAACCAAATGCCCTTTAGGGGAATTGGAAGGGAATTATCTAAGGATCCTACCACTATCGCTAAGGAAGTGAAGAACCATATTTCCTTTAAGAACTCAGGGGCTTATGGAAGGCCCTTCAATGACTGTTTAAGTCGTAACTCCTGCATTGCAACTAATATATGCGGTAAACTCGGTTGCAGAAAAAAGGTTTGTAAGTTCTGCTCTTCCACTTCCTGCACATCATCCTGCATCGCCTATCAGAAAGAAGTCTGCAAAAGACTTAGTAAACCTCCCTATGTTTGCAATGGTTGTGATATTCGAAGGAACTGCACACTTGAAAAGCGTCTTTATATTGCAGCAGATGCTCAAAAGGAGTATGAACTTGTTCGGTCAGAAGCACGCCATGGAATTCAACTTACTGAAATGGACTCTATAAGGCTTGATTCTATCATTAGCCCTTTACTAAAGAAGGGGCAGTCTCTTCATAACATATGCATTAATCACAAGGATGAGCTCATGTATGATGAGAGGACACTCTATAACTATGTGGATTACGGCATGTTTTCAGCTAAAAACATTGATATGCCTCGTAAGGTACGCATGAGTAGGAGAAAGCCTAAGAAGGTTTATAAGGTGGATAAAGCATGCCGTATTGGTCGAACCCACAATGACTTTATCTCTTTTATGCAAAACAACCCCTGCTTTCCAATTGTTGAAATGGATTCCGTTGAAGGCTCAAAAGGTGGGAAGGTTCTTCTTACTATTCACTTTACTATCCCTCAATTTATGCTGGCATTCATAAGAGATGCAAATACGTCACAATCCGTAATCGATATCATTGACCAGCTTTATCTAGAGTTGAGACCCGACGTTTTCTGTGAACTGTTTAAAGTCCTCCTTGGTGATAACGGTAGCGAGTTTTCTAACCCAAGGGCAATAGAATTGGATAGGCAAGGAAACCGCAGAACACATGTTTTTTACTGTGATCCATCTGCTCCGTTCCAGAAGGGAGCAGCAGAAAACAATCACTCGATGATTCGTCGTATTATACCAAAAGGAAAAACATTGGATATATATACGGAGAATGACATTACTATCATGATGAACCATATCAATTCCTACGGGCGAAAAAACTTAGGTAATAAAACTCCTTATGAAGTCTTTGCTTCATTATACGGAGAAGAAATATTAAGAAAGATGGGAGCAACCCTCATCCCGCCAGATGAAGTAACGTTACACCCATCACTTCTTAAAAAATAAATTTTGAACAAGAGGCGCCACCATCTACAACTTCATAGGCTAAATCTGGGGGTGGAATTAACATTTTCAAAGAAAACAGTTTTATCTCACTCCTGATTACCATGCCTAAAATTAAGGTGATAATGCTCTTGATAGTCTAATTTTACAGCAAAATGATATAAAAAACACCTGTTTTATATCATTTTTCTTATTCACACATTCTTGTATATAAAATCCCATTGAATTGTGTAGAACTTACTTTTTCAAAGTGGAAATTACCTTTTCAATTCACCCCTCCTAAAGTATAAGCTTTAGGAGGCTACACGTAATGATTACATGAATATAATCTTAATAATATTCTATTATCTTATTCGTAAAATCAGTTCCACTATGGAATTGTTGATTATTCATAACAAATAACTTTGCTAATTTTATCGCTGTTTGCTCTGCTTCTGCACGCTTTTTAGGATTATCAATCAATACTATATCGCTTACATGAGCAATTCCAATTACACGACGGATCAGCTCCACACCAGCAAAAGAAGCTGTATCATGAATAATATCGTCCACATAAGTTGATATATATTCTGATGAGTAATGTCCATCTTTGTTATAATTTTCTATAAATTGACTTACGAATTTTTTCTTAAACTTATCAATGATCTGCCCAATTGTATTTTCTACCCAGTCCAGAAACTCCTTCTTCTGACCTAACTCTTTCGCATGTAGCCACGAAAAGATTAAATGTGCCAAGAGATTGCCGATGTCAAATCCAACAGGACCATAAAAAGCAAATTCATAATCAAAAATGATTATTGAGGATTCTTTAACAAAAATTGATCCTGTATGTAAATCCCCATGAATCAAAGCCTGCTTCTTATTTATAAATTGTCTTTTCAACTTCTCAATTTGATTGAATAATTCATGATCTTGATATACTTCATGATCAACAAATTCTTTTGATAGTTCAAATATATCATTCGTATTGCCGTGTTTCATAAACGGTTCACTAAACACGTAAGTCTTAGTTGTATCACATAAGGGATTATTAATCTTTTGAATATCACTGCCTTTTAGTTCTTCATTTGTATCAAGATTTAATGTTGGAATTATGCCCTTTATTAGATACGATGTAATGTTATCTGCAAAATCTGGAATTATTTCACAGTGGTTTAACTTGTCCCTAAGTATGCAATATTCAGAGTAATCCTTCATTATGATACAATTATTTTTATCATCATATTGATATACATAAGGTACATATTGAGGCACATATTGATTGAATTCCATCAATACTCTTGCTTCAATGCTAATCCTCTGAGTACTGACCAAAATGTCCTCGCTTATTCTAGTATGTTTCGCAGCATATTTTAATACATATGTCTTCCCTGTTTTTACTTCTTTCGCACGATAGACATAATTCATATTTCCAGTACTTATATCTTCAATAATAAACGGATTTGTTATACATCCCTTTTGTTTTAAATACTTAGTAACTTCATCCCTATATTTAAGATCAAAAATTTGCTTTGACATATTATGCCCTTTCCATTTCATACTATTCTTATATGTTTTATACTCTAATTAGTACTCCATGTCAAGAAAAATAATTAAAACATGCAGTATCTTCATATCACCTGCATGTTTTTATTCAAAACCAATCTTTACTTAATTCACCATTGTCTTCTGCACAAAGTAATCATAAACCTTTTGTGTAATCTCTTTCCCGTAATGCAATCCATCTTTTTTACCATTACTCTTAGTAATCCATATATCCGTTTGATTTGTTTGATTATCATTGCCCTTAATTCCCAAAGTACTATTCGTAGTAATCCATGTTATGGTATCATTCAAATTGCCCTTTAAATTTAAGTTAAACTGCTTGATCCCTTTTACCTTGGTACCTGTATATAGTTGTGTAACATTCGATTTTGTTTTTTTACCATAATACTTCTTCATTATGTTAGAATCAACATATCCTACTTCTGCAACGTATATTGTACAATCCTTCCACTGATTGCCGGCTAATTCATTAATTTTATCTGCATACTTTACCCAGCTCTTAGTACCAAGTTTATCTGAATTATAATCGTTGACTCCAAGCCAGATTAGAATAACATCTCCGGGTTTTTTTATGCTGTTCACGTTTTTAATGGCTTCATTGCAAAACCACTCATACCCTTCCCCTTCTTTGGAGATGAACTCCGTGTTTACACTGGTTTTCACCCATTTACTCATATTGTTAGTTCTGGAATCACCTACAATAATTAATTGGTTCTCTGTATATGCAATGGGATCCTTAGCATCAGAATTATCACTTTCTTCTATTGGATCCGTATTTGCAAAAAAGTAATTACCTTTATCGTTTCTTACTTCATTAAAATCAGGTACATCGGTAATTATCTCATATTTACTATAACATATTACTCCTTTATACCCTTCCTTTTTATACTCTTTTGCTATGGAAGCAGAATAATATTTACTATATAGCATAGTATTCAAGGTACTGAAATGACAAACATTATGCCCGTTTTTTTCACTTGTATAGGGAGCATTGACCGTAGTTTTCGTTATGAATGCTGAACTACTACATTGAAAAGTAAACTCTTCATTTCCTTTTTCATAGATATTATTACGAAATTTACTCTTCTGGATTGTAAAATTACCATTCTTTAAAATCTTGTAGGAAAAATCCAATCTTTCAGAGATTGATTTCGCCTTTACCATTAGGCTGCCTTCTGGTGATTCTTCAATTAGATTATCATAGGCAGTCCATGTATTATCTTTGTTTTGTATGAGAACCAGATATTTATTTTCTTTCGTTTCTGCCTTCGATACGGACGGCAATACTATGATAGTAAAGATTAAAATAAAGATGATCCACATAATACTTCTTTTTTCTGTTAACCTTTTCCATAAATTCTGTAGCATTTCATTTCCCCTTTTTAACTTTTTCATTCAAACTAAAATTAAGCGTTATTACAAACTTAGCGCAATATCTTCTCCCCATCAAAGAAAAACACCCCATATCCACTTCCGGTCTTGCCACCCATGTCTATATGGTCTCCATATGCCTTCTGCAAAGTGGTTTTTCGTGGCCAGTCCTTTGGAGCTTTCATAAAATCACTTCCAAACACCCTCCACCCATCTTCAAACTTATCATCCAGCTCTCCAACAATATAAGAAAAGTCATTCATAAATCCTCGGATATTTGAATCTTCGGATAATATCTTCCTATGTTCTGGAAACAAAAGCCAGGAAGAACAAACCATAGGAATTGGCTTATCACCAAAATCCTTCTTGTAGAATTCATATGCTTTTTTATAGGAATCCAATCGGATATCTTCTGTAAAAGAACCACAGGAAGGAATGTGCATATTGATAACCTTATCCCCCTTTGTAACCCTGATTCCATTCCATTCAAAATGATCCAATTCAAATTCTGAGTATTCATATTGCATACGGCCAAGTGCAAACCGGGAAAGCTCATAAAAACCCGGATACCAGTTTCTCACAAAGACACCCCAGATTCCATAAACCTGGTGACACTCATTTAATTTATAAGTAAGATCCTTCATGGTATCCCAATAAAGACTCTCAGACAATCCTCTCTTTTGATATAGATTAAATAAAGGGTCTGCACATAGCAACAATAACAGCATCGACATGGTATGGGAATGCTCCTCCATGTCACTTGCCAGTAAATCAATCCCTTCAAAAGCCTTTTCATATTCTCGATTCATAAATAAATCGGATAGTGTACACAACTGTTTTGAATAATCGACATCACCTTGGATGCGTTTATAAAGCTGCATAAAAATATCCTGTGCTTTCTTAGGAAATTCTATATGTATCATGAAATTAGCAAGAAACTCTCCTCTATAATTCATATTTCCCCTCCATGTTCTACTATTGTAGCATATGGTAGAAAAGAATACAACGAAGTATTTTAAAATATGGATAACTATATTACGTGCTCTATAATGCTGTATATTTCCAGAGCAGAAGGGTATGATTCCAAAGAATCATACCCTTCTGCTCTATTTTAAACTATTTTTGTGAAGCCTAAAACCATGTAATTGAGTGTTACAATTAATACATCAGTCATCTTAATATTAATATATGAGTTATCTAACTTTCTTCCACTCTTCGTACTGAGCCTGAGCATCTTTTAATACATCCTGATAACCAGCATCATCAAGTGCTTTCTGGTAAGCTTCAATTGCTGCAGGTACATCTTCCGGTTTATATCCACCATTTTCAAGAGCAAAACCAAATTCGTTAAATACCTGTATACAAGCTGCGAATTTCGCATCAACATTGGATTTGTCAAATCTAAAACCATTCGCTATTGAGCTCTGTGATCCTTCATTGAAAGCTGTATACAGTTCAACCTTATTATCCGGTTCATTTACTTCCAGTGAAAGAGGAATTACAGAAGTTGATTCCCAAGCACTGTGGTTGTATAAACCAGCATCCGTTTTCTTAATCTTTCCATTTTCTCTGGTGTAGTCTTCACCTTCAATACCAAAGGTATAAAGATCAGCTAACGTTGTATCTGTGTATAAGAGTCCTAAGAATTTAAGGCATGCATCAACTTCTGCATCTGTACAGGTAGAAGCTATTGCATAAGTAGAACCTAATGTACCATTGGATTGTTTCCAGTTTTCTGTTACCTTAACCATTTCTACTTCTTGTTTATAACGAGTATCTGCTTCATCGTTATTAGGAACATCTGTCCACCAGGAGATTCCCCAATCCTTTGTCTGTATTGTAGTATCCGTTGTAGTCTTTGTAAGGTCATCTTCGCTTAAGTAACCCTTAGCAGCCCAGTCACCCATCAGACTGGCAAATTCCGCATATTCAGGAGTAATAATTGTATTTACTACTGCATCCTGATCTTTGTCTACTGCAATAAAGCTGTCCTGAGTGAAGAAATCAAATTTGTTCAGATAATAACGGAAAAACATTGCCGTTTTCTGGGTAAGGTAAGGATATTTCAATCCTTCTGACTTAACATCCTCTAACATTGGTTCGATGTCTTTTAAGGTTTTAACAGTGGAAAGATCCCAGCTAAATTTATCCATTAAATCCTTGCGGAACATCAGGTTATAACCTTCCGCAGACTCTTTGTAACAAGGTATAAAGTAATTCTTTCCGTTGAATGCTGAGGATCCCCATACCCATTCTGGAATTGCTGTGTAAATATCATAGTTAGGAAGCTTCTCAGTGAGATCATAAACTGCACCTTGTTTAACAAGATCATTCGTTCTGATAGTTTCAATCCAGTTGGCGGTCCAAAGAAGATCGATTTCATTGTTTGCCAATGCAAGATTTGCTTTGTCTTTGTATTCACTATTAGCGATGTCAGTGAGTTGGATCTGAACATTGATCTTATCACCGATGTAAGCATTGATAGCATCCTGTACTTTCTTTACCTGGTTGCTATCCGGTGTACCAATATTAAAGCAGTCTCTGTATACAGAAATTGTTGTCATAGCAGTATCACTAGTATTCTCACCGCTGCTCTCCGGTGTGGTTTCTGTAGTGGTAGCGGCCGGTTCTTTCTCGCCCCCATTAGTTGTGGTTGTCGTATTCTTGCTACCACAACCTGTTGCAGCTAACATTGCAGTTGCTAATGTTACTGCTAGAATTTTTTTCCCCAATTCTTTGAATTTTAACATAATATCCTCCCTATATTATTATTATATTTCAAGATGCATTGCATCATGAATATCATCCCTTAACCGAGCCAATGGTAAGACCTTTAACAAAATACTGTTGAAAAAACGGGTACATTATTATGATAGGACCAATAACGGTGATTACGGTAGCCATAGTACTGGAGTATTCTGGTATTCCCTGCTGTATAGCCAATAGCGCGGTTCCTGATACATTTTTGTTGTTCAAAAGGAATTCTATATTCTTCTGTATACGAACTAACAAAAGCTGTAGAGGCGCTTTGTAATCACTACTTATGTACAACAGTGCGTTTTGCCAGTCATTCCAATAGGTTGTAGCCATCATGAACCCAACCGATGCCACTGCAGGCTTCATAAGAGGCAGTACAATCTGGAAAAAGGTCCTGTATTCTGTGGCGCCGTCTATACGTGCCGATTCCATTAATTCATCTGGAATACTCATTTGTATGTACGTTCGAAGAATTATAATATTCATAGTTGATACCATTAATGGCAAGATTAACAGCCATATACTATCTTTCATACCATACATTGTCGTATATATGATATAATTAGCAAGCTGACCGCCTGAAAACAGCATTGGTATCATGACAAATATGGACAAGGCTTTTCTTAAGCGAAAATCTCTTCTGCTGAGTGCATATGCCAATAAACTCATTACCAGCAGTCCCAGCAGGGTACCTGTCACGGTAACAAAAATTGTGGCGCCATAGGATGTAAAAAGCTGCCTTCCGTATTTAAATACATATTTGAATCCATCAAGTGAGTATTTCTTGGGAAAATAACTGAAACCGTTTGAAATGATACTCTTATCGTCCGAGAACGCGACTACAAACACCAAAATAATCGGCAACAGACAGAATAAGGTGTATAACCCTAGGATAAATCCCAGTATGTACTGTCCTATTCCTACTTTTTTCTTCTTTACACGAGTGCGAACATTTCTGTTTACATTGGATTTCGCTGTTATAGTACTCATTTTCTTCCCTCCAATTTTATCTAGAACAATGCATTATCCGGTGCTGCTTTACGTACTATTCCATTTGCCACCAGAATCATGACCAGACCAACTAAGGACTGATAAAATGTAGTTGCCGCCGTAAACCCGAAATCAGGTGTTGTTAAGATGGCATTTAATATATAAGAATCAATAACCTGTGTTGTTTCATATAAAATACCGCTATTTCTTGTTACCTGATAGAAGAGACCTGTATCCGAACGCATGATTCCACCAACACTTAATAAGAGCATAATGGTTATCATTGGCACAAGGGAAGGTAGAGTAATACTCCAAATCTGTCTCCATTTATTTGCGCCGTCAATTCGTGCAGCCTCATACATTTCTTGATCTATGCCTGCTAATACTGACATATACAGAACCGAGCCATATCCTATGGCATTCCATATCTTTACGCCAGTCAGAATAAAAGGCCAGTATTTAGCATCTGTATACCAACGCGCCGTCTCTCCGCCAAGAGATCCAACTATATTATTTATCATTCCGTTATTACTGAAATATGCATATACAATAAACTGTACGGCAGCATAAGAAATGAATACAGGTATAATCATAATGCTTTGGAAGGCTTTACCTACACGTTTAAAAATAAATTGATCAATTCCAATGGCCAAGACGATATTCAGCGTCGTAATGATTACAGTAAAGGCAACGTAATACAGTAATGTATTTCTGGTCATTCTGGTAAAAGTACTTCCAGATGCAAACAGGAACTTAAAATTCTCCAGACCCGCCCATGGACTGCCCCAAACACCTAAGCTATAATCAAATTTCTTAAATGCCATAATTAAACCTGCCATTGGCATATAACTAAACAAAAACAATACAAGTACTGCTGGAATACACATAACGAGATGTGCCCTATGCTTCCACGTATTATGTAAAAAATCTTTCATGTTCTTTCCCCCTTACGTAGTTTTAAAATTGTCATAACCTCCTTAATCATATTCCTTCCATTGTTCTAATCCGGCTTTCCATTCTTTATTCATAATGTCTTTCCATCAGAGTTAACAGGATTTCCCGGCAATACCTCTCCTGGTTTAGCTGCTTACGGATTTTTTATCAATGCAATGAGCTCTCAGCAGCTATTTCCAAGGGCTTAGGTATTATCTAAACCGTTTTCTTTATTTGGGATAAAA
This sequence comes from Bacillota bacterium, assembly GCA_023443225.1. GTDB lineage: Bacteria > Bacillota > Clostridia > Lachnospirales > Lachnospiraceae > Anaerocolumna. Next base: position 9,268 of record JAEZVF010000010.1, read on the forward strand.
AAACAATGCCTATTTAATCAAGTTTATATCATTTAATTTGTGAAATTTGCCTTATGATAAAAACAATTTCAGGTAAATATAAATAATTATTTTTGATTTTTACTTGATTTATGCATCTTGTTTTATTTTTACATTTGTATCATATACTTTTTTACTAAATTTTGCAAGCTTTTTTTTAAATAATTCACAATTTTACTCAAACGATTTCGCTGTTCTATCGAATTTATCCATATTTCATACTACAAACCACAGTTTCTTGTAGTTATTTTAGTTTGTCATTTTTTTAAAATTGTCTTGACTTTACTGTGCACTGTACAGTTTATTATAGAGATATAGAGCGTAGATTAGCATATAAAAGAAAGGATAAGTGTAGAAGGTTGAAAGAAATAATAAAATTAGAAAGGGTGGCACTTAATGGGCGAAAATTTGAGAACAGAACATGAATTAGATTTTAAATTAGATTACAAGAAGCAATACAAAGATTTATATATGCCAAAGGCAAAACCAAGCATCATTGATGTGCCGGCGATGTCATTTATTATGGTGGATGGAAAAGGAAATCCAAATGATAACGAGGGAGAATACAAGAAGGCTGTAGAGCTACTATATGCATTGTCCTACACCATCAAAATGAGTAAACTTAGCAAACATAAACCCAATGGCTATTTTGAATTTGTCGTTCCTCCACTAGAAGGGCTATGGTGGCTGAACGATGATAGCAGTGATGATTTTTCTAAGAAAGACAAGTATTGCTGGACCTCCATGATACGTCAGCCGGAGTTTGTAACTCCCGATGTATTTGCATGGGCATGTCAGGAAATTTCTATCAAAAAACCTCTCCTTGATTTTACTAAAGCAAGATATGAAATATTTACTGAAGGATTATGTGTACAGATGATGCACCTTGGTCCCTTCGATGAGGAATGGAAAACAAACGCTCAAATCGATTCCTTTATTGAATCAAACAATCTGCAAAGTGCTATTTCCGACCAACAACCCGATGGAAGAATCCGAAGGCATCATGAAATTTATTTAAGCGACCCACGAAAGATAAATCCACAAAAAATGAAAACTGTATTACGCCACCCGGTAAAAACGAAAGTATAAAATAACAATTGTCCCATGAATCACTTCACCCTACAGAAATATTTCCTATCATTGAAAAAGGCTTATATCAAATAGAATTCAATTTTCTTCTATTTGATGTAAGCCTTTTTATATATAAAAATATATGGAATGTTCCAGCTTAAGCTATTTTTGATTTTGCTACTTCTACTAATGTTGTGAAGCCTGCAGGATCGTTAATAGCCATGTCAGATAACATCTTTCTGTTAATTTCAATACCAGCAATTCTTAAGCCATACATAAGCTTGCTGTAAGAAAGTCCATTCATTCTTGCTGCAGCATTGATTCTGGCAATCCATAACTGTCTGAATTGTCTTTTTCTTTCTTTTCTGCCTGCAAATGAAGATGTCAATGCTCTCATTACAGATTGTTTTGCAACTCTATATTGTTTTGATCTGGCGCCTCTGTATCCTTTAGCCAGCTTTAATACTTTATTATGTTTTTTTCTAGCGTTTAATCCGCCTTTAATTCTTGCCATGTCCTATTTCCCTCCTTATTACCAATATCTTAAAGATATGGCATGATCTTCTTCATGTTCTTTACTTTAGTACTATCTAATAGAGTAGCTTTTCTAAGATTTCTTTTTCTCTTTGTTGATTTCTTTGTTAAGATATGGCTCTTATAAGCTTTCATTCTTTTAAGCTGTCCTGTACCTGTTTTCTTGAAACGCTTTGCTGCTGATCTGTTTGTTTTAATCTTAGGCATGATATTTCCTCCTTAATCATGATACAATTAAATTCCTAAAGCGGCATATCCGCAAGGTTGTCCAATTGTCTTATTTTTATTATTATGACACCTTACAATTGTTTTTGTAAAATGTTATTAACGCTTTTCTGTCAAAAACATAATCATGCTTCTGCCTTCTAGTTTTGCAGGCTTCTCAACGTTTGCAATATCCTCAAGCTTTGCATAAAAATTGTCTAAAATCTGTCTACTAGATGATATGTGTGCCATCTCTCTACCACGGAAACGAAGAGCGACTTTAACCTTATCACCTTTCATGATGAATTTTCTAGCATGACCTGCTTTTGTATTCAAGTCATTATCATCAATATTTGGAGATAAACGAATTTCTTTTACCTCTGTAACTTTTTGTTTCTTCTTAGCTTCTTTTTCTCTTCTCGCTAACTCGTATCTGTACTTTCCGTAATCGATAATCTTGCATACCGGTGGTTTTGCAGTCGGAGCAATCTTTACCAAGTCAAGATTTGCTTCTTTTGCAAGTTTCAATGCGTCCTTAGCAGACATAATTCCCAACTGTTCGCCTTCTTCACCAACTAAACGGATTTCTTTGTCTCTAATTTGCTCATTAATCATTAATTCGCTAATAGTAGTGCACCTCCATAGGTTTGAATCATACATTATTGTGTTATTTATACATAAAAAAAGTGGATAGCAAAGACTATCCACATTTTAATCGATTATCATAACAAATCAGTCCTCGACTGATTAAATCTCGAATTATTAACCAAAGTCACACATACGTGCTATGGTGAGAGTGGATACTCTGCTTTGTTGTCCCTGCTGAAACTTCGTAATCATTTACGAACGATTCACAAGCTTTATTAGTATATCATAGATTAGACTTAAAGTCAATCATCATTTTGTCAAAAATCAGTAAAATTTTCAGGCGAGAATTGAAAAATTAAATTCCACCCCTCTTTCTACTTGATGTGGAAATAACTATTTCAAAAGTAAACGTGGAAATTACTCTTTCAAAAAGTTATGATGTTTATGGTGGTGCCTCTTTAGGAGGTA
>JAEZVF010000029.1 GCA_023443225.1 Bacillota bacterium
ATTGGACACCATTATTCTACTACAAAAAGGATGTGGATTCCTTATAATTTGGGTATTTTTACAAAGTTGTTTATAAATGGAATCTTGAAATTAAGGTTCTGTGGATAAAACTACGGAAACTCAAGCAAGGAAATAACTTGTCACAAATGTTTGCCTGTGATATAATAAAAATAGGTTATAACTGAAATAAAAAGAAAGCTAAAAGGAGTTGATCATTATGCGTTATATTATTAGCGGTAAAAATATTGATGTAACGGAGGGTCTTAAGACTGCCATTTATGAAAAGATAGGTAAGCTAGAAAAATATTTTACTCCTGATACAGAAGTTCATGTAACCATGAGTGTTGAAAAAGAAAGACAAAAGATTGAAGTTACAATACCTATGAAAGGATCAATGGTTCGTGGTGAACAAATAAGTAATGATATGTATGTTTCTATTGATTTGGTTGAAGAAATAATTGAACGTCAATTGAGAAAATATAAGAGTAAACTCATTGAGCAAAAGCAATCTGCTGCTAGTTTAAATAAGGCATTTTTAGATGATGAATATGCAGAAGACGAAGCAATAAGAATTGTTCGAACAAAGAAATTTGCAATGAAGCCAATGGATCCAGAAGAAGCGTGTGTTCAAATGGAGTTATTAGGACATAACTTCTTCGTATATAGAAATGCTGAAACAGATGAGGTTAATGTGGTTTATAAGCGAAAAGGTAATACTTATGGTTTAATTGAACCTGAAATTTAAATATATCCGGGGGGCTGGCTAATCAGCCCCCCGAATTGCATTATAGGGAAGATGTTATTGTAGTATGTTTATGTCAGGAAAAATAAAAGTATTGAATAGTCTCTGCGTAAATGTTACAATATATGCTGAACTGTAAATAAAAAACTGTATGAGGGATATTTTCATATTAGTATGAATGAAATAGCACAGGAGTGATAGAAGAATGGGTTTTTTAGATAAGATTTTTGGTACACATAGTGAAAGAGAATTAAAGTTGGTGATTCCAATTGTAGATAAGATCGAAGCCCTTGAGTCAACAATTGAGAAACTTTCAGATGAAGAACTAAAAGGCAAAACATATGAATTTAAAAATAGACTAAAAAATGGTGAGACATTAGACGATATATTGGTAGAGGCTTATGCTGTTGTACGGGAAGCTTCCAAAAGAGTATTGGGTATGAGACATTACCGTGTACAGCTTATGGGTGGTGTAATTCTTCATCAGGGTAGAATTACGGAAATGCGTACAGGTGAAGGTAAGACATTGGTTTCCACACTACCGGCCTATCTGAATGCATTAACCGGCAAGGGTGTTCATATAGTAACTGTTAATGATTATCTTGCTAAGCGTGATGCCGAATGGATGGGTCAAATACATGAATTCCTAGGGTTAAAGGTTGGAGTTATTCTAAATAGCATGGATAATGAAGAACGAAGAGAAGCTTATAATTGTGATATAACCTATGCTACAAACAACGAATTGGGATTTGATTACTTAAGAGATAATATGGTAATTTATAAAGAGCAATTAGTTCAGAGGGCGTTGCCTTATGCTATTATTGACGAAGTTGACTCCGTTTTAATTGATGAAGCAAGAACCCCACTTATCATTTCTGGACAAAGTGGAAAGTCAACGAAGCTTTATGAAGCTTGCGATATTCTTGCTAGACAAATGGTTCGTGGTAAAGAGAGCGCAGAACTTACGAAAATGGCTGCCTTAATGAAGGAAGAAATTGAGGAAGAAGGCGACTTTATTGTAAATGAAAAGGATAAAAATGTTAACCTAACTGCTCAGGGTGTTTTAAAGGTGGAAGACTTCTTTAAATTAGAGAATCTTGCTGATCCTGAGAATTTAGAAATTCAACATAATATAATATTAGCACTTCGCGCTCATAATTTAATGTTCCGTGATAAAGATTATGTCGTAAAAGATGATGAAGTACTCATTGTCGATGAGTTTACAGGACGTATTATGCCAGGCAGACGTTATTCTGATGGACTTCATCAGGCAATTGAAGCGAAAGAAAAAGTAAAGGTAAAAAGGGAAAGCAAGACTTTGGCAACCATTACCTTCCAGAACTTCTTTAATAAATATGAGAAGAAGTGTGGTATGACAGGAACTGCTTTGACAGAAGAAAAAGAGTTTAGAGATATTTATGGCATGGACGTAATCGAAGTGCCTACCAATGTTCCTGTTGCACGTATTGATAGACAGGATGCCGTTTATAAAACAAGAAGAGAAAAATTAAATGCAGTTATTAATGAAATAATTGAATCTCATAAAAAAGGGCAACCTGTATTAGTAGGTACTATAACAATTGAGGCTTCGGAAGAGATTAGTGATATGCTGAAAAGAAAAGCTATCCCTCATAAAGTACTCAATGCAAAATTTCATGAATTAGAAGCGGAAATTATTGCGGATGCAGGACAATATGGGGCAGTGACAATTGCCACTAACATGGCAGGCCGTGGTACGGACATTAAGCTTGGTGAAGGTGTAATTGAAGCTGGGGGCCTTAAGATTATCGGTACAGAACGTCATGAATCAAGACGAATTGACAATCAATTGAGAGGTCGTGCTGGACGTCAGGGTGATCCAGGTGAATCACGTTTTTATATTTCACTTGAAGATGATCTAATGCGATTATTCGGTTCTGAACGATTGATGAGTATCTTTAATTCCATGGGATTGCCGGAAGGTGAGCAGATTGAACACAAAATGCTTAGCAGTGCAATTGAAAAAGCTCAGAAACGTATTGAGAATAACAACTATGGTATCAGAAAGAATTTATTAGAATATGATCAGGTAAATAATGATCAAAGAGAAATTATCTATGCGGAACGAAGAAGAGTTCTTGACGGCGAAAGCATGAGAGATTCTATCATCAAGATGATAACGGATACGGTAGAAAGTGCGGTAAATACTTATATTAGTGATGATCAGGTTACAGAGGAGTGGGATCTAGTAGAACTTAACAACACGTTGTTACCTATTATTCCTTTTGATCCGGTTAAACTCGTAGAAGAAGAGCGCAAGTCTACACAAAAAAATGAACTTATGCAACAGCTGAAGGAAGACGCTGTAAAGTTATATGAAGCGAAAGAAGCTGAATTCCCAGAAAAAGAACATTTAAGAGAAATTGAACGTGTCATTCTGTTAAAGGTGATTGACCGAAAATGGATGGATCATATAGATGACATGGATCAGTTACGTCAAGGAATTGGATTGCAGGCATATGGACAAAAGGATCCCCTTGTTGAGTTTAAGTTTATGGGATATGAAATGTTTGATGAAATGACAATGGCAATTAGCGAAGATACTGTAAAAGCCCTAATGCATGTCAGAATAGAACAGAATGTTGAAAGAGAACAAGTAGCCAAAGTTACAGGTACGAATAAGGATGATTCCTTACAGCAGGGACCAGTTAAGAGAGTTGGTAAAAAAGTTCAACCAAATGATCCATGTCCTTGCGGTAGCGGTAAGAAATATAAATTCTGTCATGGAAAAGCTATGTAATAGCATAAACCACTTATAAGAAAGAGGTGAAATTTGTGGTTGAATTAGATCAGTTTAAATATACACTCTCTACCTATGAACAACCATTAATGGAAGTGAGGGATTCACTTTGACCTGACAAATAAGCAGGAAAGAGTGACCATGATTGAACGTATCATGGAGGAACCGAATTTTTGGGATTCTACAGAAAAGTCCCAATCCTATGTAAAAGAATTAAAGAATTTGAAAGATATTATTGAGGGCTTTCATGTTTTATACAGGGAATATGAAGATATTCAGACACTCATTGCAATGGGATACGAAGAAAATGATGAAAGTTTAATTGCTGAGATTGCAGAAGCTTTGGAGAAATTCAGCGAAGATCTCGAAGAATTACGCTTAGACACCTTACTATCCGATGAGTTTGATAAATATAATGCCATTTTAACATTACATGCCGGTGCCGGTGGAACAGAAAGCTGTGATTGGGCTAGTATGTTAAGTAGAATGTATCAAAAATGGGCAGATAAAAAAGGATATAGCGTAGAAATTTTAGACTTTTTAGATGGAGAAGAAGCTGGGCTGAAATCAATTACCATGCAGGTTAATGGTCACAATGCCTATGGACATCTCAAATCTGAGCGAGGAGTACATCGCTTAGTTCGTATCTCTCCATTTAATGCAGCTGGAAAAAGGCAGACTTCTTTTGTTTCGTGTGACGTAATGCCAGATATTGAAGAAGATACTGGTATTGTAATCGATACTTCTGACTTAAGAATAGATACTTATCATTCCAGTGGTGCTGGTGGACAACATGTTAATAAAACATCTTCTGCGATTCGTATAACCCATTTACCTACGGGTATTGTTGTTCAATGCCAGAATGAACGATCACAGCTTCAGAATAAAGATAAAGCAATGCAAATGTTAAAAGCAAAGTTGTATTTACTAAAGCAACAAGAGAACCAGGAGAAGGTATCCGGAATTCGTGGTGAGGTAAAAGAGATAGGCTGGGGTAGTCAAATTAGATCTTATGTAATGCAGCCATATACTTTGGTGAAAGACCACCGAACGAATGCGGAAATAGGAAATGCAGCTAATGTTTTAGATGGGAATCTGGATCCATTTATTAACGCTTACTTGAAATGGAACAGTATTAACAATAGCAACGAATTGCAAAAACAAAATATTTAGGTCATAGTTAGAAATTGCTGAAGAAGTAATAATTAACATGAGGAGGGATTTACAAATGATGGAGACAAAACAAGCAAATCAGACAAATCAGACGAAAAAGAACGACCAAACAAAACAAGTTATTTTTGCTTTGGGAAATGAAGAGTATGGACTTGACATTATGTTAGTGAATGCAATCGAAAAGTATACTGACATGGTGAAAATTCCGAATGCACCATCGTATATCAGCGGAATTATCAATCTCCGCGGGGATGTAATTCCTGTATTTAGCTTGCGCAGTAAATTTGGATTACCAGAGAAAGAAAAAGATGACAATTCAAAATTAATTGTTACAAAATCCAGAGATATCCTTATGGCCTATGAAGTAGATGTGGTAAAAGAAATTATTGAAATACCTCCAGAAAATCTAAGCGAAACTCCGATTATTGTAAAGAATAATAACACTAGTTATATTAAGTGTGTTGCGAATATTAATGGAAGAATGATTCTGCTTTTAGATCACGATGGTATCATATCTGCTAAAGAAAAAGAAAGTATTGAAACTATGATGAGTAATCAATAAGTGGCTCTATAATAAATATATTACAAAATGGGGTTGTCGCACTAAAGTGGTGCTTCAACCCCATTTTTTTAAAAAAGTAGTTGCATTAGGAGATAAAGTATGTTAACATATCTCCCTAGGAAAGACAATTGTACTTCCTATACACACAAATCTGGTCAACAAAGGGCGATCTTAATAGGGTAGCCTGTATAAGCGGATGGACAGGAGGATACATATGGATGAAAGTAAATATTTTATAGTAAAGAAAAAAGCAGTTCCTGAAGTGCTGCTTAAGGTGGTTGAAGCTAAGAGACTGCTTGACTCAGAAAAAGTAATTACAGTTCAAGAAGCAGCAGATAGAGTTGGCATCAGTAGAAGTTCTTTCTATAAGTATAAAGACGATATCTTTCCCTTCCACGAGAATGCTAGAGGTAAAACAATTACTTTTATGATTCAAGTTGATGATAAACCGGGATTGTTATCCTGTGTTCTCAATTGTGTAGCAAAGAATAATGCAAATATATTAACAATTCATCAAAGTATACCAGTTAATGGAATTGCCTCTCTGGCACTTAGCATTGAAATTCCAAATCAAATGATTGATACGGCATTGATATTTGATGAAATTGAGGCACTAGAGGGTATACATTATTTAAAAATATTAGCAAGAGAATAAGAAATGGACTGAAAGGAGTAACGATGGTGAATATAGCGATATTAGGATATGGAACTGTGGGTTCTGGTGTTGTTGAAGTTCTTAACGTAAATGGAGATAGCATAAACAAGAGATGCAGGCAGGAATTAAATGTAAAGTATGTTTTAGATTTAAGAGATTTCCCGGGTGACCCCATACAAGATAAAATTGTTCATGATTACAGTATTATTGTAAATGATCCAGATGTTCAAATTGTTGTGGAAGTAATGGGCGGGGTAGAACCTGCTTACTCTTTTGTTAAAGAAGCAATTTTAAAAGGAAAGAGTGTGTGTACTTCCAATAAAGAATTAGTTGCAAAACACGGGGCTGAGTTACTTGAACTTGCAAGAGCAAAGAATGTCAATTTTTTATTTGAAGCAAGTGTTGGAGGTGGCATCCCCATTATCCGACCATTGAATCAATCATTGACAGCAGATGAAATTGAAGAAATAACTGGTATCTTAAACGGTACTACCAATTATATCTTATCAAAAATGTCAAATGAAGGACTTGATTTTGATACAGCACTAAAAAATGCTCAGGACATGGGTTACGCGGAGCGTAATCCGGAAGCGGATGTGGAAGGATATGATGCCTGCAGAAAAATTGCAATCTTATCTTCTTTAGCATTTGGTATGCAGGTTGATTATGAAGATATTTATACAGAAGGGATTACAAAGATTTCAGACGTTGATATTAAATATGCAAAAGCTTTGGGGGCTAGTATTAAGTTACTTGGAAGCAGCAGGAAAGAAGATGACCATGTCTTTGCTATGGTAGCACCAATGATGATTAAGCCAAACCATCCCCTGTTTAGCGTAAACGATGTATTTAACGGAATCTTTGTCCGTGGAAATGTTATTGGAGATGTTATGTTTTATGGAAGTGGTGCTGGAAAACTTCCAACTGCAAGTGCTGTAGTTGCAGACGTAATAGATGCGGCAAAACATATTGGTATCAATATCATGTCAATTTGGAGCAGCAAAAAACTTGAATTGTCGGATGTGAAAAAAGCCACTTACAGATACTTCGTACGTGTAGCAGAGAATTCCGATGCAGTGAAGGAAAAGGTTGCTTTGCTATTTGGTCAAGTAGAATCCGTTCAAGCTACTGATATCAATGACGAATATGCATTTATCACATTACAGATGACGGAAGAAATATTTCATGAAAAGGTGGCAAAGCTTGCTTTAGTTGTAAATGTAATACGTGTTATGTTTTAATTCAAAAGATAAGAAGATAGTATAAGTTGGATGAGAAAGGAATACAATGGGTGTAAACTATGAAATATATTATTATTTTAGGTGATGGAATGTCAGATGAACCCATAGAAGAGTTATGCGGAAAAACTCCGTTATCCTATGCAAAAACTCCCGAAATGGACCGATTAGCTAAAAAATCAGAAATTGGACTGTGTCATACAATTCCAGCAGGTATGAAGCCAGGTAGTGATACTGCAAATCTTTCTGTTCTGGGATATGACCCCAAAAGGTATTATACAGGCCGTTCTCCACTAGAGGCCTTAAGTATTGGTGTAGAGATGAAAGCAACTGATATTGCAATCAGATGTAATATAGTAACCGTTTCTGATGACAATTTACCTTATGAAGAAAAGACTATTCTGGATCATAGTTCAAGTGAGATTTCCACAGAGGATGCTGCTATTTTGCTAGAAGCAGTGAAAGAACAGTTGGAAACTGATCTGTATAAATATTATGTAGGTACTAGCTATCGACATCTAACTATATGGGATAAGGGAGAAGTAGTTGATTTAACGGCACCCCATGATATCCTTGGAAAAGTAATTGGCACATATTTACCAGAAGACATGAATTTAAGAGATATGATGAAAAAAAGTTACGATATCCTAAACAATCATCCTCTAAATGTTGAAAGAGCAAAAAAAGGCTTGAATAAAGCTAACTCTATATGGTTTTGGGGAGCTGGTACTAAACCAAATTTAACTTCTTTTAAAGAGAAGTTTCAAAAAAAGGGAGTCATGATATCCGCAGTTGATTTACTAAAAGGAATTGCGGTTGGGGCAGAAATGAAGGTAATTGAGGTAGAAGGTGCAGACGGTACCCTACATACCAATTATACTGGAAAAGCTATGGCTGCCGTAAAAGAATTGATCGATGATAACAATGATTTTGCATATATACATGTTGAAGCCCCAGATGAAATGGGACATCAGGGAAGCATACCAAATAAGATTGCAGCAATAGAATATTTGGATGAGAAAGTAATTCAGGTAGTAAGAGAACAGATGGAGAAAGCTAAAGTTGATTACCGCTTGTTAATTATGCCAGATCATCCAACCCCCATTCGATGCAGGACGCACACCAGTGATCCTGTTCCATACCTACTTTATGATAGCACGAAAGAGTTAAATAAAGACTGGAATTATAATGAGGAAGAAGCCAAAAAGAGCGGTAATGTGGTAGATCAAGGATTCGAGATAATTAACAAACTGTTTGAACTGTAATTAAATATGGTTAAAACAAAGTTGATTTATAAGCAAAAATAAAAATATGGGAGGCATCGTATGCTTATAGTTAAAAAGTTCGGCGGTACATCTGTAGCCGATAAGGAAAGAATTTTTAACGTTGCCAAAAGATGTATCGAAGATTACAAGAATGGCAATGACGTAGTTGTTGTGCTATCTGCTATGGGAAAGCAGACAGACGTGCTTTTAGCACAGGCAAGAGAAATTAATCCTAATGCATCAAAAAGAGAATTGGACATGCTATTAACAACAGGAGAGCAGACTTCAGTTTCTTTAATGGCAATGGCAATGAATTCCCTAGGAGTTCCTGCAATCTCTTTAAACGCATTTCAAATTGCAATGCATACAACTTCTGCTTACAGTAATGCTAGACTAAAGAGAATTGATACGGAAAGAATCCAGAACGAACTTGCAAGTAAAAAGATAGTAATTGTAACAGGTTTCCAAGGGATAAACCGACTTGATGACTATACTACTCTTGGACGTGGCGGTTCAGATACCACAGCAGTTGCACTTGCAGCCGCACTACATGCAGATTCTTGTGAAATCTATACAGATGTGGATGGAGTATATACAGCCGATCCTAGAATTGTACCAGATGCAAGAAAATTAGATGAAATCACATACGATGAGATGTTGGAGCTTGCTTCCTTAGGTGCAGGAGTTCTTCACAATCGTTCAGTTGAAATGGCTAAAAAATATGGTGTACAATTAGTGGTACGTTCCAGTTTGAATAAATCAGAAGGAACAGTCGTAAAGGAGGAAGTTAAAATGGAAAAATTACTGGTAAGTGGTGTTGCAGCGGATAAAAATACCGCACGTATTGCAGTTATTGGGTTAGAAGATCAGCCAGGAGTTGCTTTTAAATTGTTTAATCATTTAGCAAAGTATAGCATAAATGTAGATATTATTTTACAGTCCGTAGGACGTGATGGAACGAAAGACATAAGTTTCACCGTAGCTCAGGATCATGTGGATGAAGCCGTTGAAATCTTAGAGCGTCATAGAGAAGGAAGTCTGAAATGTCAGAAGATTGATATTGAAAGATCTGTAGCTAAGGTATCTATTGTTGGTGCTGGTATGATGTCCAATGCAGGAGTAGCTGCAAAGATGTTTGAAGCTCTTTATGATGTAGGAGTTAACATTAAGATGATTTCTACTTCCGAAATCAGAGTAACCGTTCTGATAGATGAAGTTTATGTTGAAAAAGCAATGAAAGCAGTACACGATAAATTTAGCTTAGCTTAAAACATTGTAATATTATATCATGATCAAAATACGTGTTCATGATCTTGTTACTCCAATCGGAATACGAAAGTAAACTTTCGATTCCTCACTCCGTTTTCATAATGTCATTAACTGTCGCATATGAACTAGTGCGACAGTTTTCTTTTTATGTTATAGTAATAGTAGTTGTGCAAATGTCTATAGAAATTCGGGTATAAAAATAGAATTTAGGAAGGGAGCGATTACCATTAAAATTAGAGAAGAGTATACCTGTCCCTTAGAAATCGCGCATGATATTATTCGTGGTAAGTGGAAGACAATAATATTATGGCAATTAAGTTATGGTAGAACATCGTTATCAAAACTGCAGCAAGATATTGAAGGAATCACACAAAAAATGTTATTGGAACAATTAAAGGAACTGATGGAATTTGGTTTAGTTGCGAAACAGAGTTTTGATGGATACCCTCTTAAAGTGGAATATTTTTTAACTGAGAAATATGGAAATAAGATGATGGATGCATTACGAATACTACAGGAGATTGGCATAGACTATATGTTAGATCATGGACAAGAAGCAATACTAAAAGAAAAAGGAATACCTTATGAGATGACTACCTAGACTTGATTTTACCTATTTTGAGTGTTATTATAGGAACGAAGTTTTTTATGGAGAAGAAAATTGAGGAACTAAAGGAGTACCGAGATGGATATTATAAAGCAATTAAAAGATGAGCTTGGCATCAGACTTGAGCAGGTGGAAGCAGCTATACAATTAATTGATGAAGGGAATACCATCCCTTTTATTGCCAGGTATCGTAAAGAAGTAACAGGTTCATTGGACGATGAGATTTTGAGAAATCTACATGAAAGATTGTTATATCTTCGTAATCTAGAAGAGAAGAAAACAAGTGTTTTATCTAGTATTGAAGAACAGGGAAAACTAACAGAAGAATTAAAAGCACAGATTCTATCAGCTACTACATTAGTGGTGGTAGAAGATTTGTACCGTCCATATCGTCCAAAGAGGAGAACCAGGGCTACCATAGCAAAAGAAAAAGGTTTGGAGCCATTTGCTAATATTATATTACTACAAATGACAAACCAACCGATTGAAAAAGAGGCAGAAGCATTCCTATCAGAAGAAAAGGAAGTCTTGACAGTGGAGGATGCAATTGCAGGTGCTTTGGATATTATTGCAGAAAGTATTTCTGATGAGGCAGACTATCGTATCTATATCCGAAAGGTTACTTTTGACGAAGGTTTCATTGTTGCTACCGCAAAAGATGAGAAGCAAGAATCTGTTTATGAAATGTATTATAATTTCGAGGAAAAGTTAAATAAGATTGCAGGTCACCGAGTATTAGCACTAAACCGGGGAGAGAGCGAAAAGATACTGAGTGTAAAAATTGCAGCACCGGAAGATAGAATCCTTCTTTACCTACAAACCAAAGTGATAACACGTGAAAATCCGCATACTACAAATTATTTAAAAGCAACGATTGAGGATAGTTACAAACGTCTTATTGCACCAGCGATAGAAAGAGAAATTCGTAATGATCTAACAGAGAAGGCGGAAGACGGTGCTATTAAGGTCTTTGGTAAGAATCTAGAACAGCTTCTCATGCAACCGCCCATTGTAGGAAAAGTAGTACTTGGTTGGGATCCGGCGTTTCGAACTGGTTGTAAACTTGCAGTGGTGGATGGTACAGGTAAAGTGCTTGATACCATAGTAGTTTATCCTACAGCACCTCAGAACAAAGTAGAAGAAACCAAGAGAATTGTTAGTGCTTTAATTAAAAAGTATGGAATTAATTTGATATCGGTTGGAAACGGAACAGCCTCAAGGGAATCAGAGCTAATCATTGCAGATATGCTAAAAGAAATGCATAGTAATGTGCAATATATCATTGTTAATGAGGCTGGCGCTTCTGTATATTCTGCAAGTAAACTCGCAACAGAGGAGTTTCCTAATTTTGATGTAGGACAGAGAAGTGCAGCGTCAATAGCAAGGAGATTACAAGATCCGTTAGCGGAATTAGTTAAGATTGATCCTAAATCCATTGGAGTGGGACAGTATCAACATGATATGAATCAAAAGAAACTAACGGAAGCATTGACCGGTGTGGTAGAAGATTGTGTAAATAAAGTTGGAGTAGATCTAAATACAGCATCTGCTTCTCTATTAGAATATATCTCTGGGATTTCTAAAGTAATCGCTAAAAACATAGTTTCCTATCGTGAGGAGCATGGACGTTTCACGGATCGAAGTCAATTATTAAAAGTTGCAAAGCTTGGGCCAAAAGCTTATGAGCAGTGTGCCGGTTTTATGAGAATTCTAGACGGAAACAATCCTCTTGATTCAACTAGTGTACACCCAGAATCCTATGAAGCAGCCAAAAATCTTCTCAAAAAACTTTCCTTTACACCGGAAGATATCAAGTCAGGAGCCCTTATCAATTTAGGTAAGCAGATAAAGGATAAGGCTGCCATGGCAGCAGAGTTGGGAATTGGTGAGATTACCCTGACGGATATTATGAAAGAATTAGAAAAGCCCGGAAGAGATCCTCGTGATGAGATGCCAAAACCTATCTTAAGGACAGACGTATTAGAGATGAAGGATTTGACAGAGGGAATGATATTAAAAGGAACGGTTAGAAATGTAATTGATTTTGGTGCTTTTGTCGATATTGGTGTTCATCAGGATGGTTTGGTGCATATTTCACAGTTGACGGACAAGAAATTTGTAAAACATCCTTTGGATGTAGTAAGTGTCGGTGATATTGTTGATGTAAAAGTTATGAGTGTGGATCCCGCAAAAAAAAGAATACAATTGACAATGAAACTTTAATATTATTAAGCGCTTTTACAGTGCCAAAAAAAACCCTGCAGCAATTGCAGGGTTTTTTGTCGAGAAAGTTATAATAATTACAAAAGGAGTGAATAAAACAAGTAATAAGGAAAATACACTATTATTAGTAGTAAATATGGTATATATTGCGACCAAAAAACTAGTGTATTTCAATATAAAACTTGTTTATCAGAATAATATATTTTATAATTTATAGATAAATTGGTAAATTATTACATATAATGCTTGTAATCAGGAGGATTAGTGGAATGAGTAAAAGTAGCATGCCTCCTCTAATATCATTATGCATTCTACTTAGTATTGTGTGCATAGTTATTTTTGCTAGAGGAAAAATGGCTACAAAAGATGAAATAAACATTCCAGCAATGGCAGTGAAATTAACGTATTTGGAAGAAGATGAATTGAATATACCAGAAAGAAAAGTTTTAAATATGTTGATAAGTTGCATAGCTCCATATTCTAGTAAAAATAATGAAAATAGTATTCTACATAGCCAATACATCAAATATTTAAAAGATTATTTAAGTAATCCAGATATTAACTTGAGCGTAGAGAAATCAAATGCTGCCATTGATAATATTATAGGACTTATGGCAATTATGAATCTTGAGAAGGTGTACGAAATAAAGAATATGTCTTTGGATGGTAAAATAGTTGCAATTATGTTTACCATGAAAATCTATCAACAATGCGGCTTATCCCTGGTCTATAATTTCCAAGGGGATATTATTCAAATAACAGATGTGGTAGGTAATGAGCTTTATGATTATGTAAAATCTGCGAAACAAATGAAAATACGATTAAGTGCATTAGTAATTATTCTTGTAGTAATGTTGATTTTATTTCATATATGTAAGGTTATTGCTAAAAAAAATCAACTATTTATGAAAGTTGGAATGTTTGATGGATTTACTGAAAAAGAATTTGCCTAAAAAGTATTTACTTCTGGTTGATTTGATTTGCATCCTAATAACATTCTTGCTGGCAACCTGGGTCCGTTATGGTGAAATCACAAGAATGTGGCTTCATAATATATATGGTATAGCTTTTATCATAGTAATATTATTATATATTGCTATTTATTATCTGTATGATACTTATACCGGATTATTTAAAAGAGGATTTCTAGAGGAATTTTTGACTGTTATAAAAGCAAACGGTTACTTAGCCGTTACGTTAACGGTAATCATGTATGCCTATCAGAAAGGTGCAATCTATTCCAGATTTTTCTTCTTATGTTTTTTTACATTAAATATACTCCTTACTTATATTGTAAGACAGTATTATAAGGTGTGGATGCTTGCTGTGTATAAGAACAGTATTTTTAGTAATAAAATTATGATTATAACAACTTCAGACCAGGTGAAGAAAGTATTGGAGCGAGTACGAAACGAAAATGAATGGGAGTATCAGATTACTTATCTCACTATTTTAGATAAACATATGGTAGGTCAAGTGATTGAGGGAGTTCCGATAAAAGCTGATTTTATCGATATGTTTGATGTGGCAAAACAGGAAGTAATAGATGGTGTATTCATTCATATTCCAAATAGTTTACCTATTAATTTGGATTTAGAGGAGACAATACTGGAATTTGAGAATATGGGTATTACAGTTAATATAAGTATAAATACCTTTGGCCTAAAGATTCATGAGAAAATTGTTCGAGAAATGAGTGGATATCATGTACTAACATTTAGTTCCCGATTGTTTGATGAATCACAAATGATGTTAAAAAGAATGTTCGATATTGCTGCAGGTCTAATCGGTTGTCTTATTACTTTATTCTTAATCATGTTACTTGCACCGATAATACGATTAGAATCCTCTGGTACGATCTTCTTTTCACAGGTAAGGGTGGGCAAAAACGGCAGAAGATTTAAAATATATAAGTTTCGAACTATGTTAATGGATGCGGAAATACGAAGGGCGGAACTGATGGAGCAAAATGAGGTGAGTGGTTATATGTTTAAAATAACCAATGACCCTAGGGTTACCAAGGTAGGAAAGTTCCTTCGTATGACTAGTCTTGATGAATTTCCACAATTTTTTAATATATTGAAGGGTGATATGAGTTTAGTTGGGACCAGACCGCCTACGGAAGAAGAGTTTCTTCAATACGACGGAAGACATAGGAGAAGACTAGCTCTTAAGTCGGGGCTTACTGGACTCTGGCAGGTGAGTGGAAGAAGTGATATTACTAATTTTGAAGATGTGGTGAAGCTGGATCTTGAATATATAGATAATTGGTCTTTTAAATTGGACATGAAGATATTATTAAAAACAGTAAAGGTAGTCCTGTTTAGAATTGGATCAAAGTAATACGAGTAGAAAGAAAGGCATTTTTATATGAAATTACTGATGGTGAACAAATATTTATATTCCCATGGAGGTTCGGAGACTTACATACTAAAACTAGGGAAGTACCTAATGACTCAGGGGCATGAAGTGCAATATTTTGGTATGGAAGATGAACAGAATCTAGTTGGAAATGCAGTGAACAGCTATACAGACAATGTAAACTTTCACAATAAATCAATAGCAAAGTCCATAATAAATCCTTTCAATATAGTATATTCGTTAAAATCACGAAAGAAAATTAGGAAGGTGCTTGATGATTTTAAACCAGATGCTGTACATCTGAATAATTTCAATTTTCAGATTACACCCTCCATTCTCTATGAAATAGGTAAAGATAAACTACCTATCATTTACACGGCTCATGATTTCCAACTGATATGTCCGAACCATCTGCTCTATGACCGGATAAGAAAAGAAACCTGTGAAGATTGTCTTGATGGTAAATTCAGAAATTGCCTTAAGAGAAAATGTATTCATGGATCCTTGGTAAAAAGTATTTTAGGAACAATGGAAGCATATCTATATAGATGTCTACATACCTATAGAAATATTGATGCAGTAATCTGTCCAAGTTATTTTATGGAAACAAAATTACTTACGAATAGTGATTTCAAAGGTAAAACGATAGTAATGCATAATTTTATAGAGTCGACCATTGGAAGAGCCGAAGAAAAGGAAGATTATGTACTTTATTTTGGGAGGTACACAGAAGAAAAGGGATTGAGGAAACTAATCCGTGTTTGCAAAGAACTGCCGGATATTAAGTTTGTTTTTGCTGGGAAAGGACCTTTGGAAGAGGAGCTTCCCAATATCCCTAATATAACAAATGTAGGATTTCTGGAACATGAATTATTAGAAGAATTGATAGGAAAAGCAAGATTTACTTTATGCCCCTCTGAATGGTATGAAAATTGTCCGTTTTCTATCATAGAATCGTTCATGCATGGAACTCCGGTTATAGGAGCAAATATTGGAGGGATACCAGAACTCATCCGTGATGGCAGTACAGGATTACTATATAAATGTGGTGATATGGAGGACCTGAAGAGTAAGATCATTACCTTGTGGAATGATTTGGAATTGTGCCAGAAACTTACCATGAATTGCAGTAATATAGAATTTGATACCGTAGATATTTATAGTAAAAAATTAATGGAAGTGTTTGAAAGATCAAAACTAGTGCAATCTTACAGGGAACAGCAGATAACTGGCAAATTGGAGGATTAAATTATGTTTAAGAGAACACTTTTCGGATCAATTATCATTACCTATCGTTGTAATGCACGTTGTAACATGTGTTACTGTTATAAAGACCCAACGAGGAAGGAGGAGGAAATTGATAAGGATACCTTAGCAAAATTACCAGAAATGGCATTTACCAATATAACAGGTGGAGAACCATTTATACGTAAGGATATTCATGATATTGTGAGACTTCTTTATACAAAGACGAATCGCATCGTGATTTCAACAAATGGTTATTATACCGATAGGATTATAAAACTTTACGAAGAATTTCCGCAGATTGGCATACGTATTAGTATAGAGGGATTACAGGAAACCAATGATGCCATTCGTGGTATACCGGATGGCTTTAACCGAGGTTATGGTACATTAAAGAAATTAGTTGAAATGGGACATAAAGATATTGGTTTCGGCATGACAGTTCAAGATCTTAATTGTATGGACTTGCTAGCACTTTATAAACTATCCGATGAGCTTACTATGGAGTTTGCAACAGCTACCTTGCATAACTCATTTTACTTTAGAAAAGACAATAATTGTATTCAAGATAAATATAAAGTAGCAAAAGCGTTTGAAGAATTAATCAATGAACTTTTGAAATCCAAATCCCCTAAAAAATGGGCAAGAGCTTATTTCAATCATGGTCTTATTAATTATATTTATGGCAGACCTAGATTACTACCATGCAAGATGGCGAGCAATGCATTTTTTGTAGATCCGTTTGGAGATGTTATACCATGTAACGGTATGGCTAAGAAAATGCCTATGGGAAATCTACACGATAATACTTGGGACGAGATTTGGAATTCCCAGAAGGCAAAAAATACCAGGTCATGTGTAAAAAAGTGTGAAAAAAACTGTTGGATGATTGGGAGTGTTGCACCTGCAATGAAACAGAAAATATGGATACCAGGATGGTGGATTATAAAGCACAAATTATTCCTTGGCAACAAATATACGCTAAAAGAAAATAAGTTCATTGCTTATGTCAACCAATAGGCAGAGAGGAATTTGGAATGAAGATTGCTATGATTGGACATAAAAGGATTCCTTCGCGGGAAGGCGGAGTAGAAATTGTAGTTGAGGAACTTTCAAGCCGTATGGTTGAACTTGGGCATAAAGTGGAAGTATACAATCGTTCCTGCCGAGATTTTAGAAAAAATAAAAGTTATAAAGGAATCAGAATCATTACAATTCCAACAATTCATAAAAAAAGTTTTGACGCTTGTATTTATTCCTTTTTTGCATCGATTAGAGTCCTATTTGGGAAATACAACATTATTCATTATCACGCAGAAGGTCCATGCACATTTTTGTGGCTGCCTCACTTATTTCATATGCGTACCATTGTAACTATTCATGGTCTTGACTGGCAGCGGAAGAAATGGGGAGCTTTGGGAAGTAGCTATATTAAGCTCGGAGAAAAGATAGCTGCAAAATATGCGGATGAAATCATTGTATTATCACGAAAGATGCAAGAATATTTTTTGGATACCTATGGAAGAGACACCACTTATATCACCAATGGAGTTACTCCAATGATTGTTAGAGAGCCTGAAATAATCAAAGATAAGTATGGTCTTGAAAAGGATAGCTATCTATTATTTTTAGCTAGAATAGTTCCAGAAAAAGGATTGCATTACTTGCTTGAAGCATATAAATGCATTCAAACAGATAAAAAGCTTGTGATAGCAGGTGAAGGAAGTTTTGCAAATGATTATTGCAAAAAAATCAGAGATATGGCAAATCAGGATAAAAGAGTAATCATGACGGGATTTGTTGATGGAGTAGAACTGGAAGAACTGTTTTCTAACTGTTATCTCTATGTGCTGCCCAGTGATGTTGAAGGCATGCCAATCAGTTTATTAGAAGCCATGAGTTTTGGATGTGCCTGTTTGGTTAGTGAAATTGAAGAAAATATGGAACTTGTTCAAGATACTGCTGCACATTTTGAAAAGGGTAATGTAAATGAGTTAATCCATGCTCTATGTAAATGTCTGTTAGAAAAACCGATTATAAATAGTGAAAAAGTGAAAGACCACCTTAGGCAGAGTCATTCATGGGAATATGTTGTAAAAAAAACCTTGGAATTATATTAAGAGAGAAGATATGAAAATACTTATGTTAGTAAATTGGATTGTTCGCAGATGTAACAGTATACCAACTGATATACAGCCACCCGATTATTATGTAGAGGGAGAAGCATACTGGTTTTTCAAATACTTTCATAATGAGGTAGAGGTTGAAATAGCTGATATACATTCCTTTGATCTCCTTGAAAAATTCGAGAAAAATTATTTAAGATTTTATGTATTACAAACATTTCGAATACTACCCTATTTAAAAAAGTATGATTTAATCATATCTCACGGGATGCAAAGTGGAATTTTATTAAGCTTATTGCGTACCGTATTTCACTTAAAAACTCCGAAGCATATAGTATTTGATATTGGGTCCTTTAACAGTGCCGCAGAATCCGGTTGGATGCTTAAATTCATGGGTTACTCTAGCAAATCAATCGATGGAATGATCTATCACACAAGCAAGCAAATTGAATATTATCAGAAATTTTATCCCTGGCTAGTAGATAAATCGAAATTCATTCGTTTCGGCACGGATGCAGAATTTTTTTCTGGGGAAGACCTTATGATTGATCAAACCAACGAAAGGTATATTTTATGTGTTGGGCAAAACAAACGGGACTGGAATACCCTGTTTAAAGCTTATGACCGCTTGCATACGGATATCAGACTGCGTCTCATAGGATGCAATAAAAAAGAAACGGCTTCTAAAAACATTGAGTTTATCCCCTTTATGCCTATCAAGGATTTAATGAAAGAGATAAAGAATGCATTATTTTGTGTTTTACCGTTGGAATATATGAATTATTCTTTTGGGCAGATGACCTTATTACAGCAGATGATCTTAAAAAAAACTGTGGTTGCAGCTAGAGTACCCAGCATAATAGATTATGTCAGGGATACGATAGACGCTATTCTCTATGAACCCCAAAATGATATGGATTTAGCAAAAAAGATGGATTACTTGATTCTAAACAGTAGTCTGTGTGAAGAATTAGGGGAACAAGCTTATCTTACCGTAAGGAATACAATGAATGAACGAATCATGGCAAATGAAATCGAGAAATACATATTTGAAATTGGGAGCTGTTATGAAAATAATAAATAGCTTTGTAATAAAAATAGTTTACGTATGTTTATTGTTCCAAATGGCATTAGTAGATAGTAAGAATAGCATTATATCAATGTTTTTCAATTATTTTGATGAATTAATAACAATCATAATACTAATAGTAGCTGTTAGTAAGTGCTTGAAGAAGTTGTATATTAATAAAAATGATTTAAAACTAATTCTTTTATTTATAGTATTCTTATTAATTGGACTTATCTCAAGTATATATTACAGAATACAAGCAGTTGCTATCGCAGCAAGTGATGCATTTATTTGCAGCAAATTCATGATTGCTTACATAGGAATACGTATTATATTCCGGAATAAAATGGATTCTGAAACCATGTTATATTCGCTAAATAAAATTACCAAAGTGATAGTATTCATACTTTTTCTACTAACAATACATGATATGATCTTACCCCCTTTTTTTGCGAAAGGTGAATACCGTTATTTTGCTGAGTCTACTCAGCTATGTTACCCCCATGCTACCTATCTAGCGGCAGCAGTAGTTGCTTTAATGTGTGTCCTAATGTGCTCTCTGCATAAGGATGGAGGGAACTTTAAATACCTACTTATGGCTTCTTGTGTCGTGATTATGACATTAAGAGTCAAAGCAATAGCCTTTATTTTAGTATTTTGGTTATTATTCTTTACGGTTTGTCAATTTAGAATTAAATCTAGAATTGCTTTAACTATCATGATAATAACCGGTAGCGTTTATCCGGGTTATAAACAATTTGTTTCTTATTTCTTTACTAATAATTTTTCGCCCAGAGCGGTCATGTTAAGAGACGCCTGGATTTTAGCAAAAGAAAGCTTTCCGCTTGGGAAAGGATTTGCAACTTTTGGTTCAAATTTGTCAGTGCAATCGTATTCATCATTGTATCATCGGTTCGGATACAGTTCATTTTATGGAATGAGTGAAAAAACAGCTAGTTATTTAAATGATGGATTTTGGCAGATTATTTTGGGACAGTTTGGTATGATAGGTGTTTTATTAATGGGA
This sequence comes from Bacillota bacterium, assembly GCA_023443225.1. Classification (GTDB taxonomy): domain Bacteria; phylum Bacillota; class Clostridia; order Lachnospirales; family Lachnospiraceae; genus Anaerocolumna. The sequence goes on from JAEZVF010000029.1 coordinate 20,342, forward strand.
TTAATTATCTATCAATTTTTTAGAAATACGGTAGTGTTAAAGAACATAGGAACTATTTATGTTGCAGCTTTATCATTGAATATTTACTTAATCATATCATCAACTGCTGAAACTGCTTATTTTAATCCTTTTTCACTTTTGCATTTTATTATTATAGCTTTCTTAATGAACCAAGCGAATACTTATAATACAATAAGTAGCCTTAATTGTAGGGAAGGGAGTGTGTAATGAATGTAAAGGTTAGTATTATTGTTCCTGTTTATAATGCCGGGAGGTATATTAATAAATGTATTGAAAGCATTCTGAATCAAACATTAACTGAATTTGAAATTATTTTAGTAAATGACGGATCAACCGATGAGAGTGGTAAAATATGTGATGATTTTGCAGAACTCGATAGTAAAATTATAGTCATACATAAAGAGAATGAGGGTGTGTCAGCAGCAAGAAATACAGGAATCAATTATGCGGTAGGAGAATATATAGGTTTTGTTGATGCAGATGATTGGTGTGCTGAAACTATGTACGATTATCTATATAAAGAGTCAGATTGTAATAAGGCGGATATGGTTTTCTGTAACTACTATACGTATAAAGGCGGGAAGGCAATAAGAAATCAGGAGTTAGAGAAACTCACTATTAGCAGTAATATACAGGAGGATTTAATCAGCAGGATACTATCTGTGAATAGCAATAGGATAAGTGGTACTTGCTTCCGTTACATTGTAAAGAGAGATTTTATGAAAAGATACCAGATAAAGTTTAATGATAGATTTCGTATCTTTGAGGATTTGTTATTTACACTTCAATGCCTGGATAACACCAGAAACGTGGTCATAGCGAAGGAATATTTGTATTACAGGCTACTTCATAGTTGTTCCACAACAAGTAATTATATTGACAATCTATATGAAAATGTACTGGGTATTCAAGAGGAAATTCAGAAATTGAATACGTTTAACTCATCGAAAGGCAAGTATTTACAGTTACTTGAAGCGTGGCTTGCTGATGGGATTGCTTTTATCGCTTCAAACATTTGTAGAAAAGGCACCCCGTACCGTATTCCAGAACGTATTCATTATTTGATAAAGATTCAAAAAGACAAGAGGATAGCAGAGTCCATCCGGAATATTGATTTTAGCAAGGAGTTGATAAGTACTCAAAAACATTTACAGATTCGTTTGATGAAAAATAGAAACGTTACTATTTTAGTACTATGCCATTCTATCAAGAAAAGAACCCTATTTCGCATTTAATATAGTTACGATGGAGGTAGTTATGTGAAAGAGGACTTAATCAGTGTTATTGTCCCAATCTATAAAGTGGAAGATTATCTAGAGAACTGTATCAGATCAATTCAGAATCAGACTTATGATAAATTACAAATTATTCTCGTTGAAGATGGATCTCCGGATGCATGTGGTTTAATTTGTGACAAATTTGCAGAACAGGATTCAAGAATCGTAGTAATTCATAAAGAAAATGATGGTGTCTCGGATGCAAGAAATGCAGGCTTGGATGTCTCTGAAGGAGAATTTATCGCTTTCGTAGATTCGGATGACTATATACATCCTCGAATGTTTCAAATTTTATTAGAGAACTTACGGCAATATGAAGCGGATATATCAGTATGTTCCTTCCAACAGGTCAATGATTTTAAATTTAAAAAAAATGATATTAGCAACCATGTAACAGTATATCATAAGACACAAGCATTAGAAAACTTATATAATGAGTTTTATGTACGTACGGTTGTAACTTGGAACAAAATATATAAAAAGTCACTGTTTGAGGATGTAAGATATCCTACGGGAAAGATTCATGAGGATGAATTTATTACTTATCAGCTTTTGTATAAGTCAGATAAGATAGTGTATACGGATGCAGTTTTATATAACTATCTAAAAAGAGAATCAAGTATAACAGGACAGAAATTTAACATTAATAAATTGGATGTAATACAGGCGCATGAGGAATGTTTCAAATTTATGTACAATCATAAAGAAATGGACTTATTCAACAAAGCGTTTAACCGATATCTTCATACGGTAATCTCCTGCTATTTTAAAATTAAAAAAAATAAGCTTGGTAATAATGATTTGCTAAATCAGTTAAAATGTCAATTTGATAATAATTATAGAGAATATTTTAGTGAAACAAATTTTTCTTTCAAAAAGAGGGTTCGGTTTGAAAGTTTTATAAGGAATGAACATTTCTGTAAAATAATAAACTTCGGTGCAAACTTCTTGAAGGGAGTTAAAGAATGATTAACTCAAAATCAAGAAGCGAAAACTCGGTAAGAAATACGGTTGTGGGTATTTTCAACAAATCCATTACATTGCTATTATCTTTTAGTGCCAGGACTATATTTATCCATCTTTTAGGAGTCGAATATCTTGGTGTTAACGCGTTGTTTGGTAATATACTTATGGTACTGTCTTTGGCAGATTTAGGGATTAGTAATGTCATGAACTACAGTTTTTACAAGCCTATTTTAGAAAAAGATGAAAAAGAAATCTGTTCTTTATTAAATTATTTTAGAAAGCTATCCAGGCGAATCACTATTTCAATATTGCTTATTGGTATAGGGTTACTTGCATTCCTAGATAAAATTATCATCAGTGAATTGCCGTACAATAACATAATACTATATTATCTATTGTACTTATTAAATTTAGTTTTATCTTATTATGCTATATACAAATCATCATTAATTAATGCGGATCAGAAGATATATATCGTAAATTTTTATAATACTATCTTTATTATTATTCAAAATGTAGTGCAGATCATATTTTTACTATTCACAAGAAATTACTTTGTTTTCTTAATGATTCAAGCTGCTTGTACCTTGATAAATAATGCCTGTATCAGCAATCGAGCAGACAAATTATATCCGTTTATTCACGATAAAATCAATTTGATACCTATTAATATACAAGGAATTAAAACTAATTTGAAATCCATGTTTTTATGTAAGGTTTGTACAGTCATGATGAATAACACCGATAATATTTTGATTTCAGTAATAATAGGAACAATATATGCTGGTTATTATTCAAATTACAGCTTATTTATTATAAATATAAATACTTTTATTTATATAATAGTTCAAGCGGTTTTATCCAGTTTGGGCAATCTGAATGCCAGTGGGGATATGGAAAAATCAAATAAAGTATTTTATAGTTTAGTGCTTCTTTTCCATTGGTTAAGTGCATTTTGTTCCTTGTGCTTTCTATTGGTATTTAATGATTTCATCACTATTTGGATTGGCGAAAAATATTTATTAAATACGGGTATAGTAGTTGCTATTGTTGTTAATTTTTATATTCAAAATATTGTAAATCCTGTTTGGATGTTTCGAGAGTCAATGGGTTTATTTAGAGAAATGATATTTGCTATGCTTATATCTTCGGTAATCAATATTATACTATCTTTTCTATTAGGAAAACATTTTGGATTGATAGGTATTATATTATCAACAGCGTTTGCACGAATTTTTACAACCTTATGGTATGAACCGCTAGTCTTATTCAAATATAAATTTCACAAGAAGGTTAAACGGTACTATTTCATACAAATGAAATATGCCTTTACAACTGGAGTAGCAATGGTAATTACATTTTTAATTTGTAGATATATACCGGTTTCTTTGTCGTATATACTTTTAAAAATAGTCATCAGTTTTTTTATAGTTAGTACTGCTTTTCTAGTAACTAATTACCGAAACGAAGATTTTACAATGCTATATCATTATCTTTTAGGATTAACAAGTAAAAATAAGCAGCTAAGGGGAGAAATCAATTGAATCAATGGACAGACATACATAGCCATATTCTGCCTGCAGTAGATGATGGATCAGTAAGTATGACACAAACGAAAAATATGCTGAAGATAGCATACGAGGAAGGCATCAGATATATCATTGCAACACCCCATTACGGAGTTGGATGCAGAAACCCGGGTCAGGATGAATTGTTAAGAAAGCTAGAATTGGTAAGACAGGAAGCTAAAAAGTTTCACGAGAATTTTCAAATAGCGCTAGGGAATGAGTTATTTTTTAGTGAAGATATTATTGAACACCTAAGAAATAAGAAAGCATTAACACTGGCTGGTACGAGGTATGTCCTTGTTGAATTTGCCACCCAGGATAATTATCAGACAATTAGGACGGGACTACATAGATTGCTTATTAATGGATATCTTCCGATACTTGCTCATGTTGAGAGGTATGATTGCTTGTATGAAGAATATGATGAAATATTTGATATGATTAAGCTTGGTGCTTATATGCAGTTAAATATATCCAGTATTGTGGGAAGAGTAACACACCGAAGAAAGAAATTTTGTAAAAAACTAATTGAGTATGGCCTGATACATTTAATAGGGACAGATTCTCATTCGGACAATGGGCGTGCACCACTCATGCTAGATGGAATAAATTACATAAGAAAAAAGTATGGTGAAGAGGTTGTTGAATTATTATTAAAAGATAATACTTTGAAGCTATTACAAAACCAATACATTGAAAGAAGGTATTGATATGCACTTAAGTAATGAGCTGGAGATTGAAGTTAATATGAAAGAACTATTCGATGCAATCATTAAAAGGATATGGATTATTGTAATAGCCGGACTTCTATGTGCCATAGCTACAGGATTGATTAGTAAGTTTATGTTAAAACCAGTCTATACTTCCAGTACAAAGATTTATGTAATTAACAGACAAAATAAAGCGATGACTACCTATGCGGATCTACAGACAGGAGCACAATTAACACAAGATTATAAGATACTAGTAAAAAGCAGACCGGTAACAGAACAGGTTTTGCGCAAATTGAACCTATCTATGACACATGAACAGTTAATTCGTAAGATTGCTGTGAAAACACCATCAGATACTCGAATTCTTGAGATAGTAGTGGAAAATACAGATCCACGATTGGCGAAACAGTTAGCAGACAGTATTGCAGAAGTATCTTCTGAGCGTATGGTTTCCATTATGGAAATGGAGAAAGCAAATATTGTAGAACCAGCCAACTTACCGACAAGACCTTCAAGTCCGAGTGTTTTGTATTGCGGCATGATTGGTGGTTTGATTGGAGGCTTCTTAGCTGTCTTTATGATTCTTATCTTCTTTCTTAGTGATGATACCATTAAGTCATATGAGGATATTGAGAAACACCTTGGGGTTACTGCCTTGGGTATGATTCCTTTTGAGAGCATAAATCACCAAGAAAAAAACAAGAAGCAGAAATTAAGAGTTCAAAAAAAAACTCAATTGAATAAAGGTATTAACAAAAATGTAAAAGGAGAATTCGCAGGTAATGAAGCTTACAAAGCCTTAAGAACGAACCTTCAATTTTGTGGTAAAGAGGTAAAGACAATCTGCGTTACTAGCTGCTCGCCAAATGAAGGGAAAACTGTAATTTCATTTCGGTTAGCTGCTACCATTGCAGAAATTGGAAGAAAAGTTCTTTTTATCGATGCAGACTTGCGAAAATCGGTTATATTAGGACGATTAGGAGTGGATAAAGAAGTTTATGGATTGTCACAATATCTTTCTGGCATGAATAGTGTAGATGACATCATAAATAAAACAAATCTAGAACATGTAGACATTATTCATACTGGACCTTTACCACCCAATCCTTCAGAATTGTTGGGTAGTGAGGACTTCTATGAACTAATACGAACACAAAAGGAAATCTATGATTATATTATCGTGGACACCCCTCCACTTGGAATAGTTATAGACAGTGCTAATGTAGCTAAATGCTGTGATGGAACTATCATGATTGTGGAATCCAAACATATCAGCTATAAATTGGCACAACGGGTATTAAAACAACTGGAACAAGGAAAATGCAGAGTTCTTGGAGCGGTACTGAATAAGGTTAATATGAACGTGAAAGGTTACTATACAGGATATTATTGAGATATGTCGTATAAATATCTGACATAATAGGAATAAGCTTGAGTTTCCGCAAATTGCAATTGAAAAACAGGAAAGTCTTACCAAAGTGCCAATCTGCCGTTTTTCGAATTGTATAAGTGTGGCAGTACATTGATTAGAGGCACTTTAATAAGCCCCGCT
>JAEZVF010000041.1 GCA_023443225.1 Bacillota bacterium
AGCGGGGCTTATTAAAGTGCCTCTAATCAATGTACTGCCACACTTATACAATTCGAAAAACGGCAGATTGGCACTTTGGTAAGACTTTCCTGTTTTTCAATTGCAATTTGCGGAAACTCAAGCTTATGTGGTATAAAGCGACAGTAATAATGGTAATACTACATTTAAACATTTTCATCCGCTTCCTGTTATATAAAAACTTAAAATTTAATTTAAAGTTAAATACAATAAAATATTGATATTGTATAAAATTCGTGTTAATATTCTTGCGTATGATAAATTAGGGATATTAGAATCAGGAGGAAATGTTATGACTATTTCTTTGGGAAACTTTCTGCATCAATTAACATCTAATCCAGCTCTCTTTATTACAGTAATTCTCACCTTGGGTGTGATTCTTGTAAATGGTTGGACTGATGCACCCAATGCAATTGCTACTTGCGTTTCGACTCGTTCCATGAGTCCGAAAAAAGCTATTATTATGGCAGCAATTTTTAATTTTTTAGGTGTATTGGTAATGACTTTTGTTAATAAGACAGTAGCAGAAACCATATATAATATGGTTGATTTCAGTGGAGACCCCAAGGATTCTTTAGTTGCACTTTGTGCTGCTTTATTTGCCATTGTAATATGGGCAACTGCAGCATGGGCATTTGGAATCCCAACCAGTGAAAGCCATGCCTTAATCGCAGGAATATCTGGTGCAGCAATTGCTTTAAAGGGAGGATTATCAGGCATAAATGGAAGTGAATGGATAAAAGTTATTTATGGTCTTTTTGCGTCTACAATTTTAGGGTTTGGACTCGGATTTATTGGGGTGCGTTTTATTGAATTCATATGCAAGAATATGGACAAGCGGAAAACAGTACCGTTCTTCCAGAATGCACAAATCTTTGGTGGTGCTTCCATGGCATTCATGCATGGTGCGCAGGATGGACAGAAATTTATGGGTGTTTTTATGCTTGGAGTATTTTTGGCAAATGGACAAAGTGAAGTAAATGCATTTGAGATTCCAATTTGGCTTATGATACTATGTTCTTTTGTTATGGCACTTGGTACATCGATTGGCGGTTATCGTATTATTAAAACGGTAGGTATGGGAATGGTTAAGTTGGAAACATATCAAGGTTTTGCTGCTGATGCAGCTGCTGCGGTCAGTCTATTTATATCATCTACTACTGGAATACCGGTTAGTACAACACATACGAAAACAACAGCAATCATGGGAGTTGGTGCTTCTAAGAGACTTTCTTCCGTTAACTGGAGTATCGTAAAAGAAATGTTAGCAGCTTGGATTTTGACATTTCCTGGTTGTGGTGTAGTTGGCTATCTAATGGCGTATATATTTATGAGAATTTTCTAATTATGAAAGGAAGACTAACATGAAGAATAGTAAAGAGTACAATTATTTCAAAGCGTTTGTTGAATTATCTAAATTTTCACTTAAATCTGCTGAAACTTTAAACAAAACACTACATGAGTTTGATATAAAGAAAGTAGATAAAAAGCTTGAAGAGATGCATGATTTTGAACATTCAGCAGATATCGCAAAGCATGACTTATTAAACCGTCTAGTAAAAGAATTTTTACCACCGATTGAAAGAGAAGATATTATCAGTATTTCTCAGAAAATAGATGATGTAACAGATGCTATTGAGGATGTTTTAATATGTATTAACATATTTAATGTACAAACTATTCGTCCAGAGATTTTACAATTCACACAATTAATTGTAAATTGCTGCAAATCGATGGATGTTGCATTGACAGAGTTTGAGAACTTTAAAAAATCAAAACGCCTGCATTCAGAAATTATAGAAATTAATCGTTTGGAGGAAGAAGGAGATGCTCTCTACGTTAGTGGAGTTCGTAATCTTTACAGAACTTCTAAGGATCCGATCGAATTAATGGTATGGACAGAAATATTTAAACGTTTGGAAAAATGTTGCGATGCTTGTGAAGATGTAGCAAATGATATTGAAAACATCGTTATGAAGAATTCATAGAAAGAGCGGCGTAGGGTATGTCAATATTTAGGAAGATGAGTCCTAGTAGATTTATTGTATTAGGGTTCGCAGCTGTCATAATTCTTGGTGCAATCATTTTATTACTGCCCATTTCACAAAATGAGGATGCAGAAGTAACCTTGGTGGATGCCTTCTTTACTTCAACCAGTGCTGTTTGTGTAACTGGTCTAATAGCAATAGATACGGCGGATCATTTTAATGCTTTTGGACAGACCGTGGTAGCTTTGCTTATTCAAATTGGTGGACTTGGTGTTACTTCTGTTGGTGTAGGGATTATTCTCTTGGCAAGAAAAAAGGTTAGTTTCAAGGAACGTATTATAGTTAAGGAAGCCTTAAATATGGATTCCTTGAAAGGGATTGTTAAGACGGTAAAAACAATACTTTTTATGACATTATGTTTTGAAAGTGTTGGAGCCATCTTAAGCTTTCTTGTATTCTCTAAGGATTATCCTCCGTTAAAGGCACTTGGAATCAGTTTATTCCATTCCGTTGCTGCTTTTAATAACTCGGGATTTGATATCTTGGGAGGAATGCGTAATTTGATACCATATCAGGATAATGTTCTGCTAAATTTGACTACTTGTGGTTTAATTATATTCGGGGGATTGGGCTTTTTTGTAATACAGGAAATCATACATAAACGTTCCTTTAAAAAGTTCAGTCTACATTCAAAAGTGGTCATTGCAATGACAATCTCCTTGCTTATAATCGGAACCGTAATATTAAAATTAACCGAAGATATCACCTGGCTTGGAGCTTTCTTTTTCAGCACATCAGCCAGAACTGCAGGGTTTAGTACATATGCATTAAGTGGATTTACGAATGCGGGTTTGTTTGCATTAGTTATCTTAATGTTTATAGGTGCTTCCCCAGCTTCCACCGGTGGTGGTATAAAAACAACTACTGCATTTACTTTATTTAAAAATGCTTATAGTGTAGCGACAAACAAACATTGCTCTGCTTTCAAAAGGAAGATACCGGGTGAGGTTATAACAAAATCATTTATCATAACCTTATTAGCTTCTGTGGTTGTTTGTATTGACTCCTTTTTACTCTGTATAATAGATCCTGAATTTTCTTTTATACAGATATTATTTGAAGTTGTTTCGGCATTTGGTACGGTAGGTTTGTCTACAGGAATTACGCCGGAACTTTCGGATTTTAGTAAAATAATAATTATTTTAACAATGTTTATTGGACGGTTAGGACCTCTTACGATGGCATCCATATGGACATTCAAACCAAAATCAAATGTCTGCTACTCAGAGGAAACGATTACAATAGGTTAATTTAATAAGGAGGATTCCTATGTTACATCATAAACCAGCCATAGAATTTGGCGTTATTGGCCTTGGACGTTTTGGCTTTGCTCTTGCTAAAACCTTGGCAGATGCAGGAAAAGAAGTATTGGTTATTGATAATAGTGAGGCTAAGATAAAACAAATCAGACATTTAACAGAAAATGCTTTTGTAGTTGGTCCACTTGATAAAGAAAGTTTGGAAGATGCCGGAATACAAAATTGTGGTACTGTTATTGTATGTATCGGAGAAAAGGTAGATGTTAGCGTATTAACTACACTTAATGTCATCAGCATGGGTGTTCCAAGGGTTATTGCAAAGGCTTTTAGTTATGAGCAGGGGCTTATACTTGAAAAAATTGGTGCAGAAGTTATTTACCCGGAAAATGATATGGCCATTCGCCTAGCACATAGGCTGATTTCCTCCAGTTCCTTGGAATATATAGAATTAAAGGGTGATATTGTAATTTCTGAATTTAAACTTAATTCTAAGCTTGCAAATCAAACGGTAGTTCAAAGTGATTTGCGTGGAAAATATAAGCTTAATATTATTGCTATTGAACATGAAGGTAATACTACTACCGATATAACGCCAGATTACTTAATGGAAGAAAATGACAATGTCGTTGTTGTAGGGAAAAGAGAAGATATTAGAAAATTTGAGATATATTTAGCAAGTTAAGACGGAACATAAAGAAACTTAACACAACCTGATAGATAAAGTGATAGGAGATTAAATGAATTTAGAAAAACAAAAAGCATTTCTTGTACATTTTGCGTATATTGCACTAATTTTAGGAATTGCATTTATAAGTATTAAATATTTTCTACCTTTGCTGATGCCTTTTGTCATTGGATTGATTGTGGCTGCCTTATTACGACCTACGATTGATGTAATTACTAAAAAGGTACATTTAAAGAGGGTTTTTGTTTCTATATTTATTCTTTTGGTTTTTTATAGTGTAATCGCTTTGCTAACTTTATTAGTCAGTGCTAAGGTAATTTACTTTTTAAAAGATATCTTTAATCGGCTTCCGATTATTTATACAGATCTAGCTAATTCAATTGAACCAGAATTGGAGCATCTGTCGGAAAATATACTGATGCAGTTCCCAGATATCGAGGACTATCTGGAAGGTATTTTAAGCAGTATCGGGGATTCTCTTTTTTCTGTAATATCCACAGCTTCAACAACGGTGGTAGGTACCATAACTGGATTCGCGAGTCGAGTACCAGCCATATTGATTAATTTCTTATTTACAATTGTTTCTTCTTTCTTTTTTACAATAGATTATCATAGAATTGCTAGGTTTGTGATGAAACAGTTTTCAAAAGAGAAGCAGGAAATGATATTGAATTTAAAAAATAGTGTAATCAGAACTTTGGGTAAGTTTATCAAGGCATATGTTACCTTAATTATAATTACTTTTGCTGAATTGTCGATTGGTTTTATCATTTTACGTATCCCAAACCCATTACTAATTGGCGGGATTGTTGCAGTCGTAGATATTTTACCAATCTTAGGAACAGGAGCAGTATTATTGCCATGGACAATCATTGCATTTATTTTTGGTAATAATACGATGGCCATTGGAATATTGATTTTATATATTGTTGTGACCATTGTCCGCCAAACTTTAGAACCAAGAGTAGTTGGTCAACAGATTGGTCTACATCCTGTTGTTACATTGTTATGTATATTTGCTGGGGCTCAATTGCTTGGAGTGGTTGGACTACTGCTACTACCGATTACGGTTACCATAATAAAGAAAATGAATGATGAAGGCACCATTCATTTATTTAAGTAAATATTAATAAAAGCATTAAAAGAGCATTTGCGTGTGATCTGAAACACTGAAAATGTTCTTTTTTGTATTTATTTAATTTTACTTAATGAAAAAGAGGTAACTACAGATTTGTAATTACCTCTTTTCCCCAAGTCAGTATTTAATTTTTAATATGAGAAATTACGTAGTCCAAGACAACCATCTCCCTATATTCAAATTTAAATATTTCCTTGTTCCGAAATGCTATTGGGTTACCCATTCATTATTATTACCCATTTCTTAAATAGTATTCATGCAAAAAAGATTTTTATGCTTTTACATAGAAAATATTCACAGGAAACGTTTCCTATGTTATAATTAAGTTAGAAGTAAAGTGATAATTCGGAAAATATTTCATGATAAGAAGGGGTGATTGTTATGAAAAAAATTATTACAATAAGCAGACAATATGGAAGCGGAGGCAGAGAAATTGGTAAAAGGCTTGCAAATCAACTTAACATTCCATTCTACGATAACGAATTAATAGAAAGAGCAGCCAAAGAAAGCGGACTTTCAAAGGAAGCATTTGAGAACGCAGAAAACAAGGCAACAAACAGTTTGATTTATTCTATTGCAATGGGAATGAACGCTTATGGTAATCAAGAGCTTGGCTTCGCTCATCTTTCCTTGGATGACAGGATATATTTGGTTCAGACTGAAGTAATACGTAAAGTTGCTAAGGAAGGACCTTGTGTCATTGTTGGCAGATGTGCAGATTATGTGTTAAAAGAGTTACCGGATGTAATCAGTATATTTATATGGGCAAGTATGGAGTTCCGTGTAGATAGGGCAACAAAATTATATGGATTATCTTCTTCGAAAGCGGAGGAGAGCATTACTAAGATAGATAAGAGACGTGCAAATTATTATAACTATCATGCTAATGAGAAGTGGGGTAAGGCCGAAAATTATCATTTATCCATCCGAAGTGATTCCATAGGGTTAGAGCATTGTGTTGACTGCATTAAGCAATATGTAGAACATGCACTATAAAGTTTAGCATCTGATACCAAAAAGAGTGATCGGGAATGGGAGTGCAAGAATGGGAGAAAACAATGAAATGGAATAAGAAATTAAATAATAATTTTACGCTAATATCAATTTATATTATTTTTACCTGTATTATTATCTATATCCTAAGTCTATTAGCAAAGAATGCACCTGCAATACTATCAGAAATTATGAAATGGTTAAAATGGTTAGTTAAAGTAGCAAAACCTATAGTTATAGCATTTGTATTTGCTTATATTTTTGATCCAGTTAACCGTTTTTTCGAGATACAATTTAGTAAAATTAAAATAAGAAAAAAACAACTAAAATCTCCAAGAACATGGGCAGTCCTTACGACCATATGTATACTCATTATCGCTTTGGCTGGGATGATTTCGTTGTTAGTGTATAGTGTGACGAATCAAATCCGCTTGGCGAATATAGATGATATTGTCATACTAACAAATTCCTATATGAAAACAGTCAATGACTTTTACAATTCAATCATAGATAAACTAAATGATCTAGACATACAATCAGAAGAGATATCCCAATATGTAAAAGATGCTTCTACCTATATACTGGATTCCTTAAAAAATATGGCTGCAACAATCGCAACCTCCATTACAAATATTTCATCTTATTTATCTACAATAGTTTTCGCCTTTATTATAGGGATCTATTTTATGATAGATGGTGATATGATAAAGGAATTTTGTAAAAAGGTCGGGAAAGCCTTATTTAATGATAAGTGGAATAAAAGAACAGCAAGATTCCTAGCAGATGCAGATGATGTATTTTCTGCATATATTCGAGGCCAATTAACGGATGCAGTTGTCATGATGATATTAATAAGTTTGTCTCTTTCTGTTATAGGAGTTAAATTTGCAATTTTGATTGGAATTTTTGCTGGAATTGGAAACCTAATACCATATTGTGGACCCATAGTAGCATACTTAAGTACGATTATAGTATGTCTAATCAATGGGCAATATAAAGAATTGATTATTGCACTCATTACATTATTTATCGTTCAAGCTATCGATGGTAATATCATAGCTCCGAAACTTTTGAGTAAGAGTATTCAGATTCATCCTGTATTAGTGATTATTTCTTTAATTTTCGGAAGTGCAATTGGAGGGTTACTTGGAATGTTACTAGCAGTACCTGTGGGTGCGTTAATTAAAGTATTATTTGTACGTTATATCGATTTAAAATTAGAAAAGAAAGAATTGGAAATTTAGCATTAAATGGTAAATGTAAGAAAATCTTAAGGAATAATATAGACTTTATTTAAGATGTTTATCGTAAGATTATTATTGAGATGAGAGTATTTTATTTATAATTAGATGTTCTGAAGTATGAGAATGAAATGTTCATTCTCATATTTTCATAATAGCAATCAAAGTTTCACGCATTTATATTGTTATTTCATCAAATACATATCCATGTTGGAAGGAAGTGCATTAGTGGATAACCAGGTAGAAAAAATAATCGAGGTTATTAATGTTAAGAAAATCTATCGCATGGGAAGTGAAAGAATTAGTGCAGTAGATGATGTTAACTTCGATATACGAAAAGGTGAATTCTGTTGTATTCTGGGCACCTCGGGTTCAGGTAAGTCAACCTTGCTAAATTTAATGGCAGGAATTGAAAAGATATCCGGTGGACAGATTATGATGAAAGGTAAAAAAATACATAGAATGAATGAAAACAGTCTGGCTAGATTTCGGCAACGTTATCTTGGATTCGTTTTTCAATCCTATAATCTCATGAATTCTATGACTGCGTTGGAAAATGTGGAATTTCCCTTGGTATTTAAACGAGTCAAAACAAAGCTGAGAAGGAAAATGGCCAAGGATATGTTGACTAAGGTGGGGCTGCAATCCAGAATGAACCATAAACCAAAAGAAATGAGTGGTGGGCAACAACAGAGGGTAGGCATTGCAAGAGCGTTTGTAGCAAATCCGGAGATTGTTTTCGCAGATGAACCTACCGGTAATCTGGATACTAAAACAGCGATGGAGGTAATGCGATTAATAAAGGGTATTGCAAAAGATAATAACCAAACGATTGTAATGGTTACTCATGATCGAAGGGTTGCAGAGTTTGCAGATAAGATAATACATATTCTGGATGGTAAAATACAAAGCATTGAATATAGTGATAAACAAGAGGGTGATTCCGAGGACATAATTGACCCTCCTACAATGGATAACAGTACAATAATAAATTATGACATCTAGCAACAAGTGAATAAAAAGGCCAAAGAATCATTAAGGAAGAAGGGAAAGAAAGTATGAAGAAATCTACAAAGATAATAATTGCAATTATATCAGCTACTTTAATTCTTAGTAATTTTACTGGTATGTTATCCGTTGACAAAGCAAATGCTGCGGAAACTGTAACTGTTGCATTAGATGGCAATACGGTAAACATTGTAGGAGTACCCGGTGAAACAGTTCATGCCACGATACCAGTCAAAGCCATTGGCAGTACGATTTATAATCCAAGAATAACGGTTGATTCAACTGACATGCCATTTATAGTCGAAAAAATTGACTATACAGTTGGCAATTATGCAGGTTCAACGGAACCAACCTACATACCTAATTTTACCACTACGATTATAGAATTAGACTTGCGCATTAAGGAAACCGCAACGATCATGAATAAGCCATTGAACATTAAGATCGAAGGAACTTATCGTGATGAAATTGCAGGTACAGATAATAATCCTGTTTCCTCAACTATTCCAAATATCAATTTTGTAATTAACAAAGAAAAAGATCCTGCCCAAATGACAATAGATGATATCGTATGTAAAAATGCTATCATCGGTGGTGAGACGAAGTTATCATTTACCATAAAAAATGAAGGTGAAATAACGGCTCACAATACATATTACAGCATAACGAATGCAGATTTTGATGCTGCTGGAATTGTACCAGGCTATACAAAATTAAAACAGGCAGCTGCTATTGACGGTGAATTGGCACCAGGGGAATCAACGAAGGTCATTCTTCCTATCTCTATATCACCGACTGCTACAGAAGGAAATAAAACCTTAACAATAAATATTGAATACAAAAATAAAGATGGTGTTGCATTAACGGCTGCCTGCCCTATCAATATCAAAGTAAAGGCAGACAGTGAAGCGCCCAAGATTGAAATTGACAGTACTAAATTTGCCAGTGAATTAACTCCAGGAGATGAATTTACTCTTGTGGCCACCTTACGTAATATTGGTTTAGCACAGGCAAAAGATATTGAAGTGACCGTTGGTAATCTTGGTGTAGAGAGCTTTATACCAAATTATACAAAGGATAAGATTGCAGTTGGTAATCTTACCTATGATGAAAAGATTGACGTCAAGATTCCTTTAATTGTATCAAAAGATGCGGTTAAAGGATTGAAAGAAGTTCCGTTAACGATAGATTACAAAGACGATACAGGTACTGCTTTAACAACTACCTCAAAAGTATATATTGAAGTTATGAAAGATGATGATGATACCATAAGCAAGCCCAAGCTTATTATAAGTAATTTCACTGCGGGTACGGAAGAACTAAGAGCAGGTTCAACATTTGACTTCCAATTTGATATTAAGAATACACATACACAAACGACTGCAAAAAACATAAAAGTTACGGTTGCCCAGGCTGAAAACATCTTTTCGGTGGCTGAAGGAAGTAATTCTTTTTATATTACGAAGATACCTGCCGGCGAAGTTGTTGAAAATAATCTTAGTTTAAAGGTAAAAGCCGATGCGGTAACGAAAGCTTACCCTTTGGAAATTACCATGGAGTATGAATATGATGGAGCAATTGCAAATCCTACTACTGGACAAATAGGAGAAACTGTGAAAGAAGTGATTACACTACAAGCTGTTGAGAATTCAAGAGCTGTTGTGAATAATGTGTTTGTTGGATCTTATGATATGCCAACAATCAATCAACCGGCTGCTTTAACCTTTGAATTCTATAATATGGGTAAGTCTACATTAAGTAATGTATACGCTACGGTTGAGGGAGATTTTACATTAAGTACCGGTAATATGTATTTTATGGGCAATTTTGAAGCAGGTGCTTCTGACTATCCTGAATTAGAAGTAATTCCGAATGTAGAAGGCTTAGCAAAAGGTACCCTAGTGATATCCTTTGAGGACAGTAATGGTGACGAGGTAAAAGTATCAAAAGAATTCGAAACAACGGTCCAGGGGGAAATGCTGCCTGATATGGGTCAGGAAGTTATGGGTGGTGAATCTGGCATGATTGTCGATACTGCAAAGAAACCAATTCTTCCAGTGTGGTTATTTATAGTGATACAAATTGTAATATTAATGATAGGAGTATTGACTAGTAAAAAAGTTAAATTAGGCCTATATAGGAGAAAACTTAGAAAACAAGAAGACGCTCAGTAGGGCAGAATGGAGGCAGATATGCAAGTGATTATAAACCAGGATTTGGATGTACAAGTACTATTAGGTGGGTTTAATTCTGCCGGGAATGCTCTTCTTGCGAACAATGTTGTTGTAATAGATGGGGGCGAAACTGCTACTGCTGCCAGTGGAGAGATGGATGCAACCACAAGTGGTGGTATGGATGGTAATATGACAGCAACCCAAAAAGACCCTATTCTAGCAAGTTGGCCCTTTGTTATTGGCATTTCTTCGGGAACATTATTCATCAGCATTCTTATTGGAATCTTATTAGCCAAGAGAAAAATCAAAAAAGGATTTGAGCTATATGAGGATTAGTGACTTAATCAAAATGGGGCTTAGAAATTTAAGCCGACGTAAGGCCAGGACAGCTTTAACAGTAATGGGTGTCATTATTGGTACAATATCCATTGTAGTAATGATTTCTATTGGTATCGGTATGAATAAGAATTTCAAGTCTCAGGTTATGGAATTAGGAAGTCTTACGACCATTACTGTAGAACGATATGCTGCAATTATGGACGATGAGGGTAATTATATTGATTCAAAAGAACAGAAAATGGATGACAAGTTAGTGCAGCAAATTATGGGACTTGAGCATGTAAAAGCAGTATCTCCTATAATTTCCACCTATGCTATGTTAAAAAGCGGTAAATACGAGAGTTATATTCAAGTAAATGCAATAGACAGCAGTACGATAGATGATTTTGAATTTCCAGCTTTAACAATCGGTAACTATCCGAATGACGAGAATTACCAAATCATGGTATTTGGTAGTGAATCTCTAAAGAATTTTTATAACAATTCAGGTGTAAGAAATTATGCGACGAAGGAAGTGGACATTACAAAGGATAAAATCATTTTCAGCTTCGATCCATATCGATATACCAGGAAAGAAAAGAAAAAGGAATTTACTCTAAAGGTGACGGATTATGCCGTAATGGAGAATACAAAGAATTGGGAATATGATAATTCGATTTATATGGATATTGACTTTTTTAAAATAATCTATAAAAAATATGTGAATACACTAAAACCAGAAGATCGGAAAAAAGCTTTAGCTACTGTTCAAAACTATGAGAGAATTAAGATAACAGTAGATAATATTGACAATGTAACTAAAGTTCAAGACGAGATTGAAAAATTAGGGTATCAGACATCGAGTATAGCTATGTATCTCGAACCGATGCAACAGACATCAAATATGATGCAGATGGTGCTTGGGGGTATTGGTGCGATTGCAATGCTGGTATCAGCTATTAATATTGCAAATACCATGATAATGTCCATCTACGAGAGAACCAAGGAAATTGGTATTATGAAGGTGTTAGGATGTATCATAAGAGATATTAAAAAACTGTTTTTGTTTGAAGCTGGAATGATTGGTTTGTTTGGAGGTATCATTGGAATTATTCTTAGCTATATAGCTTCATGGGCCATCAACAAATTTGGTCAACCGATGTTTTCAACTTTATTATCAACAAGCTATATGTATAACATGGAAAGCACAAAGTTTTCTGTGATTCCCATATGGCTTCCCCTGCTGGCAGCAGGTTTTGCGATGCTGATTGGTATTATTTCAGGATACTATCCAGCAAGAAGAGCAACTAAAATAAGTGCCATCGAAGCTATGAAGACAGATGGTTAAGCCAAACCAGATTTGAACTTTATTTGTAGAAAGGGTTTTTGTAAACGATAGTTTGCAAAAACCTTTATTGTTTTATAAACTTCTTATTTTTTATTTGGATTTTATCAAATATATGTTATAATGTTCACGATAAGCAGATTAGTCCATGGAATCTATAGTGCTTTCCGTGCTCGCACGAGAAAGCACTATAGATTTCATGGATAAGTGTAACGTGAACGAAAGGACGTAGTCCTTGAGTTCCTAATCTGCGCAAAGGCGCAGGAAACTAGCGTGAGCGAGATTAATCTGCCTAGAGGCGCAATAAGCTTGCGTAAGAAGACTATCTATCCGCGTAAAGACGCAGTATTAACCTGCATAATAATTGAAAGGGAGATATAATTTATGATATGTGAAACCTGTGGGCGTGTCATTTCGAATGAAAATGCGAATTTTTGTGAATATTGTGGTACATCGTTCCGTAATAATATACAAGCTGTAAAAAATACCGTAGATGATAGTGGACAACAAAACATGAGTTCTGGCAATGATGAAAAACCGATCTCTTTTGTAAATTGGGCTGGTTCCATGCTCTTGCCTTATATTCCGTTGATTGGCCCGTTTATCTATATTATTATGTTATTTGTGTGGTCTTTTGGAAGTGAAGTCCCAAAGAGTAAGAAGAATTGGGCTAGGGCTACTTTACTGATTATAGCGATAGCAATTGTGATTATAGTATTATTTATTTCATCCTTCCTAACAGATTATATTAACAGTGGGTTAACCATGGAAGACTATATGAATCAATATATGAATGATTATATGAATCAGTATTACTAAGATTATAAAAAATCACAAATAATAAATTATGAATTATCAGTAAAAATGAAGTGAAGAAAGAGGAATTTACATGAGCAAGATTAGAACTAGATTTGCACCAAGTCCTACCGGCAGAATGCATGTAGGAAATTTAAGAACAGCATTATATGAATATTTGATTGCGAAACACGAAGGTGGTGACTTCCTTCTAAGAATAGAGGATACGGATCAGGAGAGATTTGTAGAAGGGGCATTGGAAATTATTTATCGGACTTTACAAAAAACCGGATTAAACCATGATGAAGGTCCTGATAAAGACGGAGGCTTTGGCCCTTATGTGCAAAGTGAGAGACAAGCCCAGGGCATTTATTTGGAATATGCAAAGCAATTGATTGAAAAGGGTGAAGCTTACTATTGTTTCTGCACAAAAGAGAGATTAGAATCTCTCAAAACAGTTGTTTCAGATACGGATGATAAGGAAATTATCAAATATGATAAACACTGTCTTCATCTATCAAAAGAAGAAATTGAAGCAAATCTTAAAGCAGGGCTCCCTTATGTTATTCGCCAGAATATTCCTACAACAGGAACGACAACCTTTACAGATGCAGTCTATGGCGAGATAACGGTCGAAAATGAAGAACTAGATGATATGATTTTGATTAAATCGGATGGATATCCAACCTATAACTTTGCAAATGTAGTAGATGATCATATGATGGAAATTACACATGTAGTTAGAGGTAATGAGTATCTATCTTCGACTCCAAAGTATACAAGGTTATATCATGCATTTGGATGGGAAGAGCCCATTTATATCCATTGTCCTTTAATTACGAATGAAGAACATAAAAAGTTATCAAAGCGAAGTGGACATTCTTCTTTTGAAGATTTATTAGAGCAAGGTTTTGTTACCGAAGCTATTGTGAATTTTATTGCATTATTGGGATGGAGTTCTTCTAGCAACGAAGAAATCTTTTCCTTAGAAGAACTGGTGAAAGAATTTGATTATCGCAACATTAATAAATCTCCGGCTGTATTTGATATGGTGAAACTGCGTTGGATGAACGGAGAATATATTAAAAAGATGGAAAAAGAAAGGTATTATGAATTATCTATTCCATATATTCAAGAAGTGATTCATAAGGATTTAGATTTATATAAAATTGCAGATTTAGTAAAATCAAGAATCGAAACTTTCTTGGATATCAAGGATATGATAGACTTCTTTGAAGAGTTACCGGAATATGATATTTCTATGTATACCCATAAGAAAATGAAGACCAATGAAGAGATATCTCTAGATATATTAAAAGAGCAGTTACCTTTGCTTAAAGCTCTTGAAGATTTCTCTGTAGAAGGAATTGAAAAAGTAGTAATGGGGTATATTGGAGAAAAGGGAATTAAGAATGGTATGGGATTATGGCCTCTTCGTACTGCTGTATCCGGCAAACAATCAACGCCAGGCGGAGCATATGAAATTATGAACATCATTGGAAAAGAAGAAAGTATTCGAAGAATAAATACAGCAATAGATAAGTTAAGTAATAGGTAAGAAAGTCTATGAATATTAATGAAGCTCAATTAAAAGCAATTCATCATAAGAAAGGGCCCATGCTGGTATTGGCTGGGCCCGGTTCTGGAAAGACCCTGGTTATCACACGGAGAACACAGAATCTAGTTGAAGAATATGGTGTTAATCCAAGAAATATTCTGGTTATCACCTTCACTAAGGCCTCTGCAGAAGAAATGAAGGAGAGATTTTACCGCTTAACTGGTGGACATGGAAAGGGAGTCAATTTTGGTACCTTTCATGCTGTCTATTTTACTATTCTAAAATATGCCTATCATTTTACCTCATCAAATATTATACGTGACGATCAAAAAAAACAATATTTTAAAGAAATCATTCAGCATCTGCAATTGGAGCTGGAAGATGAAGGTGACTTTATATCCGGTGTAAGCTCAGAAATCAGTTTGGTTAAGGGTGAGCGGATGGATATTGATTATTATTATTCCATTAATTGTTCAGAGGAAATCTTTAAGCAAATCTATCAATCTTATGAAGCTAAATTACGCAATGCAAATCTAATTGACTTTGATGATATGTTGGTTATGTGCTATGAACTCTTAAAAGAGAGACCCGATATATTAGCAATGTGGCAGAAAAAATTTCAGTACATTCTAATCGACGAATTCCAAGATATTAACCAAGTACAATACGATATAATTCGATTATTGGCATTACCAGAGAATAATTTATTTATTGTAGGTGATGATGATCAGTCAATCTATCGTTTTCGAGGTGCTAAACCGGAAATTATGCTGAATTTTGATAAAGATTACCCCGCATGTAAAAAGATACTTTTGGATATAAATTATCGTTCTACTGCGAATATCGTGGCATGTGCTGCAAATCTGGTTAAGAATAATACAAGAAGATTTTCAAAAGACATACGTTCCATTCAAGCAGAAGGACATGAGGTGATTATCAACTCCTTTAAGGGATTAAAAGAGCAAAACAGTATGGTGGTTGCAAATATTCTACAATATTACAAGGCTGGAATTTCATTTTCCAACATGGCGGTTTTGTTCCGAACCAATACCCAACCACGTGCATTAATTGAGAAACTAATGGAATATAATGTTCCATTCCAAATGAAGGATATGATTCCCAATATTTATGACCATTGGATAGCCACAAATGTCATAGCTTATATTAAAATAGCACTGGGAAATAAAGACCGCTCCTTATTTCTGCAGATTGCAAATCGGCCAAAACGTTATCTAAACCGAGAATGTTTTAAGGAGCCGAAAGTAGACTTTTACCGACTAAGAGAGTATTATGGTGACAAAGACTGGATGCTTGACCGTATCGATAAATTGGAATACGATTTAGCAATGATAAAGAAAATGAACCCGTTTTCTGCTATTAACTATATACGTAAAGGTATCGGTTATGAGGATTATTTGAAGGAGTACGCAGAGTTTCGAAGAATTAAGCTAGAAGAATTAATGGATACTTTAAATGAATTGCAGGAGGCTTCTAGAGAATTTAAAACTTTTGAAGATTGGTTTACTCATATTGACAATTATAGAAAAGAGTTAAAAGAACAAGCGGACTACAAAAATAACAAGGATATGGATTGTGTGGCGATGGCCACGATGCACAGTTCCAAAGGCTTAGAATATCAAATTGTTTTTATTATTGATTCCAATGAAGGAATTACTCCACATCATAAAGCGTTATTGGAGGAGGATATGGAGGAGGAGCGAAGACTGTTTTATGTTGCAATAACTCGTGCAAAGGAATACTTGCATATCTATTCTGTAAAAGAAAGATATAATAAAGAACTTGTAGGTTCTAGATTTATCGGAGAATTGTTATTAGATTGCGAGGCATTAGTAGCGGGAACAATGATTGAACATAAGACATTTGGAGCGGGACTAATAAAATCTAATACAAATGGGAAGTTAGTAATTTACTTTGACAGGTTAAAAAAAGAACGTACTCTTGATCTATCCTTTTGCCTGCAAAACAGTTTACTTAAAATATCCCACATTCAGAAAAAAAATTAGATTCACAAAATTAGAAATATAGAAGGCTCTTCATCTTTTGTTTGGCCTACTGGCTTACCAGTTTGACACTACAAATAATAAAGAGCCTTTTCTTAATGCTTTATTATATTCTTATTCTTCTTCGTTATCATCTTCATCATCAAACATATCATCAAATTCTTCATTATCCATTAATTCATCAAATGCTTCGGATACTGCTTCGAAATCTTCATCACTTTCAATGTTCAGCAATTCAATTTCATCATTGTCATGCTCAATAAATTGATATAAGAAAATTTCACTTTCTTCACTTTCTTCTGCCTCAGCCGGAACGAGAGCAATGTAATCTTTATCTTTTACAGGGAAGATACAAAGAACAGCACATTCCAATTCAGAACCGTCATCCAAAGTTAAAGTAACATTCATATGATCATCGTCGTGATCATGACCGCATCCACATCCACATTCGTGCTCATGTTGGCTCATTTTAAAATACCTCGCTTTCACTTTCTTCAATGTTTCTAATTTACTGAAGAAATAAATTAATAAGAATCTCCAATTAAGGAAATTACAAATAACAACAAGTTAATTGAACCTATTGTATTACCATTTGACTTTAACAGAAATAGTATGAAATTGCAAGGTAAAAATGGCCATTAACAAAAAAACATTTGCAAAATAATGGAATGGATTAAGGGTTTTGCATATAATGGGTTATGATGTGAAAGAATTGTGATTTATGGCATATAAATAGTAAAATATCATTTAAAAGTTAAGCATATTTTTAAAAAATATTGACTTTATATTAAAATATAATAAAATATACAATATGGTTTGACATTAAATCAGGTCAAATTACATATTTAATGGTAGTAGATGTGGAAAGAGAGGAGAACATTCAGTGGCTACAACCAATGCTAATGATAGCAGACCAAGAGATAATCGAGGCAGAGAAGCCAGATCAAATGAAAATTATAAGCCAAGAATCAATCGTGAAAACGGAAAAAACAGTTCGACTTCTGGGCAAGGAAGCAGAGAGTATAAACCTTATAGTAAAGACATGAAATCTTTTGGTACGAGAAGAGACGATAGGGAAGGCACAAGAAAACCGACTAGAACAAGCAGCAGTAGGGATTATAAATCGGGTGGATATGTCTATAATAAGGATAAAGACTTGGACGATGTGAAACATGGCAAAGGTTATGGTAGAGACCAACGAATGGGTGATTCCAGATCCAAGGCTGTGCTAAAAGAAAAAGAACAACAGCCTGATAAGTTTGAAACAATGAAACGTTTAGAAAAAGAAAAAAAGGCAATGCAAAAGAAGAACGAAGAATTAAATAAAAAGGGTGAAAAACCAAGCAAAGTTATGATAAAACAAAGAAGAACAAACAACATCGACTGGACGAAAGGATATGCCAATGGTCTGTATGGCGATGATGATGAAGACTATACGGAATATATGTAATAATAAGATAGCAGTAGGTCATTATGGATGGAAGCAAAAGATAAAAAGAAAATTAAAGTATCGGTAAGAACTCTGGTAGAGTTTATCCTATGCTCCGGTGATATTGATAATCGTACCGGAGGACGAAGAGACACGGATGCCATGCAAGAGGGAAGCAGAATTCATCGTAAAATACAGAAAAAGATGGGTTCTAATTATAATGCTGAAGTTTCGCTCAGCATTACGGTACCTGTTTCCAGAGATAACGTGGAATTTGATATTTGTGTTGAAGGAAGGGCAGATGGAATCCTTAGTCAACCAGAAGAAAAGCCAGCAATTGTGGTGGATGAAATTAAAGGTGTATACATGGAATTAAGCCATTTGGATGCACCTGTACCTATCCATCGTGCACAAGCCATGTGCTATGCTTATATCTATGCGAAAGAACATCTATGTGAAGAAATTGGAATACGCTTAACGTATTGCAACATAGAAACTGAAAATATAAAGTACTTTGATGAAGTATTTTCATATCATCAACTAGAAGAATGGTTTTCTCATGTAATAGAGGAGTACGGAAAATGGGCGGTCTGGCAGTATCGTTGGTCTTTATACAGGAATGAAAGTATAAAGTCATTGGATTTTCCGTTTGATTATAGGCTCGGTCAAAAGAAATTAGTGACAGATGTTTATAAAACAATTATCCGTAATAAAAGGCTTTTTATCGAAGCACCGACTGGTGTGGGTAAGACCATTTCAACAGTATTCCCGACTACAAAGGCAATGGGTGAGGGATTTATTGATAAAATATTCTATTTAACTGCGAAGACGATTACTAGAACAGTTGCGGAGGAAACCTTCCAATTTTTAATAGAAAAGGGTGCACATCTAAAAGCTGTTACCATTACGGCGAAAGAAAAAATCTGTATCTTAGAGAAACCGGATTGTAATCCAGTTGCATGTCCGCGGGCAAAGGGACATTACGATCGTGTAAATGATGCCGTCTTTGATCTACTTAACATGGAAGATGGGATTTCCAGGGAGTCCATACTTAAATTTGCAGAAAAGCATAATGTATGCCCTTTTGAAATGTCTTTGGATGTTACAAACTGGTCTGATTGCATTATTTGTGATTACAATTATGTATTTGATCCAAATGTATACTTAAGAAGGTTTTTTGCATCGGATAAAAAGAATGATTTTGTTTTCTTGATTGATGAAGCACATAATCTAGTAGACAGAGCTAGAGAAATGTACAGTGCTACCTTATATAAAAAGCAATTCTTAAGTATCAAGAAACGAATCAAAGATAAGAGCAAAAAGCTGGAGAGACGGTTAGAAACTTGTAATAGTGATTTGCTTAAACTGAAACGTGAATGTGAAAATTGTAATACAGTAGATAATATCAATGATTTTGTGCTACACTTGATGAGGCTGATGACAGAGTATGAGGAGTTTCTGAAAGAGCATACAGATATGGATGGAAATGAGGATATCCTTCAACTTTATCTGGATATCAGACATTTCCTGAATATATATGAAATTTATAATGATAAGTATATTACTTATACGGATTATGATGAAAATGATGAATTCCGTATCAAATTATTATGCATGGATCCTTCATGGAATCTTAACTCCTGCCTAGAAAGAGGAAAAAGTGCAATCTTCTTTTCTGCTACGTTATTACCCATTAACTATTACAAAGAACAGTTAGGGGGAAGAGATGAAGATTATGCGGTTTATGCACCTTCACCCTTTGATAAGGACAATCGTCTTATTATGATTGGAAACGATGTAAGTACAAAGTATTCCAGGCGTAATGACTCCGAATACCGTAAAATATTAGATTATATTTATGAATTTACAAGTGCAAAAAAGGGAAACTATATGGTTTTCTTTCCTTCCTACCAGATGTTAAATCAAGTGGCTGAAGTGGCCAATGGTATCCTAGAGGGATTAGTGGTACAGAAAAGTAATATGAGTGAAACAGAAAAAGAAACCTTTCTCCAAGATTTTGAGGTGGATCCGGAACAAAGCAGAGTGGCATTTTGTGTAATGGGAGGTATTTTCAGTGAGGGAATTGACTTGAAAAATGACCGACTCATTGGAGTAGTTATTGTAGGGACAGGTCTTCCTATGGTATGCAATGAAAGGGAATTATTCCGGACATATTATGACCAAAAGAAAAGACGCGGCTTTGATTATGCATATCTATATCAGGGTATGAATAAAGTCTTACAGTCGGCCGGTAGAGTCATTCGTACCATGGAAGATAAGGGGACAATTTTACTTCTGGATGAACGTTTCCAACAAAAACAGTATGTTAATTTATTCCCAAGAGAATGGTTTCCACATATTTTAGTTAATCTGGAAAGAATGAAAGAAGAGTTAACAAATTTCTGGAGTCAATTCGAAAACCCTAATATATAATAAGAAATGAATATAACTATGGATAGGAATGTAGATACACCCCTATCCATTAATTGTTTAAATAGGCTTTTAGCAAAACATGAATGTTCAAAAATGTAAGTTGCTTCTATAATAGGAATGAGAACTACGATCTGACAGGAAATCTTCATCGGCTACGGATTGGAATATACTGTTTAATATGTTGTAACACAAAACACCCAGAAGTGCACCAATGAATGCAAGGATAATATCATCGACTTCTCCTTTGCTAAACCGTAATACACTCTGTAGTACTTCGACAAGAATGGGAAGAATTAGGAGTGCTACAATACGAGTAAGGCGTCCGAAATATCGTAACATCAGTGCACAGTAATATCCATAAGGAACAAATAAAAGAATTGAGATAATGAAGTTAGAAATCAGGGCATCAAGTGCAATCTGACCTATGATATAGTTTTCAATAACAGTTGCAATCGTTACAAAAGGAATAAACTGAAAGGATATCATACCAGATACATTATCCGTATTGTTATTAGTAAAAAGTAAAGTAATAAGCAGACCGGTATAAAAGATCAAGAAAATAATGCTGGTATTTCTATAAAATTGTATAAAATATATGAACTTTGGTCCTCGATCAAACAAGTTACGGAAGATGCAGTATATAACAGGTATGATCCAATTTAGTACGATAAAAATGAAAAGATCAGGCTGATAAGACAATACAAAGTCTTCTCCGCCATAATAAGCAAATATTATAACAATAAAACTAATAAAAAGATTCAATAGCAAATAACTAAAACAATTTTCATAACTTAAAAACTGTTCTAATAAAATATGAGAAAATAGTAAAACAATGATTGAAGTAAGACTAAAAGTAATCAATGTACCGCCAAAGAAATAATATGTGATGAATTGAATGGACAGGGAGAGTATGCTTAATAAAATAATGATTGTAGTTAAATGAACAGAATTCCTTTGCATTTTGACACCTTCTTTCTCATCAGAGAGTACCTTCTTATATAATAATCCTTAGTTGCTTTGCAGTACAGGAAGCTTCTAAATACTGAAAATAACCGGGACATTCACCATCAACATGCACAGCAACAGGTTTATGCAGATGAATGCTAAGAGTTTGACAGTCAAATATCTCTACACCTTTAAAACGGGTATGTTTGCCTACTAACAAAGTTGGTAAAATAGATAGTAGTCTCAGTTTGGATAAACCATGAACAATACAAACCGATAATTTACCATCAAAAGGGCTTGCAGTTGGAACAATCCGCATTCCTCCACCTTCGTATTTGTGTATCATACCCGTAATGAGGAGTATTTGCTTGTATGAGCGAGTCAGTACTCCATCAATGATAAATTCTCCGTCCATGAAGGGCGTTGATAACAATTGTTTCAATGCAACCAGTATGTAAGTTAATTTACCCAATCCAATCTTATTTAATGTCTTTTTTAAGTTTGATTTTAATACTTCTTCACAAATAGCTGCATCAAAGCCTACACCGGTACTAACAGCAAATTTACGCTGGAAATCCGAGTCTTTCATATAAATGAGTCCCGTGTCTACATATTTGAACTCAGAAGGTGATAAGATATGCTGTAATCCAATAATTGGATCGGTAGGAATCTTTAAGCTTCTAGCTAAATCATTACTTGAACCAGAAGGAATATAGCCTAATATTACTTCATCATAACATGTAATACCGTTAATCACTTCGTTTACCGTTCCATCACCACCAAGAATCACAATATTCTTGACACCGGGGTATTGTTCACATATTTCTTTTGCAATTTCAGTAGCATGAAATTTATATCGAGTCAAATGAAACGAATAGGATACTTTCAAAATATCCAGCTCTTGTTTCACAACATTCCATATTGCGTTTCCTTTTCCGGTACGCGACTTGGGATTAACTATAAAATGATACATATGCGACTCCAATCTGTTCCCTAGTAGTTTGCATTACCTAAATTCTATATGAAATTGATTTTAATGTCAATGGATGGTAAAGATTTAATTTACATTTTTTGAAATAGAATAAGGTAAAATCTTATGACAAAATACAGTATAAGCTAGTGACAAATGTAACTTGTTAGCAGATTTGAAATACAGTATGATTAGACCATAAGATATGATATTAGGGAGGTATTTAATATGAGAATGAAATTATCAAATGTGTTATGGGGACTTTTCTTCGTAATCATAGGATTAGGTTTTGCAGGAAATGCATTTAATATGTGGACTTTTGAATTGTTTTTTGACGGTTGGTGGACATTGTTCATTATTGTCCCATGTGGGATCAGTCTGATACAAAATGGTTTTCGTTTTTGGACCGTTACGGGTTTGATTATCGGTATTATGCTGTTTTTGTCAAGTCAGAACATGATTGATGGTGCAGTGGTTGGTAAATTAATAGGACCACTTATCTTTGTATTAATTGGTCTTAGCTTGATTTTCAAGAATATGTTTCATTATGATCACGGTAACCGCATTGATGTAAAATACCAAGGTGGAAATTCAGAGTACACAGCTGTATTTTCCGGTAACAATTACCGTGTAGATGGTGAAAAGTTTCTAGGAACAACAATTAGTGCTGTATTTGGAGGATTTGAACTGGATCTTAGAAATGCAATCATTGATGAAGACATTGTAATTAATGCAACAGCTGTTTTTGGTGGTATTGATATTTTTGTTCCTTCCAATGTAAAAGTTAAAGTTTCCAATGTGCCGATTTTTGGTGGAGTAGATAATAAAACCTTTACCCCTCCAGAAGCAAATGCACCAACAATACTATTAAATTCAACATGTATGTTTGGGGGGATTGATATAAAATGAGCGAATTGCAAAAAGTTATTAAATATTTAGCGATTGGATTTGCAGCCTTCTTAGCATTTAGTATCATTACTGGAATTTTGACAGGTTTCATAGCTTTAACTGGATTGTTTTCAGGTGTTAATAGTGGAAAGACAATAGATATCAATAAAAGTTTTGATGATGTAACTAGTTTATCCACTGAACCAGGTTTTGGAACCCTTAAGTTTAAAGTAGGAGACAGCGATCAAGTTGAGGTAATTGCAGAAAATGTAAGTGAGAATTTTGTAGTAGAGAAAAATCATAACGGCAAGTTGACATTGAAGGGTAAGTATAACTTTTGGAATATCTTTGGTAATAATTCCGGAAATGGAAAAAGTGATATAACAATCTACCTTCCAAGTGATTTTGTGGCAGAAGAGGTGAAAATAGAAGCAGGAGCAGGAAATATTGATGTTGAAGAATTGACTACCAAAAAGCTTGATATTAATGCGGGTGCAGGTAATATAAGCGGTAGGAATATTACTGCTTCGCAGGTTGATTTAGACGGAGGAGTAGGAGACATTGACTTAGAAGAAGTTGATTTGTCGAATGCCAATATTGATTGTGGTGTAGGAAATATCAATTTACAAGGAATTCTGCTGGGTAAAAATAAAATTGAATGTGGAGTAGGGGAAGTAGATCTAACACTGAAGGGAAGTGTAGAGGATTATAATATTAAAATAGATAAGGGGTTGGGTAATATTTCTATTGATGGAGAGAAATATTCTGAAATAAAGTGGAACAATGCGTCTACAGACAATTCCTTAGACATTGATGGAGGAGTAGGTAATATAGAGATTGAATTTGAATAGGAACTGTTTCATAGATACACTGTGAATCATCAACAATGAGGGTGCATTTCATATAGATATAAGGTTGTGAATAAGTACTTGCTAATATAATTTTATGTATTAGCAAGTACTTTTTTAGTGTTGTAATCATGCAAAATCAGGTTTTTCGTAAATGGTGATATGATTTTTTGAATACCTCTTAAGATATTGGAAATAAATAATACATAGTATAAGGAACATGTAAATTACAAATATCTTGTTCTTAAGGAGGCAGCTTTGAAGAAACTTTTATCAACCTTAGGGATAATAACAGTACTGGTCTTAGGAATGGCAATCTGTGTAGTAATTACGCAGGATATAAAGCATTCTATACAAGATTATGTGATCAATGACTTAGTACAAGATCCAGAAGAACTAGTTACAAGAAAGACGAATAACAAAGAGTTAAAAAATACAACCCCAACACCAATAAATGTGGAACAAACAAATTTGGATTTAATCAAATCATTGGAAGCTACAAAAGAAGAAATTGTGGAAGAGACTTCACAAGAAACGACAGAAGATGGTAGAGCCGACATAATGACTGCGGATGAAAAGGATACAGGAATAAATGGCGAGGAGGAAACAACAGAAGTAGTTGAGACGGCATTGAATATAAAAAATCCTTCCATTGCCATAGATGCGGCCAGTGCAATTTTGATGGATGATACTGGAAAGGTGCTGTTTTATAAAAATCCTACGGAGTCCATTTACCCAGCCAGTACAACGAAATTGGTTACTGCTTTGGTAGCACTGGATGTATGCGAACTGGACGATCAGATTACGGTAGGGAATGAAATTGACTCTATTGAGAAAAACTCCAGCAGAGCCAACCTAGAAATTGGACAAAAACTGACTCTTCAGATGTTGTTAGAGGGTATGCTGATTCCTTCTGGCAATGATGCTGCTTATTCAATTGCCGCATATATAGGAAGAATTTCGTTGGATAATAGAAAAGCAAGCAATCATGATGCCATACAAGAATTTGTAAGGTTAATGAATGCAAAAGTAGAAGAGCTTGGTTTACGGGATACTTGCTTTAAAAATCCAGACGGCTATGATGAGGAAGGCCAGTATACAACAGCATACGATATGGGTATAATAGCAATGGCTGCCTTGTCAAATAAGGATATACGTGAGATAGCAGGTAAATCTAAAACTAGAAACACTTTCCTTAGCGGGGAAGATGTTACATGGTATTCTACAAATAAATTAATTATGTCCGACAGTGGTCAATATTATAGCCATGCTATTGGTCTCAAAACAGGCAGCAGTTCCTTGGCAGGAAGTTGCTTAGTATCAGCAGCCAGGAAAGATGACCATACGTATATCAGCGTAGTCATGAATTCTACTCCAGATGGCAGATGGGAAGATTCCATTGACCTATTAAGTTATGG
This sequence comes from Bacillota bacterium, assembly GCA_023443225.1. GTDB lineage: Bacteria > Bacillota > Clostridia > Lachnospirales > Lachnospiraceae > Anaerocolumna. The sequence continues at coordinate 25,533 of JAEZVF010000041.1, forward strand.
AGTTAAAGGAGAAGAGGAGACAGATCCTGAAGAGTAATGTTTATTAAGTAAAAATAAAGTTACCACTTTATGTTTAACATGACAATGATATGAAATTATGCTATACTGTTCACGATATACTCAAAATGATAAAAATACCAATGTTGATAGATGTAATATGAAAGAGGAGGAATTGATATGCCGAATAAACTTAAAAGCAGTGACGGTTTAGAGAACTTACAAGCCTATAATCTAATACGTGAAGAAGAATTAATTGATATCCATAGTTTGGGCCTTTTATTCAGACATAATAAAACCGGGGCAAAAATAGTTGTTATTTCTAATGACGATGATAATAAAGTGTTCTCCATCGGATTTCGTACACCTCCAGCCAATAGTACAGGTGTACCACATATTATAGAACATTCTCTTTTGTGTGGTTCCAAGGAATTCCCCTCTAAGGATCCATTTATTGAATTAGCCAAAGGTTCCTTAAATACATTTCTAAATGCTATGACTTATCCAGATAAAACAATTTATCCAGTAGCAAGTTGTAATGCTACAGACTTTCAAAATTTAATGCATGTATATATGGATGCTGTATTTTATCCCAACATATATAAAAAAGAAGAAATATTTATGCAAGAAGGATGGCATTATGAACTAGAGGATGAAAATGCTGAACTTAAATTAAACGGTGTTGTCTATAATGAGATGAAGGGCGCATTTTCGTCACCAGAACAGCAATTGTTCCGTACGATACAGAATTCACTCTTTCCAGATACTGCATATGGAGTTGAGTCCGGCGGTGACCCAGATCACATTCCAGAATTAAGTTACTCAGAGTTTTTGGATTTTCATAAAAAATTTTATCATCCTTCCAATAGTTATATCTATATTTATGGAGATATGGATGTTAAGGAAAAGCTCGACTGGATTGATAATGCATACTTAAGTAAATTTGAGTACGAAAATATCGATTCTGAAATTAAGCTTCAGAAACCATTTGAACGAATTAATCATGTAGAAGCAGAATATTCTTTGGGAGAAAATGAAGATTGTTGTGAAAATACTTATCTAAGTTATAACGTTGCTATTGGAAACAGCTTAGATTCGGATCTGTGTCTGGCTTTTCAAATATTGGAGTACGTATTGCTATCTGCACCTGGTGCACCCTTAAAACAAGCTCTTTTAGATGCCGGAATCGGAAAAGACATCTTAAGCAGTTTTGATTCCGAGACATATCAGCCTATTTTCTCAATTATTGCAAAGAATACAGAAAAGGAACAAAAAGACCAATTCGTAGCATTAATACGTTCTACATTGGAACAATTGATTACAAATGGTTTAGATGAAAAGTCATTGAAAGCAGCCATCAATTTTTATGAATTCAAATATCGGGAGGCGGATTTCGGACGTTACCCTAAGGGTCTAATGTATGGACTTCAGGTGTTAACAAGCTGGCTATATGATGATATGGAGCCATTCTTGAAAATGAATTCAAATCGATTGTTTGAAAAGTTAAAGAATAAAGTTGGTACTGATTATTTTGTAAAGCTGATTAAGAAATATCTTTTAGATAATATGCATAAGTCACTTGTGACATTAATTCCACAGGTTGGATTGACAGCACGTAAGGAAGAAGAGTTAAGAAGTAAACTTGCTGAATATAAAGCAGGACTTAGCAAAGAACAGATTCAAAAAATAGTAGAAGACACGAAAAACTTAGAAAGATACCAAGATGAACCTTCCCCAAAAGAAGATATCGATAAGATACCTATGTTAAACCGTGAAGATATTGACAAAGATTCACAGCCGATTTACAATACAGAGTTGGAGGTTGATGGTATATCTTTGATTCACCATGATGTTTTTACAAACGGTATAGCCTATATGAGGCTGTTGTTTGATCTGGAGGAAGTGCCAAAAGCTTTAACACCATATATCGGACTTTTGTCAACGGTTCTGGGGTATGTAGACACCGAGCACTACAGCTTTTTAAACTTATCGAATGAGGTAAATATTCATACGGGTGGCATTAGCTGTGACGTATCAGCCTTTGGGAAGAAAGGAAGTCCCAAAGAATATCTTCCTACCTTTATCATGGATGTAAAAGTTCTGTATGAAGAAATGGATAATGCTTTTGATTTATTAAAGGAAATCATCAGCTTTACGAAATTAGATGATAAAAAGCGTCTGCTAGAAATTATATCAGAAATAAAATCAAGGCTACAGATGCATTTGACGTCTTCGGGGCATGCGGCTGCTGTTGATAGGGCTACGTCTTATTTTTCAGAAGCGGCTAGATTTAATGAAGAAACAAGAGGAATATCTTATTACAAGTTTATTGAAGAATTAGAAGCAGATTATGATAATCAAGCGGATCGTTTAATCGAACACTTAGAATTGTTAATGAGTTATATCTTCCGAAAAGAAAACCTAATTATTAGCTTTACTTCTGATCAAGAAGGTCTCCAAACATTAAAAGGGAAATTAATGCCTTTTGTGGAGCAATTAAAAGAGGAACCAATTAATCGGGTTTCTGAACATTATACATTAAAAGGTATGAATGAGGGATTTAAAACTTCTGGCCAGGTTCAGTATGTTGCTAGAGCAGGTAACTTTATAAGTGCAGGTTATAACTACACGGGTGCCTTAGAAGTTCTTAAGACAATTATGAGTTATGAATATCTGTGGAACAATGTCCGTGTTAAGGGCGGTGCTTATGGGTGCATGTGTGGCTTTTCAAGCGTAACTGGTAATGGATATTTTACTTCATACCGGGATCCGAATTTAAAAGAAACGAATGAGATATTTGAAAAGGCAGTAGAATATGTAAGAAACTTTACCGCAGAGGAAAGAGACTTAACAAAATATATCATTGGAACTATAAGCGGAATTGATACACCAAGGACACCTTCTATGAAAGGGAATATATCAATGTCCTTATACCTTTCTGGAACCACCTGGGAGGATAAACAAAGAGAAAGAAATGAAATTTTGAATGTTACCCAGGAGGATATACGTGGATTATCAGGAATTATAAAAGCAATCCTAGATGGAGGAAATATCTGCGTTATTGGAAATGAAAATAAGATTGAAGCGAACAAAGACCTGTTCTTAGAGGTCAAGACGCTAATTAAGTAAACTTAAGTAACACCAAATAGAAAGAGGACAATTACGTATGAAAAATGAATACAAGTCCGGTTTTGTGACTTTAATAGGTCGTCCGAATGTTGGAAAATCTACCTTAATGAATAAATTAATTGGACAGAAGATTGCAATAACCTCCAACAAGCCGCAGACTACCAGGAATAGGATACAAACGGTATATACCGATGAACAAGGGCAGATTATATTTATAGATACACCCGGCATTCATAAGGCAAAGAACAAACTCGGAGAGTATATGGTCAGTGTTGCTGAAAGAACTCTGAATGAGGTAGATGTAGTACTGTGGCTAGTAGAACCTTCTACATTTATAGGAGCAGGCGAACGACACATTGTTGAGCAGCTTGAGAAAGTTAAGACACCTGTAATCTTAGTGATTAACAAAGTAGATATGGTAAAAAAAGAAGAGGTTTTAAAATTTATTGCAGCTTATAAGGATATTTATTCATTTTCAGATATAGTACCAGTTTCTGCCTTGAAAGGAGAAAATACCGAGCAACTAATGGGAGCAATTTTTAACCTCTTACCTTCAGGCCCCCAGTACTATGATGAAGATACCATAACCGACCAGCCGGAGAGACAAATTGTTGCTGAAATCATACGTGAAAAAGCATTACATCTTTTAGATGAAGAGATTCCTCATGGCATTGCTGTATCCATAGACCGTATGAAAGAGCGCAGAAGCAATGATATTATCGATATTGAAGCTACGGTTGTATGCGAAAGAGACTCACATAAAGGAATTATTATAGGCAAAAAAGGCGAAAAGTTAAAACGGATTGGAATGATGGCAAGGCAGGAGATAGAAAATCTTCTGGATATGCATGTAAATCTCCAAATCTGGGTAAAAGTCAAGAAAGACTGGCGTGACAGTGATTTTTTACTCAAGAATTATGGTTATAACAAACGAGATATATAACAAATATGATTTGAAAAATGTCAAGCCCCTTTTTCATAGGATATTCTTCTTAGTTTAGAACGGGCCCTTTTGGTAAGAATAAAGTTATAAATTAAATTTATTTAGAAGGGGGTTCATTAATGAGAAATCAAGAATACTGGAAAAGGTTTGAGAAAACAGGATTCATTAGTGACTATTTAAATTACACAGCTTGTACCGCCGAGGATTGTTCACGGCAGATAGCAAATGAAGTTGAAGAAGGTGGATTCCGTGGTGGTAGAATCGACTGTGACGGGAATGGTATTATCAGCAATGCCAATTGGCGATTATGATAAGCGTTTAGTCATATTAACGAAAGAACGTGGTAAAATCACAGCATTTGTAAAAGGCGCTAGAAAACCCAATAGTGCCTTTTTGGCGTGCAGTCAACCATTTTCTTTTGGGGAATTTCAGCTTTATGTTGGAAGAACTTCATACAATGTACAGTCTGTTACTATATCCAATTACTTCGATGAGTTACGAAAAGACCTGGAAGCAGCATATTATGGCTTGTATTTTTGTGAACTGGCGGATTATTTTACTCATGAAAATGATGATGGTTCACAAATTCTTAAACTTTTATACCAAACCCTTCGTGCGTTAACACAAACTCCAATAGAACGTAAGCTAATCCGTTTTATTTATGAACTAAAAATATTAACCCTAAATGGGGAAGCGCCACAGGTGTTCGAATGTGTAATCTGCAATACAACAGAAGTACCGTATTATTTCAGCAGTGAGGCTGGTGGGCTGGTGTGCAAGCACTGTCTTCCTAACACAGAAGGCATTAAAGTATGTGATTCGACTATTTATACGCTTCAATACATAATTACTTCTGATATACAGAAATTATATACCTTTACGGTATCTGCTAAGGTAATGAGTGAATTGCGACGTTGTATAGAAAAATTCAGCAGGAGACATATCGACCGGGGGATGAAATCATTAGAGTTATTAGAAATGCTATTTTAATAATAAAATACAGTTGAAAATAATTATGTTTAAGGTTACAATGGTAAAAAACTTATTCGATGTTTAGTTGGAGGATTCTGAATGAAAAAAATTACTTTATGTGTACTTCTGGCCTTTTGTTTCATCTTGTTAGCCGGTTGTAATAAGAAAAATAAAGACATTAGTATTGAAGATTTAAAGACAAATACTTTATTAGTCAAAAATGATGGTTCTGTGCAGGCCGCTTTTGTAGAGGCATTTGATCAAGAGTATTACAATCTTACGGAATTGAATGATTATATTTCACAAGAGATTAGTAAATACAACAGCGAAATAGGAATGGATGCTGTTACCCTCGGTTCGTTGGAACAAAGGGATGGGAATGTGGTGCTTCTTTTAAACTATACCAATTTAGACCATTATAGCAAATTGAATCAGATTGAAACTGTTATGATGGATATTACTAATATTGATAATAGTGGAATTGTTCTTCCAGACATCTTTTACAGTGCAAAGGATAATGAAGCGGTAACCAAAGAAACTGTCCTCGACAATGATAAATTCAAAGTTTTGATGGTTAATGAGGCCATAAATGTAATTGTAGATGGAAAGATTAAATATTTTTCAAATGGACAATTATTAGATTCATCTAAACTACAGACTGCAGCAGAAGAACAGACAATTATAATTTATAAACCTTAAGTATACGCGAAGGCAAAGTGAAAGTACTCCAAACTTGTTTGAAATCACTTGAGCGTGCCTACTAACCCGAGCTGTCTCGCGAAATGTGACGCTCGTGTTTTTAATAGTAAGTAAAAATATAAGTGCCAATGATTAGGCAGATAGGAGAACATAATGGAAAAGACAATGGAGAAAATAGTTGCCTTGGCAAAGGCTAGAGGATTTGTATATCCTGGATCAGAGATTTATGGAGGTCTGGCAAATACATGGGACTATGGTAATTTAGGTGTAGAATTAAAGAACAATGTCAAAAAGGCATGGTGGTTAAAATTTATCCAGGAAAATCCTTACAATGTTGGGGTGGACTGTGCTATTCTTATGAACCCACAGACTTGGGTCGCATCTGGTCATTTAGGAAGCTTTTCAGATCCTTTGATGGACTGTAAAGAGTGTCATGAAAGATTTCGTGCTGATAAAATCATCGAGGATTTCGCACATGAGAAAGGAATTGCTTTAGAAGGCTCTGTAGATGCGTGGTCTCATGAAGAAATGGCCAAGTATATTGACGAACATAACATTGCATGCCCGACTTGTGGGAAACATAATTTTACGGATATACGTCAGTTTAATCTGATGTTTAAAACATTTCAGGGGGTTACCGATGATGCAAAGAATGTAGTATATTTACGTCCTGAAACAGCACAAGGTATCTTTGTTAACTTTAAAAATGTGCAGCGGACTTCAAGAAAGAAGATACCATTCGGTATCGGACAGATAGGTAAGTCCTTCCGTAATGAAATTACACCAGGTAACTTTACATTCCGTACCAGAGAATTTGAGCAGATGGAATTGGAATTCTTCTGTGAACCAGACACAGATTTAGAATGGTTTGCATATTGGAAGCAGTTCTGCATCGATTGGCTTATATCACTTGGTATGAAGGAAGAAGAAATGCGTGTGCGTGACCATGATGCTGCCGAATTATCTTTTTATAGTAAAGCGACTACTGACATCGAATTCCTTTTCCCATTCGGCTGGGGTGAGTTATGGGGAATTGCGGACAGAACTGATTATGATTTGACACAACATCAGAATGTATCCAAAGAAGATATGGGATATTTTGATGATGAGAAGAAGATAAAATACATTCCTTATGTAGTTGAACCATCCTTAGGTGCGGACCGCGTGACCTTGGCATTCCTGTGTGGAGCATATGATGAAGAAGAAATAGGAGAAGGTGATGTTCGTACCGTACTTCGTTTCCATCCGGCGTTGGCTCCTGTTAAGATTGGTGTATTGCCATTATCTAAGAAATTAGCAGAAGGCGCAGAAAAGATCTATGCCAATTTAAGCAAGTATTATAATTGTGAATTTGATGATAGAGGAAATATTGGTAAACGCTACAGAAGACAGGATGAAATAGGTACTCCATTCTGTATTACCTATGATTTTGAATCGGAAACGGATGGATGTGTAACGGTACGTGACCGTGATTCCATGGAGCAGGAAAGAGTTCAGATTGCAGACTTAAAAGCTTATTTCGAGAAGAAATTCGAATTTTAGTTCCACTTTTGCAAACATATTAGTACATTTTTATTCCATATACCACATAATTAATACTAATGCAAGGATATTTTTATTAAATTTCCATAAATTAAAAATAGTAATTCCTTATTTAGGATTTATGTGCTATAATTATGAGCGGCGACTATAAAAGTCAAAATAATATATTATCTCGGAGGTAATTACTAAATGGCAAAATGGGTATATTTGTTTAAAGAAGGTAAAGCAGATATGAAAAATCTGCTTGGCGGGAAGGGTGCTAACTTAGCCGAAATGACTAATTTAGGTTTACCAATCCCTCAAGGCTTTACTGTAACTACAGAAGCTTGTACGGATTATTATAAGAGCGGTCAGAAAATCACTGATGAAATTCAGGGTCAAATTTTTGATGCTTTAAAAGAACTTGAAGCAATTCAAGGGAAGAAATTCGGTGATACCGAAGATCCGTTATTAGTATCCGTTCGTTCTGGCGCTAGAGCATCTATGCCAGGTATGATGGACACCATTCTTAACTTAGGTCTTAATGATGTTGCTGTAGAAGGCTTTGCAAAGAAGACCGAAAATGCTAGATTTGCATATGATTCTTACAGAAGGTTTATTCAGATGTTCTCCGATGTAGTTATGGAGATGAGTAAGTCTTTCTTCGAAGGAATCTTAGATGAAATCAAAGAATCAAAAGGAGCTAAAAGTGATACAGATTTAACTGCTGATGATTTAAAAGAAGTAATTACAAAATACAAAGCAATTTACAAAGAAAAAATGGGTGCTGAGTTCCCACAAGATCCAAAAGTACAGTTAATGGAAGCTATCAAGGCTGTATTCCGTTCTTGGGACAACCCACGTGCTATTTATTATAGAAGAATGAACGATATTCCTGGAGATTGGGGTACTGCAGTTAATATACAGGCAATGGTATTCGGAAACATGGGTAATACCTCTGGTACTGGTGTTGCATTTACACGTAACCCATCCACAGGTGAAGCACTGATTTATGGTGAATACTTAATCAATGCTCAAGGAGAGGACGTTGTTGCTGGTATCAGAACTCCTCAACCAATTACTAAATTAGCAGAAGATATGCCAAAATGCTATGATGAATTTATGGCGATTGCTAAAAAACTTGAAAATCACTATGCAGATATGCAAGATATGGAGTTTACGATTCAGGAAGGTAAATTATACATCCTACAGACACGTAATGGTAAGAGAACAGCTCCTGCTGCACTTCAGATCGCTTGTGATTTAGTAGATGAAGGAAAGATTACAAAAGAAACAGCGATTGCAAGAATTGAAGCGAAAGCTTTAGATCAGTTATTACACCCAGGATTTGATCCAAAGGCTCTTAAGGCAGCGAAACCAGTTGGAAAGGCTCTTCCAGCTTCTCCTGGTGCAGCAGCAGGTAAAGTATACTTTACAGCATTAGACGCAAAAGTGAATCATGATAAAGGCGAAAGAGTTATCTTAGTTCGTCTAGAGACCTCCCCAGAAGATATCGAAGGTATGCATGCATCGGAAGGTATTTTAACTGGTCGTGGCGGTATGACATCTCACGCAGCAGTAGTTGCTCGTGGTATGGGAACTGCTTGTGTATCCGGATGTAGTGAAATGGTTATTGATGAAGAAGCTAAATACTTCACACTCGCTGGAAATACAGTGAAAGAGGGAGATTATATCTCACTTGACGGTTCTACTGGTAACATTTACATTGGTGATATTCCTACTGTAGAAGCAGCTATCAGCGGAAACTTTGATAGAATTATGAAATGGGCTGATGAAATCAGAACATTAAAAGTAAGAACAAATGCAGATACACCAGAAGATGCAGCAAATGCTATTAAGTTTGGTGCTGAGGGTATCGGCCTTTGTCGTACAGAGCATATGTTCTTTGAAGGAGACAGAATTCGTAAAATTAGAAAGATGATTCTTTCTAAGACTGTAGAAGCAAGAGAAGCCGCTCTGAATGAATTAATACCTTTTCAGAAAGGTGACTTCAAAGGCTTATATGAAGTTATGGAGGGAAGACCTGTTACGATCCGTTTCTTAGATCCACCATTACATGAGTTCGTTCCTACAGAAGAAGCTGATATCGTTGCACTTGCAAAAGATATGGGCTTAACCGTAGAAGAAGTTAAAGCTACATGTAATTCTTTACATGAGTTCAACCCAATGATGGGACACAGAGGTTGCCGTCTTGCTGTAACTTATCCTGAAATTGCTAAGATGCAGACCAGAGCAGTTATGGAAGCAGCAATCGAAGTTAAGAATGAAAAAGGCTTTGATATCGTTCCTGAAATCATGATCCCATTAGTTGGCGAGAAGAAAGAATTACAGTTCGTAAAAGAAGTTGTTGTTGAAACTGCGGAAGCAGTTAAGAAGGAAAAAGGATCTAACATCGAATACCATATTGGTACCATGATCGAAATCCCTCGTGCAGCAATCCTTGCTGATGAAATTGCTGAAGAAGCTGAATTCTTCTCCTTCGGTACTAACGACTTAACACAGATGACCTTTGGTTTCTCTCGTGATGATGCTGGTAAATTCTTAGATGCTTACTACAGCAACAAGATTTACGAATCCGATCCATTTGCAAGACTTGATCAAAGTGGTGTTGGCGAGCTTGTTAAGATGGCAGCAGAGAAAGGCCGTAAAGCTAGACCAAGTATCAAGTTAGGTATCTGCGGCGAGCACGGTGGAGATCCTTCAACCGTTGAATTCTGCCACAAAATTGGATTGAACTATGTATCCTGTTCACCATTCCGTGTACCGATTGCAAGATTGGCGGCAGCACAAGCTGTACTAAACAATAAATAATGTTGAGATTTCAACATTTTTCGATGGTTTGACTTGGGTTAGACTGTATTGAATAATAGCGAAGCCTTATAGAGCACCCTATCATGTAAAAAATGGTAGGGTGTTTTTGTAATATTCTTTGTATTTCTGGGATTAATAGATTACTTTGAGTTATATACAAATGATGGTTGAATATTTAAAGTTCTTATATTAGAATTTTATCTTATAAGGTTATTATATAATTTTGATAAAAACGGGGAGATATTTATGAAGAAGGTTATTGTAGTTCCATATAATGAAATATGGAAAAGTGAGTTTGAAAAAATTAAGGAAGAATTGATGAATGAACTTTATGGTCACATCATTGCAATTGAACATGTCGGAAGTACTTCTGTTGAAGGTCTTGCCGCAAAACCGGTAATTGATATTGATATAATAATCAAAGACTATAATTCCTTTGAAGAAATTAAAGCTAAACTTGCGAGCATAGGTTATTATCATGAAGGAGACATGGGAATAAAAGATAGACAAGCCTTCAAATATACCGATAAAATACACTTAATGAAACATCATTTATATGTTTGCCCTGAGTACTCAGAGGAGTTAAAAAGGCATATTGCATTTCGAAATTATTTACGAACACACAAGGAAGACAGAGATTGGTACGGAGAAGTAAAGTTACTTGCTGCGAAGAATTATCCAGAAGATATTAATAGTTATATGATAGCGAAAAAACCTTGTGGGGCTGAAATACTGAGAAAATGTGGATTATAAACATTCAAATTTATGTGAATGAGAGTTAAGTTTATCCCTTGCTATTCTCAGATAATCTGCTATAATATAATTAGAAAAGGCAATCGCCACAGGGTGGTTGACCAGTGGAAAAATGAAAACATCTTCCTGCACCGGGCAAAGTACAGGGAAGGTGTTTTTAATTTAGTGACATATCAAATAAACGAATGTCAGTAGTGCTATAATGAACATACCAAATTGGATTAAGTCTATAAAATCAAACTTATTGCTCATAAGCATCACCTCCATCCTATGTAGAATATTCAAAGAACCCTATCATGTAAAAATGGTAGGGTGTTTTTATAATTAAATAAGTGAGAAAAAAGTATTAAGAAGTAATGAAAAATTATGCGAAATTAATGAAAGGATATAAAAAAGATATATTTATATGTTACTATATATTTGGGGGTGAAGATATGGTGTTCAAGCTTCTTTTAGTTGAAGATGATGCGGAGATAAGAGAAATTATACTAGATTATTTTACAGAAAAAAGCAATAAGACTTTAGTTATTGAAACAGCTACTACAGGAATAGAAGGCCAATTAAAATTCATTGAAAATGAATATGATTTGGTGCTTCTAGACATTATGTTACCTGAAGTAGATGGATTTACAATTTGTAGGGAGTTAAGAAAAACTAGCGATGTTCCCATAATATTTCTCACAGCAAAGCACAATGAAAAAGACATATTACACGGTTATAACCTTGGATGTGACGATTATATAACGAAACCTTTTTCATTAGCAAAACTTTATGCAAAGTCAATAGCTTTATTAAGACGTTCAAAAGGAATGGTTAGAAAAGATGTAATGGCAGCAGGAAGAATAAAATTAGATCCTTATCGTTATAGGGTATATGTTGATAATAAAGAAATAATATTGGCACCTATAGAATTTGCTATTTTAAAAATACTTATAGAAAATAAAGGTAAAGTGGTGAGTCGTGATAACCTATTGACTAGGATCTGGGGATATGATTTTGAAGGCAATGAAAGAGTAGTGGATAATCACTTGAAAAAACTTCGTAAGGCAATAGGTAGCGCTTCTGTTCAAATTAAAACTGTATTTAAAAAAGGATATAAAATGGAGGTAGAGTATGAAAAAGAATAGAATAATGAGATTAATCTATGCACGTATTTTTGCTGTCTTTTTCGTAACCTATCTATTATTGATGATCGGTTTTTCTGTATTTCTTATCTCACAGGAAAAGAAAACTGTAGGAGCAGAAGTAGGAACATATTCAATGCAAATTAATAATAAAGTAGTGGAAGTTTTGAGTGCCCATCTTGATAATCGTAATCAGATTATAGATATAGCGAAAGTAAAAAAAGAACTTGTAAAGCAGCCATTTGCATTTTCTATATTTAATACAGCTGAAGTGGCTATTTTCACCAGTGATTACAAACTTATATATAGTACAAATGATTACTGGAAATGTAGCTATACTGAATATGTTGAGGGGAATACGTATTATACAGGATATGGCTTATTAAATCCTAAGGAGTGGTTCAGTGAAGAAGATGTAAAGGATCTCGAAGGATATTTATATGCTAGTCCAAAGGCTGAGAAAATTGGAGACTTATACAGCTATTCGCTAAGTATAGAGGGTTTTTGGATGGATGCTGAAATGATTATTCCAGATAATATATATATTACTCCTCTTTATGCAACGTAGTGTCAAGTATGACACCCCTTTTTTATTTCAAAACCTTTATATTACAAGGGTTACATAGTCTTTTAAAATAAAATAACAATGACCCCCTGTTTTCTGTTAAAATTGAGTCACCACAACACAA
>JAEZVF010000051.1 GCA_023443225.1 Bacillota bacterium
ACACAGCCTTCTTCATTCGCTTTTAATGTATCAAGCAAATCCTGAACCACCTGCTTGTCTGCTTCCGTCGCCGGTTCTGACTTCTGATTCAGGAAAACGACATCCTTCATTACTGGTCTAATCATTACAAACCTTCTTTCATTTACTCAAAATAGTTAATTATACTATTTCAATAAATCAGTATTTTATAATTTATTAGTAGTTGTAGTAATACTAAATTTATACATATTTTCATTATCCTCTTCATCGAAAACTGTTCCTAATAATTTCCCATTATTCTTTTCTATAATTTTTTTAGAAGCTATATTATTTACGCTGCAAGTCAAAACCGCTTCTTTTATTCCAATCTTTTCCGCTTCAACTACCGCTAATTTAAGAATTTGATTTCCATAACCTTTATTTCTACAGTTTGGTGAGATATCATACCCGATGTGTCCAGCTGTTCCTATTTCCTGGTGCCTAATTCTTACCACTCCCACAACCTCATTATTATCAATCAACCAAAATGTTGAAGTCGCAACCCATCCTTTTTCTACATCTATCCCCTTAGAGTTATTGCGTAACCCATTTAAATACTCATCAAAATTCTCTAGCCCTTTTTCATATATATCCAAATAATGATTATCATTTACACTTTTATACGCTTGGACATAATTTTCAAAGCTCTTCTGGTATTCTTTAGCAGGTCCAGCCAAAAATAAATTCTTCATAATATATACCCCATCTTTACATATATTAATTCGTAAAATTTTATTGTTATGTTAACCTATTCATTAAATAATTCAACGACAGTTCAAGCATTACTGTTTTTTACCCTTTTGCTCCAGTTGCTTTATGCTATCCAAGTAATCCTGCTCCACCCTACTCAACGTTTTAGCTTTGTATTTCTTATATTCTGTCTGCGCCTTATCCATAGCCTGTATATGGCTGATGCTTCCATTCCCAGTCAGAAGATTTTCACCTGTAGAGGTCAAGATTCCATCGAGGTGCTTGGCCCACTCCTCCATCGTCATCGGGATTTCCCGTTCTGCCTGTCTTTCTGCAAAATCAAGATATCCTGAAACAAGCTGTCCCATTGCTCGAAGTTCTTTTTCATTCAAATAGTTCTTTGCAATCTTCGCTTCGCGGAGTGTTGGCTGGTCTCCCGAAAAAGTCATCAAGCCCATAAAATCCTTCTTTGCATCCACACGATGGTAGATGACCTCAGCGGCAGTTTCTCCGGAAACTGCATAATGAATTTTGTTCTGCACTCTCTTGAAAAACTGAGCGGAAACCGCTGCAGTGGGATTGTAATCAACACTGGTCGCATAGATTTCCAAAACCTGACGATAGAACACTTTTTCAGATGCTCGGATGTCGCGGATTCTCTCCAGCAATTCCTTAAAGTACCCACCGCCACCCAATTCCTTTAAGCGGTCATCATCCATTGCAAAACCTTTTTTGATATACTCCTTCAATATATTTGTTGCCCAAATACGGAACTGCACACCACGCTGGGATTTCACACGGTAGCCTACAGAAATAACAACATCTAGGCTATAAAAATCAATCGGTTTATCAGAATGAGCAATGTGCAAATTTTGCACATTGCTTTCTGGCGATAATTCGCCTTCTTCAAAAACATTTTTAATATGTTTTGAAATAACACTTCGGTCTCTTTGAAACAGCTCTGCCATCTGGCTTTTTGAAAGCCAAACTGTATCGTTTTCAAATGATACATCTATTTTTGTCAGACCATCTTCTGTCTGGTAGATTATAATATCTCCGTGTTCGTCCATGTTGTCATCCTCCTGTTCCTTTTTTATTCAGTAAGTTTATAACTCTAAGCCACAGATTTATCAATAGAGTGGTACAGTTAGTGCATATGCCAATTCCAAGTCAGATGTCCCTTCATCAGCAACTACTGATGCCAAGTTGTAGTTGTAAGTGGGCTGAGAAGAAAAAATTACCTGATGTGTATTTTTCTTTGCTTTTGGTTTCTCCCAGATGCGCTCAACGATACCAACTTCACCGTTTGCTACATAGTAATAACTTTGTCACCAAACACAATGATATTGTTTCAAAGATATTCTGTTCCAATTCTTCTGGTGTACTCCATGACTTAAATGCCACATGTTTTCCAAGGTTACCACTTTGTAAAAGGATTTCTACATATTCACCCTTTGTAGACAACAGACGGTCTCCACATGCGTCGTCCAGGGAAACATATCACACCCTCTCACCCGCACAAGCTCATACCCCCGCTCCGCCAAATACTTCAAATCCCTTGCCAACGTCGCAGAGTCACAGCTGACATACACCACCCGCTTCGGTGCCATCTTCACAATAGTCTCCAGGCATTTCTCATCGCACCCTTTTCTTGGCGGATCCACCACAATCACATCGGCATAGACCTGATTCTTATCAAACTGTTCCGGCAGCACCTCCTCTGCCTTCCCTACGAAAAACTCTGCGTTCTCAATCCCATTTAACCTTGCATTCTCCCTTGCATCATCAATTGCCTGGGGAACGATTTCCACTCCATAGACCTTCTTCGCTTTCTGCGCAAGAAATAAAGAAATCGTACCGATTCCGCAATACAGATCCCATACCGTCTCACCACCGGTAAGTCCCGCATACTCCAAAGCAGTTTCATATAGCTTCTTAGTCTGTACCGGATTAACCTGATAAAAAGAAAGAGGGGAAATACGGTATTGTACCGATCCAATATAATCGGTAATATATCCAG
>JAEZVF010000101.1 GCA_023443225.1 Bacillota bacterium
TGATTGCATAGACAGCGTCTATGTTGATTAAATTTCAGGGTATTTCTAAAGGTACCTTTATTTGAATCCTCTGTTTTTCTTGTTGCTTTAAGCACAATCAGAAATGAACTTTGAAAACCTCAAAAAAAACTTAAAATGTAGATATTGGGTAACTATATCTACTTTATTAAAGAGTTTCGCAATTACCTATTATTAATATTATGGAATATGTTTGAATATAATGTAAAAAGCTGTTACAATGTATGAGTAAAAACTAATTTTAGTAAATTAATGGAGGATATGAAATGGGGTATTTAGAAAAGTTAAAAAAAGAACCAAGAATTGCTTTATCGGTACTCAGCGTCGCATTTTTACTATTACCATGGTTAAGTGTTTCATCATCGTTTGAATTATTGGGGTATTCAGAAGAGGTACAGGCGCTTAGATTTACCGGTTTTACACTAGTGGGTGATTCATTTATTATGGTTCTAGTACTACTGATATCAATCTTATTTATTGCAATGGCTTTCTTACCCAATCTACAGAAACATAGAAAGGTTATTTATTTACTTGGCTCCGTAATCGCAATCCTTTTAATGTTGATCGAATCCTTCCGCATAGGTTTCTCACTTGATAGTGGTGTTAAGGAATTAGGGGTTAAGATAACAGTAAACAGAGGTATTGGATTTTGGTTGTCCTTGTTATCCTATCTCGGTATAATAGTTGCAACTCTAGTATTCGATTTTAAGATGAGTAAAGAAGTTTTAAAAGAAAAGGGTTTTAAAGCAGCATTCTCTGAGGTTGCAGGACAGGTAACCAACTCGGCGTCAGAAATGGCCAGCTCTATTAAGAATATCAATACATCATTACCCGCGAATAGTGCTTCAGAAGTTAAGGAAGACTCTGCTCAGGCAGTAGAAGCTCAAACGGTAATATGCCCTTCCTGTTCTGAAGAGCTTCCAAAAGAATCTACTTTTTGTCTTAAATGTGGAGCTAGGGTAAAAGAAATAAGGAGCTGTTCTAGTTGTGAGTCTGAGTTACCAGAAGGAGCAGGCTTTTGCTCAGAGTGTGGTACAAAGGTTGAATAATACATAAGAATCATGCATTTAGGATTGGGGTCTAACCCCAATCTTTTTGAGTTTTTGGAGGGCACTTTTAAGTTGAAATGCCTTATGCGAATCTGGCAACACGTACCAGTAGTGCTTGATTTTACCTTGCCATTACACTATAATTGTAATGTCGGATTGACTATTTTTATATAAAATATTTGATTGAAAAATATCAAACAATATGCTGGAGGAAAATGTATGTTAAACAAGAAGGGAAGTAAGGGCGAGATCATAATTACATGTATTCTGGCGATCCTAATTATCCTGGTAGTTGCTGCTACCGTATTATTATTCATCAAGCATTCTCCTGTTAAAAATCCAAATAAGGGTGAACCAGAAGCTTCTCAAATTGAAGAGGTGGACGAGGAAGAGTATAAGCCAGGAGAAACTTATACTGAAATACAATTAAATAGTTTTAGTGTTGGTTCGGTTCCTTCTATTCCAAATGATAGAGAAGAACCAGAAGAAGAATTACAAAATGGGACAGAGGAAGATAATGAAGACTTTGTTATTGCAGACAGTAATTCAAGATATCTTACAAAGTTAGATTTAGAAGATTTGACAAAAGAAGAGCTGGCATATGCCAGAAATGAAATCTATGCACGGCATGGGCGTATGTTTGATTCAGAAAAACTACAAGAATACTTTGGAAACAAGGAATGGTACATACCTCTTTATCCGGCAGATTCTTTTCCGGAGGATGCATTAAATGAATTCGAAAAAGAAAACGCTAATTTTATTAGTAAGTATGAAAAAGAAAATAATTAATGGAGGTAGAGAGATATGTTTTGTCCTGAATGTGGAGTGAAAAATCCAGACAATGCAATATTCTGCCAGGAATGTGGGTCAAGAATAGAAGAGGTTGCGCCCGTAATAATGCCACAAGCAAACGAATTACCACAAATGCCACAAAACTATATAGTGCCACAACCGATGCCTGTTCAACCAGCCAAACCCGCTGGTAAACTAAGGAAGCTCATTCTGTTAGAGCTTGTTCTTTTGTGTGTAGCTGCGGCATTTACATATAATTACGGTAAGAAACTATTTAGTCCAGAGAAAACTGCGGAACTACATTTCCTTAAGGTAGTGAACGGAGACTGGCAAGGTGTATACAATGATTTTGATATTGTTGAATCTCAATTTATTAATGAAAGTAATTTTGTGCAAACGCAAAAGTCAAGGGGTGCAACATTAATTAACACCTATAAGGTAAGTGATGCGGATCGCGATTATAGTACCTTGGGAGCATCTGTTGATATTTCATATCGTCTAAAGGGAAACACTGAAAATGCAGAGTATTCTGTAGCGATGAATAAGCAGGCCGAGAAGAATTTTGGGCTATTTGATTCCTGGAAAGTAGATCCATCTTCCTATATTTGTTACGACTATAATATTACAGTTCCTACAGGTGCAAAGGTTATCTTTGAGGGAGAGGAATTGAGTTCTAACTATATAACAGAGGAAAACAACGGATGGACCTATTATAATATTCCTCAACTGTTTTATGGCAATTATGATATATTGGTTACACAGGATTATATGGAAGATGTCAAAGCAGTAGTTTCTACCTATGATGGTGGATATTATGTTAATGAAATGTATTTAAAAGAAGAGACAAAGGAAGAATTAATTCGCGAGGCTGGAAAGTCTTTTGAAGAGATCTATAAGGCAGGATTTAGCAACGCTTCCTTTGATCAGATTGCTTCTATGTTTTCCGAAGAACATGACGTAAGAGAGTATATGGAGAGCGATTATTCCAACTTTGTATATAATCTGGGATTGGATGATGAAACCGGATTAAGAAAGGTTGATTTTAACAATGTGACCGGATCGGCAAGCCATGAAGTCTATGATGGTAAGAATTATGTATATGTTGATATAAATTATGAATACACAGCTACGTATACTAGTTATGACTGGTGGACATCGGATATTTCTACAAATACATACTCTGATTATGGCAGTACACAATTTACTTATGTTTTAGAAAATGAAAAGTGGGTGTTAGCCTCAACCAGCTTTAATAGAATTTATTATTAGGAGGAAAGAGAAATGGCAAAATTTTGTATAAACTGCGGAAATCCTTTGGGAGAAGGACAACTATGTTCCTGCAAGGCGCCAATAGAGGGGAACCCAGTAACACAGCAGGCACAACCAGTAACACAGCAGGCACAACCAATAACACAGCAGGCACAAGCAGTAACAGAGCAGCCTCAACCAGCAACACAGCAGGCACAAGCAGTAACGTATCAGGCACAACCACAACAACAGGTGCAGTCAGACCAGCCAATGATTCAGGTCAATGGACAGGATTTTTCACAGTATCAACAACAATTTGAAAAAGCAAAACAGAATTCCACCATGTTTCTGCAAAGAGTGTTTACAACATTTAAAAGCATCTTACGTTCGCCGGCAACGGAAGGAACAAAATTTGCTGTTTCTCAAAATACAACAATAGCCATGGGACTTCTTGCTTTTCAAGGAATATTCACTGCATTATTTGCGTTAGTGGTTACCTCAAAGATAAACTCACAATTTACAAGAGCATATTCTCAATTCGGAAGAATGGATTATGAAATGGCTAATATGTATAAAATGCCGTTATTTAAGATATTTCTTTTGACTGCTATCGTTTCAGTGGTATTAAGCTGTGCCCTTGCCGGGTTATTGCTCTTAGCCGGGATGGTGCTCAAAAATAATGCAACGTACAAAACTATGCTTTGCGTTGCTGCTACAAGAAGCGTCGCAGTGATTCCGATTACAATTATTTCTATAGTAATCTTTTACTTTAACAAAGGCGCAGGAATATCCTTATTTTATTTAGGCAATCTGGCAGGGTTGTGTTATATGGTTTCTGCATTTCCGGCAGCTACATCTGAGATTAAGAATCGTATTCCTGTAATTGTATTTATAGCTGCACTTATTTTCATGTTTGTTTCCTTATATGTTATGTATAAATGTTTCCCTAGTTATCTTCCGGAAGGGTTGAAAGAATCATGGGGTTATATAGAAAGAGGATTGAAGAATCCATCAGCTATCTTTGAAGAAATAATTGGAGATATGTATTAATGAGAGCAAGATTACTATTATTGACCATGATGATTGTATTTACTGCATGCCTGTTTATGGCATGCAGTAAAAGAGAGAATACAAATTCGAATGGGGAAATAACAATGGCCCCGGAGCCAGATACAACGGTGGTTCCTACGAAAGAGCCAGAAACATTAGCGGAACTAGCACCGACAGAAGTTCCGACAGAAGACACGGATTCGGATGATATTAACGAAGATACAAAGGAAGAGCTGCAATGGACGGATGTAGATGAGACCGTGTATACTACAACAAGAGTAAATGTGCGAGAAGCAGCATCTACTGACTCAAAAGCAATCGACTTGGTTGGGAAAAACACCCAGCTTTTAAGGGTCAGTTATAACGATGAATGGAGTAAAATACTACTGAATGAGAAAGAGTATTATGTTGCTACAAGATACCTGACTACGGAAGAACCAACCACAAACGGTAAGCTGATCGTTATCGACGCAGGACATCAATCCAAAGGCAACAGTGAACATGAGCCGATTGGTCCAGGTGCATCTGAAACAAAACCTAAGGTCAGTAGCGGAACGACGGGTGTATCCACTGGATTAAAGGAGTATGAGCTAAACCTAACGGTATCCAAATTATTAAAAACAGAGCTTGAGAACCGGGGTTATGAAGTGATGATGATTCGTGAGACAAACGATGTGAATATTAGTAACAGTGAGCGTGCTGCAGTAGCAAATAATGCGGATGCAGATGCCTTTGTAAGAATACATGCAAACGGAAGCAGTAATAGTTCAGACAATGGTATCATGACAATATGTCAGACTTCTGGCAATCCGTATAATGGAGCTCTGTACAATAGTTGTAAAGAGCTATCACAGAGTGTCCTTGATCACATGCTAGTACAGACCGGTGCAAATAACAAAGGGGTATGGCAAACTGATTCCATGAGCGGAATTAACTGGTGCCAGGTTCCGGTTACTATTATTGAAATGGGATTTATGTCCAATGCTAAGGAAGATGTTCTCCTGGCCACAAGCGATTATCAGAATAAAATGGTTCAGGGAATTGCAGATGGGCTTGACGATTATTTTAAATAGAACATAATAAGATATAAGGCTATTGTCATAGTGAGTTACTGGCAATAGCCTTTTTTCTTATCCTCTTTCGATGGAATCCTTTAATGTAGCTGCAACCAGATAGGAGGTAGAGGTGGTATTGCAATCTGCAACACTTGGGAGAATGGAATTATCTGCAACTACTAACCGATTGACTCCGTAGACTCTTCCATAGGAATCAACGACACCGCCTTCCTGAAGTGGTGCCATTCGCAGGGTGCATTGCTGGTGGTAGGCGTTAAACATGGTTTCTCTAATATGCTTTTCTAATAAAACATCATTGTGGATGACATCCATTCCGGGACTTATTAATTGATACTTCGAATCTAATGAGGACAGATATTCTGCTATGCTTTTAATATAATATTGGTAAACGCCCTTTACTACTTCAAGATCTTCTGGTGAGGTAAAATAGCCTTCATCTGCAAGAACTATCTTTAATGGATCGTTATTTTGTAATTTCACAGTTCCACTGCTTTTAGGGAGAAGGTTGATAATTAATAACCGAAAGACTCCATTTGAGTAACTTCCAATAAGTTGTATCTGTCGTGTGTTTTTATTAGTATTTGGTAAAAATGCACCGCTGGTATATAGCGCATTTAAATCCTGATTAAGTTCTTCAACATCCTCTTGATTAACTGTAAAGGATGCCACTGTAATACCATGATTCTTTAAATGATAACCGACGTTTGGATTGTCATAGATTACAGAAACTCCGGCAGCAGAAAGCTCGGTAGAGTTTCCAATTCCAGATAGCATTAATAGTTGAGGACTGTTAATTCCTGCTGATACAATCACCTTTTGCAGTGAATAAGATCGGCATAGTTTACCCTCTATAAGGTATTCTACACCAATAGCATCCGAAAAGGAGTTAAACAGAACTCTTAAAGCAGTAGATTTAAATAATACCCTTAGATCTCTACCGTTTATGCCATAACCATCCGGGGTCATAACATCTTCGGACAAGAAAGCTGTTGAGGCACTTTCCCGGTTTCCGTTCGGTTTTTGGAATAGTTCCCAGCGGTGAAATGGTCCAATGGGAGTAGAGGGGTCGTTGTAGTCCAAGATGGATTTGAAACCGGTTGCCTGTTCCATAGCCCAAACAATTTTCTGTGTCATCAGGGGAATTTTCATAGGAGCTTGGCGTATATTAACGCGACCGCTATATCCGTGGACCATAGGATGCAAGGTCAATCCTTGAAAGGCTTCCAACTCTTTAAAATGTTCGGTTGCCTGGGAAGGAGACCATAATGGACCTGCAATCTGTTCCCATTGTTCCAATACAGCAGGGGTAGGCCTTACATACTGTTCTCCATTGACAGAGGAGCCTCCCCCAAGAAGGCGTCCCGTAGACCAGGTAAAATGACGGTTATTCAAAGTGGGATAAGCCTTGGTAACTCCTTGCCAGAAATATTGAGGAAAATAATTGTATAATTTTGACTCATTAGTAGATATTTTTATTAAGGGATCATTATTGTTATTTTCACCAGCTTCTAATAGAAGCACGGAGTGTTTACCATTATCGGAAAGTGACTTTGCAAGGAAGCATCCAGCAGGACCGGTGCCAACTATAATATAATCGAAGGTCATAGAATACTCCAAACTCTTTTTTATTATTATATTATAGCTAAAATCAATTAGACTAAAGTATTGTATTTGTTGTATAATTTCTCTATTAAACTTTATCAGAACAAGATATATTCATTGACTGTATATAGAGGCTATATTACCATAATGAAGGAGTAAATTTAATTAGCATGGGAAGAACTTAATATACAAGATAAAACAATCATCAGGAGGATGTGAATGGAGAAAAACAAAGCAGATAAAAACAGTAGGCAAAATCCAGAAGAAATTAGGACCGAACACTATGGATTGTCTACAGCAACTACCATGATTATTGGAATCGTAATCGGATCGGGAATCTTTTTTAAATGTGATGATGTATTAGGCTATACCGGAGGTAGTTTGTGGCTGGGAATACTGGTGTTTTGTATTGGTGCGTTCGGCATTATATTTGGAAGTTTGACACTTACGGAATTATCAATCAGAACGAAGAAAAATGGTGGATTTGTAGGGTATTATGAAGAATTTATATCTAATAAAGTAGCTTGTGGATTTGGGTGGTTTCAAACGTTTGTGTATTATCCTACATTAATTGCAATCGTTTCTTGGGTAGCAGGTATTTATTCATGCATTCTCTTTGGTCTGTCAAATTCGATTGAAATAGAAATGTTATTTGCACTTGGTTATACGATCTTGTTATTTACGGTAAACATAATTTCTATTCGTTTAGGAGGCTATTTTCAAAATTTAGCTACTGTAATTAAACTGATTCCCCTTTTAGGAATCGCTTTGATCGGTATTTTTTGGAGCGCAGCAACACCCGCTTTACCGGAAGGGGTAGCATTGGTTACAAGAAGTAATGTAGGCATGGGATGGCTTGCCGCCCTTGCACCGATTGCATTTTCCTATGATGGTTGGATTATTGTAACCAGCATAACAAATGAAGTAAAGAATCCGAATAAGAATATGACGTTAGCTCTGATTATTGGACCACTTATAGTGTTGGGAGTATATATATCGTATTTTGTTGGAATAAACAGAATGCTGGGTGCAGAGTTTATCCTGTCAACTGGAGATGCTGCAATCTATACTGTTGGGAGTTTATTAATGGGAAGGTATGGATCTCGGATTTTGCTGGTCTTCGTTCTTATTTCAATATTGGGGGTTGTAAATGGAGTTATTCTAGGTGGTCTACGAATGCCGCAAGCTATGGCTACCAAAAATATGCTACCGGGTTCACAAGATATTGCACGGATTCAACCGTCATATCAATTATCCATCCGGTCATGTCTTATAACTTTTATAGCGGTTTTCTTCTGGATGACGGTACACTTCATATCGCAAAAGACCGGGGCCTTAGCAAAAGGAGATATTGGAGAAATATCGATTGCATTTAGCTATGCCTGTTACATTATTTTATATATTAAAGTAATGACCATGAAGAAGGAAGGCATCATAAAAAGTTATTTTAAAGGGATAGTTTGTCCAATCCTCGGAATAATAGGTTCCTCTATCATATTTGTGGGGGGATTTATCACAAATCCGAGATATGTTAGTTTCTTTATCTTGTTTTGTATTTGTGTTTGCTTGATTGGTTATATGTATTATTCACAAAAAAGAAAGAGTAGCATTGATATGATTTAAAAATAAAAGAAGAAAGATAACCCAGGCAGAAAGTTAAAGCACTTCTTGCCTGGGTTATTCCTTACAGAAGCATTACTAATTTATACAACTTTTCGATGAGCTTTGATCTTTTTGATAGCCCAATCATAATGGCTTGCAGTAGCACTGACAAAATAGGAACCTAAAGTGCTTCCTCCAACCCAGGTATATGCACCTTTTGAAAACAGTTCATCATTGGAAAAGGTCTCTGCCAAGATCATTACTTCCTCATGAGACTTATGAAGCAATCCAGTTGCTTCTTCTAAGGTTGTATTTTGATGTTTCTTCCAAAACTCTATATTCATATCTCCGTATGTTTTCCAGTTATACGGTTCAGGAATAAATGGTTCGCTTTCTCCCTTTCCGTTTGAATGAACCCAATGAAGCAAGAGTTGATGCCACTCATAGAGGTGAATTAAGACATCCCGAAGATTTTTATCTCTTCCCCAATGAGCCTCTTTCTTTTTTTCATCCCCTGCGAAATCAAAGGGCGTGGATAATTCTTTTTCAGTCAACGAAGAAATAAGTTGATTCATTTTTTCGTAATTACTAGTTGCTACACTTAATAAATCAGATTTTGTTGTAGGTCTTCCCATGTTTATTCTCCTGTCCTCTTATTAATTAGTACGGTTATAGTATATAGTATACGAAAGAAATGTTGACATCATATGTCAGGGTTTATTTTTTTCGTATATTAAATGTGCCTGTTCCGCTAAAAGCTCTCTTAAATAAGTAGGCGAAATAACTTCTACCTGTGTTCCAAATGAAAGTAAAAAACCAACAAGCCAACCATCTTCGGGCATCTCTGCAGAAGCAATTAAATCTCCATTGTCCTGAAGTATTACTTGTGTTGTGTCAAACTCATCATACACGCGATATGCCATTTCCTTAGGAAAACGAAGGGTAATTTGCTTATATGTTTGTTGTGGAGTACTTTCTTGTATAGGAAAAGAGCGAGGAGAAAAGTTTTCATTCAAAAGCTTCAAATCCAAAATACGGGTTAGTTTGAATATGCGATAGTCTTGCTTTTTAGTACAATAGGCTTTCAAATACCACGCCATTGCTTTATACATTAATTTTAAAGGTTGTATTATCCTTTTACTATTAGTTTCATAGGAATTTGCATAAACAATTTTCACACATTTACGGTGAATAACCGCTGTTTTCAGTAATTCGAATTTTGTATTGTCGTTCTGTTTGTTCCCCCATCTTGAAAAATCCACTTCAATCCAATTATCTGAACGATTACTGAAAAGCGCAGTTAGTTTCTCCAGCAAGTCGCTGTTCTTGATGTTATGGGTGATGTTTATGGTCTGCAATGCAGTTAGTATTTCTTGTTTTTCTTCTTCGGATAGTACAGCTTTGTCCAAAACAAAATCACTCATTAAACGAATACCACCGTTACGTCCTGTTTCTGCATAAATGGGAATACCTGCGCCACTTAAAGCATCAATATCTCTATAAATTGTCCTAACTGACACTTCAAATTTCTCTGCCAATTCAGGAGCTGTGGTTTGTCCTTTGTCAAGAAGATAATATATAATTTTAAACAATCTACTTTCCTGCACCAACATTTCCTCCTTTGAGTACAGTATAGAATCAAAAACTTGACATCCTATGTCATGTTATATTTATTGTAATTGTTTTATCAACGAATAGCAACAGAGAATGTCACACAACAGTAAGAATATTAAGAATGAAAAAAATTGCTTGAACTTTAATATTCTATGTGTTATATTAGTTATAGAACAAACAAAGACATGGAAGAAACTTCCCTATTATAGTATAATAAGGAGAAATAAAGAGAAATAAAGAGAAATAAAGAGGAAGGTACTTCCGGAAAGGACAGGTATCCATATGAATATAAATAAATTTACGCAGAAGTCCATGCAGGTGGTCCAGGATTGTGAAAAGATTGCTTATGATTACGGACATCAGGAAATTGATCAGGAGCATTTACTTTATAGTTTGCTTAGGGTAGAAGATAGCTTAATCCTAAAATTACTTAAAAAAATGGACATTACCGTAGAAGTTTTTTTAGCTCAGGTTGAAGGATTACTGAAAAAGCGCCCGAAAGTAACGGGTGGAAACGCATATATCAGTAATGATTTGAATAAAGTACTTATTTATGCAGAAAATGAAGCACAACAAATGGGTGATGAATATGTATCAGTGGAACATATTTTCTTAAGTATGTTGAAACAACCCAACCGTGAAATAAAGAGTTTGTTGCAGAGTTTTCGAATTACGAGAGAAAACTTTTTACAGGCGCTCCAAACCGTACGTGGTAATCAGAAGGTTACCAGTGACAATCCGGAGGCTACCTACGATACCCTAGAAAAGTATGGAATTGAGTTGGTGGAACGGGCAAAACAACAGAAGCTTGATCCAGTTATTGGCCGAGATGCTGAGATTCGTAATTTGATCCGAATTCTTTCAAGAAAGACAAAGAACAATCCGGTTTTAATTGGAGAACCCGGTGTAGGTAAAACTGCAGTTGTGGAAGGTCTGGCGCAGAGAATCATACGTGGTGATGTTCCGGAAACCCTAAAGGATAAGAAGGTTTTTGCTCTTGATATGGGAGCTTTGGTAGCAGGCGCAAAATACCGCGGCGAATTTGAAGAGAGATTAAAAGCGGTGCTAGAGGATGTAAAGAACAGTGATGGACAGATCATATTATTTATCGATGAGCTGCACACCATTGTAGGTGCTGGTAAGAGTGAAGGTGCCATGGACGCCGGTAATATGTTAAAACCCATGCTGGCTAGAGGCGAGCTGCACTGTATCGGAGCTACCACTTTAAATGAGTACCGTATGTATATTGAGAAAGATGCTGCCTTGGAGAGACGATTCCAACCGGTATTAGTAGATGAACCTACTGTGGAAGATACCATTTCCATCTTAAGAGGATTAAAAGACCGCTATGAAGTATTTCATGGTGTCAAGATAACGGATTCAGCATTAGTATCGGCAGCAGTGCTCTCTAACCGCTATATTTCTGACCGCTTCCTTCCAGATAAGGCAATCGATCTAGTGGATGAAGCCTGTGCTCTGATTAAAACAGAATTAGATTCCATGCCAACCGAATTGGATGACATGCAAAGACGAATTATGCAGATGGAGATTGAAGAGGCGGCGCTTAAAAAAGAGACAGACCGCTTAAGCGCAGAACGTCTGGAAGCACTTCAGAAAGAGTTGGCAGAACTTAGGGAAAGCTTTTCTGCACAAAAGGCGAAATGGGACAATGAAAAATCAGCCGTAGAAAGAATACAAAAGGTAAGGGAAGAGTTAGAAGCCTTAAATAATGAGATTCAACTGGCTGAACGAAATTATGATCTAAATAAGGCAGCAGAATTAAAATACGGTAAATTACCTGCTTTAACAAAACAATTAGAAGTTGAGGAAGACAAAGTCAAGAAAGAACAGCATACACTCGTTCATGAGAATGTGAGTGAAGATGAAATTGCTAGAATTGTATCCCGCTGGACAGGCATTCCGGTCACAAAACTGACAGAAAGTGAACGAAATAAAACATTACATTTGGACAAAGAATTACACAAAAGAGTTATCGGACAAGAAGAGGGTGTCAGTAGGGTAACGGATGCCATCTTAAGATCTAAGGCTGGGATTAAGGACCCAACGAAACCGATTGGCTCGTTTCTGTTCTTAGGACCTACCGGTGTAGGAAAGACGGAGCTTGCCAAGGCACTTGCTACTTCGTTGTTTGATAATGAACAAAACATGGTTCGTATCGATATGAGCGAGTATATGGAGAAATACTCTGTATCCAGACTCATTGGAGCGCCCCCGGGATATGTCGGATATGAGGAAGGTGGACAATTAACGGAGGCAGTCAGAAGAAAGCCATATTCCGTTGTATTATTTGATGAAATTGAGAAGGCCCATCCGGATGTATTTAATGTGCTATTACAGGTATTAGATGATGGGAGGATTACGGATTCCCAGGGTAGAACCGTAGACTTTAAGAATACAATTCTCATAATGACCTCAAACATCGGTTCTTTACATCTCCTAGAGGGTATCGAAGACGATGGAGATATCTCGGATGACTGTGAAACAATGGTCATGAATGATCTAAGGAATCATTTTCGCCCGGAATTCTTAAATAGGTTAGATGAGGTAATTCTGTTTAAACCACTGTCCAAGAGTAATATTGGGGGAATCATCGATCTCCTAATTGATGATCTAAACCGGAGACTCTCGGACAAAGAGATTGCAATTGAACTTAGCAGTGCAGCAAAGAGTTTTGTAGTGGAACAGGCATATGATCCAGTGTATGGTGCAAGGCCTCTAAAGAGATACCTACAAAAACATGTGGAAACGTTAAGTGCAAGACTCATATTAAACGATCAAGTCCATGCGCAAGATGTTATTCTGATAGATACGAAGGATGGAAAATTAACAGCCAATGTGAAAACAGTATGATAAACAAGTGACCTATGTACTCCAGCTTATATAGTACATAGGTCACTTTGGTCATATTTTGGTAGCATTTTGTAAATGTCTGGTATATAATATCGATATCTGTTAAGTATATTTGTTCTGATAGAGGAGAGAGTAAAGAATGACTAAGCTAGAGGAACTTTTGAGTATAATTACAAAAGACCATGTATATATTCAAACACACAATTATCCAGACCAAGATGCACTGGCTTCTGCTTTTGGTTTGCAAACTCTGCTCAAGTCAAGGGGAAAGGAGTCCACAATTTGTTACAGTGGACAGATTGCAAAGCACAATACCGTGACCATGGTGGAATTGTTAAATATAGATATTTATAATTCTGATGAGTTTCGTATGAATAAAAAAGATGATATTATTCTTGTAGATGGACAGAAGGGTAATATTAACATGATGAGATTTGAAGGCAAAGAGATTGCCTGTATTGATCACCATCCTGTTCAAGAAGTTACTGGCTATGATTTTTGTGATATCCGTAGTCAGATGGGCGCTTGTGCATCTATCATAGCAGAATATTTTATTGACAATAAGGTAGAGATATCTAGAGATGTTGCAACTGCTTTAAGTTATGGAATCAAGATGGATACAGCGAATTTATCCAGAAGGGCTTCCCATAAAGACATTGACATGTTTTGTCACCTTTATAAACTGGCAGACATAGAACAATTGCGATATTTTGAAAACTCAAGCTTAAGAAAAGATGACTTAATTGCGTATCAGGAAGCAATATCCAATCTAAAATTATATGGAAGATTGGGAATTGCTAAAATTGGAGATGACTGCTCTGAAGCGATTATCGGTAGTATTTCAGATTTTTTGTTGGCGTTAAATGAAATTGACTGTACTTTGGTTTATTCATACCGGGTAGGTGGATTAAAATTCTCAATTCGAAGTGAATCTAATAAAATAGATGCAGGAAAAGTAATTAAAGAGGCCTTGAAAGGTCTGGGTGATGGTGGTGGACATTCTACTATGGCAGCTGGTTTTTTACCGAATGTAACAAACCCTCGTGATATCAAGGAAATGGCAAAGTTAGTAGAAGAAAGAGTAATTCATTTAGTAACAAAGATGTGAAAATTGATTAAATTTACACGATAATATACAAATTATATGAAATTAAATAAATTGTTTGACCTTTAGAAACCCTCATGATATAATACACTCGGTACATTTATCTGGATTAAGCATCTAGAGCATAGAAGTCGTTTAAGAATAGAATTGATAAATAGGCAGACAAACGTCCGCTCTTTCAATTATAATACATTAAGCTCTCTGTCCTAAAAGACCAAGAGCTTTTTTTATGGGTTTTCTTCTCGAAACGTAAGATGGGTTGTCCTTTTGCAGATGCTTAGTGAGGTTTCGAATAGTCATAGATCGAATCTGGTGTTATGATATGGTAAAGCAAAAATTTATCGTATTCATAAGATTATTTAAACCATCGCAGGATAAAATAATAAAGGGATTTTTAGGTTAAGAAAGGAAACAAGCAAAGTATGCAAACAGTAAGATTTGAAGATTTAGCAATTGATGAACCAATTTTAAAAGCAATCGTAGAGATGGGATTTGAAGAAGCTTCCCCTATTCAGGCAAGCGCAATCCCAGTGATGCTGACAGGAAAAGACATTGTAGGGCAGGCACAGACCGGAACAGGTAAAACTGCAGCATTTGGAATTCCCCTCTTGCAATCCATAGATTCAAAGGATAAACATTTACAGGCAGTTGTATTATGTCCGACTAGAGAACTAGCAATTCAAGTAGCCGAAGAGATCCGAAAATTAGCTCTCTTCATGCATGGTATTAAGGTGTTGCCTATTTACGGAGGACAGGAAATATCCAAGCAAATTCGTTCACTGAAAGCTGGCACACAGATTGTCATTGGTACTCCGGGTCGTGTTATGGATCATATGAGACGAAAGACCGTAAAATTTGACAATGTAAAAATGATAGTTTTAGATGAAGCGGATGAAATGTTAAACATGGGATTCCGTGAAGATATTGAAACAATCCTTAAGGATGTTCCAGAAGAAAGACAAACCGTTTTATTCTCCGCTACAATGCCTAAACCTATTATGGATATAGCAAAGACTTATCAAAAGAACGCGGAAGTTATTCGGGTAGTAAAGAAGGAGTTAACAGTTCCTCGTATAGAGCAATATTATTATGAAGTAAAACCAAAGAATAAAGACGAAGTACTTTGCAGACTCTTAGATATGTATAACCCTAAATTGTCTTTAGTTTTCTGTAATACCAAGAAAAAAGTAGATGAATTAGTATCTGTTTTACAAGGAAGAGGATATTTTGCTGAAGGCCTTCATGGAGACTTGAAACAGCAGCAGCGTGACCGTGTAATGAATGGATTCCGTAATGGTAAAACGGAAATCTTAGTTGCCACTGATGTAGCTGCAAGAGGAATTGACGTTGATGATGTAGAAGCAGTATACAATTATGATGTTCCACAGGACGATGAATATTATGTTCACCGTATCGGTAGAACCGGACGTGCTGGAAGAACTGGAAGAGCCTTTACCCTGGTAGTTGGAAAAGAAGTTTATAAATTAAAAGATATTCAGAGATATTGTAAAACAAAGATTATTTCCCAACCGATTCCTTCCATTAATGATGTTACTGCTGTAAAAGCTGAAAAAATTCTGGATAAGATTGATAGCATTATCAATTCTGAAGACATCTCCAAATTGATTGACATCATTGAGACCCGTGTAAACGCAGAAGATTATACCTCACTAGATGTTGCAGCGGCCTTCTTAAAGATGGCTATGGGTGAAGGAAGTGAGCAGATTGATGAAAAAGCTAGTTTCAGTGATTTTGGTGATACAGGAGCAGAAGCTGGTATGGTAAGATTATTCATCAATATTGGAAAGAATCAGAACGCGAGACCGGGAGATATCCTAGGAGCGATTGCCGGAGAGACCGGAATGCCAGGTAAACTAATTGGAAGTATTGATATGTATGACAAATATACATTTGTAGAAGTACCAAGAGAATATGCATCGGATGTAATACAGGTTATGAAAGATGCAAAAATCAAAGGGAAGAGCATTAACATCGAACCAGCTAACCGTAAATAAATACGTTTATTTTATAAAGCAGATAGTTGTAGCAATTGAGTGGAAAGGAGAATATCCCTTCCGCTCATTTACTACAACTATCTGCTTTTTGAAACTATTATCTTTTTTGATTGATTGGGCCGATGCCTTCCTCGACTACATTATGTGTCTGGTTCTGATTCTCTACTTTGACCTTATTGGTAATACTGTTAAATTTCTCAAGTTCTTTCTTTTGCTGCATTTTTTCTGCTTTTGCTTTACTCACTAAAATCAACCCTTTCTCTTATAGCACCTTATTAATGGATAAATCTTAGTATTCGTGTTTTAATAATATATATACATTTCAAAGTGCATTTACATTGACAGCGCAGTACTAGTGACTGTTATAATGAATAGATAATAAGTAAGGAGTAAAACACATGACTAGAAATATGACAACCGGAAATATAGAGAAGCATTTAATCTCCTTTGCAGTACCGATGATATTGGGAAATATGTTTCAATTAACATATAATGCAGTGGATTCTATTATTGTTGGTAGATATGTCGGTGAAAAAGCATTGGCTGCCGTGGGTACGGCTAACCCAATTATGAATATTATTATATTCTTCATTATTGGTATTTGTATGGGTGCCTCTGTTCTTATGAGTGAATTCTTCGGAGCCGGAGAACTTGAGAAATTAAAGAGAGAAATATCAACAACGATTATAATAGGAAGTATTTTTGCTATTGTGGTCAGTATTATTTGTATCTTTTTAGCAAAGCCGATTTTATCCCTGATCCAGACTCCGGAAGAAATACTTAACGAAGCCACGCACTACTTAAAAATTATATTCAGTGGACTTATTTTTACCTTCATTTATAATGTTTATGCGTCAACTATGCGCAGCATGGGAGATGCCAAGACTCCTATCTTATTTTTGATGATTTCTTCTGTTACCAATGTAATTCTGGATCTTATATTTGTAGCCGTATTACATATGGGTGTAGCCGGTGCTGCCTATGCAACCGTAATAGCAGAAGCGCTTTCTGGTGTTTTGTGTGTCTTCTATGCCTATAAGAAGATACCAATACTTCAGCTTACAAGAAAGGATTTTGTAATTGAACGAGCTTTTGTTGGAAAGACAATAAGCTATAGTTGGGTTACTTCTATGCAGCAGACTTGTCTTTATGTAGGAAAAGTTTTTGTACAGGGGGCAGTAAATCCACTCGGGGTTGACAGCATAGCTACCTTTAATGCTGTAAACCGCGTTGATGACTTTGCCTTTACACCAGAGCAGAGCATTGCTCATAGTATGACCACGTTTATTGCACAGAATCGTGGAGCAAAACAGGATGACCGTATACATAAATGCTTGAACCGAGGATTGCTGTTAGAAACAGCTTATTGGGCATTGCTTGCAGGAATTATTTATTTTGGTGCAAGTGGAATGATGAGATTGTTTGTTCCGAAAGGAGATGCTGCTGTTGTGCGTCTTGGTTCGGAATATTTGCGCTATATGACATTTTTCTACCTGCTCCCCGCTTATACCAATGGGTTACAAGGATATTTTCGAGGGATGGGAAAACTCAAAGTAACCTTAAATGCTACCTTTATCCAGATGTTGTTTCGTGTACTTCTATCTTATCTTTTTGCCCCAGCAATGGGCATAAAGGGAATAGCCTTTGCTTGTTTTGGTGGATGGGTTGCGATGCTAATGTACGAAATTCCGGTATATTTTATGTTTCGTAAAAAAGAAATGAGATAGTGTGCATAAAACAGTGCAATAATAGTGCATAAATGGTAAAAATGCTTCTTGTAATACCATAATTTTGTGATATAATAAAGGTGCAAAAGATAGGAAAGAAGGGCGGAGAATTATTATGTTTATTAATGAGGTAAAATACAATCTAACAAATCAGATTATTCCTTTTTGGAAGAATTTACGGGATGACGAGTACGGCGGATACTATGGATTCTTGGATTTTGACTTGAATTTGGACAAGAAAGCAGTCAAAGGAGTTATATTAAACAGCAGAATTTTATGGTTCTTTACCAATGCATATACAACGCTAGGGGATAAAGAATGTTTGGAGCATGCAACACATGCGTATCAATTTTTGAAAGAAAACTGCCTGGATAAAGAAAACGGTGGTGTATTCTGGTCTCTTACCTATGACGGTAAACCATCTGACACCACGAAGCATACTTACAATCAGGCATTTGCAATTTATGCATTATCCTCCTATTATGGAGCAACAAAGGATGCAGAAGCATTAAAATTGGCTTATGGGCTATTTGAATTAATTGAGGGCACTTGCAAAGATTCCATTGGTTATCTGGAATCCTTTACTGTTAAGTTTGAACTGGAAGATAATGACAAACTATCGGAAAATGGTCTTATGGCCAGCAAAACCATGAATACATTATTACATGTATTCGAGGCATATACAGAGCTGTATCGTGTTGACAAGCAGGAGAAAGTGGGAAATTGCTTAAAATGGATGATGGACCAATTTGCAGATGTGCTGTATAATCCGGACCGTAGAATTCTAGAAGTATTTTTCGATGAGAACATGAAAACAATATCTGATTTAAACTCCTATGGTCATGATATTGAAGCCTCCTGGCTCATCGACCGTGGATGCGAGGTTCTTGGTGATAAGGCATATACAGAGAAAATGCTTAAGGTAACCAATGCTTTAAGGGAACATATCCTGGAAGTGGGATTTGATGGTACATCACTCAATAATGAGTGTTTTAAAGGTGAAGTGGATACCACAAAAATCTGGTGGGTTCAGGTGGAAGCGATCTTAGGGTTTATTAATGGTTATCAATTAGATTTAAGCAAGAAAGAGTATCTGGAGGCAGCTGCCAAGATATGGGACTTCACGAAAACCTATATGATTGATAAAAGACCTGGATCGGAATGGTATTATGATTTGGACAAGAATGGTGTCCCGGTGAGTAGGAAAGAAATCGTTGGCCCATGGAAATGTCCGTATCATAATGGAAGAATGTGCTTAGAAGTGATAAAAAGAAATGTAGACTGGTAGACAACATTTTAGATTTTAGAAAGGTTAGGTGGGAATATGCATAATATGCATCCAAATTATTATATACAAATAGACAAATACAATAAACTTATCAATAAGAAAAATGAAGTTAGCACAATTTTTAATGGCATTTACGATCGTTATGTAAATCCGGTACTAACGAATGAACATATACCGTTATTCTGGAAATATGATTTAAATGAAGAAACAAATCCCTACTTCATGGAGCGTCTGGGCGTAAATGCGGTTTTTAATTCCGGAGCCATTGAATTAAATGGAAAATACTATTTAATTGCCCGTATTGAGGGAAATGACAGAAAGTCCTTTTTTGGTGTTGCAGAAAGTGACAGTCCAGTTGATGGCTTCAAGTTCTGGGATTTCCCGATTCTTTTACCAGATACCTGTCCAGAAGAAACGAATGTTTATGATATGAGACTTACAAAGCACGAAGACGGGTATATTTATGGTGTATTCTGTTCTGAGAGCAAAGACGTGACGAACAACGACTTGTCTGCTGCAAAAGCGGAGGCCGGTATTGTAAGAACCAAAGACCTTAAGAATTGGGAGAGATTAAAGAATCTTAAAACTCTAAATTCGCCTCAACAAAGAAATGTTGTGTTGCATCCTGAGTTCGTAAATGGGAAATATGCATTTTATACTAGGCCAATGGATGACTTTATTAATACCGGTTCCGGCGGCGGGGTAGGATTTGGATACTGTGATGACATTACCAATGCAGTCATCGATGAAGAAATCATAACAAGTAAAAGAAAATATCATACGATTACAGAAGCAAAGAATGGTGCCGGTGCAGTACCGATCAAGACAGATAAAGGCTGGATACATATAGCACATGGCGTGAGAAATACAGCGGCAGGTTTAAGATATGTAATCTATGTATTTGCAACGTCTTTAGAGGATCCTACGAAAGTGATTGCAGAACCTTCAGGTTTCTTTATAGCTCCATTAGGAGAAGAAAGAGTGGGGGATGTATCCAATGTTGCATTTACCAACGGTGCAATCGTTAGAGAAAATGGAGAGGTATATATTTATTATGCCTCCTCTGATACCAGACTGCACGTAGCGGCTACGACCATAGATAAATTGGTGGATTACACATTTAATACACCGGAGGATCCACTACGTTCTGTAGAATGTGTTCAGCAAAGATGTGATTTCATAGCAAAGAATTTAGATATATTAAGTAAATAGGAATTCGGATTTTGCAACGTAATGAGTTTGAACGAAGGTTATATATTTAAACTATACTATGACAACGGTAAAGTGAAATACGCCCCGTGTAGACGGGGCGTATTTTTGGGGTATCATCTATTAGAGGAGGAGTATATATAATTGGGGAGTTATATATACTCTGGAAAACATCAATTATAATGTTCTTAGAATTAACCAAAATATCTTTCGAGTAATCCTTTGAATGCTTTACCATGTCTAGCTTCATCCCTAGCCATTTCATGAACAGTATCATGAATAGCATCCAGATTAGCTTCCTTAGCACGTTTTGCTAAGTCAAACTTACCAGCAGTAGCACCATTTTCAGCAGCTACTCTTAATTCAAGATTCTTCTTTGTACTGTCTGTAATTACTTCACCGAGTAATTCTGCAAATTTAGC
Organism: Bacillota bacterium; assembly: GCA_023443225.1. Taxonomy (GTDB): domain Bacteria; phylum Bacillota; class Clostridia; order Lachnospirales; family Lachnospiraceae; genus Anaerocolumna. The sequence continues at coordinate 20,689 of JAEZVF010000101.1, forward strand.
AGCATGTTCTGCTTCTTCATAAGCAGCTTTCTCGTAATACAGACCGATTTCCGGATAACCTTCTCTATGTGCTACTCTAGACATAGCAAGATACATTCCAACTTCACTACACTCACCTTCAAAATTTGCTCTTAAATCCATAAGGATATCTTCGCTTACGCCTTTGGCAACTCCTACAACATGTTCTGCCGCCCAAGTCATCTCACCTGATTGTTCTGTAAACTTAGTAGCTGGTGCCTTACAAATTGGACATGCATCTGGTGCAGAATCTCCTTCGTGAACATAACCACATACCTGACATACATACTTTTTCATAATTATTCTCTCCTTTTATTGTTTATATTTATTTTAGTTTTTAATAACAGTAATGATTACTGATATTATAATATAATACTTCTCTTGTTTTGTCAATACTTATTTTAAAATAAATTACATTTCCAAAAAGTATTTATATATTTCCGCTTCTAATAATTATTTACATTTTGAACACTCGCCATAGAAGATAGCGGTATGCCCTTTTATATTTCCATTAAAACCGGCATTTGCGACCACATCAATATGTTCTAAGCTTTCAGGTTTTAATATTAAATCCTGGACACAACCACATTTTAAACAAAGAAAATGATAATGCGGATTTGTATTGCCATCAAAGCGGTCGCTATCACTACATTGTGAGATTTTAATAATTTCCCCTTGTTCCACTAATAAATTTAAATTGCGATATACGGTACCTAGGCTTATATTTGGATATATTTCGCGAATATGCATATAAACAGTATCTGCTGTTGGATGCTCTTTTGTGTGGGCAAGATAAGCTCGAATTGATTCTCGTTGACGACTGAATTTTAATGTGCTCATAATCCACCTCCAATAATAAAATAATAGTAATTATTATTAATTTTACAATAAGTAAATATATATGTCAAGAAAATAGTAAAAAAGTCTCTTCCCAACGCTGGAAGAGACGTTCTATAAGTATATTTATTAGATTTGTTTTAATTTTTATGACATAGTTGCAATAAAATTATACATTAGAATAAAGTGACAGGCACTACCACCCAAACAAAACAAATGAAAGATTTCATGAGAGCCAAAATACTTATGTTTGTTATTAAAGATTGGAAGTTTTAATGCATAGATAATTCCACCAACAGTATAAATGATGCCACCGGCCAGCAACCATCCAAAGGCTGATTTAGAAAGTGAATGGAGTAATGGAGTGAATGCTATTACACAGGTCCACCCCATAGCAATGTAAATTACGGAAGATACCCATTTCGGACAATATACCCAAAAGGCTTTTAAGAAAAGGCCAAGAAATGCCATTCCCCATATAATACATAGTAATGTAATGCCGACTTTTCCTCCAAGAACAACTAGACAAATCGGTGTATAAGTACCAGCGATTAGAATAAAAATCATCATATGATCAAATTTTTTAAGACGTCGGTTAATCTTGTCAGATAAATTGAAGGTATGGTATACTGTACTTGCTGTATATAATAAGATCATACTCAGTGCAAAAATACCTAATGAGATAACATTAACCTTATCAGGGGATCTTGATGCTTTCATTAATAAAGGAAGTGTCGCAAATACTGCCATTAAGGTACCAATAAAGTGGGTAATCGCGCTTCCGGGATCTTTTGCTTTCATAATTCTTTTTGACATAATATCAGCCCTTTCTATTTATATTAAACGAATTGTTAAAACTTATGAAGTGGTTATGAAAACTACATCAACTATACACATATACTACATCATGTGTTTTAAGAATGCAAGGGGTAATTTAAAAAATTATGCTTGCATATTCGACCTTTTATGATAATAAAAGATTTGCGTACTATCTAAATGACTACTGAAAGGCAGGGAACGGAATGCAATTTATGGGAATATGTCTGGTTACAGATGATGTAATATCATTAGCAGAATTTTACGATGCTATACTGATGACATCATCTGAAAGGAACGATAAGCATGTTGAAATTCAGACAGAAGGTGCATGGTTGGCAATCTATTCAAAGGATTCAGCAAAAGATGATATGAATTTGAATTTTAAAAAAGAAAGCGGAAATTTCACCTTGCAATTTATCGTGGAAGATATAGAATCGGAATTTCAAAGATTAAAAAAGATGGGTGTAGAATTCATTAATGAACCGGTAACATATCCTTGGGGCAGCCGTTCGATGCAGTTTAAAGACCTAGAAGATAATATCGTTTCCTTTGCACAAAGAAATCAATAATTGGAGGAGATACCATGGACATAAATGTTGGAGATATACTGAAGTTAAAAAAGCAGCATCCTTGTGGAAGTAGTGAATGGGAAGTGTTAAGAGTGGGTATGGACTTTCGCTTAAAATGCGTAGGTTGTGGCCATCAAATAATGATTCCGCGGAAGCAGGCTGAAAAGAATATAAGACAGATTACTAAGAAGGACTAATGGACGCTTTGCCCTAACGGACGCTTTGCCCTGATGGACGCTTTACCCTGACGGACGCTTTGACTTGGTAGGTAATGAGAACTCCAGGAAGACTTCCTGTGTATATCTCGTTCAGAGAAAGAACCCGTCGTTTCTAACGCTAGGGTAATCGCTTAAAACATTCCGGCTCCGCGAGAACTCCTCGATGTTGTTCCAACATCTCGTCAAACACCTCGCTCCGCCGGAATATAATCGATTACCCTAGTGTAAGAAACGAGCCGGCTTCTTTCAATTCACGATTCATACACTGGAAGTCTTCCCGGAGTTCCTTTTAATTATTGTGGCAAAGCTGTCTTTGCTAGGAAGAAACAAGATAACAAGCTATTGGGTTATCAGAGGTAATGTGTAGATACTTACTATTAGCTTAGTTTTACTAGTAACAACCATGATTCTTTTATAATCTGCAATCCAATTGGTACATTCCACAAAAGTGGTGAAAGTGCATTTTCTATGCCTTCTAATATTTACTCTTGTTTCATCTTAGAATAGGTCCAATAGTTTTGAATAAAATAAGAAAATAATAAAAAATGCAAGATTTCATGATAATGAGGGTATTATATTATGAAACTAACAGAAGTGATATAGACTTAGAAAAGAGGTATCATGTATAAACCTTTAAAAATAGGAAATCTTACAGCAAAATTGCCAATTATTCAAGGGGGTATGGGAGTTGGAATCAGCTTAAGCTCTCTTGCGGGTGCTGTAGCGGCACAAGGTGGTATAGGGGTAATATCAACTGCGCAGATCGGATTTACAGAACCGGATTTTATCCGCAATCCATTAGAAGCGAATCTTAGAATGATAGGAGAACATATAAATAGAGCAAGAAAAATAGCACCTGAAGGAATTTTGGCTGTAAACATCATGGTAGCTACTCAGAATTATGCTAGGTATGTAAAAGAAGCTATTAAAAATGGTATCGATATCATAATATCAGGAGCTGGTCTGCCAACAGAACTTCCAGAGATAGCAAAGGGTACGAAGACAAAATTAATCCCAATCATATCTTCGTTAAAAGCTGCTGGAATTATACTTAAGTTATGGGATAAAAAAAACAATACAACACCAGATGCTATCATTATCGAAGGGCCGAAAGCGGGAGGTCATCTCGGATTTAAGCCAGAGCAGTTACAACATATTGATCTAAAAGTATATGATGAAGAAATAAAAAGAATCCTTCATTTGACCAAGGATTATGAAGAAAAGTATGGAAGAAAGATTCCTGTTATTATAGCTGGTGGAGTTCAGACAAAACAGGACATGGAGCATTATATGGAGTTGGGGGCAGATGGAATTCAAGTAGCAACCAAGTTCGTAACGACAGAAGAATGTGATGCTGATATAAAGTATAAAGAGGCATATATTAACTGTAAGGAAGAAGACATTATCATAGTTAAGAGTCCTGTTGGTATGCCAGGAAGAGCGATCAGAAATTCCTTTACAGAGCGGGCAAGCAAAGAACACATACCGGTGAAACGATGCTATAATTGCATTAAGAGCTGTAATCCGGCAGAAACGCCGTATTGTATTACAAAGGCTCTTGAGAATGCTGCAAAAGGTAACTTGGAGGAAGCTCTAATCTTTTGTGGAGCAAATGCCTACATGGAGAAAAAGATACGTACGGTAAAAGAGGTCTTGGAAGATTATTTTAAGTAAATAACAGGATGTGCTGTAGACTTACGATATTCGTTGGTATGCAGCGCATTTTTTATGTTATAGTATTTAAACTAATGATAAGGGAACCGCAAATGAGTTTAGTCTCATAAATGCAATCAGTTATGCTATTCAATTGGCAGAAAGCAGGAAATAATTTAATTGCCAGTACATATTTAAACATAAATAAAAAGACGAAGGTTAATCTGAATTATACAGAAATGACCTTCGTTTTTTTATAAATTAAATTATTATGTAATTGACATTTAGAAATAAATGTCTTATAATATTCTGCAAGATATATATAAACACAACAATACAATTATACTATATCACAATACTGCTGAATTGTCAACCTTTTTTTAAAAATATTTTTAGCGATCGGAGGCTTTGTTTATGGAAGAGAAATTTGGTATGATGAATGCGATAAATAAGAATCAGGAAGTATCAGCGTTGCGGGAATGTAATCAGTTTACGAAAAGCTTTGGTCTAACCTTATCGGATTCAGATATACAAATGTTGATGGAAGAAAAGTTTCGGTCCTTAAAAAATAATGGAAGGGTTGAATTCGGAGAAGGTATTTTAAAAAAACTGGTGTTTGAATTTTGTGATTCACCTTATGTGTTGCAGGATAATTATGCTGAGACTCTACAATGTTTACAGGAAATGTTTTATTATTTTAAGAATGAATCGTTGGATGAGTACAGTGATGATGAGCTCATAGGTATTATGAAAGAATATTTTGAATCTGAGTGTCAGGGTTCTGTTGAGTATCTGCAGGAATGTAAATTAGAAGATATTTGTCGAAAGAAGAGATACCAAAATGTAAATTATGATTGGGATGATGATAGGGAAGAAGATGATGATATCGAAAAGAATGATGAAGGGGAAGGTTATGGGGTTTATTATAAGTAATATATTAATTGGATATGGGAAGTAAGGAAAGGGGCATAAGTTGTGAAGAATCCAGCCATTATTAACAGTTTTATTGATAAAGAGTTAAATTCGGACCGGTATTTCGAGTATTTCATAAGAGAAGCGACAGTCAGAAATTTATTAGAACCACAGGAAATGATTCGTATTCAAGGGGAATTACAGAAACTTATCGAAGAACAGGTTAGAAAGTACACCAGTGGGGAAAGTAGTTCAGTACGAATAGAAATTGCAGAGAACTTGCTTCGCTCAATTTATTATTGTCTAGGTATTTCTTTGAAGTATGAACAAGGAGTGGAATCTAAATTAGCATTACTAAAGAATGGAAATATTAAGACTCTTTTCTTGGAAGGTATTGATCGTATTAAGATAAAGGTAACACAAGCGAAATCAGTTTTTCTTGATATAAAAACAAAACGCCTTCGAGTACACAATTATGCTTATGAGGATACCATTGTGAATGGGCTGGAAATGTTTTTTGCTGAATATAATCCCCGGTTTTTTGCTCATGACACCCCATGCGACATTGATTATCCACTCTCACATGACATTATGAATTATTCTGGAATAGAATATATGTACCGATACCTTAATTGCCTGAATACAGAAAATAAGTTTTGTAGCTATTTTTCTAATGATGCAATCGAAGCAATTCTCTGCGGATATAGTAAATATTATCAAGAAGATTTGATCAACATCTATGAAGTTGTCTTGGGGAATGCGGTTGCACGTATATTGAGTGAAAATGACTTGTCAGAGTTATCGGTTACCGAAGAAGACAGACAGGTGATTGAGAAACTGCTGAGGATAGATAATGGGAAAGAACTTGAAAATAACTTGCATAAAGCATTTGAACGTATTTGTTCCAGTATGGATTTTAATGAAGAGGAAATTGTTTATCTAAAAAAGGCCATTCAACCCTTATCTGTACGAATAAAACATAATTTTGAAAATGCTTGTCTTGACAAGATATTTGTCACCGGACGAGATTATTTTGAAAAAGAAGATTATAGCTACCAATCAGGAAAACAAATGGAGAATAAAGCATTAAGAAGGGTTATTTCTGAAATTAGGGATTGCAGGTATGTATCGGACAAAATTGCTATTGTTAAGAGAACAGTCAAAAACTTAGAGGACTTAATCGAGATCTTGGAAGATTGTTTCTGGGAAGGGGAATATCAGGAAGTATTTTCTCTGTTGAGTGATTATGAACTTACAATGTTAAGAAAGCAGATTGCAGAAGAACAAGAATGTGGTTATTTGGATTTTGAGACAGGAAATTGGAAGCAAGCTCTTCTTGTGTATGATAAATAAGGGCGTAAGAAATCGTCACTATTTTAGCATTACTAGTAAGTAAATCATTTTTGTGTAGAAGAATATGTTAAAAATTAGTATAATTAAATGCTATAGAACATCAGTGGAGAAAACTTAATTAATTTAAGAACAAATAACAAAGAGAGGGGATTTTTATGGCTGACATATTGATTGTAGATGATGAAGCGTCTATTAATGACGTGATAAAGAGAAATTTAAAGATGGTTGGTCATATCTGTGACCAGGCATATGATGGCAGAGAGGCTGTAAGCAAGATTGAGAGTGGGCACTACGATCTGATTCTATTAGATGTAATGTTACCATATTTAACCGGATTTGAGATCATTCGTAAGGTGAAAGGCACTCCAGTGATATTTATAACGGCAAAGGACAATTTAGATGACAAGCTTTGTGGCCTGACTTCCGGAGCAGAGGATTATATAGTGAAACCTTTTGATGTTCTGGAACTTATCGCAAGAATTAACATTGTACTCAGAAGAACATCGGAAAGTGGAAATAAAGTTAAAATGAATGATGTTGTGGTGGATATGAGTAGCAAGACTGTAACCTATAAACAGAAGGAAGTTGAACTTGCACCGCAGGAGTACCAACTTTTGGAGGTCTTAATTATAAACAGGAATCTGGCACTTAGTAGGGAGAAACTACTTGAACTTGCATGGGGGTATGACTTTGAAGGTGATACTAGGACGGTAGATGTACATATTCAGCGGCTTAGAAAGAAACTGGGATTCGAGGAGAGAATCAAGACCGTTTATAAGATGGGATATAGATTACAATTATAAGGTACAAATGAAAAAGGAAAGGTTAGATTGCAGCTGCCATAAACTTTCAACTTGGTTCAGAGGTGGTAACACATCGGCAAGCAGATGTGATATGCAGTGGGTATAAAAATGAGGTTTAGTCAGAAGATATATCTGATAATGCTGTTGCTATTTGCACTCACATTTAACATAGGTATATATGCAGTTATACATTATTCGTATAAAGAAGAATATGAGAACACCAAGCAGCAGGCTGCCCGTGAATCATATTTTCTAATGTCGTCATTTTACAACGATTTTTATAGTATTGATGAATTAAGCACGTTAACATACGATAAGATAGAGATAATTTTTAATGGATACCAGAAATACTATAAAGAACAGGGGATTTCGCTGGAATTTTATGAAGGCAGCTCGCGCCTACATGGAGCAATATGGGAAATTGCGGGTGATCGAGAGGAACTTAAGGTTGTAGAGAATGAACAGAATATTTTGACTAGGACAATCCAAGGAAAATCATATATTTTTATATCAGGAAGACTACAGGGAGATTACAGCCGATATATGCTTGTACTATCATATCCTTTAGATTCTCTTGAAGCAACGAGAGAAAATATGCTGTCTTTTATCATAAAGATTGACATAATATTTATGTCTGCACTTGCGGTTTTACTTGCCGTCATTATCAAGAAAGTATTCACCCCATTAGTTGTACTTTCAAAAGCGACAGATAATATTGCGAAGGGTAATTATTCTAATATTATTGAAATACGTGGTAGGAATGAATTTGGGGAATTAGCCGAAAAGTTCAACATAATGAGTAAAAAGATAGAGGAAAAAATTGAAGATATCCGTCTTGAAGGAGAGAGAAGGAGAAAATTAGTGGAAAATATGTCGCATGAACTGAGAACACCACTGACTTCTATCTCCGGATATGCAGAATATATGATGATGGCTGAGATAGATGAGGAAGAAAAACAAGAGGTTCTTAACTATATTGTGGCAGAGTCCAGACGCCTATCGAATCTCAGCAATTCGCTGCTCAGTATAGCAGATTTCCGTGAAAATAGAATTGAAATGGAGAAACTTCAGATCCAAGAGCTGGAAGATTTTTTGCGTAAAACATTCAGCCACAAAATTAAAGAAAAGTCAATTAAACTTGATTTTTTCAGTGAAGCTAAGATCCTTAGAGGTAATAGGGATATGGTAGAGATGCTATTTTCTAATCTTATTGAAAATGCAGTCAGGGCATGTGATGTTGGGGGACATGTGACTGTGACATTTGAAAAAAAGGATAATCTTGTTACGAAGATTTCGGATAATGGAATTGGAATGGTTGAAGAGGAAGTGCAAAAGATCAAAGAGCCTTTTTACAGGGTTGATAAAGCGCGTAGTAGAGAAGCAGGAGGAGTAGGGCTTGGAGTTACCTTATGCCAACAGATAGTCGAGTGTCATGGAGCAAAGATGCGATACGAATCAGAGCTGGGAAGAGGAACTACGGTTGAAATAATCTGGAATAATCAAGAAAAGGTTAACTGAAATAAAGGTTTGGTGTCATAAGGCCCAAATAAACCCTAAACCAAAATTTACAACTTCGTAATAAGTTATTTATTATTCCATTAAAACTTTCCTTTATGATTAAAATCAGAAACATAAATCATGTTTCAAATTTTAAGATAGGAGATGATTGGTATAAAAAAAATTATATGCTTTAAATTGGTAATTATTATTGGAGTTGTGACAGCGTTGGTATCACAGGGATGCAGTAGCAATGGCTCCGTTAATGCCTCTGAAGTTTTAGTAAAATCAGAAAAAATGTATTCTTATGAAAGCAAGGAGAAATTGGATATAGACTACTGGAGTATTTTCACAGAGGAATATCTGACTGAGCTTCGTGAAACATATAATCTGGAGGAACTGGTAAGCGGGTGCAGTTCTGATTTGGAGATGGTAGTTGCAGTTTCGGATTGGGTAACTAATCTATGGGAACACGATGGAAACAATATACCAGAAGATGATGATCCGTTGTATATACTGAAACAAGTGACTGAGAATGGCGCAAATACAGATGTGTGGAGTACGGTATTGTTACAACAGTATGCTTAACATCACTTGGTATTACTGCAAGAACCTTGCACCTGAAAACAAAAGATTGTCAAACTAGAAGGGAAGGGGCAGGACATGTGATTTCAGAAGTTTATCTTAATGATTTGGATAAATGGATTATGGTGGATTCACAGTTTGGAGCCATTCCAATGTTAGGGAGTATTCCGATGAATACAGTGGAATTTGCAGCAGCTCTTGAAGAAGAAATGGAGGAACTGGTCGTACTATGGGTTTCTGGTAAGGAAGCTTCTACTAATGAGTATGATGTAGAGGAATCATATTATCAGTGGATAAAAGAATATCTGTATTATCTTGATACTGTATATTATGTTGATACAAAACACGGTGTAGAGCCTGTTAGCATCATGCTTCTACCAAAAGGAGCTAAGGCGCCTAAGATATTTCAGAAAAAGTATTCTATTAGTATGGATTTCTATATAAAGTCAGTGATAGATTTCTATCCTAAGTGTGAATTTTGAATATATTTAGCAGAAAGAAGTCAGAAGATATGAAGAGAAAAGATATCGTTGTAGCTATATTAACTGTTTTGTTAATTGTCCTTAACACCTTAATAACAATATATTTCATAAATTATGATGAGAAAAAACAGATGGCGGTAATGGATAAAATAGTACTAAATCACAGTGCCTTACATACGGATCGTAAGGAAGGAGAAGAAATTAATTATTTTCCGGAAGATATCGTAGAAAATGATAATAACATATCTGAGGATGGAACTAATTATAATATCATTGTCGAAGACGGCGCAGATGACTCGGACTGCATTATATCTATTGTACAGGCGGTAAGCATAGGAATAAAATCCATTGAGCAACAGTCCGGAGTTAACTTTGATGATGCAGATGTTAGTGTCAGCAGGTATGATGCAGATAGAAATGTGACCTGGCATTGTGTAGCAGAGATTAAAACGGATGGGGCGGATTATGATGAAACTGGATATAGATTTGAATTCAATATTGATGGAAACAGCGGAAAGCTACTTAGTAGTAGGCTATATGTGAAAGATGAGGAGTTTAAAGATGTTTGGTTTTCAGATAGGAATACAAATACTCTGGAAAACAAAATTGATCATCAAAAAGTGGAGGCCTATAACTCCCTTGATATTGATATAAAGAATACTATAAATATTGAGGTTCAGTATAGTGATTCCTATTCAATCAGTGCCAAGTATTATGGCAGTAAAAACAAGTTATCATATCAAGTTAATGATGGAATTCTTAAAATAACATCTGATAACAATTCTATAAGAAATAATTATGTTGATACGCTTACCCTTACTGTACCAGAGGGAACAGCACTTGACGCTGTTACAGTGAAGCTGGAAAGTGGTAACTATATGATGGAGGGTATGCCAGTAGACATGATAAATGTTTTCTTAGAAATTGGTAATCTTACTTTGATGAATATAAGTTCATCAAATGGAATTTTTCATGTTGTGGCTGGGAATGTAGATATGAAAAAGTGCATTAGCAAAGAATATTCAATAGAAGTTGAAAGTGGAAATGTTAATATGGATAATTGTACTAGCGATCAGAACAATATTAATGTTGAAGCGGGATATATAGTCCTTGCTGGAACAATTATGGGTAAAACAAAATGCACGATGGAAGCGGGAGGAGTTATAATTAACTGTAGCGGACTGGCAAAGGATTATGATTATATGTTAAAAAGCAATATTGGACAGGTTTTTGTAAACGGCGAGTCAAGCAGGAGAGAACTTAGTAGTGACAATAACCTTGTAAATATGATAAATGTAAATATAGAGGTTGGGAAAGCAGAACTTAATTTTGAGTCAAGACGGTTACAAACAGATAAATAGTTATAATTATAAGAAGGAAGAGAGATCTATTATGAAGACTAAAGTTTTAATTGTTATTCTTGGAACAATCCTTTTCTTTACAGCTTGTGGAAGTTCAGAAGAAAAAGAAACCATAAATGATAGCAATATATCAATAAATCAAGATACATATAAAGCAGAAGAAAAATTGTTTGCAGATGAAAATATTAATAAAACAGAAATGAAATTAAATGAACATATCGCCATTTGGACAGCTGATTTAACTGAAATGCGAGACTCTCTTCCAAAGCTAGCAATTGGATTTACTCGTTTTCTTAGCTTAGAAGAATGGGAGAATAGTATAGATACCTTAATTATGGATATGAATTCCTCCTATATGTCTGATGAAGAAATTGTATATAGAACAAAAGAGATAATTGCCAAAGTAAGAAACGCACATACATGGTTTGTTAATAATGCATACGAATATAATATGTTTTATTATCCAATCAGTTTTATGAAAATGGCTGACGGAGATTATTATATAACCGGCGTACCGGAAAATTATAAAGAAGTTTTTGGGGCTAAGATTGAAGCAATTAACGGGAATTCTATGGATGAAGTTATAGACGAATACAAGAGGATTTATCCTTGCGAAACTGAAATAGCTATTGAAGGTAGTATCGGAACAGATATGATGAGTTACAATGATCTTTCATATTTAGGGCTCGCGAATGAAAAGAAATGCCAATTTTCACTTATTCTAAGAAATGGCGAAAGAAAAGATATTATGATAGAACCATTATTAGAGGATGAAATCAAAAATTGTACTGCATATACTTTAAAAGATCATATTGATGTGCTGCCCTTGCGTTTACAGCAATCGGAAGGAACAAATGATAATTACTGGTATAAGATAGATGAAGTTAATAGAGTGTTTTATTTTAAATATAATAGAGGTGTAGACGAGGAGAAATATATTGACTTTAGTGACAAAATGGTAGAAACTATGGTGGCGAATCAGGACAAGTATGATAAATTTGTAGTTGATTTACGAACGAATCCTGGTGGAAACGCCAGATTTCTTATGAACTTTTTATTTAAATATAATAATTTTTTAAAAGTACAGGATACACGTATTTTGGTTGGAAATATAACTTTTTCGGGTGGAATTGCAGCTGTCGATGATTTTTTATATTACGTAAACAAGGTTACAATATACGGAAGTGAAACAGGAGGTATTGTTGGTGGTTTTACTGATTCAGGAACTTTAAAGCTAGATAAATCTGGGAACGCAATAAATTATAGTACGTTATTAACAGGCTATTCTAGACTTGCGGAAAGGAAAAAGCAAACAGACATCTGGCGAGGCATAATTCCAGATGTAGAAGTTGTTCCAACGATTGATGAATATCTATCGGGATATGATACAGTATATGAAAAGGCAGTTGAATAGCTAAAAACTAAAAAATGCTTGCCATACCAAGAAAACTATGATAAAATCTATATTTGTGATATGTTAATAAAAATTATTCCTTGCTCTTTACACACAGATGGATAGGTGCGCTATTCCAGAAGTCAATGCATACCACCGTGGTACATTGCGATAAAGGGCCAGAGACCAGAAGGAGGTGCAGACAACTATGAACCAGTATGAATTATCCTTAGTTGTAAATGCAAAAATCGAAGACGAAGCCAGAAACGCAACAGTGGAAGCCGTTAAAGAACTTATTACAAGATTCGGCGGCAACATTACAAACATTGATGAATGGGGTAAGAAGAAATTAGCTTACGAAGTTCAGAAAATGAAAGAAGGCTTTTATTATTTTATCCAATTCGATGCTGATTCAACATGCCCAGGCGAAGTTGAAGATCGTATTCGCATTATGGAAAATGTAATCAGATTCTTATGCATTAGACAGGACGCATAATTAAAGGAGGTATTCCTTAATATGAATAAAGTCATTTTGATTGGCCGTCTCACAAG